>NZ_CABWIC010000007.1:0-836450 GCF_902501455.1 Collinsella intestinalis
CTGTTGGCCCTGAGGTTGCCGTCGCGGAGGCGCCTCCATCTGGCAGCGCTCTCGTGGCCGACGCCGAAGCGTCGCTCGGCCTCGCGGACGGAATGGCCCGAATCCAGATAGTCGAGCACCTCGTTGACAAGCTCTTGCGGATACGCCATCTCTTCCTCCTAGAGAACTATTTCTCCAGGTTCAGGGGCGCACCCCCGACCGTTTCGATTGGGGACAGGTACGAATTGAGACGTTTGTCCTGTGCGTCTCTCAGGTTCTTATCAGCTTGCTCGGGTATTCTCTAGGCAACGAGTGGGATGCGCCTCATACGAGAGGCGCTGCGCTCGAAGGGAGGTGCTCCGATGCGCGTGCTGCTGATTGAAGATACACCGCGTCTGGCAGAGGCGGTGGCCGAGATATTGCGCAAAAGCGGTTACGGTGCCGATGTCGCGCACATTGGCGCCGATGGTCTCGCCATGGCGCTTACGGGCGCATACGATGTGCTTCTTCTCGACATCATGCTGCCCGACATGAGCGGTATGGATGTTCTGCGCAAGCTGCGCGAGGCGGGCAGCGTGGTTCCCGTTATCCTGCTCACCGCCCGACAGGGCGTTGGCGACCGCGTGGCGGGGCTCGACGCCGGTGCGGATGATTATCTTCCCAAGCCGTTTCATGCAAGCGAACTGCTCGCCCGCATTCGCGCGGTCACGCGCCGCCCGGCAACCTACCGGCCGAACAATGCGATCGAGGCGTGCGGACTTGTGCTTGATGTGGAAAAGTTGTCTGTGCAGGCCCGTGGGGGCGCAGTTGCCGTTGAGCTGACGCCGAAGGAAGCGTTGCTCCTTGAGGCGTTCATGGGGCGCTCGGGAAGCCCTGTCTCCAAGAGCGATTTGGCCGTTCGGCTTTGGGGACCTCATGTGTCGTTGGTCGACAATCGTATCGAGGTATTGGTTCACGCGCTGCGTGGCAAGCTTGAAAAACTGGAGTCACCGGCGCGGATCGAGACCGTGCGCGGTGTGGGATATCGCCTGATGAACGGACAGCTTGCAGGCTGAGATGCGACGAGGGGAGAAGATTCATGAGCGCCGTGTTCAATAATGGGCAGAAAGACGGTTTGACTGCGGGGAGCGGTGATCTCAGGGCCCTGCGCAAGCGCCTGTGGCTGCGCTCGTCGATGCTTGTTTGCAGCATCCTCGTATTCGCTTTGGCGGCTGCTTGGGTTGCCAGTGCATTTTCGGCGCGAGACGCCAACAACGTGGCGCTGCAAAACGTGATGACCGACTCATTGAATCGGGGCAGTCTGATGGAGGCCTACGAGGGCGCGAAGCCCGACGTCCCTCAAGCGTTCGCTGGCCTAATCGAATCATCGAAAGAGGAGGCGGGCGATTGGAAGCCGACGGCAACGGCGCCGGACACCTACTACTCGCTCTCTGGGCCCGTGCAGAGTCCGTTCTCCCTCGCAGTGTTCGAAGGAGGCTCCATGGCGTTCCTGGTGCCCCCTCATAATGTGATAAGTGGCGATGGCGATCCTTTGTATGGGGCGTTCAATTGGTGTGAATCCGCACTCGAAGAATTGACGAACATTGCTCTGTCCAATCGGGCGGATGCCGGCAAGCGCCCGAAGCCGCAGTACATTAAGGTTCATGGGATGACGTGGAAGTGCGCGACGGAGATCGCAGTGACGAGTCCGCGTTATTCGAAAGACGCGACGGGCGACAGCGGGGTTTCCCTGTACAGCGACGGGCGCCTCGAGGGGTACGAAAAGGATGGGTATTTGGCCGCTCGCGTGTATGCGTTCGTCGATATCACCTCGTCAGTTATATACCTGAGGCGGATGGCTATGTTTCTCGCGGCGGTCGGCGTGGTTGGCTGCGCCGTGCTCGTCCTGGTGTGCCGCAGAATCATCGATCGCGCGCTCGTTCCGGTGGCAGAGTCCCAGGCGCGCCAGCGAGAGTTTCTCATCAAGGCATCGCATGAGCTCAAGACGCCCATGGCCTCCCTCTCGTCAAATCTTGACGCCCTGGTGGCGAATAGTGCGGAGACGGTCGCGAGTCAGGAGCGTTGGACGAAGAACATGCGCGAGGACATCGACGAGCTCGCCGACCGCACGTGCAGGCTGCTCGATTTGGTGGCCGACCCCGAACGCGGAGATTCAAAGGCGTGATGAGCATGCGATGGGCTGAGTATTGGAAAGGCCCAGGGATGCGGATACGGGGAAGGCGGGGCGCCGCGGGTTTTCGCGCTACCCCGCCGAGCGGGCATCGCATCGAGATGGCATGAAAGACACGAATAAGACCCGAAGTTCGTGACTTTGGATATGTTTCAGTGAAATGCGAGGCGGCGACGAGCGGGGAAGGACGAAAAACGCCCGTCTCCGCATGGGTCACTCGATCTAATCTTCGAGGCAGCGCTCGCGGAAGGCGGCGATTTCGTTCTCGGTGATGCCGAGCGTGCCGGTGAGGTAGCCCATGAACCCGCCGTGCGGTTCCAACGCACGCTCCATCGCCTCGAAATAGCAAATGGACGCGGGAGAATCCAGCGTGAGGTCGATGGGAGCGTAGAGGTTGGTGGCGAGGTAGTCGGCGAGAATATCGTCGCGGCTCACGCCGAGCATGGTCTCGATAAGCGCCGAGCCCATTCCGCAGCGGTCGCGCCCCACGTAGCAGTGCCAGAGAGCGGCACCTTCCTCGACATCGAGCACCGCCCGCACAAAGGAGCGGTAACCGTTGATGCCCGTCTCGTCGATGAGCATGTGCGGGTAGAGCAGTGTCATGAACTCGACGGGGTCTCCCTGGGCCATGGCCTCGAGTTTGTATTCGAATGCGGTCTTTTCATGCTCCTGCGTGACGCCCACCTGGCTGTCGGAAAAGATCTCGGCATGCAAGTAACGCGCGGCGAGGATGAGATCCATGGGATCGGGCAGCTCGGAGAGCTCGATGAGGTTGCGAAAGTCGACCACGAGGCGCAGGTCGTAGTCATCGCGCAGGCGGTCGATGTCGGCGGGAGAGCCAAAGCCGAGCGTGCCTGAGCGCAGCAGCAGGCCGTGCTTCACGCGGCGACCGCCGGCGCCTGTCATGCCGCCCAAGTCGCGGGTGTTGGGGAGCTTGTCGAAGTCGATGCGGCCGTATCCCGGGCGCGCCGGATCGGCTGCAGGGGGCAGGTCGACGCGAGAGGGGAGCTCATCGCCCCAATAGTTTTGAGCCATCGTGTGACCTTTCTCGTGAGGTTTCTTGCCATTATTCTGCCAGAGGGCCATACGCGGCACACCTGCTAGAATGGACGATTGTGAGAAAAGCGTATCGTGCGCCGCCGTCTTGCGGTGCACGCGGGAAAGGAATGGCATGGATCGCACCAAGATCGCCCAGCTCTACGCCGATGCTGAGACGCTCGGCGGACAGCAAGTGACCGTTGCCGGATGGGTCAAGTCCGTCCGCGACATGAAGAACTTCGGCTTCGTCACCTTGAACGACGGCAGCTGCTTCAAGGACCTGCAGGTCGTCATGAACCGCGAGGCGCTCGCCAACTACGACGAGATCGCCCATCAGAACGTCTCCGCGGCGCTCATCTGCACCGGCGAGCTCAAGCTCACGCCGGACGCCCCTCAGCCCTTCGAGCTCGCCGCGACCGAGATCGTGGTCGAGGGCGTTTCCGCTCCGGACTACCCGCTGCAGAAGAAGCGCGCCACCGTGGAGTTCCTGCGCACTCAGCAGCACTTGCGCCCGCGCACCAACCTGTTCCGCGCCGTCTTCCGCGTGCGCTCCGTGGCCGCCGCTGCCATCCATCGCTTCTTCCAGGATCGCGGCTTCGTCTACGTGAACACCCCCATCATCACCGCGAGCGACTGCGAGGGCGCCGGCGAGATGTTCCACGTCACCACCATCGATCCGGCCAACCCGCCGCTGGATGATAAGGGCAACGTGGACTTCAGCCAGGACTTCTTCGGCACCACCGCCTCGCTTACCGTGTCCGGCCAGCTCAACGCCGAGAACTTCGCCATGGCCTTTGGCGACGTGTACACCTTCGGCCCGACCTTCCGCGCCGAGAACTCCAACACCACGCGTCATGCCGCCGAGTTCTGGATGATCGAGCCCGAGATCGCCTTTGCCGACCTGGCAGACGACATGGACCTCGCCGAGGACATGCTCAAATACGTCATCCGCGACGTCATGGACCGCTGCCCCGATGAGCTCGCTATGCTCAACAAGTTCGTCGACAAGGGCCTCATCGAGCGCCTCACGCATGTGGCAAATTCCGATTTCGCCCGCGTGACCTACACCGATGCCGTGAAGATCCTCGAGGACGCCGTCGCCGCCGGTCATCAGTTCGACTACCCCGTGAGCTGGGGTATCGACCTGCAGACCGAGCACGAGCGCTTCCTCACCGAGGAACATTTCAAGTGCCCGACCTTCGTGACCGACTACCCGGCCGAGATCAAGGCCTTCTACATGCGCCTGAACGACGACGGCAAGACCGTTGCCGCCGCGGACTGCCTGGTTCCCGGCATCGGCGAGATCATCGGCGGCTCCCAGCGCGAGGAGCGCCTCGAGGTGCTCGAGCGTCGCATCGCCGAGCTGGGCATGGACCCCGAGCAGTACAAGTACTACCTCGACCTGCGCCGCTACGGCACGTGCAAGCACGCCGGTTTCGGCCTCGGCTTCGAGCGCCTGGTGATGTACCTCACGGGCGTCGGCAACATTCGCGACGTCCTGCCGCACCCGCGCACCGTTGGTAGCTGCGACTTCTAAAGCCGGGCGTGTTTGACTCGGTTTGATTGATAACCGGCCGCAACCAGATACGGTTGCGGCCGGTTTTCGTTGCGCACGGGTCTTTTGAGCCTTTGAGTCGGCTGTTTCGAGGCCTTGGAGTTGGATTCTCCGAGGTTTTGAGTTGGTGGAGGAGTCAAGTTGCGGGATATCGAGATGTCTGCGGCGTTTCTTTTGGACCGATATATTGCCCGCTTGTTAACACGGCATTAACGCTCTGGCCCCCATGACCCGGGCGGGCTAGTATATCCCTTGCGTTGCTTTCACGCGATAAAGCGTCCCGCTGATGGATGGCGGGGCCCGTACAGAGGAAACGGAGTTGATCGCCATGCTGAGCATTTCGCGCAGGAACCTTATCACCCTCGGAGCGAGCTTTTTTGCCGCCGGAGCGCTGGCCGGCTGTGGCGACGGCAAGGCTGCCCCCGGCAGCACCGGTGCTTCTGGGAAGACGGGTTCCGGCTACAAGGTCGGCGTCCTGCAGCTGGTCGAGCACGGTGCGCTCGACCAAACGAACAAGGGCTTCGTCGCCGCGCTCGACGAGTCGGGTATCGCCTACACGATCGATCAGCAAAACGCACAGAACGATCAGTCGGCCTGCCAGACCATCGCGAGCAAGCTCGTGAACGACGGTGACGACCTGATCTTCGCCATTGCCACTCCCGCTGCCCAGGCGGTCGCGGGCGCCACGTCCGACATCCCGGTCGTCGGCTCCGCCATCACTGATTACGCCGAGAGCGGGCTCGTGGACTCCAATGAGGAGCCCGGCGGCAACGTCACCGGAAGCTCGGACCTCACGCCCGTCGCGGATCAGATCGAGCTGCTTCGCCAGCTGCTGCCCGAGGCCAAGAGCGTGGGCATCCTGTACTGCTCCGCCGAGTCCAATTCGACGGTGCAGGTCGAGCTCGCCGAGGAGGTCCTCGAGGACGCCGGCATCGCGCACGAGCGCTACGCGGTCTCCTCTTCCAATGAGATCCAGCAGATGGTCGAATCCATGGTCGGCAAGGTCGACGCGATTTACGCTCCCACCGACAACACCATCGCCGCGGGCATGGCGACCGTCTCCATGGTCGCCAATGAGAATAAACTCCCCGTCATCGTAGGATGCGACACCATGGTCGAGGATGGAGGGCTGGCGTCGTATAGCATCAGCTATTACGACTTGGGTTATAAGGCAGGCGAGATGGCCGTGAAGATCCTCACCGAGGACGCCAATCCCGCCGAAATGCCCATCGAGTACCTGTCGTGCGATGAGTGCCAGCTCATCGTCAACCAGGCGACCGCCGATGCACTCGGCGTCGACATCTCGATGCTCGAGGATGCCCAGATCGTCTAACGCGGTCGGTCGGGCGTGAGGCCGCGCGCGATTCGACCTCCCTCAGTCCCATATGCCACCCATGCGCCCTGTGCGCACGTTAGGAGAATCTCCATGAACAACTCCACCTGCTCTCGTCGCTCTCTTGTCAAGGGCATGGCCGGCGCCGCCGCATTCGCGATCGTCGGCGGTCTCGGCCTCGCCGGATGTGGCGACCCCGCCGCCAAGGCCGATGGTTCCGCCCCGTCTGACGCCGCCTTCAAGATCGGCGTCCTGCAGCTCACCGAGCACCCCGCACTCGATGCCGCCAACAAGGGCTTCGTCGCCGCGGTGGAAGAGGCCGGTATCGGCGCGAAGATCAATCAGCAAAACGCCCAGAACGACCAGTCCGCCTGTCAGACCATCGCGAGCACGCTCGTGAACGAGGGCTGCGACCTTATCCTTGCGATCGCCACCCCCGCCGCCCAGGCCGTGGCGGGTGCCACCTCCGACATCCCCATCGTCTGCACCGCCATCACCGACTTCGCCGCCTCCGGCCTGGTCAAGGACAATGACGCCCCCGGCGGCAACGTCACCGGCACCTCCGACATGAACCCCGTCGTCGATCAGATCGACCTGCTCCACCAGCTCGCGCCCGAGGCCAAGAAGGTCGGCCTGCTCTACTGCACCGCCGAGTCCAATTCAAAGATCCAGATTGAGCTGGCCGCCGCCGAGCTCAAAAAGCTCGGTATAGAGGGCGTCGAGTACACCGCCTCCAGCTCCAACGAGGTCCAGCAGGTGGTCGAGTCCATGACGGGCAAGGTCGACGCCATCTACACTCCCACGGACAACACCATCGCCTCCGCTATGACGGTGATCGCCTCGATCGCTAACGAGCACAAGGTGCCCACGGTGTGCGGCGAGGTCGCACACGTCGAGGCCGGCGGCCTGGCGAGCCTGTCCATCAATTACGAGGAGCTGGGCCGCCGCGCGGGCGAGATGGCCGTGCGCATCCTCACCGAGGGTGCCGAGCCCGCCGCCATGCCAATCGAGTCCATGGGCGCCGCCGAGTGCGACCTGGTCTACAACGGGCAGACCGCCGAGGCGCTCGGCATCGACGTCACCTCGCTGGTCGAGGATGGCGCCACGGACGTGAGTGCCGCCGAGTAGCCGTCCCACAGCGCGTTTCAGGCGCATTTTGACCGGGGTGTTCGCTCGGACCCCCTTGTCGGCGTGGTACACTGGCCGACACACTATCTATCGCAATCGCGATGAACCCCGGCGAATCATACCGCCGGGGTTCATTTGGCTCGAACAAAGGAGGGACGACATGAGCGGAGCGCTTCTCGGCGCCGTTTCCCAGGGCATCCTGTGGGGCATCATGGTCCTCGGTGTGTACATCACCTACAAACTTCTCGATATCGCCGACCTCACCGTCGACGGCAGCTTCGCGCTCGGCGGCAGCGTGTGCGCCGTGCTCGTGGTTGCCGGCGTCGACCCGCTCATCGCGGTCGCGGCGGCGATGCTCGTCGGCATGCTTGCCGGCGCCGTCACGGGCTTTTTGCATACGGTGTTCGAGATTCCGGCGATTCTCGCGGGCATCCTCACCCAAATCGCCCTGTGGTCGGTCAACCTGCGCATCATGGGCAAGTCCAACACGCCCCTGCTGCAAAGCGATACGATCTTCTCTCGCATGACCGAGTTGACGGGTCTGTCTTCGGCCACCGCTTCCATCATCGTGGGAGTCATCGTGGCCGTTGCGATCATCGCCGCGCTGTACTGGTTCTTCGGCACCGAGATCGGCAGCGCCCTGCGTGCAACCGGTAACAACGAGCACATGATCCGCGCCCTCGGCGTCTCCACGGCCAAGACCAAGATGATCGCCCTCATGCTGTCGAACGCCCTCGTGGGTCTTTCCGGCGGTCTCATCTGCCAGAGCCAGAAGTACGCCGACATCGGCATGGGCACCGGCGCCATCGTCATCGGCTTGGCCGCCATCGTTATCGGCGAGGTGCTCGGTCGCCTCACCCCCGGCAAGCTCACGGGGTTCAAGAGCCGCCTGGTTTCCGCCGTCGCCGGCTCTGTGGTGTACTTCCTCATCCGCGCCATCGTGCTGCAGATGGGCATGGACGCCAACGATATGAAGCTCCTGTCCGCGGTCATCGTGGCCCTGGCGCTGTGCGTGCCGGTGGTGTGGGAGAAGTTCAAGCTGCGTGCGAGCTACTCGAAGGGCGGTGAGGCAGATGCTTAAGCTGTCCCACGTGAAGAAGACGTTCAACCGCGGTACCGTCACCGAGAAGCGCGCCCTCACCGGCGTTGATCTCACCCTTGCCGACGGCGATTTCGTGACTGTCATCGGCGGCAACGGCGCCGGCAAGTCCACCCTGCTCAATATGATCGCGGGCGTGTATCCGCTCGATTCGGGTACTATCGAGTTGGATGGCGAGGACATCTCGCGTCTGTCCGAGCCCAAGCGCGCCAAGTACCTGGGCCGTGTGTTCCAAGATCCTATGCGCGGCACCGCCGCTGATATGCAGATCGAGGAGAACCTCGCCCTTGCCAAGCGCCGCGGGCAGCGTCGCGGCCTGCGCTGGGGCATCACCAAGGACGAGCGCGCCGAGTACGCCGAACTGCTCAAGCGCCTCGACCTTGGTTTGGAGACGCGCATGCAGGCAAAGGTCGGCCTGTTGTCCGGCGGTCAGCGCCAGGCGCTCACCCTGCTCATGGCAACGCTCACCAATCCGCGCGTGCTGCTGCTCGACGAGCACACCGCCGCGCTGGACCCCAAGACGGCTTCGAAGGTCCTCGAGCTCACGGAGCAGATCGTTGCGGAGCGTCAGCTCACCACGCTCATGGTGACCCACAACATGAATGACGCGATCCGCCTTGGCAACCGCCTGATCATGATGCACGAGGGTCACGTGATCTACGATGTGGCAGGGGAGGAGAAGCGCGCGCTTACGGTGCCCGACCTGCTGCAGAAGTTCGAGGAGGTTTCCGGCGGCGAGCTCGCCAACGACCGCATGCTGCTGAGTTAGCGCCGGCGATACGCACCGGAGTTCATATCTACGCATGCCGAGGGGCGGCCGTGTTGACAGACACGGCCGCCCCTCGTTCTATGGAACCGCGATGGAGGCGGGCGCAACGCCATAGTTGGCATTTGACCCAGACGTAACGTCATAGCTTGTAATGCACCTCGTTGATAACCACGACGAAGGGTGCATATATGAAGCTGAAGGGTTCGGTTCTTCGATTTTTGATCAGCGACGCGCTGTCACTGCTGGGTAACAGCATCGCCGGTGTCGTGCTGCCGCTCGTGTTGCTTGCGCGTACCGGCGACGCGCTTGCGGCGGGCTCGCTTGCCATCATCTGCGCGGTGCCGCAGTTCATTTGCGGCCTTGTGGGCGGCGCCGCGCTCGATAAGCTCAACCGCCGCCGCGTGTGCATGGCTTCGGACCTCGTTTCCGCGCTGAGCGTCGCCCTGTTGCCCATCGTGGATGAGATCTGGGGCCTGAGCTTTGGCTGGTTCGTGGTGCTCGGCCTGTTTGGCGCCGTGGGCGATGTCCCCGGCATGACCGCCCGAGACGCGCTGCTGCCCGAGGTCTGCGAACGCGACGGTGCGAACCTCCAGCAGTTCGTGGGCGCCAATCAGTCGCTCAAGGCCATGGTGAACATCATCGGACCGGCCGCCGCCGCACTGCTCATGGGCTTCATGGGCGATGTCGATGCGCTCTGGGTCACCGGCGCGTGCTCTTGCGCCGCCGCGCTCGTGACCGCCAGCCTGCCGCGCGAGGTCGGCGTCGTTGCCGTTTCCGCCGTCGAGTCCACCGAGATGGCCGCCTCCCACGAGGGCGCGATCAAGCGCATGGCCCGCGCCTCCCGTTCGGTCCTCGTCGACGGCCTGCATGCCCTGTTTGGCACCGACGTGCTGCTGCGCGCCTCGACGCTGTTGTCCTTTGGCATCTCCATGGTGATGGGAAGCTGGCAGGGCATCGTGCTGCCCGCCCACTTCACCGCCATGGGCGCGCCCGAACTGGTGGGCTACGTCGTGTCCTCCATGGGTGCCGGCCTGCTGTGCGGCTCCTTGCTCTACACCGCCTTCTCTCCGCGCATGCCCCGTCGCACGTGGTTCGTCATCTCTTTGTCGGGCATGGCGCTCGGCATGGTCGTCATGGGCACGCTGCCCTCTGTTCCCGTGCTCATGCTCGCCGCGGGCATCGTGGGGCTCTTCGCTGGCCCGGCTTCGGCGCTCCTTGGCTTCTTCGCCTACGATCGCGTGCCCGAGTCTCGCCGCGGAGCGGCCATGGGCGCCCTGAACGCACTGTTTCTCGTCGTCGCTCCCGCCGGTGCGTTCTTTGGCTCCGTGCTCGTCTCTCTCATGGATATCGGGTCCGCCTGCCTGGTTATGACGGGAGTCTGGATCGCCGTGACCCTGTGCGCGCTCGTCGCCCGCGCGCTGCGCGATCTCGACGCTCCTGCGCCGGCCGAGTGATGTTCGCCCTGCCATGGCTGAAAATGGGTATACAGCGTTGTATCTAAGGGGTACGACTAGGGGAGGGGCCATGAAGCTCCGCATATCAGCCAAGCTTGCCAGCGTGCACAGCGAGGTGAATGTGACCGATCTCGAGGAAAAGACGGTGTTCACCACCAAGACCGACCCGCTTTCGGCGCCTCGGTGCACGCGTCTCTACGATGCCGAAGGCGTCGAGCTCGCGCATTACGAGACCACGCGCACGGACGAGAAGGACCGCGCCTATTCGGTCTCGATCGACGGCGGCGTCTCCTTCACGACCAAGCGCTCGTTCCGCGTCTCCAGCAGTACGTGCGAGGCGATCATCAAGGTGGGCCAGACGGGTTGGACGGTCCTCACGCAGCGTGCGTGGAGCAGCCGGTTTGAAGTGCATTCCGAGGACGGCAAGGTGCTCGTCCGCGCCAAGCAGGTCCCGGCTCTGCGAGGGGATGTATACGATATCGAGGTGCTTGACGAAGACCATGTGATTGAAATGGTCCTACTCGCCCTCATCGCACGTTCGGTCATTCGAGATGATGCGCCGATCCCGGTCTAACAAGCGCATCGATTTATCGCATAGATAACTATCGATATGAAAGAGGCGCCGGCCCCGCGGGGGGTCGGCGCCTTGTCGTTAATGTTGGGGGATGCTCAGCGGCTGCGGAGCGGCTTGTTGCCGTTGCGGAATACGAGATAGCTGTAGGCGTAGGTCCCGATGCTCGAGGCAAGCACCGACCCCAGGAGAATCCACAGCGAGGCCTGGCCATGCCAGATCGAGATCAGGCCCCCTGCGATGGTGGCGAAGCCCGAGATGACGAACGCCGTGCCGCAGAAGCGGTGGGTAAGACGCCAGTTCCATTCGTCGTGGAGTGCCCAGGGGGTCTTGCAGCCGAACGTGTAGTTGCGCTTGATCTTGGGCATGTAGTTGCCCAAGAGAATGAAGCCCATGCCGACCACCAAAGTCGTGATCGTGCCTATGGGGCTGCCGTTTTCGGGCAGGATACCGAATACGGTGAGCTCGGAGGTCCAGGTCATCCCGACCATGAAGAGCGTGAACAGGACGACAAAGCCGTTGTAGAACGACCCCATGCGCATATAGGCCTGGCCCCGTGGATCCATGCCGGGGAGATAGCGAAGCATGGCGAGCAACAGGAGCGGCAGCGCATCGAGACCGATGATCGCGACGCGCCCGGTGTATCCGTTGACGTTGCCGGCGCTGTCCCAGTGCGTGGGGATCATCTCGGGCATATGGGGCAGGAGCACGAGATGACCGATGAAGCTTGCGACGCATATGGCAACGAGCACGAGGAACGTCCGACGACCGACGGGGTTTATCTTGGTCGTGGCCGTCCGCTGGGTCTTTGCCGCCTGCTCGCTGGATGTCGTCGAGGGGTTGAGGTGTTTATCGCTCATGATCTTCGCTCCTATCGGTGAATGTGTAAAACCAACTCATAAGGTCCTGCAGGACCGAGGTGTTCAGGCTGTAGATGATGTTTTGGCCGTCTCGCTCGGCTTCGACCAGGCCGGCCGTTTTGAGGGTGTTCAGATGGTGGCTGAGCGAAGGCTTGGTCATGTCGAAGTGCTCGGCGATTTCGCCGGCGGCAAGGTCCTTGGTGCGTAACAATTCAAGGATGTGCCTGCGTGTTGGATCGGCAAGCGCCTTGAAGGCCTCTCCTCCCATATTTCCTCCTTAAGGGTTCGTAGGTGTGCGCGGTCTCACGTCGGCGATGCGCTGGCACCGTGCACATGTGCCAAGCGGTTGTACGGACAAATCGACTCGCGGTTGAACGTTAGACAATTAGACACTCATCTAATAATGAAGTCAAGAAGTATTTAGACAAACTTCTAATCGTCTATATGGTCTGGATGAAAAGGCAGGGGTCCGATTATTCCCAGCGATAGTGCCGGTAGGCCTTGCAGGTGGGGGCGTAGAGGAAGCGCGGGACCGGGCATGGCGCGATGATGAGGTCCGATGAGTTTTGATTGGGCAGGGCGCTCACGCCGCAGCTCGAGCGTATGGCGGCAATGAGCATGTCGATCGCCTCGGAGCGGCGTCGGCGCATGCGGCCCATACGCGGGCTGCGCACGGAGGCGCTCACGAGCAGGCCTCCGCCCACGGCGATACCTCCGCCCCAGGGAACATCCTCCGCACGGCAGGCGGAATCGAGGTGCTCAAGCGCCATGCGGGCTTGGATGAAGCCGTGCTCATCCGCGCATGCAATCGCGTACAGCAACGGCGTGCGTGCGTGACCGGCATGCTCGTCGCTGTGTAGCTGCGCGCAAAGGGATGTCCAGGTGCGGGAGGTGTCTGCATCGGCGGGGGAGAGGGTGTAGACACGCGAGTCGATGGCACGCGCGGCACCGTAAGCGGGCAGGGGGATGTGGTGCTCGTAGACATCGAGCGCTTCAAGCAGGTCGTGGGAGAGATGGTCGAGACATGCGTGGGGGTCGGACAGCCCCGCATCAACGAGGGCGAGTCGGACGGGAAGCGCGGTGCGCTCGCACGGCGACTCCTCGCGTTCGATGGGGGTGTGTGCCATGGTCTCGCCCTTTCTATCCCGAGAGCCGTACGGAGTACTGTACCCCGTGTCGACTCCCCGTGCTACGCGCATGCTCGAACCGATGTGAAGGTGCGGCGGAGTGCAAAGGTACGACGGAGCAGGTGCGGCGGAGTGCAGAGGTGCAGCGGGGCGGGTACGCGCACGTAGCATCATGAGCGCGCAAGGGAATGGTCGTAAAGTGCCAATCTGATGCAGCCTGGCATTTTACGGCCATTTCTGAGGGCAATTGGGCTGGAAAACGGTCGTAAAATGCCATTCTGTGACAGCTTGGCACTTTGCGACCAAAATATACGGTCGCACGCGGTTGGGAGAACGTTGCCGCGGAATCACGAGTTCTCGCCCTCGCGGCGGGGCTTTGCAAACGCGGCCGATGCGCGCCGTTGGACGTGTCGATTCTCATCCGCTGTGTCGCTCGCCCGCTGCGGCACCTCATAGTCGAATCCTGGAGGAGCATCCATGTTTACAACGTTGTATCTCGTGCGTCATGGTCAGACGGTGTTCAACACCCGGCTGCTCATCCAGGGTCGCTGTGATTCTCCGCTCACGGATCTGGGCCGTGAGCAGGCCCGCGCCGCGGCATTGTGGCTGGGTGAGCGCGGCGCGCGCTTTGATGCGGCGTTCAGCTCGCCTGCCGAGCGCGCGTGCGGCACGATGGAGCTGCTGTGGGGCGGTGCGTATCAGCGTCTCGAGGGATTGCGTGAGCGTTCGTTCGGCGATCTTGAGGGCACCGACGTGCTGGCCCTGCCCAAACCCATGGGGGATTATCCCGTGTCGTTTGGAGGCGAGCCGGAGTCGAAGCTCGAGGCGCGCCTGACCTCGACGCTCGCGGCGGTGATGCGCGGGGACTACGAGGCGAGGCCGGTCTCCGCGCCGAAAGGCGTTTTGTCAGGCCAGTCGATCGGTCCGCGCAACCCCGTGCCCGGCCGCACGGATGCGCCGGTCGAGTCCTGCGCGGTACGTCCGCTCGATGAGGGTGCCCCGTGTTCAGGTAACGTGCTCGCGGTGAGTCATGGTGCGGCTTGCAAGGCATTCGCCCGCGCCTGGGAGCATACCGCCGAGGTGGAGCTCCCCAGTCCCTTCCCCAATTGCTGCGTGCTGGTGTATCGCTTCGACGGTTCGTCGTTCACGCTGGTCGAGGTCGCCGACCCGGCGGCGCATCTGGGCGGGGAGGGGCTGCCCATCTAGCTGATGCGCGACGTGTCGGATGGCCGCCTTTCGATGGGGGCTTGTCATGCCGGATCGTTCGTCCGCCCGTCGAGTGCGGCCAATATGGAAAGTTTGCCATGCGTGACATCGTCTGCATGCGTGGGTAGTATGAAGGCTGTTGGAATTTGGCCGCCCGTTGCGGCTGATCGACCATGGGGCGCATCGGGGCGATGCGCCCGTGAGGGGATTGTGCGATATGAGGCTCGACAAGCTTGAGATCGGCAAGGACGCCATCGTGGCATCGGTCGACTCCGATGACGCGGCGCTGTATCAGCATATCTTGGACATGGGCCTGACTCCGGGCACGGAGGTCACCATGATGAAGCACGCCCCCATGGGCGATCCGGTGGAGATTCGGCTTCGTGATTACGAGTTGACGCTGCGCCTCGCCGATGCCGCGCGCATCGAGCTCGTCGACGTGCACGACGCCCATAACGCCCCGCGTGAGAATCCCGCCCCTGCGGCATCCGAACATCCCGCCATCGGAGAGTGCGTCTGTCGGCCGCGCGCAGACCGGCAATGCACCCCTGCCGACGAGCCTTTGCGGTTCGCGCTTGCCGGCAACCAGAATTGCGGTAAGACGACCCTGTTCAACCAGCTCACCGGTTCGAACCAGCATGTCGGCAACTTTCCCGGGGTGACCGTCGACCGCAAGGACGGCCGCATACTGGGGCACGACAATGTGACCATCACGGATCTGCCTGGGATTTACTCGCTCTCCCCTTATACCAGCGAGGAGGTCGTGAGCCGTCGGTTCATTCTCGAGGAGGAACCCGACGCCATCATCAACATCGTCGACGCGACTAACATCGAGCGCAATCTCTACCTCACCTTGCAGCTCATGGAGCTCGACCGTCCCATGGTGCTCGCTCTCAACATGATGGACGAGGTGGCCGCGAACGGCGGCACCATCGACGTGAACCGCCTCGAGGGCATGCTCGGCATCCCGGTGGTGCCCATTTCCGCTGCAAAGGGCGAGGGGATATCCGAGCTCGTCGAGCACGCCCTGCACGTGGCGCGCCACCGCGAGCTGCCCGGGCGTCAGGATTTCTGCCCCGCCGACGGTCCGGACCACGGAGCCCTGCACCGTTGCATCCACGCCGTCATCCATCTCGTCGAGGATCATGCGGTGCGCGCGGGCTTTCCGCCCCGTTTCGCCGCGACCAAGCTCGTCGAGGGGGATGCGCTGGTGCGCGAGGCGCTGGGCCTGGACGAAAACGAGCTCGAGGCCCTCGAGCACGTCATCAGCCAGATGGAAGGGGAGTCGGGCAAGGAGCGCCTCTCCGCGCTGGCCGACATGCGCTTCAGTTTCATCGGCGGCGTCTGCCGTGCGTGCGTGGTCAAACCGCGCGAAAGCCGCGAGCACAAGCGCTCAGTGGCGATCGACCGCATCCTCACCGGCCGGTACACGGCGTTCCCGGCGTTCCTCCTCATCATGGCGCTTGTCTTTTGGCTGTCGTTCGGCTCGGTGGGCGCGTGGCTCAAGGGCCTTATGGAAGTCGGCGTGGCGCAGGTCACGACGATGGTCTCCGATGGCCTCGTTTCGATGGGGGTCAACCCCGTGGTGCGCTCGCTCGTGATCGATGGCATCTTCGCCGGCGTGGGCAGCATGTTGTCCTTCCTACCCCTGATCGTGGTGCTGTTCCTGCTGCTGTCGATGCTCGAAGATTCGGGCTATATGGCGCGCGTCGCGTTTGTGATGGATAAGGTGCTGCGTCACTTCGGCCTGTCGGGCCGCAGCTTCGTGCCCATGCTCGTGGGATTTGGCTGCAGCGTGCCGGCCATCATGGCCACGCGGACCCTTCCATCCGAGCACGACCGCAAGATGACCGTCATGCTCACCCCGTTTATGAGCTGCTCAGCCAAGCTCCCGGTTTACGGTCTGCTCACCTCAGCGTTCTTCGCGCGGGGGAGCGTCTTGGCCATGGTCTCGCTGTATGTGCTGGGCGTGGTCGTAGCGGCGGTCATGGCGCTGATATTCAAACGGACGGCCTTCCGCGGCGAGCCGGTGCCTTTCATCATGGAGCTGCCGAATTACCGCCTGCCGAGTGCGAAGACGACGGTCATGCTCGCCTGGGATAAGGCCAAGGATTTCCTCCAGCGGGCGTTCACGATCATTTTCGCGGCGAGCATCGTCGTGTGGTTCCTGCAGACCTTCGACGGCCAGCTCAACGTGGTAGCCGGCCAGTCGCACAGCCTGCTCGCCGGTTTGGGCGGCATCATCGCGCCGGTCCTCGAGCCGCTGGGATTCGGCGATTGGCGTGCGAGCACCGCCCTCGTGACGGGCCTGCTCGCCAAGGAGAGCGTGATATCTACCTTGGCGGTGCTGCTGGGCACCGAGTCCGCCGCCACGCTCACGGGATTGTTCACCCCGCTCACCGCGTACGTGTTCCTCGTATTCACCCTGCTCTATCCGCCGTGCGTCGCCGCCATCGGCGCTGTGAAGAACGAGCTCGGCCCCCGTTGGGCGGTCGCCGTCTTCGCCTTGCAGTGCGTCGTGGCATGGGTGGTCGCCTTCATCGTGCGCCTCGTCGGCCTCGCCCTCGGCTTTGTGTAATTGGGGACGGGTGTAAATTGCACATGGCGCGTCGTGGGCGCGTCGCATGTGTGCAAGCTGTGCATACGTTCTCGATCACGTCGGCCGTCTTGACGCGAACGGCAGCGGCTGCGATACTACCAAATCGCACACGCACGATTGCTGCCAGAGACAGCCGGTTCCAGCGTGCCCGCGCAAGCGAGCACCACGGAGTAAAGGGGAAACCCGCCAGCCGAGGTGGTTGAGTAGCACTTGTCTTCTCGCCCCCGTCGCTCAAGCAGCGCGGGGGCTTTCTTTTTTGAGGCATGCCCCCGCCCACATCCTGGCGGTCGTGCCCGGAAAAGAAAAAGAAGGAGGTGTACCACATGCCAAAGCAGTACAAGATCGATGCAGTTGCCGAGATCGAGTCCAAGATCGAGTCCAACGCCGGCGTTTACGTCGTGAGCTACAACGGCCTCACCGTTCTTCAGGCTCAGGAGCTTCGCAAGCAGCTCCGTGAGGCTGGCGCTCAGATGAAGGTTTACAAGAACAACCTCGTCCGCATCGCCCTGGAGAACAAGGAGCAGCCGAACCTGGACGAGATGCTGGTCGGCCCGCTCGCCTACGTGTTCTTCGAGGAGGAGCCCGTCAGCGCCGCCAAGGTGCTCAAGGAGTTCGCTAAGAAGTCCAAGGGCGTCCTGGAGATCAAGGGCGGTATCTCTGACGGTCAGGCTGTTACCGCTGCCGAGGTCGACGCCATCGCCGAGCTTCCCAGCAAGGATCAGCTCCTGGGTCAGATCGCCGGTCTCATCAACGGCTTCGCTCGCGACATCGCTGTCTGCGTCAACGGCGTTTCCTCTGGTCTCGCCCGCACCGTTCAGCAGATCTCCGAGCAGAAGGCAGCCTAGTCGGCGGCCTTCCCGCGGCCGCTTGACGGTCGCGACCCCTGGCGCACAACGCGCCGTACTTTAGTTTTGATCTCCCTGCCAAACGCAGGGAAACCGAAAGGACTTAGAAATGGCTAAGCTTACCACCGATGAGATCATCGAGGCTCTGAAGGAAATGACCCTGCTTGAGGCTTCCGAGCTCGTCAAGGCTATCGAGGACACCTTCGGCGTTTCCGCCGCTGCTCCTGCCGCCGTCGTGGCCGGCCCTGTCGCCGCCGCTGAGGAGGCCGAGGAGAAGACCGAGTTTGACGTCGTGCTCGAGGGCTTCGGCGACAACAAGATCCAGGTCATCAAGGTCGTCCGTGAGCTCACCTCCCTCGGCCTGAAGGAGGCCAAGGAGGTCGTCGAGAACGCTCCTAAGGCCGTCATCGAGGGTGCCAAGAAGGAGGACGCCGAGGCCGCCAAGGAGAAGCTCGAGGCTGCCGGCGCTGCCGTTACCCTGAAGTAGTTTCCACGCAGGTGCATCACCTGCGGACTGCTTGAGCCATATCGCGCTCATATAGGCGGGATCCACGCTTGTGGGTCCCGCTTTTTTCGTAAAACGGCGGCCCGTGACGGGGTATTGCAAAATACTTGCGGGATATCCGTGTGGAATTCGATAAATCGTTCTCAGACGAGTAACATAGCCAAATGTATACACATTGCGCATTTTGAACCGCGTGCGATTAGAGCGCGTGGTCGTGCTGAAAGGACAGTTCATGAAGGCTATCATCCCCGCCGCCGGCCTCGGCACCCGCTTCCTGCCCGCCACCAAGTGCACCCCCAAGGAGATGCTGCCGGTCCTCGACAAGCCGGTCATCCAGTACGTGGTGGAGGAGGCCCTCGACCCTGAGGAGGTCGACGCCGCCATCATCGTGACGAGCCCCGGCAAGCCCGAGCTGCTGAGCTACTTCCAGCCCGACCGCTCGCTGGAGGCCCTGCTGCGCGAGCGCGGCAAGGCAGGCTACGCCGACGCCGTCGCCCACGCCGGCAACATGCCCGTGGACTTCCGCTACCAGTACGAGCCCAAGGGCCTGGGCCACGCCATCCGCTCCGCCGCCGACGCCTGCGCCGGCGAGCCCTTCCTGGTCCTGCTGGGCGACTACGTGGTGCCCGCCAAGGACATCTGCGGCAAGATGCTCGAGGTCTCCCGCGCCCACGGCGGCGCGTCCGTGATCGCCGTCGCCCCGTGCGAGCCCGACCAGGTGGACCGCTACGGCGTCATCGCCGGCGACTTCGTGGGCACGCTCGAGGGATACGAGGGCGCGGGGGAGACCGAGCCGGGCGCCGTGTGGCGCGTCGGCGGCCTGGTCGAGAAGCCGAGCCCCGAGGCGGCCCCCTCCAACCTCTACATCGTGGGCCGCTACCTGCTGAGCCCGCTCGTGATGGAGCTGCTCGCCAACCAGCAGCCCGGCAAGGGCGGCGAGATCCAGCTGACCGACGCCATGGCGCGCAGCCTGGACCGCGAGGCCATGTACGCCGTCGTCATCGACCCGCTGTCCGGCTACGACACCGGCACCCCCTCCGGCTGGATCGCCACCAACGCCCTCATGGCCGCGTCCGACCCCCGCTTCGCCGGCGAGTTCTGGGCGGCCGTCGATGAGCGCGGCGGCTTGGAGCGATAGTCGCTTTTCCGCTCTCGCCTTGCATGTCCCTCAATGAGATGCAGTAGGCCCCGCGGCTGCGCGCCGTGGGGCCTTTTTCGTGCGCCGTTCGTCCGTTCGGCGGTGTCATGCAAAACCCGTTCACTCAAAACACATGAACAGGTGTTCGATTTGGCTCATCTACCTGCAGAGTTGTCGAAAAGATTTTCTTTAACCCAAAAAGAATCCATAGTCAAGACTTTTATTGCCGAACGAAATTGACCTGATAAACTAGTAGGTTGCATTACCTGGCGGAGCTATGCCTATTGCCGGTGTATGTGCGTGCGAGGACGGTCGCATGTGAAATTTGCACCCGTCCCCAATTGCACATCGCAGGGCGAGGGGCACGGATTCCGTCGGATCAACCGCCTTTCCCAAGAAGGAGGAAACACCTGGTGCCGAAAGCAAACGCCACACAGACCGTGACCGCCACCGAGCGCACACGCGTCAACTTCGGGAAGATCCCGGAGACGATGGAGCTGCCGAACCTCATCTCCGTGCAGAAGGAGAGCTTCGAGCGCTTCATGGACGAGGGCCTGCGCGACGCCTTCAAGGAGTCCAGCCCCATCCAGAGCCAGAACCACCAGCTCGAGGTGACCTTCGGTCACCATCAGTTCGGCGACCCGTCCCACACCGTGGACGAGTGCCGTGAGAAGGACATGACCTATCAGGCCCCGCTTCTGACCGAGGTCCGTCTGACCAACCTCGAGACGGGCGAGATCAAGGAGCAGCTCGTCTTCATGGGCGACTTCCCCATGATGACCGACCAGGGCACCTTCATCATCAACGGCACCGAGCGCATCGTCGTCTCCCAGCTCGTCCGCTCCCCGGGCGTGTACTACGGCTCCGAGATGGACGGCGGCAAGCAGGTCTACAAGGCCCAGGTCATCCCGGCCCGCGGTGCTTGGCTCGAGTTCGAGGTCGACAAGCGCGACCAGCTCGTGGTCTCCATCGACCGTAAGCGCAAGCAGTCCGCCACCATGTTCCTGCGCGCGCTGGGCATCGCCGTCACCAACGACGAGATCTTCGAGCTCCTCGGTGACTCCGACGTCGTGAAGCGCACCATCGAGCGCGACACCGCCCTCACCCGCGAGGACGCCCTCATCGAGATCTACCGTCGTCTGCGCCCCGGCGAGCCGCCGACCGTCGACGCCTCCCGCAGCCTGCTCGAGGGCCTGCTGTTCAACCCGCAGCGTTACGACCTCGCCCGCGTCGGCCGCTACAAGGTCAACAAGAAGCTCAACCTCACCACGGAGGAGGACGTCACCGTCCTCACCGATGAGGACATCATCGCCACCCTGCGTTACCTGCTGTCCCTGGCCGCGGGCGAGCACGGTTTCAAGGTCGATGACATCGACCATTTCGGCAACCGCCGCATCCGCACCGTGGGCGAGCTGGTGGCCAACCAGTTCCGCATCGGCATGAGCCGCATGGAGCGCGTCGTGCGTGAGCGCATGAGCTCCCAGGACGTCGACGAGATCACGCCCCAGAGCCTCATCAACATCCGCCCGATCGTGGCCTCTATCAAGGAGTTCTTCGGCTCCTCCCAGCTCTCTCAGTTCATGGACCAGGCCAACCCGCTGACGGGTCTCACCCACAAGCGCCGTCTGTCCGCACTCGGCCCCGGTGGCCTGGCCGGTCACAAGTCCGGCTCCAGCCGCCGTACCAACGTGCCGACCGCCGTCCGCGACGTCCACAACTCGCACTACTCCCGTATGTGCCCCATCGAGACGCCCGAAGGCCCCAACATCGGCCTGATCGGTTCGCTGGCCCTGTACGCCCGTGTGAACGAGTACGGCTTCATCGAGGCTCCCTACCGCAAGATCGAGAACGGTGTCGCCACCGACCAGATCGACTGGATGACCGCCGATGAGGAGGAGCTGCACATCATCGCTCCCGCCAACACGCCGATCGATCCCGAGACCAACGAGCTCGTGACCGTCGACGCCGATGGCAACCTCGTGCGTCCCCACACCGTCGTCGCTCGTACGCGCGACTTCGACGGCTCCTTCGGCGCTCCCGCCGACGTGCCGGTCGAAGACGTCGACTACATGGACGTCTCCCCGCGTCAGATGCTCTCCGTCGCGGCCACGCTCATCCCGTTCCTCGAGCACGACGACGCCAAGCGTACCCTCATGGGTGCCAACATGCAGCGTCAGGCCGTGCCGCTGGTCCACCCGGTCGCCCCGTACGTCGGCACCGGCATGGAGAAGCGCGCCGCCATCGACTCCGGCGAGGTCACCCTGGCCAAGCGCGCCGGTGAGGTCATCTTCGCCGACGCCGCCAAGATCACGGTGAAGACCGCCGAGGGCCTGGACACCTACAAGATGCCCAAGTACCAGCGCTCCAACCAGTCCACCTGCATCAACCACCGCCCGCTCGTGCGCGTGGGCGATCAGGTCACGCAGGGCCAGCCCCTGGCCGACGGCCCCTCCACCGATCACGGCGAGCTCGCCCTCGGCCAGAACCTGACCGTGGCCTACATGCCGTGGGAGGGCTTCAACTACGAGGACGGTATCATCGTCTCCGAGCGCCTCGTCTCCGAGGACCTGCTCACCACCATCAACATCTCCCGCTACGAGCTCGATGCCCGTGACACCAAGCTCGGCCCCGAGGAGATCACCCGCGAGATCCCGAACCTGTCCGAGGACATGCTCGCCAATCTCGACGAGGACGGCATCATCCGCATCGGTGCCGAGGTCAAGGCCGGCGACATCCTGGTTGGTAAGGTCTCTCCCAAGGGTGAGTCCGCGCTGACCGCCGAGGAGCGCCTGCTCCGTGCCATCTTCGGCACCAAGGCCCACGATGTCCGCGACACCTCCCTCAAGATGCCCCACGGCGCTGAGGGCCGCGTCATCGACGTCGTGCGCTTCAGCCGTGAGAATGGCGACGACCTCGCCCCCGGCGTGAACGAGCAGGTTCGCGTGTACGTCGCGCAGCGTCGTAAGATCCAGCAGGGCGACAAGATCGCCGGTCGCCACGGCAACAAGGGTGTTATCTGCGAGGTCCTGCCCGTGGAGGACATGCCCTACATGTCCGACGGCACCCCGGTCGACGTCATCCTGAACCCGCTGGGCGTCCCCTCCCGTATGAACGTCGGCCAGCTCCTCGAGTGCCACCTCGGCTGGGCTGCCGCCTGCGGTTGGGACACCGAGTCCGCGGATTCCGACAGGTACGTCCCCGGTCCGTTCTTCACCGCGACGCCCGTCTTCGACGGCGCCCACGAGGACGAGATCGCCGAGGTCATCCGTCGCGCCAACCGCAACATGGTGAACCTGGCCACGGAGCGCTTCGGCGAGCACATGAACCCCGCGTTCGTGACCCAGCTCGACGAGCGCGGCAAGACCGTGCTCTACGACGGCCGCTCCGGCGAGCAGTTCCGTGAGCCCATCACCATCGGCACCTCCTACATCCTGAAGCTCGGCCACATGGTCGACGACAAGATCCACGCTCGCTCGACCGGCCCCTACAGCCTCGTCACCCAGCAGCCGCTGGGCGGTAAGGCCCAGTTCGGCGGCCAGCGCTTCGGCGAGATGGAGGTCTGGGCGCTGTACGCGTACGGCGCCGCCAACGTCCTCCAGGAGATCCTCACCGTCAAGTCCGACGACACCGTCGGCCGTGTGAAGACCTACGAGGCCATCACCAAGGGTGAGAACGTCCCCATGGCCGGCATCCCCGAGTCCTTCAAGGTTCTCGTCAAGGAGATCCGCTCGCTCGCGCTCGACATCGAGCCCATCCGCGACGCCGAGCCCGCGCCTGCGCCGGCTCCCGCCGCCGAGGACTCCGAGCTCGACCTGCCCTCCATCGATGAGGCCGACACCTCCGCCGACGCGGCCGACGCCATCCTCGATGAGCTCGCCGCCACCACGACCGATAAGGAGTAGTTGACTGTGGCAGATTTCGAAGCTACTGATTTCGACTCGGTAAAGATCTCGCTTGCTTCCGCCGACAAGATCCGCTCGTGGTCGCGCGGCGAGGTCAAGAAGCCCGAGACCATCAATTACCGTACCCTCAAGCCCGAGAAGGACGGCCTGTTCTGCGAGAAGATCTTCGGTCCCGCGAAGGACTGGGAGTGCTCCTGCGGCAAGTACAAGGGCATCCGTTTCAAGGGCATCGTCTGCGAGCGCTGCGGCGTCGAGGTGACCACGGCCAAGGTGCGCCGCGAGCGCATGGGCCACATCGAGCTGGCGGCCCCCGTCAGCCACATCTGGTACTTCAAGAGCCCGACCTCGTTCCCGATGAGCCGCATGCTCGACATCAAGTCCAAGGATCTTGAGAAGGTCCTGTACTTCGCGAGCTACATCATCACCCACGTCGACTATGAGGCCCGTGAGGCCGACGCCGACGACCTGCGCGAGGAGCTCGCCGCCGACCTCGAGGAGATCGACGCCGAGTGCGCCCGTCAAATCGAGTCTCTGAAGGAGCAGGGCAACCCTGAGAACTTCGATGAGTTCTCCGATGAGGAGCCTCTGACCCCCGAGGAGATCGCTGCCGGCATCGTCGACATCGAGGAGGAGTGTCGCGACGAGAAGGACCTCCGTTCCGAGGCCTTCCAGGCGTTCATGCAGCTCAATGAGCGCGATCTCGTCTCCGACGAGCCGCTGTTCCGCGAGATGAAGCGCTACTACTCCATGTACTTCAAGGGCGGCATGGGCGCCGAGGCCATCCGTGACCTGCTCGACGCCATCGACCTTCCGCAGGAGGCCGCGACCCTCAAGGCCATCATCGCCGACGAGGACAGCCAGAAGCAGAAGCGCGAGAAGGCCGTCAAGCGCCTCGAGGTCGTCGATGCCTTCCTCAAGGGCGGCAACAGCCCCGCAAACATGATCCTCGACGTGATCCCGGTCATTCCGCCGGATCTGCGCCCGATGGTCCAGCTCGACGGCGGCCGCTTCGCCGCGTCCGACCTGAACGACCTGTACCGTCGCGTGATCAACCGTAACAACCGACTCAAGCGCCTGCTCGACCTGGACGCCCCTGCGATCATCGTGAACAACGAGAAGCGCATGCTTCAGGAGGCCGTCGACGCCCTGTTCGACAACGGCCGTCGTGGTCGCCCGGTCTCCGGCCGTGGCGGTCGCCCGCTGAAGTCGCTGGCTGAGGCCCTCAAGGGCAAGCAGGGCCGCTTCCGCCAGAACCTGCTCGGCAAGCGCGTCGACTACTCCGGCCGTTCGGTCATCGTCACCGACCCGAAGCTCAAGCTGCATCAGTGCGGCCTGCCCAAGACCATGGCCCTGGAGTTGTTCCAGCCCTTCGTCATGAAGCGCCTGACCGAGCTCGGCAAGGTCGAGAACATCAAGGGTGCCAAGCGCGCCATCGAGCGTCGCGCCTCCTTCGTCTGGGACATCCTGGAAGAGGTCATCGACGGCCGTCTGGTGCTGCTCAACCGTGCACCGACGCTGCACCGCCTCTCCATCCAGGCCTTCGAGCCCGTGCTGGTCGAGGGTAAGGCCATTCACCTGCACCCGCTCGTCTGCGCCCCGTTCAACGCGGACTTCGACGGCGACCAGATGTCCGTCCACGTCCCGCTGTCCGTCCAGGCCCAGGCCGAGGCTCGCATCCTGATGATGAGCTCCAACAACCTGCGCTCCCCGGCTTCCGGTAAGCCCGTGAACATTCCTTCCCAGGACATGATCATCGGCGTGTACTACCTGACCCAGGCTCGCGACGGCATGTCCGGCGAGGGCCATGTCTTCGCCAGCTTCGACGACGCCCTGCGCGCCTACGATTGCCGCGCCGAGGCCGGCGTCGACCTGCAGGCGAAGGTCCAGGTCCGCGTTTCCGAGGCCGAGGCCAACGTCGAGCTCGAGGACGGCACCAAGCTTTTCCGCGTGAAGACCGGCAAGAACTCCATCGAGGACTACGACGTGACCGGTTCCAAGACCGCTCGCTTCGAGACCACGATCGGCCGCATCATCTTCAACCGTCAGTGCCTGCCGGCCGACTATGAGTTCATCAACTACAAGATGGTCAAGGGCGATATCGCCAAGCTCGTCTCCGACTGCTGCGATCGCTACCCCGAGGCCGAGGTCGCTCCGATCCTCGACGCCATCAAGTACTCCGGCTTCCACTACGCCACCATGTCCGGCCTCACCATCTCCGTGTGGGACGCCCTGATCCCGGACGACAAGTGGCAGGTCCTCGACCGCGCCCAGAGCAACGTCGACCAGATCAACGCGTACTTCGAGGAGGGCTTCCTCAACGAGATGGAGCGCCATATCGAGGTCGTTAACGAGTGGACCGCCGCCACCGACGAGGTCGCTTCCAAGATGCTGTCCATGTTCGACGAGGAGAACCCCATCTACATGATGGCCGACTCCGGTGCTCGAGGCTCCAAGGCCCAGCTGCGTCAGCTCGGCGGCATGCGCGGCCTGATGGCGGACATGTCCGGTGAGACCATCGACCTTCCCATTAAGGCGAACTTCCGCGAGGGCCTGCTCCCGCTCGAGTACTTCATCTCCACCTACGGCGCTCGTAAGGGCCTCGTCGATACCGCTTCGCACACCTCCGACTCCGGTTACCTTACCCGTCGTCTCGTCGACGTGGCTCAGGACGTCATCGTGCGCGAAGAGGACTGCGGCACCACCGAGGGCTGCGCGTATAACCTCATCATCCCCGGTACCGAGGACCTCAACGCCGACCTCGTGGGCCGTTGCTTCCTGGACGACGTCGTCGCCCCGGATGGCACCGTGCTCTTCGAGAAGGATGCCTACATCACCTGCGTCGACGACCTCCAGAAGATGGTCGACGCCGGCCTCAAGAAGGTCTCCCTGCGCGCGCTGCTGACCTGCCGCTCCAAGTACGGTGTCTGCCAGAAGTGCTACGGCTGGGATCTGTCCACCCGTCGCCCGGTTGCCATCGGCACCGCGGTCGGCATCATCGCCGCCCAGTCCATCGGCGAGCCCGGCACCCAGCTTACGATGCGTACGATTCACTCCGGCGGCGTCGCTGGCGTTGCGGACATCACCCAGGGTCTCCCGACCGTTTCCCGTATGTTCGACATCGTCGGCAACGTCAACGAGAAGATCCTCGGTCGCGAGGCCGATCTGGCCCCGTTCTCCGGTCACCTCGCCATCAAGCCCGAGAAGTCCGAGTACGTGCTCACGCTCACCGACACGGACGACCCGAGCCGCATCCTGGACGAGAAGCGCGTCCCCGCTGCCGTCCAGTTCATGCCCGGTATCGAGGATGGCTGCGAGGTCCGCGCCGGTGACCAGATCACCAAGGGCTTCGTCAACTTCCGCAACCTGCGCCAGCTGACCGACATCGAGTCCACGATGCACACGTTCGTCGAGAACGTGAAGGAGGTCTACAACTCCCAGGGCGTCGACCTCAACGACAAGCACATCGAGGTCATGGCTCGCCAGATGCTGCGCCGTGTCCAGATCACCAACCCTGGTGACTCCAAGTACCTGCTCGGCCAGTACGTCGACCGCTACGAGTTCGCCGACGAGGTCGAGCGCGTGGCTCGCGAGGGCCTCAACCCGCCTGCGGCCGAGCCCGCGATCCTGGGTACCCTCAAGGTCGCTTCCTCGATCGACTCCTGGCTGTCCTCCGCGTCGTTCATCCGCACCGCGGGCGTCCTCACCGAGGCCGCCATCGAGGGCAAGGTCGACCACCTGCTCGACCTCAAGTCCAACGTCATCGTGGGCAAGAAGATCCCGGCGGGTACCGGCCTCAAGCCGTATGCCAAGGCCGGCATGACCTACCGCACCGAGGAGGGCTACGTCCCGGTGGACAACCCGTCCTCCCCGCACGCCAAGGTCCTGCCCGAGTGGGCCCCGGAGGAGCTCAAGGAGCTCGACACCGTCCTGCCTCAGCAGCTTGACTTCGGCGGTGGCGACTTCTCGGCCGACGGTGGTCACATCACCCGTAACGGCCGCACCATCTCCGCCGAGGATGCCCGTCTGTACCTCTTCGACGACCTGGGCGTGTCCCAGCGCTGGACCAACAAGTTCAGCGAGGTCGGCATCGAGGTCGTCGGTGACCTGGTTGGCAAGTCCGAGGAGGACCTGCTCCGCATCGACGGCATCGGCGCCAAGGCCATCGAGGAGCTCCGCGACGGCCTGGAGGAGCACAACCTCCTCTACATCCTCGAGAACACCGAGGACGTCGCCGACGAGGAAGACCTCTCCCAGCTGCTGCAGATGGTCTTCTCCCCGGATGGCCCCGACGACATCTTGCTCGGCACGAGCGCCCCGCGTCATCACCTCGACACCGATGAGGAGATGATCGGTGCCCCGGCCCAGTCCAAGGATGGCAACGGCGTCATCAACGAGGACATGGCCTCCCTCGACGAGCTGCTGAACAAGCTCGTCGACACCGATGAGGTCTATCCTGAGGAGCAGGAGGACTAGTTCCCGGCCCGGCTTCCCGGCGTACGTAGGCGATTCCGCCTGCAGCCGGCAATCCTGATTGCAGAGCCCGCCTTTCCCGAAAGGGGAGGGCGGGCTTTTGCATGTGCGTATATATGGGGATACTTGCGCGTGTCGATGTATGGGTACCGTGGTGATCGCCATCGTAGGGCAACGTTATCGCCACCCCGAACATCGACGAAGATTGCCTATGGAAATCTTCCGTTAGGAATTGATCAAACGGCATGCAAGCATAGGCAATCTCAAAGCTGTCATAGGCAATCGGGCAGAGCCATTCAAAACTGTCAGTGCGATGGCCGTCTCATTTGTGGTTTATGGAGACTCTACGGAATATGCTCCAAAATAGGAAACGCCCGGGCGCGTGGTCTGTTGACCGTCCAGGTACGCGCGCGTAACATAGCGAATTGCGTGTTTTGTGGGCGGATGCTGACGCCCCTTAATATGCCGTTGCACATGGAATGGAAGCTGGATATTTCGAGAAGGAGTACGCTTTGCCTACTATCAACCAGCTGGTTCGCCAGGGCCGTCGCTCGGTCCCCAAGAAGTCCAAGAACGCCGCTCTCAAGAGCAACTCTCAGAAGCGCGGTGTGTGCACCCGCGTGTTTACCACCTCTCCTAAGAAGCCGAACTCCGCTCTTCGCAAGGTCGCCCGTGTGCGCCTCGTGAACGGCATCGAGGTCACTGCTTATATCCCCGGTGAGGGTCACAACCTGCAGGAGCACTCCATCGTGCTCGTCCGCGGCGGCCGTGTTCGCGACCTGCCCGGTGTGCGTTACCACATCATCCGCGGCTGCTATGACTGCGCCCCGGTTGCCAACCGCAAGCAGGCTCGTTCCCACTACGGTGCCAAGCGCCCGAAGTAGTCTCGCGAGTAGACCCGATCATATTCAGATAGAGGAGATATAACATGCCGCGTCGTGCAGCTAAGAATCACCGCCGCGAGGTTCAGCCTGATGCTGTTTACAACAACCGCCTCGTGACGCAGCTCATCAACAAGGTCCTTCTTGACGGCAAGAAGGCCACCGCTGAGCGCATCGTTTACACCGCCTTCGACATGGTTGCCGAGAAGACCGGCGAGGACGCCCTCTCCGTCTTCAAGAAGGCCATGGACAACATCAAGCCCACGCTCGAGGTCAAGCCCAAGCGCGTCGGTGGCGCCACCTACCAGGTCCCCATGGAGGTCAACGCCCGCCGTTCCACCCAGCTGGGCATCCGCTGGATGGTCAACTTCTCCCGCGCCCGCAAGGAGAAGACCATGGCCGAGCGTCTGGCCGCCGAGATCCTCGACGCCTCCAACGGCGTTGGCGCTTCCGTGAAGAAGCGCGAGGACGTCTTCAAGATGGCCGAGGCCAACCGCGCGTTCTCTCACTACCGCTGGTAATTCAGGGAAGGGACTTAAGACATGGCTAAGCCCAAGTACAAGCTTTCCGATACCCGTAACATCGGCATCATGGCTCACATCGATGCCGGTAAGACCACCACGACCGAGCGTATTCTTTACTACACCGGTAAGACCCACAAGATCGGTGAGGTCCATGAGGGCGCTGCCACCATGGACTGGATGGTTCAGGAGCAGGAGCGCGGCGTAACCATTACCTCCGCTGCTACCACGTGCTTCTGGAACAAGGACGGTAAGGACTACCGCATCCAGATCATCGACACCCCGGGCCACGTTGACTTCACCGCCGAGGTCGAGCGCTGCCTGCGCGTCCTCGATGGCGCTGTCGCTGTCTTCGACGCCGTTGCCGGCGTTCAGCCCCAGTCTGAGACCGTTTGGCGTCAGGCTTCCACCTTCAACGTCCCCCGCATCGCCTTCATCAACAAGTATGACCGCGTGGGCGCTGACTTCTTCAACGCTATCGAGACCATGAAGGATCGTCTCGACGCTAATGCCGTGGCTGCTCAGGTCCCGATGGGCGCCGAGGACAACTTCTGGGGCGTCATCGACCTGGTCACCATGACTGCATGGGACTTCAAGGCCGACGCGAAGGGCATGACCTACCCCGAGCCGATGGACGAGATCCCGGCTGAGTTCGCTGACATCGCTGCCACCAAGCGCGAGGAGCTCCTCGACGCTGCTGCCAGCTTTGACGACGAGCTCATGGAGAAGATCCTCATGGAGGAGGACTTCACCGTCGAGGAGCTCAAGGCTGCTCTGCGCAAGGGCGTTCTGGCCAACGAGCTCAACCTCGTCTTCGTGGGCTCCGCCTACAAGAACAAGGGCGTTCAGGAGCTGCTCGACGCTGTCGTCGACTACCTGCCCAGCCCGATCGACGTCGAGGCCGTCACCGGTACCGATCCGGACACCGGCGAGGAGATCGAGCGTCATCCTTCCTTCGACGAGCCCTTCTCCGGCCTGGTCTTCAAGATCATGACCGACCCGTTCGTCGGTAAGCTCACCTATGTTCGCGTTTACTCCGGCCGCGCCGAGTCCGGCTCCTACGTGGTCAACGCTTCCAACGGTCAGCGCGAGCGTCTCGGCCGCATCCTCGAGATGAACGCCGCCGAGCGTATCGATCGTGACGACGCCTGTGCCGGCGACATCGTCGCTTGCGTCGGCTTCAAGAACTCCACCACCGGTGACACCCTGTGCTCCGAGGGCAAGGAGATCGTCCTCGAGAAGATCGAGTTCGCTAAGCCCGTTATCGACGTTGCCATCGAGCCCAAGACTAAGGCCGAGCAGGACAAGATGTCCCTGGCCCTGACCAAGCTCGCCGAGGAGGACCCGACCTTCACGGTGTCCACCAACCACGAGACCGGCCAGACCATCATCGCCGGCATGGGCGAGCTGCACCTCGAGATCATCGTCGACCGTCTGCTCCGCGAGTTCAAGGTTGACGCTAACGTTGGTAAGCCCCAGGTTGCCTACCGCGAGACCGCTGGTCACGACGTCGAGAAGGCTGAGGGCAAGTTCGTCCGTCAGTCCGGCGGTCGCGGTCAGTACGGCCACGCCGTCATCAAGCTCGAGAAGATGGAGGAGGGCTTCGGCTACGAGTTCGTCAACGCTATCGTCGGCGGCGTCGTGCCCAAGGAGTACATCCCGTCCATCGATAAGGGCATCCAGGAGGCCCTGAACACCGGTGTTATCGCCGGCTTCCCGGTCCTCGACGTTAAGGTCACCCTGTTCGACGGTTCTTACCACGAGGTCGACTCCTCCGAGGCCGCCTTCAAGATCGCCGGTTCCATGGCTATCAAGGACGCCCTCAAGAAGTCCGATCCGCAGCTGCTCGAGCCGATCATGGCTGTCGAGGTCGAGACCCCCGAGCAGTACATGGGCGACGTTATGGGCAACCTCTCCGGTCGCCGCGGCAAGATCGAGGGCATGGAGGATCGCAGGAACAGCAAGCTCATCCGTGCCAAGGTGCCGCTGGGCGAGATGTTCGGTTACGCTACCGACCTTCGCTCCCAGACCCAGGGCCGTGCTACCTACACCATGCAGTTCGACTCCTACGAGCCGGCTCCCAAGTCCATCGTGGACGAGGTCATGGCCAAGAACGGCACCAACTAAGGTCTGTCGCCTGTACTTGTAAACACACCGCGAGGCTGCCCTCGCTATCCATTGTTGGAGGTTAAGTTGTCCAGCCAGAAGATCAGGATTCGCCTGAAGGGCTATGATCACGAGGTCGTGGATCAGTCCGCCAAGCTCATCGTCGACACCGCTCAGAAGACCGGTGCCCGCGTCTCCGGCCCCATTCCGCTGCCGACCGAGCGCAACCTGTACACCGTCATCCGCTCTCCTCACGTGAACAAGGACTCTCGTGAGCAGTTCGAGATGCGCACTCACAAGCGTCTGATCGACATCCTCGATCCCACGCCTGGCACCGTCGATTCCCTCATGCGTCTCGACCTGCCTGCCGGCGTCGACATCGAGATCAAGCTCTAAGGTCCAGTCTTAACGCTTGAATCGCGTATCGCGCTTTTGAAATGGCCGCTGCCCATGGGGTGGCGGCCATTTGCCATTGCCACAGAATGCCTGATGCTGCGGATATGACTCAAAACGTTCGCCAGAAGCGAATGTTCCTGGCGGATATGTGCTCACAGGCCTCGCCTCTGGCGAACGTTTTGCCGTAGTTTCTCTTATCGAAGGAAGGGGTACCTTTGATCGAATGGATTATCGCCAGATCCGAAGGCGACCGTGGTAGGGTCGGCGCCTTGGCTGGGGTTGTCTGTATCTCGTTGAATGTGCTGCTCTGCATCGCAAAGGCCCTGGTTGGCATCCTGTCAGGGTCGGTCTCGATCGTTGCCGACGCGCTCAACAATCTGAGCGACGCGAGTTCTAACATCGTGAGCGTTCTCGGATTCAAGCTCGCCAGCAAGCCGGCTGACCCCGAGCATCCCTACGGCCATGGTCGCTTTGAATACCTATCTGGTCTCGTCGTTGCCGTGCTCGTCCTCATGATCGGTGTCGAGCTCGTCAAATCTTCAATCGAGAAGGTGTTGAATCCAAGTCCGGTCGAGTTCTCTCTCGCTTTGGTGGTGGTCCTCGCGGGGTCCATGGCGGTTAAGCTTTGGATGGCGCATCTCAACCGCGTGCTCGGTGAGCGCATCAAATCGGAGACGCTTCTTGCCACGGCTCAGGATTCCAAGAACGACGTTATCGCCACGGGCGCGGTGCTTGCGTGTGCCATCATCGCTTATGTGGCGGGCATCGAGCTCGATGCGTGGGTCGGACTCGCGGTCGGCCTGTATATCGGTTGGAGCGGCATCGAGCTCATTCGCGACACGGTCAACCCGCTTCTCGGCCAGGCTCCCGATCCCGAGCTCGTTGCCCACATCCGCTCGAAGATCATGTCCTATCCAGGTGTCTTGGGCACTCATGACCTCATGGTTCACGACTATGGCCCGGGTCGGCAGTTTGCGAGCGCCCATGTGGAAATGGCCGCCGAGACCGATCCCATGGAGAGCCACGACACGCTGGATAACATTGAACAGGCGTTTAAAGACGATGACGGCCTCATTGTCACGCTGCACTACGACCCGATCGTTACGAACGATCCACATGTTGTTGATATGCGTAATAAGATCGACGCTATGGCGAAGAGCCTCGATAGCGAGGCGAGTATCCATGATCTAAGATGCGTTCCCGGCCCGACTCACACGAATGTGATTTTCGACTGTCTGCATCCGGTTGAGTGCGCATTGAGCCCGTCTGAGTTCAAACGAAAGCTCGGCGACATGGTCGTTGAGGAGTATCCCGACGCGGTTCCAAAAATCACCGTCGACGAAGACTATGTGAGCGCCGAGCAGTAAGAGTGCGTATCACGAAGCGCCCGGTACCGTTTGCCGAAGCGAGGCGCCGTAGAGCGAGTGCATGATATGAGCTTGAAGGGGTTTGCTACCATTACCGCCAACGCAGGCGAAATATCGAGACGAGGAGCTTGCCATGGCGTACACCGTATACAACTTTCAGGACAATAACGACGTCAAGAAGATTGCCGAGAAGGGTCAGTTCTCGGTCGTCGAGTGGCAGCGCGACCTTTCGGTTTCTCCCTGGAGCGCTCAGACCGCGTGGTTCAGCTCGGAAATGAACGTTCGCCGTCGTCAGCTCATCGCAAATCTGGATGGGCGCACGGGTGTTGCGCTGCAGGCTGGGGCCATGCAGTGGACGGTTGGCAGTGTGCAGTCAACGACGGGCGTAAAGGGCGCGGGCGACCTTATGGGAAAGATGTTCCGCGGGGCGGTGAGCCAGGATTCGATGATCAAGCCTGAATATACCGGTACGGGTATGCTCGTGTGTGAACCTACGTGGCAGCATTTGCTCCTCATTGATCTCGCCGAGTGGGGCAACTCCGTCGTGCTTAACGATGGGCTGTTCCTCGCATGCGATAGCACAATCCAGGATTCACTACAGCGGCGTTCGAATATGTCTTCCGCCGTGGCGGGCAATGAGGGGCTGTTCAACTTGCGACTCGACGGCTCGGGCGTGCTTGCGCTTGAATCACCTTGCCCGGTAGAGGAAGTCATCTACATCGATCTGCACAATGACGAGCTCAAGATCGACGGCAACTACGCCTTGGTCTGGACGTCCGGACTTGAGTTCACCGTCGAGCGGTCGGGCAAGAGTCTGATTGGCTCTGCCGTGGGCGGCGAGGGCTTGGTGAACGTGTATCGCGGCACCGGGCGCATCATGATGGCGCCCATGCAGCCCGCGACGAATTACAACACCTATGCAGCTGTGTCGACGGACTAGGCGCGCGATCGATCGCGTCCCGTGAACACCTGATACAGCAAGGCCCTCTCGTAAGAGAGGGCCTTGTGGTTTAGGGCGCATTGCTTGAGGGGCTCTGAATGCTCATCTCGCATAGATGAGCTGCGGGCTCATGCCGTCGGGTGGAAGGGCGCGTCGGTGCCTGTCTGCGTCAGCGTATCGTATCTGAGCTATCGGCAAAGATGCTCATCGATCCAGGAGATGATGTCGCTGGATTCATAAAGCGGCTTGCCGTCGATGAACAGGCAGGGCACCTGCTGTTTGCCGCCGACTTCAATCAGGGTGGCTGCCGCATCGCGATCTAGAGAGATATCGATCAGGGGAATCGTCACGCTCTTGCGGTCAATGAAGTCGAGCACCTTGATGCAGAAGGGGCAGGTCGGGCGATAATACAGGGCGAGTTCATGATTGGCGTTCATGCGGTTTCCTTTCGTTGAAATACTACTGAACGGGTAGTCTATACCCCAAAGTCTGCGTCGTGAATGCGCGACGACTCTATCGCCATGAAAGCAATCGTCGATCTGTGGGGCGATCGCTGGTAAGGATCCGGGACGAAGTGGACATCGTGGCTAGTGCGGGTTTACCGCGCCTTTGCCGTTCGGGATGCGCCGCCCCGCCTTGCCGGAGATATGCTCGAGGTCGATAGCCCAGACGGCGGTCGCGGGCAGCTCCCATTCGATGGCATCTCCGATCTTGTCTCGATGCTCGGGGCAGTATTTGAGGCAGAACTGGGCGAGCGCGCGGCGTGCGCAGGCTGGTTCAACGACGCGGCGAACCGTGCCGGTTGCGATGACGCTGGCATACCGCGTGGTGAAGAACCCCGGCTCGCCGTTTTCCTTCACATAGACGGGCTCCATATCCATGGCCACGGTCACGCACACGCGTGGGTCGCGCTTCCAATTGTCCGTTTTCTGACCGCCGGCGATACCGGTATGGATAAGAAGGGAGTCGCCGTCGAGGACGTAGGAGAGAGGCGTGGCGTAAGGATGGCCGTCTTCATCGACGGTGGCGACGACGCAGTATTCGCCCATACGGAGGATGTCGCGGGCTTCCTGTTCGTCAATGGCGCGCTCGGGGAGTTGTTTCATGGGATGGTTCATGTCATTCCTTTCGATATGCGGAACAAGGAGGCGCCGCATGATGAGCACGTCACGCTTGCCTGCCGGATAAAGGACGTCGGTGGTTTGCGTGCGGACAGGCGAAAGGCCGCACTTCTCCATGACGCGGTGTGACTGGGTGTTATCGAGGAAGTGGTCCGCGTAGATGGCCCGAGCGCCCAGGGAATCGCGAGCGTGGTTGATGAGGCGCTGAAGGGCCTCGGCGGCAAAGCCTTGACCCCAATAGGGCACACCGATCCAATAGCCGACGGAATACTCATCGTCCGCATCGAGATAATCGCAGGCATCGCCTGTTAAAAGACCGATTGCGCCGATGAGCTCGCCGCTTTCGCGCAATGTAATGGCGTATTGCTCGGGCCCTTGTAGGACATTACGAAGGATGTCGAGGCTCTGTTCTTCGCTCGTGTGTGGCGGCCAGCCTGCAGCGGTTCCGACGAGCGGGTCGCGTGCGAGCTCGAAGAGGGCCGGGGCGTCGGCGTCTACCCAGGGGCGCAGGGCAAGGCGGGTGGAGAAGAGCTCCATGGATGTGCCTTTCAGGGTTGAGAGGGTGGCCGGAGTGTGGTTGTGAGAGCTGTTTACAAGCTTTTGCGGGCTACGATTGAGAACATGAGGGGGATGCGGGGGAGAGTCGCGGGCATGCGCCACGACTCGTCTTCTGATCGATGCCGAGTGGGTTACGGCTAGGATACCCGTCCGCGAGCAAACGTATCAGGCAACTTATCTGCGAGCGCAAAGCTGTTCGTGGCGTCTCGATGATATGGCGGACAGCGGAGTTTGCCGTGTCGGCGAGAAGGCAAAAGCGCCGCCGACCGTGATGGCCGACGGCGCTTGAGCGTCAGTGAGCAGACGGAGGGGCTGCGAGGCGTTTAGCCGAAGTAGGCCACACCGCTCTCGAACAGGGGCATGAACTTCTCGCCGGGGACGTTCTTGTACAGACCGTCGCCGCGACGCTCGACGTGGCCCATCTTGCCGAACACGCGGCCGTCGGGGCTGGTGATACCCTCGATGCAGGCCACGGAGCCGTTGGGGTTCACGTCGAGGTCCATGGAGGGCATGCCCGCCACATCGACGTACTGCGTGGCGATCTGGCCGCCGGCACGGAGCTGATCCAGGACCTCGTCGCTGGCCACGAAACGGCCCTCGCCATGGGAGATGGCCACGGTGTAGAGCTCATCGGGGTCGCACTGGGACAGCCAAGGCGAAAGGTCGCTGCAGATGCGGGTGCGAACCAGACGGCTCTGGTGACGGCCGATCTCGTTGAAGGTCAGCGTCGGGGCCTCAGGCGTGGCGTCCACGATGTCGCCGTAGGGCACGAGGCCCAGCTTGACGAGCGCCTGGAAGCCGTTGCAGATGCCGAGCATCAGGCCGTCGCGGGACTGCAGCAGGTCGCGGACGGCCTCGGTGACCTCGGGTGCGCGGAAGAACGCGGTGATGAACTTGGCGGAACCGTCGGGTTCGTCGCCACCGGAAAAGCCGCCCGGGATCATGACGATCTGGGACTCGCGGATGCGGCGCGCAAGCTCGCGGGTGGACTCGGCGACGTTCTCGGGCGTGAGGTTGTTGATCACGAAGACATCGGCTTCGGCACCGGCGGCGCGGAAGGCGCGCGCGGAGTCGAACTCGCAGTTGTTGCCAGGGAAGACAGGGATGATCACGCGGGGCTTGGCAATCTGGAGGCCGCCGTAGGTCGCGCGGATGCGACCCTCCTCCTCGCAGCGGTAGCGCTCCTCGGGGATGAGCTCCTCGGGGGCATCGACATCGTCAGCGGCGCTGCGGTAGGGGAACACGCCCTCGAGCGCGCTCTCCCAGGCCTCCTGCAGTTCGGCCAGATCGAGCGTCTCGCCGTAGGCGGTGAACTCGTAGGGCTCGCAGGTCACGCCGAGCTCGACTATGCACACGCCGTCGGCCTCGGGCAGGGCAGCGCCCTCGTCGAGCTCAACGACGAAGCAACCGTAGGAGTGGTCGAACAGGTCGCGGGTGTCGGCCTCGTAGTAGGCCTCGGACACCTCGAAGCCCAAGCGGTTGCCCAGGCAGGCCTTGAACAGGATCTCGGCCAGGCCGCCAAAGCCCGCGGTGGACACGGAGAGCGCCTTGCCCTCGCGCACGAGGCTCTCGACGGTGCGGAAAGCGGTGAGCAGGGAAGCGGACTCGGGCAGGAGGTCGTCGACCTGATAGGTGGGCTGGATCAGCGCGACGCGGTGGCCGGCGCCCTTGAACTCGGGCGACACCACGTTGGCGAGCTTGTCCACGGCCACGGCGAAGGAGACGAGCGTCGGCGGGACGTCGAGGTCCTCGAAGGAGCCGGACATGGAGTCCTTGCCGCCGATGGCGCCGGCGCCGAGCTCGACCTGGGCCATGAGGGCGCCCAAGACGGCGGCCATGGGCTTGCCCCAGCGCTCGGGCACGTCGCGCAGACGCTCGAAGTACTCCTGGAAGGACAGATAGACCTTCTCATGGTCGAAACCGGTGGCCACGAGGCGGGAGATGCTCTCGACGACGGAGAGATAAGCGCCGCGATACTGGTCGGCGTCCATGATGTAGGGGTTGAAGCCCCAGGCCATGCCGGAGACCGTGGTGGTCTCGCCGTCGACCGGGAACTTGGCGACCATGGCCTGGTTCGGGGTGAGCTGACGCTCGCCGCCGAAGGGCATGAGCACGGTGGCGGCGCCGATGGTGGAGTCGAAGCGCTCGGACAGGCCCTTGTTGGAGCACACGTTGAGGTCGCTCACGAGCTCGACCATGGCGTCGTGGAAAGACTCGCAGGTCTCGGCGCCCGGCACCATGGGGACGGTGCTCTCGTAGATGCCGTCGAGCGTGCCAAACTCCTCGAGCGCGGCTTCGGCCAGTTCGCTCTCGGGATCGATGGGGGCGATGCCCTGGGCCACGACGTGGACGTCCTGGTACTTGGGCGCGCCGTTGGAGTTGAGGAAGTCGCGGGAGAGGTCGACGATCGCATCGCCCTGCCAAGCCATGCGGACGCGGGGCTCGCAAGTGACCTCGGCGATCACGGTCGCCTCGAGGTTCTCCTCGGCGGCGTAGCCCATGAACTCCTCGACGTCGGCCTCGGCCACGGCCACGGCCATGCGCTCCTGGGACTCGGAGATCGCGAGCTCAGTGCCATCGAGGCCGTCGTACTTCTTGGTGACCATGTCGAGGTCGATGTAGAGGCCGTCGGCCAGCTCGCCCACGGCGACGGACACGCCGCCCGCGCCGAAGTCGTTGCAGCGCTTGATCAGGCGGCAGGCGTCGCCGCGGCGGAACAGGCGCTGCAGCTTACGCTCCATGGGGGCGTTGCCCTTCTGGACCTCGGCGCCGTCCTTCTCGATGGATTCGACGTTGTGGGCCTTGGAGGAGCCGGTGGCGCCGCCGATGCCGTCACGGCCGGTGCGGCCGCCGAGCAGGATGATCTTGTCGCCGGGCGCGGGGCACTCGCGGCGGACGTGGCTTGCGGGCGTGGCGCCCACCACGGCGCCGACCTCCATGCGCTTGGCCATGTAGCCGGGGTGGTAGAGCTCGGAGACCTGGCCGGTGGCAAGGCCGATCTGGTTGCCGTAGGAGGAATAGCCGGCGGCTGCGGTGGTCACGATCTTGCGCTGGGGCAGCTTGCCGGCGATGGTCTCGGAGACGGGGACGGTCGGGTCGGCCGCACCGGTGACGCGCATGGCCTGGTAGACGTAAGAGCGGCCGGAGAGCGGGTCGCGGATCGCACCGCCCACGCAGGTGGCCGCGCCGCCGAAGGGCTCGATCTCGGTGGGGTGGTTGTGGGTCTCGTTCTTGAAGAGGAACAGCCAGTCCTGGTCCTCGCCGTCGACGTCGACGGTCACCTTGACGGTGCAGGCGTTGATCTCCTCGGACTCATCGAGGTTGGTGAGGATCCCCTGCTTCTTAAGCCACTTGGCGCCGATGGTGCCCATGTCCATGAGGCAGACGGGCTTCTCGTCGCGGCCGAGCTCGTGGCGCATCTCCATGTAACGGTTGAAGGCGGCCTCGACGGCGGCGTCGTCGATCTCGATGTTCTCGAGGTTGGTGCCGAAGGTGGTGTGGCGGCAGTGGTCGGACCAGTAGGTGTCGATCACGCGAATCTCGGTGATGGTGGGGTCGCGGTCCTCATCCTTGAAGTACTGCTGGCAGAACGCGATGTCGGCCTCGTCCATGGCAAGACCGCGCTCGGCGATGAAGGAGGCGAGGGCGGCCTCGTCCATCTCGCGGAAGCCGTCGATGATCTCGACCGGCTCGGGGTCGGGAATCTCCTGGGTGAGGGTCTCGGGGCGCTCGAGCTCGGCGAGGCGGGACTCGACCGGGTTCACCACGTAGCCCTTGATAGCGTCGAAGTCCTCGGTGGAAAGATCGCCGGAGAGCAGGTAGACCTTTGCGGAGCGAACGGTGGGGCGCTCGCCCTGGGAGATCAGCTGCACACACTCGGCGGCGGAGGCGGCGCGCTGGTCGAACTGGCCGGGCAGCGCCTCGACGGCGAAGACGGTCGCGCCGGGCTCCTCGGGGAGCTCGTCATAGGCGAAGTCGACCTGCGGCTCGGAGAACACGGTGGGCACGCAGGAGCCGAACAGCTCCCCGTCGATACCCTCGACGTCATAGCGGTTGATGACGCGCAGGCCCGTGAGCGCCTCGATGCCCAGGGTGTCGCGAAGCTCGGCGAGCAGCTGCTGCGCCTCGACGTCAAACCCGGGTTTCTTCTCTACGTACACGCGAGAGACCATTGAGTCCTGCCCTTCTTTCTGTACGGGTCGGTCCGTCGGCGGCGGTTGCACGACCTTGAGCCGAACGGTTTGCTAACCCTTCAATAATACGCCACCGTCCAGGCCTATCTGCCGTGCGTATGTGTGCAATTTGGGGACGGGTGCGTTTTTACACGCGCGGGCTCGCGCCCGCGTTCCTCCACGCGAATGGATGATTCGTCCGCGACTTCAGTACTTCATAACCACTCTTACGCAAACGTCACCCGGCGGTAAGGATGCGCAAAGCTTCGACGGGCACAATGGGGCGCAGTATCAAGACGAGGCCTCCCCGTATCTCCCAAAAGTAGCGCTTGCCAAAACGGCGTCGGGGGGGGGTAGGCTCTCGGACGCGGCGCCCATGGCGCCCGTGTGGAACCGAAGAGATGGGATGACACGTGAAGTACTTGGAGAACATCGAGCGAGTCGCCCGCGAGTGGCCCTGCCGGACCGCCGTGCGCACATCGACGGGGATGAGCCTGACCTATCGAGAGCTGTGGGCGGCGTCTGAGGCGCTCGCCGAGCAGGTGGGCAAGCTTGTCGAGCGCGGTATGCCCGTCATCGTGTACGGCAACAAGGACCCGTTCATGGTCGTATGCTTTCTCGCCTGCATGAAGGCCGGGTGCCCCTACGTTCCCATCGACGGCAACTCCGTGCCGCCGCAGCGCACCGCGTCGATCGCCACGCAGATCCGTGCCTCCATGACGGGCGACGCGGGCATTGAGGCCCCGCTCGTGCTGGCGGTGGGAAGCTTCCCCACATGCGACGACATGCCGCCCGTCACCGTTATCGAGCATCGCACCATTGGCGACCTCGTGGCGGCCACGGGCCACTCCGACCGCAATCGCTGGATCGATGGGGAGGACCTTGCGTACATCCTGTTCACCTCCGGTTCGACCGGTGCGCCCAAGGGCGTCGAGGTCACGGCGGCCTGCTTTGACAACTTCTGCGCATGGGACCTCGAACTCGCCCACGGCAACACCCCTGAGCGCTCGGATGGTCGCGTGTGGCTCGATCAGGCGCCCTTCTCGTTCGACCTGTCGGTGTTCGAGCTCGCCGGCGCTCTCGGCGGTGGCGGCACGTTGTACTCGCTGGCCGCCGAGACGCAGCTCAGCATGGCGGCTCAGTTCGCCGCGCTCAAGGAGAGCGGCGCGGATATCTGGGTCTCGACCCCGTCGTTTGCCGAGCTTTGCCTTGCGAATGCCGATTTCGACCAGAGCGCCATGCCCGAGCTCAGGCTCTTCTTGTTCTGCGGCGAGACGCTACCGAACGCGACGGCCGCGCGCCTGCTCGAGCGCTTCCCGCGGGCTCGCGTAGTCAACACCTACGGTCCGACCGAGTCGACCGTCGCCGTCACCTCGGTTGAGGTGACGGCCGAGATGGCGGCGAGCCCCGAGCCCTTGCCCGTGGGCGCCCCGCGCCTCGGCACGCGTCTCCGTATCGTCGATGAGGAGGGGCGTTCCGTTCCCGCCGGCACCTTCGGCGAGGTCGTTATCGAGGGCGATACGGTCGCCCGCGGCTACTTTGGGCGGCCCGACCTCACGACGCGCGTCTTCGACAATGCTGTGCTCGACGGCGCCCCCGTGCGTGCCTATCGAACCGGCGATGAGGGCTATCTCGACGCCGAGGGCATGCTGCATTTCCGCGGCCGCCTCGATCTGCAGGTCAAACTCAACGGCTTTCGCATCGAGCTCGGCGAGATCGAGGGTCATTTGCGTCGCCTGCCCGAGATCGCCGCCGCCGCGGTCGCCCCGGTGTATCGGGACGGGAAGATCTCGCACCTCGTGGCGCATGTCGTGCCGTCCGAACCGCTTGGGGACACGCCGTTTCGCGCGGGTCTCGTGCTTAAGGAGCGCCTGGCCGAGTTCCTGCCCCATTACATGGTTCCGAAGAAGGTCGCGTTCCATGAGTCCTTGCCCATGACCGGCAATGGCAAACTCGACCGCCGTGCCCTCACCGAGAAGAAATAGGCACCGATGGGCTTTTATACCTCCCCGTCGTTTTTCATGGCGCTCGCCGCGGCGGTGGTTCCCGCCGCAGTGCTCGGCTTCATGGAGAGGCGTATCAAGTATTACGGCTTCGCGGCCTCATGCGTGATGGTCGGTCTGCTCTTCGCGGGCAGCCCCGCCGGTGCCGTCGCGTTCGCGGTGTTTCTCACGGTGGCGTTCGCGTCCATGCGCGCGACGCTCGCCAGCTGGAAGAGCGGCTGCAAGAGCATGACGGTGTACCGCGCATCGCTTGTCGCGACCATCGCCCCGCTCGTCATCTACAAGGTGGGGGCGGTGTTCGATGCGAACCTGCTGGGCTTCATCGGCATCAGTTACCTCACCTTCAAGGCGGTGCAGGTGCTCATCGAAATCCGCGATGGCCTCATCGACGACCTCGGTGTCGTCGACTACCTGTACTTCCTGACGTTTTTCGCGACGTTCACCTCGGGGCCGATCGATCGGTCGCGTCGGTTCCGAGAAGACGCCGACAGACGGCTTTCCCGATCCGAGTACGCCGACCTCTTCAGTCGGGGCATCTTGTTCCTGCTCGCCGGAGCCGTGTCGCAACTGGTGCTGGCAACGATTGCGCAGACGGCCCTCGACCCTTCCGCCACCGCGCAGCTTGCGGGCGTGCCGGCGGTGATTTCGATTCCCGGGCCGGCGCCGGTGCGCACCATCGCCCGCGCGTACGTCTACGCCCTGTACCTCTTCTTCGACTTTGCCGGCTATTCGCTCATGGCGGTGGGGGCGAGCTACTGCTTCGGCATCGCCACGCCCAAGAATTTCCGCGCCCCGTTTGCGGCGCAGGACATGAAGGACTTTTGGAACCGTTGGCACATCACGTTGTCCACGTGGCTGCGCGACTTCGTCTTCATGAGGTTCGTGCGCATGGCCTCCAAGCGAAAGCTCTTCTCGAGCCGCCTGCACACGGCGTGCGCGGCCTACCTGGTCGACATGCTGCTCATGGGCGCGTGGCATGGACTGACCCTCGACTACCTCGCGTACGGCCTGTATCACGGCGTGTTGCTCGCGCTCACCGAGGTCTACCAAAAGCGGTCGGCCTTCTACAAGCGGAACAAGCGCAAGCGTTGGTACCAGGCGCTGTCGTGGTTCGTCACGATGCAGCTCGTGGTCATCGGCTTCGCGCTCTTCTCCGGTCAGCTCACCCACATCATCGAAAGGATCATCAATGGATAGGAACGAACTCGAGGCAGAGGTCCTCGACATGCTGGAAGACATCTGCGACGACGAGGCCGTGCGCGAGGAGCGCGACATCGATCTGTTCGCGGCGGGTCTGCTCGACTCCCTCGCCGCTATCGAAGTGCTCGTCGAGATCGAGGAGCGCTTCGGTGTGGACATCGCGCCCACCGCGGTCGAGCGCTCGGAAATGAACACGGTGAACAAGATCATCGAGCAGATCGCGGTGAGACTGTGATGAGCGCCGAGGGCCGTCCGGGCGAGGCCGTGCGCGCCGCGGGGCATAGCGCGTCTGCGTTTGCGCGCCTGCGTGCCTTGACGCCCGAGCGCGTGCGCACATGGTTCTACTCGGACGCGACTTCGGCGGCCGTCGCTTGGTTTGCGGCCGTCGTGGTGCTCGTGGCAGTGCTCGGGTGGTTTTTCGTGCTCTCCCCGTATGGGGCACCGGCAAGCCCGGTGTATGCGGAGTTCTAGGGGGTTGTCATGAGAAGACGCATCATCGCCCTGGCCCTGGCTGCGACGCTCGCCGTCGGCGGCGGCGGCGCGTATGCCTGGGAGAGTCGGCTGACAGATGAAGATGCGCCTTTCGTGGGCTATCCCACGGCGCAAGAGGTGTCGAGCTGGCAGCTCATGCGGGGTCAATACGAACGCAGCGTCGACCGCGGCGAGTCGGTCGCCCCGGTGTTCGGGTCTTCGGAGCTCAACCCGGGGCCGGCGGGCTTCTCTCATCCGGGCAACCTGCTTGCTCCCGGTACCTACGATGTGGGCGCGCTGATGGCGGGCCGCGCGGGTTGTGCGGACCTGTGGCAGGCAATCGAGATCGGTGCCTTTGCCTCGGTGGCGGATGCCCCGCGCCGCGTGGTGCTTTTCCCGAGCATCCAATGGTTCATGACGTACCGCCGCCCCGCGCGTGATTTTCCCGACGTATATTCATCCGGGGCTTTCGAGGCGTTCATGGCGAATGGCGATATATCCGACGGGTTGAAGCGTCGCGTGGCTCAGCGCGCGGCCGAGTACGGCGCCGGAGAGCCGGCGAACGAGGGGTCCGTCGAGCGCATCGTGCGCGATGTGGATGAGGCGGCGAAAACCCTTGCATCCGATGTACGCCTCGCTCACGACCTGGCCCTCGACGGTCGGGGTTCTGGTGTTGCAGGCGACGCGACCGCCCCGCGTCCGCCCCGCGCGACCGGCGGTCCCGATTGGGACGCGGTGTTCACCGAGGCCGATCGCGCCGCCCGGGCCCAGGCGACGGGCAACGACCTTGGAATGAGCGACGCCTGGTACGGCAAGCATTTCAAGACGTGGCTGGAGGGCGCGAACAAGAGCTGGAAGGTGCGGGGTGACGAGTACTTCAGCTCGCAGGAGTTCGAGGACTTCAAGATGGTTCTCGATGTGTGCCGCGAGACGGGGGTCGAACCGCTCATCGTGATCCAACCCGTCAAGGGAGCGGCCTACGACCAGACCGTTTACACGTGTGAGGTCCGTCAGCAGTACTATCGCATGGTGCGCGATGCGGCCGCCGATGCGGGATTTCAGGTCGCGGATTTCTCCGGCCATGAGTACGACCGATATTTCCTACGCGATTACTCCCATCCCTCGGAGCTCGGGTCGGCGTACTATTCGAAGGCCATTTACACCTTCCTGAAAACCGGTTATGCCGACACCAGCCCGTCCGGAGACGTCCTGTTGGCGGGTGTTTGAGCGTGCACGGGAGGGCGAGCGGCCGTGTGATGGGTTCAAAAGATTGGGTATAAGGCCCAAAACCGTGTGGCACCCGAGGTCTCGATGGACCGCGGGTGCCGCCCTCATGTAAGGATGCCCATGTTCGACGAGAAATCGCGCCGCGCCGCCTCGCTGATCGCGTTCGGCGTTTGTCTCTATGCCGCCGTCATGCACCTCGACGTGGTGATCGGCGCCTTGTCCGCCGTCATCAACATCTTCTTCCCGGTGCTGCTCGGCCTTGGATTCGCCTTCGTGCTGAACGTGCCCGTTTCGGGCATGGAGCGCATGCTCGGCCGCCTGGTCGAGCGCCTTCCAAAGGAGAAGCGTCCTCAGCCTGGTCTTGTGACCGTGGTGAGCATCGTGCTGGTGCTCATCGCCATCGCTGGTGTGGCCGTCATGGCCGTCACGATGCTCGTGCCCGAGCTCATCGCCTCCGCTCGCACCGTCGCGCCCCTGCTCGCCGAGCGCCTGCCCGAGATCGAGCGCGTCCTGGCGGCCGAGGGCGTGGACGTGGACAAGCTCATGGCCTGGCTACAGCCCGCCGCCGGTTCTGCCTCCCGCTCGCAGGGCCTGCAGGGCCTGATGAACTTCGGACTCGGCTCCATCGCCACCTCGGTGTTCGCCGCTGCGCGCTCCACCGTCTCGGTTGTCTCGAGCACGGTGTTCGCCTTCGTCATCGCCGTGTACGTTCTGGCGAGCAAGCGCGTGCTCGGCCGTCAGGTCAACCGTATGATGGATGCCCATCTCGCCCCGCGACACGCATCGCGCATCCGCCACGTCGCGGCGTTGGCAACCGATACGTACTCCAAGTTCCTCTCGGGGCAGTGCCTGGAGGCGTGCATCTTGGGCACGCTTATCTTCATCGCGTTCTCCCTCTTCCGCCTGCCGTATGCCGGGCTCATCGGCTTCCTCACCGCGGTCTTCGCCTTCGTGCCGTATGTGGGCGCCTTCGCGTCGTGCGCCATCGGCGCGTTCCTCACCCTGCTCGCTTCGCCCGGTCAGGCGATCATCTGCGTGATCGTGTACCTGGCCGTCCAGTTCGTCGAGAATCAGTTTATCTATCCCCATGTGGTGGGTTCCTCCGTGGGCCTCTCCGCGCTGTGGACCCTCATCGCCGCGCTCGTGGGCGGCAAGCTCTTCGGCATCGTGGGCATCGTATTCTTCATTCCCATCGTGGCGGTGCTCTACGAGCTCGTCCGCCAGTGGACCAACACCCGCCTCGCCGAGCGCATGGCCGCGGGCGAGCTCTCGGAATAGGCCTTTGGGCTGATTCGCCCGCTGGCACTACCGGTGCAGCGGTTCGCGATCTCCTGGCGGCCCGTCTCGCCGATGCCACATAAGGTCTTTGTATCGCGTCCCCACGTTCGCCTAAACGCGGGGAATGTGGGTACGAAAAGCGAATATGACATCACGTGGATAGGCTGCGCATGATCGAGATTCGCGACATCACCAAGACATATAAGACCGGGGACCTGGTCCAGCGCGCCCTGGACGGCGTCTCCGTCACCTTCAGGGAGAGCGAGTTCGTGGCGGTTCTGGGCCCATCGGGTTCCGGCAAGACCACGTTCTTGAACATATTGGGCGGCTTCGACCACGCCGACTCGGGCGACATCGTGGTGAACGGAACCTCGACTCGTGACTATACGGATGCGGAATGGGACACATACCGCAACCACCGTGTGGGCTTCATCTTCCAGAGCTACAACCTCATTCCGCATCAGACGATTCTGGCCAACGTGGAGCTCGCGCTCACGTTGGCGGGCGTGGACCGCGCTGAGCGGGAGCGTCGCGCCCGTGCCGCGCTCGAGCGCGTGGGCCTGGGCGCGCATGTGAACAAGAAGCCATCGCAGCTCTCGGGCGGCCAGATGCAGCGTGTCGCCATCGCACGCGCGCTGGTGAACGACCCCGAGATCGTGCTCGCCGATGAGCCCACGGGCGCCCTCGATACCGAGACGGGCATCCAGGTGATGGATCTGCTCGCGGAGGTCGCGCGCGAGCGGCTCGTGATCATGGTCACGCACAACCCGCAGCTCGCCGAAGATTACGCGACGCGCATCGTGCGCATCAAGGACGGGCGTCTTGCCGGGGACACGTGCCCCGTGCCGGAGGATGAGGTCGAGGTCGTGCGTGCGGCCGCCGTCGCCCATCCCGACGAGGGTCCCGCGCACCGCTCGTCGATGGGTCTGCTCACGGCGCTCTCCCTGTCCTTCAACAACCTCATGACCAAGAAGGGCCGCACCATCATGACGGCCTTCGCCGGGTCGATCGGCATCATCGGCATCGCGGCGATTTTGGCGCTCTCCAACGGTGTGAACGGCTACATCGCCAAGGTCGAGCAAGACACATTGTCGAGTTATCCGCTCACGATCGCGCGGCAGAGCTACGACCTCACGAGCATGATGACGGGGGATGCCGGCACACCTGAGGAAGAGGTGTCCGGGGATGGGGCCGACGGCTCCGAGGCGCCGTCTGCCGACGCCGACGGAGGCCGCAAAGTCGACCTGAAGGAGCCTATTCCGATATTCACGATGCTCTCCGATATGTTCGCGAGCGTGAAATCCAACGATATGGCGAGTTTCAAGGGCTTTTTGGATAAGGACGCCAAGGAACTCGATGGCGAGGTTTCGGCCATCCAGTATGACTACGGCATCACACCGCTCGTGTATCGATCCGATACCTCGGAGGGGCCGGTGCGCCTGTCGCCCAACGCAATGACGACCGCCATGACCGGCGGGGCGTCGAGCGCCGCGATGGCGGGCACCATGATGACGGGCACTACGGCGTTCAACGAGATGATCGACAATCCCAAGCTGCTCGACGAGCAGTACGACGTGGTCGCCGGCCGATGGGCCAAGGCGGCCGATGAGTGCGTCCTCGTGCTTTCGCCTCGTGGCAAGATATCGGACTTCACGTTGTACAGCATGGGCGTGCTCGACCCCGCCGCCCTCGATCGCATGGTCGAGCGCACCATGAGCGGCTCGGGGGAGGTGCATGTCCCCGAGGTCGATGCGGATTTCACCTACGACGACGCGCTCGGCACGACGTTCAAGGTTCTCGCCGCTTCCGACTCGTATCGCCGCAACGCCGAGACGGGTGGTTGGACCGACATGTCCGACGACGCCTCGTTCATGGCGGACCAGGTGAGCCAGGGCCTGGACCTCAAGATCGTGGGTATCGTCCAGCCGAGTCCCACGGCAAAGTCCGCCGCGCTCTCGCAGGGCATCGCCTATACCAGCGGCCTGACCGACGAGCTCATGAAGCGCGCTGCGAATTCGGAGATCGTGCGGGCACAGCTCGCCGAGCCCGAGGTTGATGTCTTCACCGGGAAACCGTTCGCAACGTTGCAGGAGGAGGCCAAGCGCGGCGTTGATTTGGCGAGCCTGTTCTCCGTGGACGAGGCGGCGTTGCGTGCGGCGTTCAAGGTCGATGCGTCCAAACTCGGTGCAGGGCTCGATCTTTCGGGCTTCGATTTTGCGGGGCTCGACATGGGCGGGGTAGACATAGACATATCGAGCGCTCTTGAGGGAGTGGACCTTGCCGGTATCCTCTCGGGCGCGCCGATGCCGGATTTCAAGGGCATCCTGGGCGATCTTGCGAGCGATCCCGTGCTCGACAAGGCACAGCTCGAACAGGTGTCAAAACTCTCGGGCGCCTTTGTCGAGCGCTTCCTCACAGCGTGGTTGCCCGCACATGGCGAGGGGTTGCGCCCAAGTGAGCCCGATTTTGGCGAAAAGCTCGTCGAGCAGTTCGTCGCATATGCCGGATCCACGGCGCCGGAAGGTGGCGCAGCCCTGCTTGACGAGGTGGCGGCCGTGGCGGGCAAGCCTGTGGCCGAGCGCCTGGACAAGATCGTGCGCGCCTATGTGCGTGACGATTTGGCTCCCTACATGGCAAGCGCGCTCAAGGACGTGGCGGGTCAGGTTTCCAACCAGCTCGCTGCCGCGATTGGCACGCAGCTTCAGGAAGGTCTCGGCCGCACCTTCGCCGCGGCCGCGCCTCAGCTCGCCCAGCGTCTTGCTGCCAACATGCAGCAGGCGTTCTCGGTCGACGGCGGGGCCTTTGCGCGTGCCATCCATTTCAACATGGATGCGGAGGATCTTGCGTCCCTCATGGGGAGCTACGCCAACGCCAGCAGGCTCACCTACGACAATAACCTTTCGACGCTCGGCTACGCCGATGCGGCCGACCCGCAGGCGGTCAGCATCTATCCCGTTGACTTCGAGGCCAAAGACGCGGTGCTCGGGGCGATCGACCGTTACAACGAGGATATGCGCGCCGCGGGGGAGGACGATAAGGTCATCGTCTACACGGATTACATGGGCGTGCTCATGGGCAGCGTGACGAGCATCGTCAACATGATCTCGCTCGTGCTCATCGCTTTTGTGAGCATCTCGCTCGTGGTGAGCTCCATCATGATCGGCATCATCACCTACATCAGCGTGCTCGAGCGTAAGAAGGAGATCGGTATCCTGCGCGCGATGGGCGCCTCCAAGCGCAATATCGCCAACGTCTTCAACGCCGAGACCTTCATCGAGGGCCTCATCGCGGGCGTGCTCGCCATAGCGGTGGTCGTGGCCGTCTCATTCCCCGTGAACGCGTGGGCCTTGGCCGTGCACCACGTGGAGAACGTGATGCGCCTGCCCATCTCATCGGCTCTCATCCTCATCTTCATCAGCGTGGCCCTCACCGTCATGGCCGGGCTCATTCCCAGTCGCAGTGCCGCCCGCCGCGACCCCGTGGAGGCTCTCCGCAGCGAGTAGCCTCAATTTAGGGACAGTCCCTAAATTGAGGTTCGGCAAGGGGATGGCAGCTTGGGTTCCGCGAGGGGCGGCGTCGGATTTCGTAGATTCCGCACGAGCAGAAGCGTCCAGCGGACGCTTCGTCGCGAGCAGGACTTGACCGAGCGAAATCCGACGCTGCCCCTCGGCGGAGCGGGCAACGCCCTTCACCTGCAAAAACATTGCGAAGACAATATGGAGACGCCCGCGGGCGTGTATACTAATCAAGCTGTGTTCACTAGGAGGATTCTGCCTAGGCCATCTACCTGCGCAAATGGGTTGCCGCGCACAAGAGGTCAAAGCGAATGCAAGGAGTGGCACGCAAGTCCGTATGTGGTCCTCTAGGGGCACGCGCAAGGGGCGCGTGCAATGTCCCAAGACCACCGAGAGTTGGAGATCGAATGATCAACATGATTCTCGGCCGCAAGATCGGCATGACCCAGGTTTGGGACGAGGACGATAACGTCGTCCCCGTCACGGTCATCCAGGCTGGCCCCTGCACCGTCTCGCAGGTTAAAACTGAGGCGACCGACGGCTACAACGCTGTCCAGATCGGCTTCGGCGACATCAAGTCCAAGCACGTGAACAAGCCCATGGCTGGTCACTTCGCTAAGGCTGGCGTCGAGCCCGTCCGTTACCTTCGTGAGGTCCGCGTCGAGAACGGCGAGGAGCACAAGGTCGGCGACGTCGTCACCGTCGCTGATTTCGAGAACGTCGCCAAGGTCGACGTCATCGGCACCTCCAAGGGTAAGGGCTTCCAGGGTCGCATTAAGCGCTGGAACCAGCGCCGCGGTCCCATGACCCACGGTTCCCACATCCAGCGTCACCCCGGCTCCATCGGCCAGTGCGCTTACCCGGCCCGCGTCCTCAAGGGCGTCAAGATGGCCGGCCACATGGGCAACGCCCGCGTGACCGTGAAGAACCTCTCCGTTGTCCGCATTGATGCTGAGCAGAACCTCATGCTTGTCAAGGGCGCTGTGCCCGGTGGCAAGAACGGTCTGGTCGCCATCCGCATGGCGTAAAGGAGGACCGTCGCTATGTCTAAGTTTGAAGTGAAGAACGCCGAGGGCAAGCAGGTCGCCGAGGCCGAGCTCGCCGACGCCGTGTACGGCATCGAGCCGAACATCCACGTCATGCACCACATCGTCAAGTGCCAGCAGGCCTGCTGGCGTCAGGGCACCCAGTCCACCAAGGGCCGTTCCGAGGTCTCCGGTGGCGGCAAGAAGCCTTGGCGTCAGAAGGGCACCGGCCGTGCCCGTCAGGGCTCCATCCGCGCCGCTCAGTGGCGTGGTGGCGGTGTGATCTTCGGGCCCAAGCCCCGCACCTACGTGAAGCGCATGAACAACAAAGAGGTCAAGCTCGCCATGCGCTCCGCCCTGTCCGCCAAGCTTCGCGACAACGAGCTCGTTCTCGTTGACGACTACGGCTTCGAGAAGCCTTCCACCAAGGCCGCCGTTGCCATGCTCAAGGCTCTGGGCATCGAGGGCAAGCGTCTGACCATCATCGTTCGCGAGGATGACATCAACGCTTACCTCTCCTTCCGCAACATCCCCAAGACGTTCATCATCACGCCTGCCGAGGCCAACACCTATGACCTCGTCAACAACGGCGCTCTGCTGATGCCCGCCGACATCGCCGCTCACTTCGGGGAGGTGCTCGCCTAAATGACCGCTCACGAGATCATCATCCGCCCGATCGTGTCCGAGCGTTCCTACTCCGCCATGGAGGAGAACAAGTACACCTTCGAGGTTGCCAAGGACGCCAACAAGTTCCAGATCAAGGACGCCGTCGAGGAGATCTTTGGCGTGAAGGTTGTTCGCGTTAACACCCTGAACGTCAAGCCCAAGACCAAGCGCGTTCGCTATGTCGCTGGCAAGACCCGTTCTTGGAAGAAGGCCATCGTCACCGTGGCCGAGGGTCAGACCATCGAGGTCTTCGGCACTCAGGCGTAATTCACGCCTCTGTTAGTTCTTGACGCTTGCCTCTTCGAATAGGGGAGGCAAGCTCAAGTGCTCCGTGCGTATTAAAAGGAAACGCCCGGAGCCGTGGTAATCCGGTGTCACTGCATCCACGATCCCGGCTTGCAGTGGCCAACGGACCGATATGAAAGGGATAAGGAATGGCTGTAAAGCACCTTAAGCCGACCAGCGCCGGCCGTCGCTGGCAGACGATCGCGGACTTCTCCGAGATCACCTGCACCACGCCCGAGAAGTCTCTTCTCGAGCCGCTGCCGGTCAAGGCCGGTCGTAACAACGCCGGTCGCATCACCATGCGCCACCAGGGTGGCCGCGTGAAGCGCCAGTACCGCGTTATCGACTTCAAGCGCAACAAGGACGGCGTGCCGGCCAAGGTCGCTACCATCGAGTACGACCCGAACCGCTCCGCTCGCATCGCCCTGCTCCACTACGTGGACGGCGAGAAGCGCTACATCCTGGCCCCCAAGGGCCTCAAGGTCGGCGACACCGTCATCTCCGGTGCCGGCGCCGACATCAAGCCGGGCAACGCCATGCCGCTGTCCGAGATTCCCGTGGGTACCCTCATCCACGCCATCGAGTTTCAGCCTGGCAAGGGCGCTGCTATCGCCCGTTCCGCTGGTACCGCCTGCCAGCTCATGGGTAAGGAGGGCAAGTACGCGATCATCCGCATGCCTTCCTCCGAGATGCGTCGTGTTCTCGTGACCTGCCGCGCCTCCATCGGTGAGGTCGGCAACTCCGAGCACGCCAACATCGTGATCGGTAAGGCCGGCCGTCATCGCAAGATGGGCGTCCGCCCGACCGTCCGTGGTACCGTCATGAACCCGGTCGATCACCCGCACGGCGGTGGCGAGGGTCGCTCGCACACCTCCGGTCGTCCGTCCGTCTCTCCGTGGGGCACCCCGTCCAAGGGCTACCGTACCCGCAACAAGAAGAAGACGTCTAACGACCTCATCATCCGTCGTCGCAAGAAGTAATCGATACCCGTTAGGAGAAAGCACTTATGAGCAGAAGTCTCAAAAAGGGCCCGTTCGTAGAGGCGCGCCTCCTCTCGCGTATCATCGCGATGAACGAGGCTGGCAAGAAGGACGTCGTGAAGACCTGGTCCCGCGCGTCCACCATCTTCCCCGAGATGGTCGGTCACACCATCGCCGTTCACGACGGCCGCAAGCATGTTCCCGTGTACGTCACCGAGTCCATGGTTGGTCACAAGCTGGGCGAGTTCGCGCCCACCCGTACCTTCCGTGCGCACAAGGCCAAATAGGGGGTTTAGGTAAATGGCTACTACTTCCACCGAGACCCGCGAGGTCCGCGCCACGGCTAAGTACGTGCGCGTTTCCCCCGGCAAGGCTCGCCTCGTGATCGACCTGATCCGCGGCAAGAACGTCGCTCAGGCCTTCGATATCCTCCACTTCTGCACGCGCTCCGTCGCCGTGGACGTGGAGAAGGTCCTGCGCTCCGCCGTCGCCAACGCCGAGCACAACAACCAGATGCGCGCCGACGACCTGGTCGTCAAGGCCGCTTATGTCGACGAGGGCCCGACGCTCAAGCGCATCCGTCCTCGCGCCAAGGGCTCCGCTTCCCGCATCCTGAAGCGCACGAGCCACATCACCGTCATCGTTGCTCCTCGAAAGGAGGCTTAAGCGTCATGGGTCAGAAAGTCTATCCCACTGGCTTCCGCCTCGGCATCACCGAGAACTGGCGCTCCCGCTGGTTCGCTGAGAAGGATTACGCTAAGACTCTCGGCAACGATATCGAGATCCGTCGCTTCCTCGAGAAGCGTCTCGCCCGCGCCGCCGTCTCCCGCGTTGAGATCGAGCGCGCCGGCGATAAGGTGAAGGTCATCATCCTCACCGCTCGTCCTGGCGTCGTCATCGGCAAGAAGGGCTCCGAGATCGACGGTCTCCGCACCGAGCTCGAGCGTGTCGCCGGCGTCTCCAAGGGCAACCTGTCCGTCGACGTGATCGAGGTCAAGCGTCCCGAGCTCGACGCCGTGCTGGTGGCTCAGTCCATCGCCGAGCAGCTCGAGGGCCGCGTCGCCTTCCGTCGCGCCATGCGCAAGGCCGTTCAGTCCGCTCGCAAGGCCGGTGCCAAGGGCATCCGTATCCAGTGCTCCGGTCGTCTCGGCGGCGCTGAGATGGGTCGCCGCGAGTGGTACCGCGAGGGTCGCGTGCCGCTGCACACCCTCCGCGCCAAGATCGACTACGGCACCGCCACCGCCCGCACCACCATGGGCTCCTGCGGCGTCAAGGTCTGGATCTACCAGGGCGAGAAGCTCCCGGGCCAGCCTGTTCCCAACATGGCTCTCGAGGGTACCTCCCGTCCGCGTCGTCGCAACAACGATAGGAGGAATCAGTAATGCTCGCTCCTAAGCGTATTCTTCACCGCAAGGTGCAGCGTGGCTCCATGAAGGGCCAGGCCAAGGGCAACACCGAGCTCCATTTCGGTGAGTACGGCATCGTCGCTCTCGATCGTCACTGGATCACCAACCGTCAGATCGAGGCCGCTCGTATCGCCATGACCCGCTACATGAAGCGTGGCGGTAAGGTCTACATCACCATCTTCCCCGACAAGCCCATCACCAAGAAGCCCGCGGAGACCCGCATGGGCTCCGGTAAGGGTAACCCCGAGGAGTGGGTGGCCGTCGTCAAGCCGGGTCGCGTTATGTTCGAGATCGCCGGCGTGTCCGAGGAGATCGCACGCGAGGCCCTGCGTCTTGCCCAGCACAAGCTGCCGATCAAGACCAAGATCATTACCCGCGCTAAGAACGGGGAGGACAAGTAATGAAGCCCGCAGAGATTCGTGAGCTTTCCGACGAGGCCCTGGCTGAGAAGCTGAAGGATTGCCGCGCCGAGCTCTTCAACCTTCGTTTCCAGATGGCCACCAGCCAGCTGGACAACACCGCTCGCGTGACCACCGTGAAGAAGGACATCGCTCGTGTCCTCACCGAGCAGCGTGCCCGTCAGATCGCAGCGGAGAAGTCCGCTGCCACCGAGTAGCACAGGAGTAGATAATGGCTGAAGCAACTGAGCGCAACGCGCGCAAGGTCCGCCAGGGTATCGTTTCCTCCATCATGGGCAACAAGAGCATTGTTGTGACCACCACGGAGCGCAAGCGTCACCCCAAGTACGGCAAGATGATGACCAGCACCAAGAAGTTCCACGTCCACGACGAGGAGAACACCGCTGGTGTCGGCGATACCGTCCGTATCATGGAGACCCGTCCGCTGTCCGCCACCAAGCGTTGGCGTCTCGTCGAGATCATCGAGCGCGCCAAGTAAGCTTGTCGATGTAAGTTTTCCGGTGATGTGCGCCCGCTTGGATGCCTCGGGTATTCACCAAGGGCGGTCGCACCTCTCACTGGCCTAGGTTCGGAAAGGTTCCAACCATGATTCAGATGCAAACCATGCTGAACGTTGCCGACAACTCCGGTGCGCGCAAGGTTCGTTGCATTAAGGTGCTGGGCGGCTCTAAGCGCCGTTACGCCGGCATCGGTGACGTCGTCATGGCCGCCGTCCAGGAGGCCACGCCTGGCGCGAACGTCAAGAAGAAGGATGTTGTCCGCTGCGTTATCGTGCGCACCGTGAAGGAGGTCCGCCGCAAGGACGGTTCCTACATCCGCTTCGATGACAACGCTGCCGTCGTCATCAACAAGGATGGTTCGCCTGTCGGCACCCGTATCTTCGGGCCCGTCGCTCGCGAGCTTCGTGACAAGAAGTACATGAAGATCGTCTCGCTCGCACCCGAGACCCTCTAACGTAAGGGAGAGACCACTATGTCTATGTCCATCAAGAAGGGCGACAAGGTCGAGGTGCTCTCCGGCAAGGATCGCGGCAAGCAGGGCGTCGTCCTGCGCGCGCTGCCTTCCGAGGGCAAGGTCATCGTCGAGGGCGTCGCCGTCGCCAAGAAGGCCGTCAAGCCCAACGCTGCCGGTCAGCAGGGCGGCATCGTCGACAAGGAGATGCCGATCGACGTCTCCAACGTCCAGCTTATCTGCCCCGAGTGCGGCAAGCGCACCCGTGTTGGCCACGAGGCTGGCGAGCTCGACGGTCACAAGACCAAGCTCCGCATTTGCAAGAAGTGCGGTCACAAGTTCTAAGATCTAGCATCTAGAGCGCCTTCGTACCCCCTGGACTGCCTCGGGCAGTTCAGGGGGTATTTCGTTTTTTATGCCTGAAATTGATAAGTGTACGTTTTGGGGGAAGTTTTGGGGCTGTTCGGTCGAAATCAGGGTCGATGCCAAATCCTATCCTGGGCAAACATCAAGTGATCCGATCCCAATCTCTGATTTAAGGGTAAAACCTCCCCCAAAACGTACACTTTTACAAAAATGAATCGACCCTTCTAACGAGAGGGTTCACTAAGAGCTTCTTCTTACATAGACCGTGTTGAGACTTGCTCCTTGTGCCAAAATTGCATCGTAGTGATCAATTATGGAAATGGGGTACACATGGATACACAGAACACTCTCAATGCTGCGCCCTTGGACGCCGCTGCGGCAGCAAAGGCCGCGTTTGCCGCTGTTGAGGGATTGCCGTTCCCAGATGATATCTTCACCGCACCTGAGCTGAGGTGGGCGGTTATTGGTTGTGGCGTAATTGCAAATCAGATGGCCCAATCCCTTGCGCTCGCGGGGCGCAAGGTTTACGGCGTGGCAAATCGCACGTTTGCAAAGGCCGAGGCCTTCGCGGCCGAATATGGCGTTGCGCGCGTGTATCGCACGGTCGAAGAGCTGTATGCGGACCCTGCGGTCGATGCCATCTACATCACCACGCCTCACAACACACATATCGAGTACCTACGCGGGGCGCTCGCGGCTGGAAAGCACGTGCTTTGCGAAAAGGCGATCACCCTTAATTCTGATGAGCTGGTCGAGGCGCGTGCTATTGCCGATGAGCATCACGTTGTGCTTATGGACGCAACGACGGTCCTGCACATGCCCCTCTATGTCGAGCTTATGCGTCGTGCGCGCTCCGGAGAGTTTGGCCGACTTCGTCTTGCGCAGGTCAACTTCGGTAGTTTTCACGACTATGAGGACGTGCAGAGCCGCTTTTGGAATCGCTCTCTTGCGGGCGGCGCCATGCTGGATATTGGTGTATATGCGCTCTCGGTCGCCCGACTGTTCATGGAGAGCCAACCTGATGAGGTCGTATCGCTCGCCAACCTCTTCAAGACGGGGGTGGATGAAGAGAGCGGCTTTATCACGCGCAATGCGCAGGGACAGCTCGGCGTGTTCTCCCTCACCATGCACGCCAAGCAGCCCAAGCGCGCCGACCTGTGCTTCGACGATTGCTACGTTGAGATCATGGCATACCCGCGCGCGGACCGAGCGACGATCACTTGGACGGCCGACGGTCGCCGCGAGGAGGTCACGGCTGGTGTTGAGGCTTATGCGCTGTGCTACGAGATCGCCGACCTGGAGAAGGCAGTTGCCGGGGATGAGTCAAAGCTGAAGCTTATCGATTGCGCTTCGGACGTGATGGAGACGATGACCCGTCTGCGCCGTGATTGGGGCGTTGTGTACCCCGAGGAGGAGTAGTGCGGGGGAATGCGCTGTTCGCATGGGCTGCCACACGGGTTGAGCCTTGTGCTGAAGGGCGTGCGAGCAGGATGTCATCGTGCTTCGAGCAGCGACTCAGAGGGCAATCAAAACATATCGACAAGTATCGATATGTGGTCCAAACCGACCGCTGCATATAGGTCAAATACAGGCAGCTACAAAAACAGGGGAGCGGGGTGTGAAGTCCCGCTCCCCTTTGACATGCGATCGAGGTGCTCCTATTCAACGCCTTGGAACAGGCAGCCAGAGCTTGTACCAGGAAGACGCTTGTCGGGCGTGCGCCCGGATCGAGCGGCTTCCAGGGCGCGATTGGTCCGCGCAACAGAGCGCGATAACATATCGATATTCATCAATGTGCCGTCAACGAGGAAGCGCGTAACGCCGGCGCGAAGCAGCTGCGGAATCTGTGGGGTGGCATCGAGCTGAACGCCGTCGTAGAGGTGGCTACGGCCGTTGAGGCCCGTTCGGACGGGCAGCATGCGCCCGTCGATGTTCTTGAGCTTGAAGTCGCGGGCGCGCAGGCGGCAGCTCGCGCAATCGTGGATGCAGGCGCCGGCGACCTGCAGGATGCAATGCTCGCTCGTCATGACGCGGGGAACGCCGAGTACCATGAGGCCCAGCGTCATTTCGCCGCGCTGCGGGGCGATACGTTCGATTTCGGCGAGGGTGAGCTCGGGTGAGAGCCAAGCTGCGTGCGCACCACGGGCGGCGAGCTCACGCATGCACGGGACGTTATGCACGGGGATGCAGCTGCGAAGCTCCACAACGGAACCGATCTCTGCGCCGAGCGCGAGTTCGGAGATGGTGCCAACGGCCGCGGGTGCACCGGGGGTGAACCACGGGTCGAGTCGCTCGTGGTCGAGTTCGCGGGAGACCTCATCGAGCACGGGGATGACGCCCTCGGCGGAGCAGCTGGCAGGGGAGAGCCCTTCAGCGAGCAGGTCGTCAACGGTCATGTACACGCGTGCCGCCCCCGCCTTGCGTGCCGCCGCGGCGGCATTGAGTGAGGTGACGAGCGCACAGACCTCCCCGAGGTCGTTCAAGTCCGCCGGGCACACGGGGTCGCTCTGCACCATCAAATGGTTTACGCGCTCAGCGTACGGCGCGAGGATGGATCGTTCCAGCGCTTCGCATGCGGCGGCGCGCACCTTGTGGACCGCGGAAAATCCCATGCCGCAGCCCTCGTCAAGTTGGATGTCGAAGCTTACCGCCTCAAATGGCGACGAGCCCATGCGGCCCACGTGCTCGACCAGGTCTTCCGCTGATACGGCGCGGGTCTTGGCGGACTCCACCGTGAAGCCCTCCGCGCGTCCGGAAAGCGCTGGATCGTCGATGCAGGTCAGTTCAACGGCAAGCGGCTGCCCCAGGTGGGCCACAACGCGCACATCCACGGCGCGCTTGCGGGCGACAGGGCGCTTGAGCGCAGCCTCTGCAGCGTCGAGCGCGGCCTGGCTGCGGATAAGGCGTACAAGGGCGCCTGCGGGCATGGGGCGGGCGGTGCGGCACTCGATGATATCGCCCGCCTGGGCATCCTCGGGGGCGATTGCGGTGAGGAACTGATCGAACTCATCGTCGTGGCGCAGCTCGAGTAGGTCGCCCTTGCTCACGGGCTCGGAAAGGCGCAGCTTCGTCCAGGCGGCGCGACGGCGCTTGTCGTCGGGTTTCAGGCCCTTTGTGTTGCCGAGTGGCTTGCTACCGAGCACCTCGCCCACGATTTGGCCTCGGTTGTTCGAGCGCTCGTAGCTCATCATCTCATCGCCCGAACGACCCTCCTGATACTCGGAGGTGAAATCGCGATTGAAGCAGCGCTTGAGTTGGCGGTAACGGGCCTGCGCGGTCTCGTCTGAGATTTCGCGGCCGGCGAGGATGTCATCGAGCTGCGCACGGTAGGCGCTCACGATGGAGTGCACGTAGTCGGGGGCCTTCATGCGCCCTTCGAGTTTCAGTGCGTGAGCGCCGGCATCCAGCAGACGGGGAAGCTTATCGGCGGTGCAGGTGTCGCGCGGGCATAGGGCGCGCTCGCGACCGGGCTTCGACCAGGAGCGTCCCGTTTCGTCAATCAGCTCGTAAGGCAGGCGACAGGGCTGTGCGCACATGCCGCGATTAGCCGAGCGCCCCCGGGAGGTGAAGCTGGAAAGCAGGCAGATGCCCGAATAGCAAAAGCAGATGGCGCCGTGGGAGAACACCTCGAGCTCGATGTCCACGGCATTGTGGATTGCGGCGATCTCGTCGATGGAGAGCTCGCGAGAAAGCGTGACGCGATCTGCGCCGGCTTCTTTGCACCAGGCGGTACCCCGGGCGTCGTGAATATTCGCCTGTGTCGATATATGGGTTTCCACCTCGGGCATGAGGCGGCGAATCTCAAAAAACAAGCCCCAGTCCTGGATGATGAAGGCATCGGCACCGAGCCTCCAGCAACGGTCGACAAGAGAGAGCGCCTCGGACATCTCCTCGTCTTTAATAACGATGTTGACGGTCACATAGACACGCGACCCAGCGAGATGCGCCGCACGGCAGGCTGCCTCGAAAGACTCGTCAGTGAAGTTATCGGCCTTGCGTCGGGCGTTGAACGCCCCCATGCCGCAGTAGATGGCATCTGCACCGGCCGCGAGCGCCGCGTAAAACGGCTCCGGTCCGCCGGCAGGCGCGAGGAGTTCTGGTTTGGAAAAACGTGTCGAAGGAGAAGAAGGCATGAAAACCTCCGGAGTAGCGGTTGATTCGCAACAAGTATAGAGTGGCGGGGATTCAACGATGTGAACGCTTTGCGTGGCCGGGGGCTGGGAGGGCCGGGGGATTTTGTAGATTCCGCACGCAAAGAAGCGTCCAGTGGACGCTTCGTCTTGCGCAGGACCTGACCGAGAAAAAATCCCCCGGTCCTCCCAGCCCCGACTCGCACGAAGGGGATGTCGTTTCCCGATTTATGGATTTACCTGCACACATGAAGTTGCGGTGGCAATCGTCGCCGCATAAGCGTATAGTAACGACTGTTTTGTCGGCTCCTGCCGTCAATTCGTCATGCCCAAGACAGCCATCGCGGGTATGGCGCACGTCAGGAGGCACGAGGCTAACCCACGAGGCCAACCCCGTGCTTAAAACCCCAGTAAGGAGTGAAAATGGCTGAGGAGAAGTACATTCCCCGTCTCAAGACCAAGTACAACGACGAGGTCAAGCAGCTCATGCAGGACAAGTTCCAGTATGAGAACGTCATGATGATCCCCAAGTTCGAGAAGATCGTCGTGAACATGGGTGTCGGCGAGGCCGCCACCGATTCCAAGGCTATCGACGGCGCTGTCCGCGACCTGCGCGTCATCACCGGCCAGCAGCCCATGGTCACCCGCGCCCGCAAGTCCATCGCCTCCTTCAAGCTGCGCGCTGGCATGCCCATCGGCGCCAAGGTCACCCTGCGCGGCGACCGTATGTGGGAGTTCTTCGATCGTCTGACCTCCGTCGCCATCCCCCGTATCCGCGACTTCCGCGGCATCTCCGCCAAGTCCTTCGACGGCCGTGGCAACTTCTCGATGGGCGTCACCGAGCAGCTCATCTTCCCCGAGGTTGACTTCGATTCCGTCGACCACACCCGTGGTATGGACATCACCATCGTCACCACCGCGAAGACCGACGAAGAGGCCAAGGCCCTTCTCGACGCCTTCGGCTTCCCGTTCAAGAAATAGGTTCTTAAAGCCCCGGGTTCCACAGGCGGTGCGCGAAGAGCACGTGCCGCCTGTCCGAGGCGCATATATACGTATGTGAGGAGGAAATAAGTGGCTAAGACATCGATGATCGTCAAGTGCAATCGCAAGCAGAAGTTCTCGACCCGCGAGTACACGCGCTGCCAGCGCTGCGGCCGTCCGCACTCTGTGTACCGCAAGTTCGGCCTGTGCCGTGTCTGCTTCCGCGAGCTGGCGCTCAAGGGCGAGCTTCCCGGCATCAAGAAGGCCAGCTGGTAAGTCACTGCCAGCGCGCCCATCTCATCTATGAGGTGGAGCGTACGGAAGACGTGCCTTACAGGCTTCCCCGCTAAGGGTGGGGGAGTACCGAGGGCACGGACTCATCAAGAACGAAGGAGAATCCACATGAATCTCACCGACCCGATCGCAGACATGCTCACGCGCATCCGCAACGGCAATGCTGCGAACAAGGCCGAGGTCTCGATGCCGAGCTCCAAGAAGCTCGTCGAGATCGCTCGAGTCATCTACGAGGAGGGCTACATCGAGGGCTACACCGTTGAGGACACCGCCCCCGCCAAGACCCTGCACATCACCCTCAAGTACGGTCCCAAGAAGGCCAAGGTCATCAACGGCATCAAGCGCTACTCCAAGCCTGGTCTGCGCAAGTACGCCGGCGTGAAGGACCTCCCCCGCGTCCGCGGTGGCCTCGGTACCGCCATTGTTTCCACCAGCCAGGGTGTCATGGCCGACCGCGATGCTCGCAAGAAGGGCATCGGCGGCGAGGTCATCGCCCTCATCTGGTAATTCGCTTAGGCGAGTAGAAGGAAAGGAGAACACCGTGTCTCGTATCGGTAAGAAGCCTGTCCAGATTCCCGCCGGAGTCGAAGTGGCAGTTGACGGCACTCACGTGTCCGTGAAGGGCTCCAAGGGCACCCTTGAGGCCGATTTCTATGAGAAGCTCACCATCGAGGTCGCCGACGGCGTGCTGACCGTCTCCCGCCCCGACGACGAGCGTGAGACCCGTGCCCGCCACGGCCTCACCCGCGCCCTGATCCAGAACATGGTCATCGGCGTCTCCGAGGGCTACACCAAGGTCCTCGAGCTCGCCGGCGTTGGCTACCGTGTTCAGCTCAAGGGCAAGGACCTGGATCTGTCCCTGGGTTACTCTCACCCGGTGATCTACACCGCCCCTGAGGGCATCACCTTCGAGTGCCCGGACAACACCCACATCCACGTCAAGGGCATCGACAAGCAGCAGGTCGGCCAGGTTGCCGCCGAGATCCGTGCCAAGCGTCCGCCGGAGCCTTACAAGGGCAAGGGCATCCACTACCTGGGCGAGCACATCCGCCGCAAGCTCGGCAAGGCCGCTAAGTAGTAGAGCGCTTCCACGTCGTAAGACCAGCACCCCGTCAGGTGCTGGCAGGACTTCATAAGGAGTTTCACATGAACAAGCAACAGGCAAAGCGCGCCGGCCTCAAGCGTCGTCAGCGCCGTGTCCGCGGCAAGATCTTTGGCACCCCGGCTCGCCCGCGTCTGCGCGTCGTGCGTTCCAACGCCAACATCTACGCCATGATCGTCGACGACACCAAGGGTCACACCCTCGTCTCCGCCTCCACCCTCGAGGCCGAGTTCAAGGGCACGACCACCAGTAACAAGGAGGCTGCCGAGAAGGTCGGTAAGCTCGTGGGCGAGCGCGCCCTCGAGGCCGGCATCAAGACCGTTTCCTTCGACCGCGGTGGCCGCGTCTACCATGGTCGCGTCAAGGCCCTCGCCGACGGTGCTCGCGCCGCCGGTCTCGAATTCTAGGAGGTAAGAGCATGGCTCGTAATCAGCAGAAGCAGCAGCGCGAGGCCTCCGAGTTCGAGGAGCGCGTCGTTTTCATCAACCGCGTCGCCAAGACCGTCAAGGGCGGTCGTCGCATGAGCCTCGTGGCCCTCGTGGTCGTGGGCGACGGCAAGGGCAACGTCGGTCTGGGCATGGGCAAGTCCGCGGAGGTGCCGCTGGCTATCTCCAAGGCCTCCATCGACGCTAAGAAGCACATGTTCCACGTTCCCGTGACCGCCGAGGGCACCATTCCCCACGACGTTCAGGGTGAGTTCGGTGCTGCTAGCATCATCATGCGCCCCGCTGTCGAGGGTACCGGCGTCATCGCCGGCGGTGCCGTCCGTCCGCTTTTCGAGCTGGCCGGCATCAAGAACATTCTGTCCAAGTCGCTCGGTTCCGACAACGGCCTGAACATCATCAAGGCCGCTGCCGAGGGTCTCAAGCAGCTCTCCACCCCTGAGGATGTCGCTGCCCGCCGCGGCCTCACCGTCTCCGAGATGTTTGTTGGCAAGAAGGAGAACTAGGCATGGCTACCATCAAGATCAAGCAGGTCCGCAGCATCAACGGCTGCAAGGAGGATCAGCGCCGCACCGTCCGCGCCCTCGGCCTGCATCGCATCAACGACACCCGCGAGATCACCGACAATGAGGGCGTGCGTGGCATGATCTTCAAGGTCAAGCATCTCGTTGAGATTGTGGAGGAGTAACAATGCAGCTTCATGACCTTACTCCGGCTCAGGGTTCCACCCACAGCCGCAAGCGCGTCGGTCGCGGTAACTCCGGCAAGGGCGGCACCTACGCTGGTCGCGGCCTGAACGGCCAGGGCTCCCGCTCCGGCGGCACCAAGGGCGCCGGTTTCGAGGGCGGCCAGACCCCGCTCGCGATGCGTCTCCCCAAGCTCCCCGGCTTCAAGAACCCCCGTCGTATCGAGTTTACCGCTGTGAACGTCTCTACGCTCGAGGTCAAGTTCGAGGACGGTGCCGTTGTCGACGGTGCCTCCCTCAAGGCCGCTGGCATCACCAAGTCCGAGTTCGAGCCCGTCAAGGTGCTCGGCGACGGCGAGCTCTCCCGTAAGCTCACGGTCAAGGTCGACAAGGTCTCCGCTTCCGCGAAGGCCAAGATCGAGGCCGCTGGCGGAAAGGTCGAGCTTCCGTGCTAACTGGTTTGAAGAACACCTTCCGCATCAAAGAACTCCGCGGAAAGATTCTTTTTACCATCGCGATGCTCGTTGTGTACCGTATCGGTGCGCACGTTCCCGTGCCCGGCATCCCCTTCCAGGCGATGTCGGGCCTTTTCCAATCCGCTGGCGATACCTTCGCCAGCGGTGCGATGGCCCTGCTGAATCTTTTCTCGGGCGGTGCGCTCTCTTACGTGTCCGTCTTCTCCCTGGGCATTATGCCCTACATCACGAGCTCCATCATCATGCAGATGCTTCAGGCCGTTGTGCCCAGCTTGCATGAGCTGGCCCGTGAGGGTGAGGTTGGCCAGACCAAGATCACCCAGTACTCCCGTTACCTCACGCTCGGCCTCGCCCTGCTGAACTCCGTTGGTTACCTCTTCCTCTTCAAGAGCTTCGGTATCCAGTTCAACGGAGCGGGCGCCCCCGAGATCATCTTCGACATCATGATCGTGGGTACGCTCACCGCGGGCGCCATGCTCATCATGTGGATCGGTGAGCTCATCACCCAGCGCGGTATCGGCAACGGCATGAGTCTGATCATCTTCGCCAACATCATGGCCGGTCTGCCTCAGGCTATCTTCCAGTCCATCGAGGGCGGTAACATGGGCGTCATCACCACGCTCGTCATCCTCGTCGTGATCCTGTGCGTCATTCCGTTCATCGTGTACCTCGAGCGCGGTCAGCGTCGTATCCCGGTGCAGTACGCCAAGCGCGTCGTCGGTCGTCGAATCATGGGTGGTCAGTCCACGTATCTGCCGATCAAGGTGAACACCGCCGGCGTCATCCCGATCATCTTCGCGAGCGCCCTGCTGTACTTCCCGGCTCAGCTTGCGGTCTTCTTCCCCAACGTCGGTTGGATGCAGGCCTTTGCTGGAGCACTGTCCAGCGGCTGGATCAACTGGATCCTGAACGTCGTCCTCATCGTGTTCTTCGCCTACTTCTATACGTCCATGGTTTTCAACCCGGACGAGACGGCTGAGAATCTCAAGAAACAGGGCGGCTTCATCCCCGGCGTTCGTCCCGGTAAGCAGACGGCTCATTACATCAAGAATGCGCTGAACAAGATCACGCTCCCGAGCGCAATCTTCCTCGCATGCATCGCCATCGTCCCCTCGATCGTGTTCTCCTTTACGAACAACGCGCTCATCCAGGCCTTTGGCGGCACTTCGGTTCTGATCATGGTCGGTGTTGTCATGGACACCATCGACAAGGTCGAGAGCCAGCTCAAGATGTACGACTACGACGGTTTCTTCAAGTAGGTCTCAAAGGAGTCTCTCATGAACATCGTGTTGTTGGGCGCCCCCGGCGCCGGTAAGGGCACCCAGGCCCAGCGCCTCGTCGCCGACTACGGCGTGGCCCACATCTCCACCGGCGACCTGCTTCGCGCTGCCGTCAAGGCTCAGTCCGAGCTCGGCGTCGCCGCAAAGAAGTACATGGATGCAGGCGAGCTCGTCCCCGACCAGCTTGTGATCGATCTCGTCAAGGAGCGCCTTGCCGCCGATGACGCCCAGAAGGGCTTCATCCTCGACGGCTTCCCGCGTAACACCACCCAGGCTGTCACGCTCGACACCGAGCTTGCCGCCATGGGTCGCGAGCTCGACGGCGCCCTGCTGGTCGACGTCCCGGCAGAGGTCATCATCGACCGCCTGTCCTCTCGTCGCACCTGCCGTGACTGCGGCTACACCGCCGGTCCGGACACCACCGTGTGCCCGTCTTGCGCCGGTGAGATGTATCAGCGCGACGATGACAAGCCCGAGACCATCAAGAACCGCCTCGATGTGTACGAGAAGAACACCAGCCCGCTGGTCGAGTACTATCGCGGTCAGGGCATCCTCAAGGTCGTCGACGGCAACCGCGACATCGACCTGGTGTACACCGACGTGAAGGCTGAGCTCGGTCTATGATCAAGTTCAAGTCTGCCGCCGAAATTGAGCAGATGAAGAAGGCCGGAGCGCTGTCCAAGATGGCGCTCCGTCACGTTGGGGCGATGATTCGTCCCGGCGTGTCCACCTTCGAGCTCGACCAACTCGCCGAGCAGATCATCCGCATGCATGGTGGAACCCCGGCCTTCAAGGGTTACGGCGGCTTCCCCGGCTCCATCTGTGCATCCTTGAACGATGCCGTCGTGCACGGCATCCCCAACCCTGACGTCATTCTGCGCGACGGCGACGTGATTTCCATCGACACCGGCGCCATCGTGGATGGTTGGGTGGGGGATAATGCCTGGACGTTTTACGTCGGCACCCCCTCCGTTGAGGTCAAGGGTCTGTGTGAGTGCACGCTCGACTGCCTGAAGGCTGCCATCGAGCAGGCCGTTCCCGGTAACCATATCGGTGATATCGGCCACGCGGTGCAGTCTCTCGCTGAGGCCAATGGCTACGGTGTGCTGCGCGACTACGTTGGTCACGGTATCGGCCGCGCCATGCACGAGGATCCCAATGTGCCGAACTACGGCAAGAAGGGTCGCGGTGTGAAGCTCGAGGCCGGCATGGTCATCGCAATTGAGCCGATGATCACGCTCGGATCCAACCGCGTTCACACCGGCGCGGACGGTTGGCTCGTCAGCACCAATGATGGCCTGCCCGCGGCTCACTACGAGAACACGGTTGCCATCACCGAGGATGGCCCCGTTATTCTCACCCAGGATGCCAAGGGTCCATGGTGCTCGATGTCCGGCGGTGTCATGTAAGCTGATCCATCATGACGGGTCAGGAAAAAATTATGTAGCGATTGGGAATTTCCCGATCGCGTCTTTGGCATGTAGTAACATGCAATGCTGCTGTCGTTTTCAAGAGAAAGATGATTGCCTTGAAGAAGGAAGACGCCATCGAACTTGAAGGTACGGTCACTGAGCCGCTGCCCAACGCCATGTTTCGCGTTGAGCTGGAGAACGGTGTGTCCGTTCTCTGCTCGATCTCCGGCAAGATTCGTATGAACTACATCCGCATTCTCCCGGGCGACAAGGTCACGGTGCAGTTGTCTCCGTACGACCTCACCCGCGGTCGCATCACCTATCGCTATAAGTAGCGACAGTCTTTGTGCCGGCACAGGAGGAAGGGGAGTGCTCTGCCCCCGATACCCGCGCCGTGCATCCAGCCATTCGTTGTAAACGCCTGCGGCTGGGCGAGTAGATAACATTCCACCTTGTAGCTTGAGCACTACCGAAAGGAAGAACGATGAAGGTACGCCCTTCCGTCAAGAAGATGTGCGATAAGTGCAAAATCATCCGCCGCCATGGTAAGGTCCTCGTGATCTGCGAGAACCCGCGCCACAAGCAGCGCCAGGGCTAAGAGAGGAGATCCACAGTGGCCCGTATTAACGGTGTCGACCTTCCGAACGAGAAGCGTGCGGAGATTGGTCTGACCTACATCTACGGCATCGGCCGCACCACCGCAGCGAAGATGTGCGCCGATCTCAACATTGTCGACGGCACTCGCATCAAGGACCTCACCGAGGAGCAGATCTCGGCGATCCGCGATTACATTGATCAGAACGGCCTGATGGTCGAGGGTGACCTCCGTCGTGAGCGCTCCCAGAACGTCAAGCGCCTCATGGACATCGGCTGCAACCGTGGCCTCCGTCACCGCAAGGGTCTCCCTGTTCGCGGCCAGCGCACCCACACCAACGCTCGTACCCGCAAGGGTCCGAAGCGTCAGATCGGTGCCAAGAAGAAGAAATAAGGGAGACTGACGCATAATGGCTACTGCAAAGAACAAGCGCGGCGCCGCCACCCGTATCAAGCGCGCCGACCGTAAGAACATTTCCGTGGGCCAGGCTCACATCCGTTCTACGTTCAACAACACCATCGTTTCCATCACCGATCCCGCGGGTAACGTCATCGCCTGGCAGTCGGCCGGCACGGTGGGCTTCAAGGGCTCCCGTAAGTCGACCCCGTTTGCCGCTCAGATGGCCGCCGAGGCTTGCGCCAAGGCTGCTATGGAGCACGGTATGCACAAGGTCGCCGTCTTCGTTAAGGGCCCCGGCTCGGGCCGCGAGACCGCGATCCGCTCCCTCCAGGCCGCCGGCCTCGAGGTCGCCAGCATCCAGGACAAGACCCCCATCCCGCACAACGGCTGCCGCCCCAAGAAGCGTCGCCGCGTGTAACTGAAAGGATCGATTTACTATGGCAATCGACAGGACTCCGGTTCTCAAGCGCTGCCGCCAGCTCGGGATCGATCCCGTTGAGCTGGGTTACAGCAGCAAGAAGGAATCTATCCGCCAGCCCAAGCGCCGTCGCAAGGAATCTGAGTACGGCATGCAGCTGCGCGAGAAGCAGAAGGTCAAGTTCATCTACGGTGTTCTTGAGAAGCAGTTCCACCACTACTACGAGCACGCTCTCCGCATGGACGGCGTCACCGGTGAGAACCTCATGACCATCCTCGAGACCCGTCTCGACAACGTCGTGTTCCGTCTCGGCTTCGCTCGCACCCGCAAGGAGGCTCGTCAGACCGTCCGTCACGGCCACTTCACCGTGAACGGCAAGCGCGTCGACATCCCGTCCTACCGCGTGAAGGCCGGCGACGTCATCGCCGTTGGCGAGAAGTTCCGCGACCTGCTCCCCATCAAGGAGGCCCTCATCTCCTCCGAGCGCTTTGAGGTTCCCGGCTGGCTCGAGGTCGACATCGAGAAGCTTTCCGGCAACGTCATCTCGCTGCCCTCTCGTGACCAGATCAGCGGCGATATCAACGAGCAGCTCATCGTCGAGCTTTACTCGAAGTAATCGTTCGCGCGCTACGCTGGAGGTATTACATGTCAGAATTCATCAGGCCCCAGGTTCACGTCGAGGAGATCAGCGACACCGCTGCTCGCGTCTCCGTCGAGCCTCTGGAGCGTGGATACGGCGACACGCTGGGTAACTCCCTGCGCCGTGTGCTGCTGTCCTCGCTCGAGGGTGCAGCCGTCGAGGCCATCCAGATCGATGGCGCCCAGCACGAGTTCACCACGATTCCCAACATGGTCGAGGATGTCACCGACATCGTCCTCAACGTGAAGGGTCTCGTGTTCCGCACGCTTGGTACCACGGACGAGGGCACTGCGACCATCTCGGTCGACGGCCCTTGCGAGGTTACCGGCGCTGACTTCTTCATCCCGTCCGAGTTCGAGCTCGTCAACCCCGATCAGCACATCGCTACCCTCACCGAGGGCGGTCACCTGACCATGAGTATGCGCATCGGGTATGGTCGCGGTTACGTGTCCTATGAGCAGAACAAGCGCGACAACGACCCGATCGGCATCATCCATGTCGACTCGCTCTTCTCGCCGGTCAAGCGCTGCGCCAAGCTCGTCGAGGCCTGCCGCGTTGGTCAGCACACCGACTACGATCGTCTGGTTCTCGAGATCGAGACCAATGGCGCGATTTCCCCGCGTGACGCCGTCGTCTCCGCTGCCAACATCATCAACCAGCACATGGCTGCGTTCATGACCCTGGCCGACGAGCCCGAGGCGGAGGAGGAAGTCTCCATCTTCGCCCCCGAGGTCACGAGCGACAATGCCGAGCTTGACAAGCAGATCGAGGATCTGGACCTTTCCGTCCGTTCCTACAACTGCCTCAAGCGCGCCAGCATTCACTCCGTGCGTCAGCTGGTCGAGTTCTCCGAGAACGACCTGCTGAACATCCGCAACTTCGGCGTGAAGTCGATCGAGGAAGTCAAGGACAAACTTGAGTCCATGGGTCTCAGCCTCAAGGCTTAACCCAGGTATTAGAGGAGAACCAGACCATGCGTCACAACAAGAAGAAGGGCCTGAAGCTCGGCACCGATGCCAGCCACACCAAGGCCATGAAGAAGAGCCTTGCCAAGGCGCTCTTCGAGAACGATCGCATCAAGACCACCGAGACCCGCGCCAAGGCGCTGCGCAGCTACGCCGAGCCCATCATCACCTGGGCCAAGAAGGGCGACCTGCACTCTCGTCGTCTCGCCATCGCCAAGCTCGGCGACAAGAACCTCGTCGCTGAGATCTTCGACAAGGCCGCTCAGGGCATGTGGGCCGACCGCAACGGCGGTTACACCCGCATCATGAAGCTCGGCCCGCGCAAGGGCGACTGCGCCGAGATGGTCATCATCGAGATCGTCTCCGAGCCCTGCACCCCCAAGGCCAAGAAGGCTGCTCCGGCCAAGAAGGCCGCTGCCCCCAAGGTCGTTGAGGCCGAGGAGGCTGCCGAGGTCGTCGAGACCGAGGCTGCCGAGGCTCCGGCTGAGGAGTCCGCTGAGTAGCTCATGCTACTTTGCTAGCTGCATACGAGGGCGGTTCTTCGGAACCGCCCTTTTTCGTATCCTGCATTGGTTTAGATTTGAGGGGAGTGACATGATCGACCTGCATGGGGTGTCTATTGCCTACGACGGCACCGCCGTGATTAACGGAATGTCCTTCAACATCGCTCCTGGAGAGATTGTTGCCCTGGTGGGGGAGAACGGATGTGGCAAGTCCACGCTTGGGCGCGCCATATGTGCAGCTCAGCTCGTTGACGGAGGTGCCGTGGTTGTTGACGGTCACGACCCTTCCGCCAGTGAGCTGGAACGCTTGCGCGTGCGCGAGCTGGTTGGCTACGTCCGACAGGATCCGCTCGATCAAATCGTCTCGTCGCTCGTTTTCGATGAGGTTGCGTTTGGACCTCGGAACCTCGGCATCGATGAAGACGAGGTTGCCCGTCGCGTCGACGAGGCCCTGGAATTGTCATTGCTTCACGGATTTGACCAGCGGGTAACAACAGAACTCTCCGGTGGTGAGCAGCAACGTCTTGCACTCGCCGGTGTGCTGGCAATGCGCCCGCGCTATCTGGTGCTCGACGAGCCTACCTCCCAACTTGACCCTCGCTCCCGTGAGCTTATGCGCGGCCTGTTCACCGCGCTCTCCCATGAACGCGGGTTGGGCCTCGTCCTCATAACCCATGATGACGACGAGATAGCGCTGGCTGATAGGGTCATCGTGTGTGACGGATCCGTTGCTCGCGGTTCGGCCTGTGGTGAGGCTCATTCTGGCGCCGAGACCCGCATCGAAGCTGGCTTACGAGTCGACGTTGGACGACGAGTCACTGGCGGAGCTGCAAGAGAGACCGTAGTGTCGCTCGATGGCGTTGTATCCTCTCGCGGCGGTCGAACGGTTCTCGACGGCGTGGACCTTGATCTGCACGCCGGTGAGCTTGTGATACTCGCCGGCGCGTCCGGCGCTGGAAAATCTACGCTCTCCTCCCTCGCTGCCGGTCTGCTCGAGCCCGATGCAGGCACTGTGCGTGTATGCGGGCATGCCGCGACGCCGGGGATGGTGGGAGTGGCGTTTCAGCAGCCGGAGGCGCAGTTCTTTCACGATACCGTCTTCGATGAGGTGGCCTTTGCCCCGCGCAACGCCGGCTTTGACGAGGGAGAGGTCCGCGTGCTTGTGGAGCGGTCCATCGGGGCGGTCGGGCTTCCTGTGGAAGTTCTTGAACGCTCTCCGTTTGAGCTTTCGGGTGGCCAGGCGCGCCGCGTGGCAATCGCCTCGGTCATTGCTTTGGATGCGCCGGCTTACATCTTCGATGAGCCGAGCGCTGCTCTTGACGCGGAGGGCCGTTCATTCATCAATCGACTCGCCTGTGAACTCGTCAATGAGGGACGCGCGGTGCTCGTTGTCACGCACGATCTGCCGGAGTGGGAGCGTCTTGCCGACCGTGTGCTCGTGCTGGAGGGCGGTGTGCTTCGCCCAGATCATCTTGAGGGCACTCAGGCCCGTGCTGCCCATGCCGACGAGCCATCGGCCCTCAAGAGGCCTTCTGCGCGTTCTCAGGCTCCTATGGGGCCATTTGGCGGTTATGTGGCGGGTACCCTGCTCGCCCATGTCGATGCGCGCGTTAAGATCGCGGTGCTCCTTGTCGCCACGCTGGGCGTCTTTACCGCTGCCGATGCGTGGGAGTGGTGCTTCTGGTTCGCCGCGCTTGCGGTCACGGTGTTCAGTGCGCGCATGGGCGCTCGCGATGTTTTGCGCGGCATGCGGCCCGTCGCCATCATCTTGATGTTTACGCTTGTGGCCAATCTCGTCTCATGCGACGGACATGGAGCGGTGCCGCTTGCGGGTCCCGCACGTCTCGATCCTGCCGGCGGGATGAGGGGCGTCACCGCCGTCGTGCGCATTTTGATTCTTGTGGGATTTTCCCTCGCGGTTTCGTCTTCAACCACCGCCACACAGATCAGCGATGCGGTCGTGCGCCTGCTTCGTCCCCTTGCGCATTTCGGCATGCCCGTGGCCGCCCTCGGAACGGTGCTGTCGCTGGCTTTGCGATTTATACCCTTGGTGAGCGAAGAGCTCGGCCGTATCCGTCTGGCGCAGCGCGCCCGCGGGGCCCGCTTCGATGAGGGCGGTCTTGTCGAGCGCATTCGCATATGGGGGTCGGTGCTCACACCGCTCGTGGTGGGCCTGTTCCGTCGTGCCGACCGTCTCGCCGAGGCCATGTCGGCCCGTTGCTACGATGCGTCTTCCGAAGGGCGGCTGCCCGTACCGCGACCGCTCGGCCGCCGTGACCGAGCGTTGCTTGTGGTCTCTCTGACGTCCATGGCGGCAGTGATCGCCGTTTCTTTGATAGGATGAGCCCGATGAAAGGGGATTCCATGACCAAGACCGCCACCGTTGACGCCTTGTCCGTGTCCGGGGCCTATCCGGCTGTCGATGAGCTCGATGGGACGCTCGTATTCCGCCTGGGTTATGACGGTGCCGCCTTCAGCGGATTTGCCGAGCAGCCCGAGGGCCTGAGGACCGTGGCGGGCGAGGTTCGAAGGGCGCTCGAGACGTTCTTGCGCCGACCTGTCGATTTGACGTGCGCCGGTCGTACGGATGCCGGTGTTCACGCCGTATCGCAGTATGTGAGCATTCCCGCGCATGCCGATGAGCTTGCCATCACGCATGCCCGTTGGATGCGCGCCATGGCGGCCTTGCTGCCCTCCGATATCGCCTTGAACGCCGTATATCATGCGCGCCCGGGGTTCTCCGCCCGTTTTGACGCTCGCTCGCGTACCTACACGTATCGCATCGTCACGGGGGATGCGCGTCCGCTGCTCACGCGATCCGTCACGTGGTGGCATCGACTGCCGCTCGATATGGATGCCATGGAGCGTGCCGCGGCGTGCCTGGTGGGAGAGCATGATTTCAAGAGCTTCTGCAAGACATCCTCCGCTATCGACAAGCCCACGTGCCGCAATGTCATCGCCGTCTCGTTTGAGCGGGCATCGGCATTGGGGGAGGAGCACATCGCCTTTACTATCACCGGCAATGCCTTTCTGCATTCGATGGTGCGGACGATCGTGGGCAGCCTGGTCGAGGTCGGGGCGGGTCGAAGGGACGAGCGCTGGCTTTCCGACGCCCTGGCCGCCTGCGACCGCCGGGCCGCGGGCCCGACGGCGCCTGCACGCGGCCTGTGTTTCATGGACGTCGCCTATGACGAGGGTGCTCTGACATCGTGCCCGTAGGCCCTTGGAATCGTAAATTTTGCAACATTATTCACCTTGTGCTTATCAATTGAGCATTCTATGCAAGAATGGTTCAAGCATAAGTAAGAAGAGGTTCGAGAGGGCCTGAGTTACGGGCGTGTTCCGCTGCAAGCGGCGCGCCCGCAATGGGGACGGTGATTTCCATGGCTAAGAAACGCAACGGTCGTCAAGACGCTATCCGCGAGATCGTGCGCACTGCGGATGTTCGCACGCAGCGAATGCTCGTCGATGAGCTCAAGGCGTGCGGTTTCGACTGCACCCAGGCGACCGTGTCGCGCGATATCGCCGACATGGGCCTGCACAAGCTTCCTGAGGGCATGTACGTCTTGGCGGAGGACCTGCATCTGCAGCGCATGGTCTCCGAGCTGGTGATCGGCGTGCAGCGCACTGAGAATCTCGTGATCATCAAGGCTCAGCCCGGTACGGCTCTCGGCATCGCCGCGGCCATCGATGCGGCCGAGCTGCCCGATGTCCTCGGTTCGCTTGCCGGCAACGACACCATCCTTGTCATTACGCGGACTGCCTCCGACGGCGAGCAGTTCGAGCTCATGATCGGCAAGCTGAGGAGCGTGCGCAAGTGAGCCCCATGATCGTGCACACCGTGCTGTTCACTTTGCTTGTGGTCCTTCCCATCGCCCTTATCGCGCTGCTCGTATCCTATTGGCGCCGTTCGAGGTAGGTCGCGTGAGGAACGGTCGGTTGGCGTAGCGCACGTGCGGGTCTTAGGTGCCCGGTGCGCCTGTCACGCTGCCGGCTCGTTTCCTGCCGCGTGCCCATGACGGCCCTGGAGCTGCAATATGGATTGATATGAAATCGCCCCCGTCGCATGGCGGGGGCGATTTGCGTGTACCTGTGCAGGGTGCGTGCTATTGGGGCGTCGTGGGGGTTGTTCCGCCGGTCTCGGGGGCAGGAGTCACGGGAGGCTGCGGGGTCACGGGAGGCTGCGGGGTCGTGGGGGTCTGAGGCTGCTCCTCCTGAGCCTCGTCATCTCCAGACTCCTCCTCTTGCTGAGCTTCTTCCTCGGCCTGCTGCTGTGCGGCGAGCTCCCCGGAGGACTTGGTGTGGGAGAACTTCCACTCGCTGTTGGGCTTGTACTCGGGCGTCGGACCCTCGGGGAATTCCTCTCGGGGCGTGTCGGCCAGGACGGCCTTCATGAAGGCCTTGAAGACGGGCAGGGTCATCGTGCTGTTGTTGACGTTCTTGATGGGCGTGTTCGTGCCGGAGTGGCCGACCCAGATCGAGACGGAGAGCTGGGGGGTGTAGCCGCAGAACCACAGGTCCGTGGTGTCGGAGGCAGTACCGGCGGTTCCCGTCTTGCCGGCGATGGGCTGCTTGATCCAGGGGTTGCCGGTAACGCCGGTGCCGCCACGCTCCATGACGGTTTCGAGGACCTCGGTCACGGCCGCGGCATCGCCGGCGGTGAGGGCCTGGGTCTTCTCGTCCTTGTGCGTGTACACGACCTCGCCGGTGCGCGACTTGATCTCGGTGATGGCAACGGGTGCGCGGTGCTCTCCGCCGTTGGCGAAGGAAGCGTAAGCGTTAGCCATTTGCAGCGTCGTGACGTCGCCGGTGCCCAACGTCATCGAGAGGACGTCGTGCATCGAGGAGGTGTCCAGACCGAGGCTCTTGCAGGTCTGCAGGATGTTCTGATTGCCGATGGTCTCGGCCAGCTGCACGTAGCCGGTGTTGGAAGACACAGCGGTCGCGGAGGCAAGGGAGCGGTACCCGTAGTTGTGATTACCAATGTTCTGGATCTTGATGTCCTCGCCACCGGGATTGTCCCAGTACATGGGGGACTCGCAGTTGATGGTGATGTTGGGATTCACACCCATCTTGATGGCGGTGGCCAGGGTGAAACTCTTGAAGGAGGACCCGGGCTGGCGTTTGGCGGTCGCATGGTTGACGTGGTTGGGGTCGGCATTGTAATCGCGGCCGCCGACCATGGCCTTGATGTGACCGGTTTTGGGGTCGACCACGCTCATGCCGATCTGCAGGTCGTTTGCGGCAGGGTACTTGTTGATGTTCTCGACGGCAGCGGTCTCGGCGGCCTGCTGGATCGCGGGGTCGATGGTGGTGGTCACGGTGAGGCCGCCCTTGAACAGGACGTCGGTGGAGAACTCCTCCTGCAGCAGGGATTTCACGTAGTCGACGAAGTAGGGATGCGCGTACACGGAGATGCCGGTGTCGGAGGTCTCGGTGACGTTGAGTGCGAGCGGCTCGGCTACGGCGGCGTCGTACTCATCCTGGGAGATGGTCCCGATGCGCAGCATGTTGCCGAGAACCTTGTTGCGGCGGTCGACGGCCACATCGGGGTTGACGGTGGGGTCGTAGTACGAGGGCGAGTTGGGCAGGCCGATGAGCAGCGCGGCCTCGGCGAGCGTGAGCTCGCTGGCATTCTTGGAGAGGTACGTCTTGGAGGCGGCCTGGATGCCGTAAGCTCCATGTCCGTAGTAGATGGTATTGAGGTACATCATGAGGATTTCGTCCTTGGAGAAGATCTTCTCCATCTCCATGGCGATGAAAGCCTCGCGCACCTTGCGCTCGATGGTCTGGTCAAACTGCTCTTCGGACAGGATGGTGTTGCGCACGAGCTGCTGGGTGATGGTCGAGGCGCCTTCGGATCGGCCGGAGAGCTGTGCCAGGACGGCGCGTCCGATGCCGATGATGTCGACGCCGTTGTGCTCGTAGAAACGCTCGTCCTCGACGTCGACGGTGCCCTTGAGGACCCACTCGGAGACCTTGTCGGCCGTGACGCTCTCACGATTCTGGACGAAGAACGTGGCGATTTCGGTGCCCTGGGAGTCCAGGATATGCGTGGGCTCGCTCACGAGGTACTCGTCGGCATCCGTGTAATCGGGGAGATCGGAGAGCCAACGGTTGATGTTGCCGAGCATGCCGATACCGAACGCGATGCCGGCGACGAGGAGAAAGCCCAGCACGGAGAAGAGCACGACGGGGGTGGCGTGCGTTTTTGCGCGAGAGCGCGCATGACGCTGGCGAGGACCCATAGTTGACCTCCTGTGATCCAATCGGGCGAGGAGCCCGGTCACGTACACATAGATAGCTGGTACGATACCGCATGCGAGGACCAGCGCCCGCGTGGCGTCGGGTTCTTAAGCTAAATTACATGCTGGGAAAGGGCGAATATGGTTGAGCTTTTGGCGCCTGCGGGCACTCCCGACGCGTTGCGGGCGGCGATAGCCGCCGGCGCCGATGCCGTTTACGTGGGGCTCGGATCGTTCAACGCGCGTGCGGCCAACGGGGGCTTCTCGCTTGCGGAGCTCTCTTCGGCGTGCGTGCTGGCGCACGCCCACGGGGCGCGTGTCTACGTGACACTCAACGTGTACGTGCGGGATGACGAGCTCGGCGATGCCGTGGCGCTGGCGGGCAGCGCGCTTGCCGCGGGCGCCGACGCCCTAATCGTCGCGGATATGGGCCTCATTGCTCGTATTCGAGCCGCGTTGCCCGATGCCGAGCTGCATCTGTCCACCCAGGCGGGCGCGCAGTGTGCCGCCGCCGTGGACTTTGCCGCGCGCGAGCTCGGGGTCGAGCGCGTGACGTGCGCCCGTGAACTGTCGGTGGCCGAGTTGGCCGAGCTGTGCGCCACGGGCGTTGAGATCGAGGCGTTCTGTCACGGGGCGATTTGCATCTGCTATTCCGGAGCCTGCTCATATTCAGCTTTGATGCGGGGCCGTTCGGCAAATCGAGGCGACTGCACCCAGCCATGTCGCCTGGCTTATGAGTTGCAGGATGGCTCGGGCGCGGTCCTTGCGGGTGGTGCCTGGGAACGCGGGCGTGCGGCGGAAGAGCAGGCGATGCGCCCCGATGGCGATCGCCTGCTGTGCCCACACGATTACCTTGGTATCCGGCATATCGCCGAAATGCTTGAGGCGGGTGTCTCGGCATTCAAGATCGAGGGCCGCATGAAGAGCCCCGACTATGTGTACAACGTGGTTCGTTGCTATCGCGAGGCGCTTGATGCCGCTTTGGCGGGTCGACCGCTCAGCGATATCGAACTCGACGGGTTGGAGGCGTGCCTGGCACGTTCGTTCAGCCGCGGTTTCACCTCGGGATACCTCGAGGGCGGGCACGCTGCCACCGGCAGCGACCTCATGAGTGTCGAGCGCGCTATCAACCAGGGCCTGCGGGCCGGCCGTGTTGTGGAGCCGCGCTACGAGGGGGCGCTGGTGGCGTTCGACTGCGAGGTGGCTGCCGGTGACATGCTCGAGATTCGCTCGACCCCCGGCCCCGATGCGCCGGCCGACGTCCCCAAGCGCTGGCCGATCGTTCCGTGCCCGCGCGATGTGGCTTCGGGAGAGGAAGTGCTCATCCCCTGCAAGCGAAAGGTCGAGGCAGGCAGCGCCGTGCACGTGGTCCGCTCGGCGGGCACGATTTTGGAGGCCGAGGCCGCGGTGCGGGAGATGCGCGAAGAGGAGGTCCGCCTGGCCGCCGCAGAATCCGGGGGCGTGACGCCCGAGGCGTGTCTCGAGGCGTCGGAAGCCGGTGCCGGACGTGAAGGGATTGCTGTCAGCGAGTTGGGCGTCGACTGTGCGTCTGCCGAGCCCGCTCGCTTTGCCCATGCTCGCCGTCGCCGAGAAAATGGGGCGGTGGTCGAACCGGGCGCGGGCGGTGCGTGCGCGGTCGAGCCGAGCGCGGGCTGTGCTTGCAAATCGCCTCATACCGCTGTCGACCTCGGCGAAGTTTGCCGACTCGAGGACCTCGAGGGCGTGCGAGCCGCTTGTGAGCGTGTCGTTCGCGGAGAAGCCCCCGCCGTCGTGGTTCGCAACATCGGTCAGATTCCGACGGTTCGTGCTGCCGGCGTACCCTGGGAGGTGGGGTCGCCGCTGCAGGTGTGGAACGCCGAGACTGCCCGCGTCCTGGTCCGACTCGGTGCGCGTCGCGCTTGGCTCCCCGAGGAGCTCACAATGGAGGACCTCGCGTCGGTTAGGGCTCAGATGGAGGACCCCGCGTCGGGTGACCCTGCGACGGAAGGCCCCGCGCCGGGGGAGCTCGCGTCGGCTCGGATGCATTGTGCCGGTGCGGCGGGTGCCTCATCTGCGGAGTCTGCGGGGAGTCCTCACGCCGTCGAGCGCCATTCGGGCGACCTCGTCGACATCGCAGCGGACGGCTCGACGCCCCTCATGATCACAGAGCACTGCCTGCTTACTGCCGAGGGCCCATGTTCGAACAACTGTCCCACCTGCCCGCGCCGCCTCGCGAGTCAGACGGGCGATCGCTTCCTCGTCGAGCTCGATCGCAAAAGCTCGGGAGCGCGCCTTACCGTGCGTGTGGATGAGAAGGGCAGGACGCGCCTGTATCGCATGTGACGACGGTGCCGCCCGTGATGGGGTCGGCGTCGCATGGTGTGCCCGGCGCAGGCGTGGGCGCTCGTGTCACGGGTGATTGCAGACGCTCGTTCAGTTCGGCTAAACTTAACTAATCTGTCGTTTCTCAGCACCGCCCGTTCGCGCCATCCGGGCGCGGTCGCGGCGAGGGTGCTATGACCCTCCAGGAAAGGTGCATCTCATGTTGCCCGTAGACGAGCAAATGCGCATCATCACCTCTGGCGCTTCCAAGATCGTGCCCGAGGCCGACCTCAAGAAGAAGCTCGAGCGCGGCGTGCCGCTCAACATCAAGCTGGGCGTCGACCCCACGAGCCCGGACCTTCACCTCGGCCATGCCGTCCCGCTGCGCAAGATGCGCCAGTTCCAGGACCTCGGCCACCGCGTGACCCTCATCATCGGCAACGGCACCGCCACCATCGGCGACCCGTCCGGCAAGAACTCCACGCGCCCGCAGCTCACCCAGGAGGAGGTCGAGGCCAACGCCGCGACTTATGTCTCCCAGGCCATGAAGATCCTCGACCCCGAGAAGACGACCATCGTCCACAACGGTGACTGGATGTTCCCCATGGACCTCAAGGAGCTTCTCTCCATCGCCTCCAAGTTCACCGTCGCCCGCATTCTCGAGCGCGATGACTTTACCAAGCGCTATCAGTCCCAGACGCCCATCGCGCTGCACGAGTTCCTGTACCCCATCATGCAGGCGTACGACTCGGTCAAGATCGAGGCCGACGTCGAGATGGGCGGCAGCGACCAGCTCTTCAACCTCCTCGCCGGCCGTGAGCTCATGGAGAAGATGGGCATGGAGCCGCAGATCGCGCTTACCATGCCGCTGCTCGAGGGCACCGATGGCACCCGCAAGATGTCCAAGTCCTACGGCAACTACATCGGCCTCACCGATGCGCCGGCCGATATGTTCGGTAAGACCATGTCGATTCCGGACGAGATGATCGGCAAGTACTATCGCCTGGCAAGCTCGCTCGCGCCCGCCGAGGTCGACGCCATCGATGCCGCGCTGGCCGACGGCTCCGCCAACCCCTACGAGCTCAAGCGCGCTCTTGGTCGTGATCTGGTGACCACCTATCACTCCGCCGAGGACGCCGTGGCGGCCGAGGCCGAGTTCGACCGCGTTCACAAGAATCACGACCTGCCCACCGACATTGCCGAGGTTTCCGTCGAGATTTCCGTCAATGACGAGGGTCTCGTGTACCTGCCCGCCGTGCTGCAGGCTGCCGGTCTGGTCCCGAGCGCCGGTCAGGCTCGTCGCGACATCGACGGCGGCGGCGTCAAGCTCGACGGCGAGGCCATCGCACCCAAGACCTACAACGTGGACCCCGCGACCCTCAAACCCGGCACGGTCCTGCAGGTCGGCAAGCGCAAGTTCGCCCGCCTGGTCTAAGCTCCGCCCTGTGTAAAAGGGGGCGGGTGCAAATTGCACATTCAAAAGGTCGATCGGTTTTCCCGGTCGACTTTTTTGTGAAATGCGGCCATTCGTCTTCGGCTCCGATGGCGGGCGGGAGCCGGTCGCGGGCGGGGAGCCGATGACGGGGCCTGGCCGGTAATCGGCTGGCCGGGTCCTCTTGTGCGTTTCGATTGGGCACGCGTGGGTACCATGGGTGAAATGTGAACGCGCGCGAAGGGCAGGTGCCGTGGATATGGAAACCGATCTGGTCAAACTCATGCAGGCTTTGATCGATGTGGCCGAGGGCCGTGCGCCGGCGGACCTCGTGTTCGTGAATGCGAGCATCGTCGATGTGTATCGCTTGCGCGTGGCGCGCGGACAGGTTGCGGTGAAGTTCGGTTGCATCGCGGGCGTGCTGTTCGAGGGTTGCGATTGCGAGGACGCCTCCGTTCCCGCATGGGAGGCGATGCGCGTCGTCGACTGCCAGGGCCGTTACCTCGCCCCTGGCTTCATCGATGGCCACCTGCATATCGAGAGCTCGAATATCCGCCCGGCCGAGTATGCCCGCATGGCCCTCTCCCGTGGCACCACCACCGCCATCGCCGACAGCCACGAGATCGCCAACGTGTGCGGCCTCGACGGCCTTGCGTTCATGATTGAGGACGCCTCGCGCGCGCCGCTCGACATTAAGTTCATGATGCCCTCCTGTGTTCCCGCCCTTCCCGACGAGCAGGCGGGTGCGGTCATTACTGCGGCGGATATGCGGGCCTTCATGGACGAACATCGCGGCGCGATCTTCGGCCTGGGCGAGATGATGAACCTCCCCGGGGTCTTTGGCGCCGACGAGGAGACATGCCGCCGCATCGCGGTCGGCGCGCAGACCGTCTCCGGCCAGGTGGATGGTCATGCGCCCATGACGGCGGGCAACGACCTCAACGCCTATGTCGCGGCCGGTGTCATCGCCGACCACGAGAACACGGGGGTGGAGGAGGCGCTCGACGAGCTCTCCCGCGGCATGTACGTGATGCTTCGCGAGGGCACCTGCAGTCACGACCTCGCCAGCCTCGCCCCGATCATCCTCGAGAATCCCGCGCTCGCGCGTCGCTGCTGTTTTGCGACGGACGACCGCGCCCCCTCGGACGCACTCAATATCGGCATGATCGATAACGCTTGCCGCGTGGCGGTCGAGGAGGGGATCGACCCGGTGCTCGCCATCTCCATGGCGACGCTCTCCACGGCGGACGTCTTCGGCTTCGACCACGGCACGCTGTGCGCGCAGGTCCGCCGTGGCGCGATCGCTCCGGGCAAGCGCGCCGACATCTTGCTGCTCGACGACCTCGCGTTCACCGCGCCACCGCATCGCGTGTACAGTGCGGGCGAGCTCGTCGCCGAGGACGGCGCCTTTGTGGGACGCGTCGCCCCGGTTGCCTCGCGCTGCGGCCTGCTTGAGCTGGAGGGCCGCCTGCGCGATACCGTCCATCTGCCCAAGCTCTCACTCGATGTCTTTTCCTATGAATTTCGCCCCGGCGAGGCCGTCATCGACGTGCTTCCCGGCAACGCCGTCACCGGCACGGCGCATCCGGAAACGGATGAGGGCCTGCGCCGCATCATGCTCATTGAGCGTCATGGCCGCGGCGTCGCGGCACAAGGGGCCGGCGTGGACGGCGGCGGGCCTGCGGGCGCGGGGCTGGCGGGAAAGCACATCGGCCAAGGTTGGGTGCGCGGTTTTACCATCACGGGCGGGGCCATCGCGAGCACCATCGGACACGATTCGCATAATGTCTGCGTGGTGGGAGACAACCCGGCGGACATGCTCGCGGCTGTCGAGGCCGTGGGGCAAGGTGGCTTCGTTCTCGTGCGGGACGGCGAGGTCGTCGCCAAGATCGACCTGCCGCTCGGCGGCCTCATGAGCGATAAGACGGCGGAAGAAGTCGCCCGCGAGCACGATTCCTTCATGGGGGCGGCCCGCGCGATGGGCATCGAGCCTCCACTCGACCCGATCATGGGCATGATCTTCCTGCCGCTGCCCGTCATTCCCACCCTGCGCATCAGGCCCGAGGGCATGTTCGACGTGACCAGGTTCCAGTACGCATAGGGGATTGAAGCGCCTTGAGCGAGCGCCCTGAGCTGCCCTCGGTTTGAAGCTCCTTTGATGGGGGCTGCTTGCGACGTGGCCGACTGGGTACCCTAAGGTGAAGCCGCAGGATCCTCGCGATTGCGTCTGCCGACGCGCGGACCTGCCGATATTTTGGGAGGTCACACGTATGGCCAGCAAGATAAAACTCATCGCCTCCGATATGGATGGCACGCTCCTCGACGAAAACGGCCAAGTGCCGCCGGAGACGTTCGACCTCATCCTCGCCCTGAGGGAGCGCGGCGTGCGTTTCGTCGCGAGCTCCGGGCGCCGGTACGATCGCCTCTGCGATTTTTTCTCTCCGGTGAAGGACCATATGGATTTTGTCGCGTCCAACGGCGCCCAGGTCTTTGCCGATGGCGTACAGATCGATCGCGAGGTCTATTCGCACCTTGCGATTCGTCGGCTCGCCAAGACGGTCGCCATGTTCCCCAACATGCACCTGGCGCTGTTCGACCGGACCAAGTCCTATCTTCTCGACGATGAGGACAAGTTCGTGCGCGAAGTCGATAAGGACCTGCCCAATGTCGAGCGTATCTACGAGCTGCCCTCGCCGCAGGTGAGCATCATCAAAGCGAGTATCTTCTGCGATGACGGCAACGTGATGGACAACGCCTACGTGCTCCAGCGCGAGCTCGGTGGCCTTTTCACGTTCGCCCCCTCGGGTAGTTCCTACATCGACGCCATGCAGCCAGGCATATCGAAGGCATCGGGCATCGCCCAGGTCATGGAGTATCACGGTATCGATGCGTCCGAGGTCATGGCGTTCGGCGACGCGATGAACGACTATGAGATCATCCGCTTTGTGGGGACGGGCTGTGCGATGGCGAACGGAAGACCCGCCTTGCGCGCCGTGGCAGATCGCGTGATCGGCAGCAATGTCGAGCATGCGGTGCAGTCCGAGATGCGACGCGTTCTCGAATCTCTGTAACGGGCGAGAGCCTTCGCCCCCTCGACCGTGGATTGTACGTGGTCGGAGGCGAAATCGGATAGACTAGGAGCACTGCATCGCAATGGAGTGCGCTTCACCACAAGGTCGATTGCGCCGCCTCACATCGTTCGAAAGGACCCCCTCATGACAGAGACACCTTCCAGCCGCGTGGTCATCACCGTCCTTGGCAAGAACCGCCCTGGGATCGTCGCCGGTGTGACGAGCATCCTCTCCGAGGCGAACGTGGATATTCGCGATATCACCCAGAGCATCATCGAGGATATCTTCACCATGACGCTTCTCGCGGACGTTTCCAGCGCGACGCTCGATTTCACGCAGCTCCAGGAGGAGCTTGTTTCCGCCGGTGAGACACTCGGCGTGACGGTCGAGATGCAGCGCGAGGACGTCTTCCAGTTCATGTACCGCCTGTAGCGGCATGTGCCGCGGGATGGGCATTGCTCCATCCGTCGGCTCGCTGCGCCAGACTCGTTCAGCCCGCCCCGGCCGCGTGCCGGGGCGCTCGTCAAAGAAGGAGCCCCATGTCCTACGACGCGCATAACATCTACTATCGCTTCGACGATCACTTGAGCCGCCTCGTCCTCGACTACGAGGCGAGCCGTCGTGTGGACGGGGCGTCCGAGCGTCTGTATCACGACATTCCCTCGGAGGAATACGGTGAGGATATCTTCCACGCCTACGACGTCAAGCGCGGCCTGCGAAATGTCGACGGATCCGGCGTCGTTGCCGGTCTCACGCGCATCTCCGATGTCCATGGCTACAAGCGCGTCGATGGGAAAGTCGTGCCCGATGAGGGTCATCTGATCCTGCGCGGCTACGACATCGAGGATCTCATCACCAATGCGCAGGCCGAGGGCCGCTTTGGCTACGAGGAGGTCGCCTACCTACTCATCACCGGCGAGCTTCCGACTGCCGAGGAACTCGATGATTTCAACGGCCGCCTCGGTGCTTATCGTCACCTGTCGAGCGAATTCGTTCGTCAGTTCCCCATCACCACGGTGAGTCCCTCGATCATGAATGCGCTCCAGCGCGCCGTTCTGTTGCTGTACGCGTTTGATGCAGACCCCGACAACATCACGCCCGAACATGAGGTCGACGTCGCGATCTCGCTGCTGTCCCGTTTGCCGCGTCTGGCTGCGTTCGCGCAGACCTTCCATAGCGCCCAGGTGAGCGGCAAACGCGCGTCTGTCCCCATTCCCGAGGCGGGTTTTTCGACCGCCGAGGCGATCTTGCAGATCCTGCGCGGCGAGGACGGTTACACGCGTGAAGATGCCATGCTTCTCGACGTCATGCTCATGCTTCACGCGGAGCATGGCGGTGGCAACAACTCCACCTTCGCCTGCCGCGTGCTTTCGAGTTCCGGCACGGATGCGTATTCCGCTTATGCCGCGGCGATCGGCTCGCTCAAGGGCCCGCGCCATGGCGGCGCCAACGCCAAGGTCATGGCGATGCACGAGGACATCCGCGCCAACGTTGGTGACTGGGAGAACGAAGACGAGCTGGCTGCCTATCTCGAAAAGATCCTGCGCCGCCAGGCGTTCGACGGCAGCGGCCTCATCTACGGCATGGGACACGCGGTCTACACGCTTTCCGACCCGCGTGCGGTGCTGTGCAAGCGCTACGCCCGCGGCCTTGCGAACGCCAAGGGCATGGGGGCGGAGTTCGAGCTCATTGAGCGCATCGAGAAGCTCGCGCCGCAGGTGATGGTCGATGTCCGCGGCACCACCAAGCCCATCTGCGCGAACATCGACTTGTACACCGGTTTCATCTACAAGATGCTTGGAATTCCCGAGGCCATGTTCACGCCGCTGTTCGCCGTCGCCCGTACCGCGGGCTGGGCTGCCCACCGCATGGAGGAGCTCATTTGCGCTCACCGCATCATCCGTCCGGCATATCGCTCGGTGCTCGAGTCCGGTGAGTACATTCCGCTGGACAAGCGCGCCAAGTACCGCGGCTGCGTCGCGGGGTAGGGCCGCGTCGTCTGCCGAATTGGGGACGTGGTGCTTTTGTGCACCCGTCCCCTTTCCTTGTCGGTGTGGTAGCATTGACGAGCTATTTTGACTTGGTCGGAAACCAAGTCACCCCTTTGTCCTGGTCGGTAACCAGGACGCGACCAGAAGAGGAGCCCTGCCATGAAGTCTGGCATCCATCCCGAGTATGTGGAGTGCACGGTGCGCTGCAGCTGCGGCAACACCTTCAAGACCCATTCCACCAAGTCCGAGATCCAGGTCGAGCTCTGCAACGAGTGCCACCCGTTCTACACCGGCCAGCAGAAGTTCGTCGACACCGGTGGACGCGTCCAGCGCTTCGCCGACAAGTTCGGTGGCGCCGCTCAGGCCGCCCTCGAGCGCGAGGCCGCCAAGAAGGCCGCCAAGCAGGCCGCTGCCGAGGAGGCCGCTGCCAAGAAGGCTGCCGAGCGCGAGGCCAAGCTTGCCGAGAAGGCCAAGCGTGCCGCTGAGTACGAGAAGAAGGCTGCCGCTGAGGCCGCCAAGAAGGCCGAGGAGGCTCCTGTCGAGGAGACCGCCGCTGAGGCCGAGGTCGAGACCGAGGCTGCTGCCGAGTAGCTTTCGTCTGGCATGACGTACGCATAAAGCCCCGTGCCCGCTTGGGTGCGGGGCTTTTCGCATATATGTGCGCGAGACATGTGCTACGACGCGGGCGTTCGAGGGGCCATAAGTGCTACGGAGATAGTTTCCCTGTGAGGACGTATATCTTGCGCATAGTATGCGTTCCATTTGGCTAAAGTTTCCTTAATTGTGTCTATGCCCCATGCATAGCAGCATGCGGATGCTCCGTGTGCGTGTGTATGGGTCATCGTGAAGAGGAAACCAAATGGGATTCGTTTCTAAGCTGCTCTCCTTCGGCGCCGACAAGGACCTGAAGCGTTATTGGAAGACCGTCGATGCCATCAACGGTCTCGAGCCCAAGTACCAGGCCATGGACTCCGAGGAGCTCCAGGATCAGACGAGGGTCCTGCGCGAGCGCCTCGCAGCGGGGGAGACCCTCGACGACCTGCTGCCCGATGCTTTCGCCGTTGTGCGCGAGGCCTCTCGCCGCACGCTCGGTCTGCGCCACTTCGACGTGCAGCTCATCGGCGGAATGGCTCTGCATGACGGTATGATCTCCGAGATGAAGACGGGCGAGGGCAAGACCCTCGTCTCCACGCTTGCCGGCTATCTCAACGCACTCGCCGGTAAGGGCGTCCATATCGTCACCGTCAACGACTATCTCGCCAAGCGCGACTCCGAGTGGATGGGTCATATCTACCGTTTCCTCAAGCTCGAGGTCGGTCTGCTGCAGAATGGCATGCCGCTCGATCAGAAGCGCCGCGCTTACGATGCCGATGTCACATACGGCACCAACTCCGAGTTCGGTTTCGACTACCTGCGTGACAACATGGTTTTGCGCGCCGGTCAGCGCGTTCAGCGCGGCCACGCATTCGCCATCGTCGACGAGGTTGACTCCATCTTGATCGATGAGGCGCGCACGCCCCTCATCATCTCCGGTGCCGGCACCAAGAGCGCCAGCACCTACAAGGACTTCGCCCGCGCCGTCCGCGGCCTCACTCAGGGCGAGGAGGCCAATTTCGACATGCTTTCCGGCGAGGCGGTCGAGGCCACCGGTGACTTCGTCATGGACGAGGCCAAGCACACCATCGCCGCCACCGAGCAGGGTCTGAAGAAGATTGAGCAGCGTCTCGGCATCGAAGATATCTACAGCGATCTGTCCGGCGCCCTCGTCAACCATCTGCAGCAGGCGCTTAAAGCCCAGTACATGTTCCACCGCGACAAGCAGTACGTGGTGACCAACGGCGAGGTCAAGATCGTCGATGAGTTCACCGGCCGCATCATGGAGGGCCGTCGCTACTCCGAGGGCCTGCATCAGGCCATCGAGGCCAAAGAGGGCGTGCTGGTCCGCGAGGAGAACCAGACGCTGGCCACCATCACCCTGCAGAACTACTTCCGCCTCTACGACAAGCTCTCCGGCATGACCGGTACGGCCATCACCGAGGACGCCGAGTTCCGCGAGATCTACAACCTGCCCGTTCAGGTCATCCCCACCAACCGCCCCGTCGCCCGCGTCGATCACGACGACCTGGTGTACCGCACCATCGACGCCAAGTTCAACGCGGTCGCCGATGAGATCGAGCAGCGCCATGCTGCCGGTCAGCCCGTCTTGGTGGGCACCGTGTCCATCGAGAGCTCCGAGCGTCTGTCTCGCCTGCTCAACAAGCGCGGCATCAAGCACGAGGTCCTGAACGCCAAGTTCCATGAGCGCGAGGCTCAGATCGTCGCTCAGGCCGGTCGCCTGGGCGCCGTGACCATCGCCACCAACATGGCCGGCCGTGGTACGGACATCTTGCTCGGTGGCAATGCCGAGGAGATGACCGTCGAGGAGCTTATGGGCTTCGACTTCGGCGTGGACGCCACGGTTGTCGAGCGCATTCTGCGCGAGGCGAACTGGGAGCTCGTGGATGGCATCGAGCGCGGTGCCGAGCGCGTGGGCGAGCCCGCTGAGCGTGAGGGCTTCCCGCTCATGCTCGCCGGCCTGCAGGAACTCGGCATCGACATCACCGCCGAGCAGCTCGCCGATATCGCCCTCAAGCGCGAGCAGATCGGCGACAAGATGGCCGCCATGTGCCGTGCCGAGCACGATCGCGTTGTCGCGGCTGGCGGTTTGACTGTCATTGGCACCGAGCGCCACGAATCTCGTCGTATCGACAACCAGCTTCGCGGCCGCGCCGGCCGTCAGGGCGACGCGGGTGAGACTCAGTTCTACCTTTCGCTCGAGGACGACCTCATGCGTATGTTCGGCGGCGAGCGCATGGAGAAGATCTCCAACCTCATGGTCGCCACCGAGATGGGCGACGACATGCCCATCCAGCACAAGATGATTTCCAAGGCCGTCGAGGGTGCCCAGCGCAAGGTCGAGAACATCAACTTCTCCATGCGTAAGAACGTTCTCGAGTATGACGACGTCATGAACAAGCAGCGTCAGGTCATTTACGCCGAGCGCAACAAGATCCTGGATGGCAAGGACCTCTCCGATCATATCGACGAGGTCATTGGCGACACCATCAACCGCTGTGTGACGGAGTTCTGCCCCGTCGACTCCCATGATGGCGAGCGCGATCTCGAGGGTCTGCATAAGTGGGTCGTCGAGCTCACCGGACGCCCGGACGCCCCCGCGTTCGAAGATGCGCCCTACAACGCTCTGTGCGAGCAGGTTCTCGACTTTGTGAAGCACATGTACGACGCCAAGGCCGAGCGTCTGGGCTCCGACCTCATGGGCGAGCTCGACCGTCAGGTCATGCTGCGCGTGATCGACACGCGCTGGATGGGCTACCTGCAGGAGATGGACTACCTCAAGCAGGGCATCGGCCTGCGCGGCTTCGGCCAGCGCGATCCGCTCGTCGAGTACAAGACGGAGGCCTTCCGTGCCTTCCGCATGCTGGTTGACACCATGTACGAGGATTATCTTCGCACCGTTCTGCGCACCGAGTTCAAGGATCCGGGTGCGGTCCGCAACCGTCTTGAGGCCGAGAAGGCCCCGGCCCTGTCCGGCGTCCGCATGAGCGGCCCGGCCGAGGTCGACGGCGACACCGGCTCTTCGACCATCCAGCAGCACGCCGCCCAGCAGGCTGCCACCGCTGGCGCCGGTCATGCCCCGCAGGGTGCCGATGGCGCGGCCGGCTCCACTGTGCGCACGTATCGCAAGGACGAGAGCGGCGACCCGTATGCCAACGTTGGCCGCAATGATCCCTGCCCCTGTGGCAGCGGCAAGAAGTTCAAGAACTGCCATGGCAGGAACCGCTAATGGCCGATGAGAGCCGCAGTGTTGTGACCCCCGCCGATCTGGACGCCCTCGAGGCGCGCCTTACCGAGGTCGAGGCATATCTGCACATCGATGAGGCCCGCGGCCGCGTGGGCGAATTGGAGCAGGCGAGCGCCGCCCCCGGTTTTTGGGACGATGCCGATGCAGCTCGCGCGCACATGGCCGAGCTCACCCAGGTGAAGGGTGACGTGGCGCTTGTGGATGGCGCGCGCGAGCGCCTGTCCGACGCCCGCGCCGCTCTCGAGCTCGCCGAGGAGATGGGGGAGGAGGACGGCGCTGAGTTCATCGCCGAGGCCGCCGAGGCCGCTGCCGAACTCACGCGCTCCATCGATGAGATGGAGCTCTCCAGTTGGTTCACCGGTGAATTCGACCATGGCAGTGCGATTCTGTCCATCAAGCCCGGGCAGGGTGGCCTGGAGGCCCAGGATTGGACCTTCATGCTGTTCAAGATGTACATGAAGTACTGCGCCCGCCGCGGTTGGAAGGTCACGGTCAACGATTGCCCTGCCGCCGAAGTCATCGGTATCGACCGGGCCACCATCACGGTCGAGGGCAAGGACGCATTCGGCATGCTCCGCGCTGAGGCCGGTGTGCACCGCCTGGTGCGCATCAGCCCCACGGATGCCAAGAAGCGCCGCCAGACCACCTTCGCCGGCGTAGAGGTCATTCCCGTTCTTCCCGATGACATCCAGATCGAGGTTGCGCCCGACGATATTCGCGTGGACGTCTACCATGCGAGTGGTCCCGGTGGCCAGGGCGTCAACACCACCGACTCCGCGGTTCGCGTGACGCACATCCCCACGGGTATCGTGGTCACCTGTCAAAACGAGCGCAGCCAGATTCAGAACAAGGCCGCATGTATGCAGATCCTGAAGGCTCGCCTCTACGAGCTCGAACTGCAGAAGCGCGAGGACACGCTCGACGAGATTCGCGGTCCCAAGACCGAGATCGGCTTTGGCAATCAGATTCGCAGCTACGTCCTGTATCCGTATCAGATGGTGAAGGACCTGCGTTGCGGCGTGGAGACGAGCAACGTCGATGGCGTGCTGGAGGATGGTGATTTGGACCCGTTCATCATCGGGTATCACCGTTGGGCAACCGAGCGGGCGGAGTAGGGGCACATGGCACGGCGCATCGATATCAACCGCATCATTCAATCTCAATTCATGCGCGACCTGCCGGCCATCATGCTCGGTTGCGCCATCGCCGCGTTCGCCACGGACGTGTTCATGATTCCCAACGGTCTCGCGGCGGGCGGGCTCACTGGTCTTGCGACCATCATCGCCGAGCTCGGCCGTCGTGCCGGCATTAGCCTGCCCGTCGGTATACAGACCATCGTCATGAACGCGCTGCTGCTGCTTGTGGTGGTGCGCTCCGGTGGCCTCAAGTACGTCGTGCAGACCGTCACCGGTTTTGTGCTCTTCGGCTTCTTCACCGACCTGTTCGCACCGTTCGTTCTGCACCTGCAGCATGAGGACATCATGCTTTCGGCGCTGTGGGGCGGCATCGTGTCGGGCATCGGTTACGGCCTGGTGTTCCGCTGTGGCGCCAACACGGGTGGGTCGGATACCATCGGCCAGATCATCGCTCGCAAGAGCTCCCTGCCCGTGGGCGCCACGGTCATGGCGATCGACGTGGCGGTGTGTGCGGCGTCGGCGCCGGTGTTCTCGGTTGCCAACGCATTGTACGCAGCCCTGTCCATGGTGCTCATGGGCTATGTGGTGGATATGGTCGTCGACGGCGGCAACACCCAGCGCGCCGCATTCATCATCTCCGACCATTTCGAGGATATCGAGCACGACATCCTGCACGCCATGGACCGCGGATGCACGCGCCTGATGGCTCAGGGTTCCTGGACCAAGAAGGACCGTCCGGTCCTGTTCTTCGTGCTTTCCCGTCGCGAGATCTCGATCATCAAGACCATCGTTTACGAGCACGATGCCGACGCGATGCTCATCATCACCGACGTGAACGAGGCCATCGGCTACGGCTTCAAGTCCGTCGGCTAGCGCGCGCCACGGACCTCAATTTAGGGACAGTCCCTAAATTGAGGCGGGCGCGTCTGCCGTGTTGCTTTGATGGTAGCGGCCCCATCTTGCTAAAATATTCAAGTCTGTAGTTCAAACGCACGACTCTAAGGAGCTCTAGTGGGTAACCACTTCCGTACGCCGAGCGAAGAGCCGGTGACGCCGCAGGTGCCGCAGGTCGGCACGCCCGCGCCGTCGCACGCCGAGCCTTCGTCCTCCGCGCAGGACCGCCTGTTTGAGCAGCCTGTCCAGCATTCCGTATTCGATGCCTCCGCACCTGCCGCCGACATTGCCTCGGCTGAGGGCTTTGCGCCCCTGCACCAGGGCGAGGCGGCCGCGGCGCCTCAGGCTGCCGCCAATCCCCTGTTCAGCGTCCCCTCGCCCGAGGATGCCCCGGCCTCGCGCCCGAACATCCCCTCGCCGATGGATCCCGCTGCGCCGGCGGCCCAGGAGGTCGCCCAGCCCGGTGTCTTCATGACGCAGACCGGTCCCGCCTCCGGCGTCATCACCGCCGATCAGGCAGATGAGGTCGCATCCCTGGACGCGGCGCTCGCCAACAATCCCGACTTCACCACGGTGTTCGCCCCGGTCGAGGATTCCCGTGCTCGTCAGGCCCGCGAGGCCGGCGTCGAGCCCGTAATCCTCATGGAGCACGTCACCAAGGTCTACCCCGCGCAGCCCAACAAGCCCGCGCTGGACGACGTGAACCTCGAGATCTATCCCGGTGAGTTCGTCTTTCTCGTCGGTCACTCCGGTTCCGGCAAGACCACGCTGCTCAACACGATGCTTCGCAACGTCAAGCCCACGAGCGGCCGCGTGATCGTCGCGGGCCAGGACCTCATGAAGATCAAGAACCGCAAGATCCCGTTCCTCCGCCGTCAGATCGGCGCCGTGTTCCAGGACTACAAGCTCCTGCCCAATCGCACGGCTTACGAGAACGTGGCATTCGCCCTGCAGTGCATCGGCAAGCCCAAGGCCGTCATCAAGGCCCAGGTCCCCGAGGTGCTGCGCCTGGTCGGCCTGGCCGAGCAGATGGACTCCCTGCCCGATCAGCTCTCCGGTGGCGAGCAACAGCGCGTCTCCGTTGCCCGTGCCATGGTCAACCGTCCGCCGCTGCTCATCTGCGACGAGCCCACGGGCAATCTCGACCCTGCGATCTCGCTGGGCATCATGAAGCTCCTCGAGCGCATCAACCGCACCGGCACGACCGTGATCGTGGCCACGCATGACCGCGCGATGGTCGACTCCATGCAGCGCCGCGTCATCGCCCTCGAGGGCGGCCGCGTGATCCGCGACCAGGAGAGGGGAGGCTACGGCAACTATGGCGCCTTCTAATTTCGGCTATTCCATCAAAGAGGCTTTCCGCCACTTCTTCCGCAATTGGACGACGTCCTTCGGCGCCGTCATCACTATCTTCCTGTCGCTGTTCATCATCGGCCTGTTCATCATCGGCTCCGTACTGGTGAACTCCGCGATCGGCAACGTCGAGGACCAGGTGACCATCCAGGCTTACATCTCCGACAACGCTTCCGATGAGGATGTCGAGGATTACCAGGATGAGCTCGAGCGCATGGACAACGTCAAGAACGTCGAGTTCGTGAGCAAGGAGGACGCGCTGGAGGAGTACAGCTCCACCATCTCCGGCAACGCCGACGCGACGCTTTCCGCTCTGGACGGTCAGAACCCCCTGCCGCGCTCCTTCCGCATCGAGATGGAGGACCCGTCCCAGGTCGAGGCCATGGCCGAGAAGATCAAGGACGATTCGGGCTTCCGCAAGATCGTCGATGATGCCGATCCCGAGGTCGACGACAAAGACGCCGATGTGGCCGAGAACGTTCGTTACGGTCAGGAGGAGGTCGGTCGCCTCTTCCAGTTGACCGGCTACATCCGCGTGGCAGCTGTGGTGTTGGTTGCCCTGCTCACCTTCGTGGCGTTCATCTTCATCAACAACACCATCCGTCTGTCCATCACCGCCCGTCGTCGCGAGATCGCCATCATGCGTCTCGTCGGCGCCTCCAACGGCTTCATCCGCGGGCCCTTTATCACCGAGGGTGTTCTGCAGGCCCTGCTCGGCGCCCTGTTCTCCATTGGCGTGCTTGAGCTGTTCCGAAACCTCGTCATCCCCAAGGTTGCTGAGGGCATCAGCTGGATGAGCTTCGCCGTGCCGATGAACATCTACTTCGCGACGTACGGCTCGCTTGTGCTGCTCGGCGTGATCATCGGCCTGTTCGGCTCGGCTATCGCCATGAGGCGCTACCTCAAGGTGTAGCGCGCGAGTACCGTTCTACCCCATCGGAAACCCCCGGGTGTTTCCACGCAAACGTCCTCGGAGAGCGAGCTTTGCTCGCCTCCTGCGGAATGTTTGCTTTGGAAACACCCGGGGGTTTCCTGTTTTCACGGTACTGCGGCGCGTGGGAGGGGAGGGATTTGGGTCGAGGTTCCTCCGTTTGCGGATGTAGGGCCCATATCGTTGTGGCTCCGGGTTCGCTCGATCGATGGGCGTGCTGGGAATCGCCCGCGTTTGGGTACAAGAGGGCAGGTTTGAAATAAGTAGGGTCTAGCCGAAAGGAATGCATGGGTAGAGGTAGACATTCGAAGAACGGACGGCGTGGGCCCGCTCGGTCGCGGAGGCTTCCAGGGCTGACGGGAACGGTGCGGGTGTATGACGCCCGCGCTGAGGTTGAGACGGCCGAGGGCGTGTATCGCCTGGGGTCGCGCTCCATGCGTGAGGCCATGCCGGGAGATCGCGTATATGTGAGCTTACATCGCGGCAAGGGCGGAGCCCGTCGTGCCGTCGTGGAGCACGTGATCGACCGTGCCGTCGCGGCGATTGTGGGCGTGTTCGAGCCTGCGGGGCCGTTGGGCGCCGTGCGCCCGCTTGACACGCGCATCAAGCAGGATTTCTTCGTGCTACCAGCCGACGATTCCCCACGGCGTTTGGGCGTGGAGCCCGGCGACATTGTGTCCGCTCGCATCGTGGACTATCCGTCGCGCACGGAGTCTGGCGTGGTGACGCTCGAGCGGCGCATCGGCGATGCCAACGAGCCGAGTCTGGGCATCGAGTGCGTCATGGCCCGTTATGGGCTCGTGGACGGCTATCCGCAGGCAGCGGTCGACGAGGCTGCGTCGCTTGCGGTCGATGTCGAAGGCGCATTGGCCGATCCACTGCGTCGTGATATCCGCGACCGCTTCGTCATAACCATCGACCCGGTGGATGCGCGCGATTTCGACGATGCCATTTCCGTCGCGCGCACGGTTCGCGGCGGATGGATGCTCGGTGTGCACATCGCGGACGTCTCACACTACGTCGACTGGGGGAGCGCCATCGACCTCGAGGCGCGCCGCCGCTCGACCTCGGTGTACCTGGCCGACCGCGTGCTGCCCATGTTGCCTGAGCGTCTGTGCAACGACCTATGCTCTTTGCGGCCCGATGAGGACCGTCTTGCCTTCACGGTCGACATCGAGCTCGACGCCCAGGGTCGTGTACGGACGTACGAGCCCTATCCGAGCGTGATTCGCTCTCGCGTGCGCATGGATTACGGTGCGGCCGACGCGCTGCTGCGGGAGGGCGACCCGGACGGCGCCGCACTCGACGCCGCGGCACGTGGACGCGCCGAGCTTGCCGTTGAAGCTGCTCGCGCCAACGGCGTGGACCTGCGCGCATTCCTTCGCAACGCCGATGCACTGGCCCGTGCACGCCGTGAGATCCGCCGCAAGCGGGGCTCGATCGACTTCGACACGCCGGAGGTCCACGTCCTACTCGATGAGGCGGGCATGCCCGTCGACATCGTCACGCGCGAGCGCACGGCCGCGACGAGCCTGGTCGAGGAGGCCATGCTGCTCGCCAACGAATGTGTGGCCGAGTTCCTGGCCGATCGCGATCTGGTTTCCGCCTATCGCGTTCATGAGGACCCCTCTCCCGACAGCTTGGCCTCGGCGGCCAAAACACTCACGGAGCTCGGGGCCGTGGAGGGCGGGCTCGCTGCGGGCATCATGCTCGGAGACCCTCGCGCTATTAACGCGGCGGTCGAGGATGCGGCGGACACGGCGTTTGCCCCACAGGTCAATGCGCTGCTCCTACGCGCCCAGCAACGAGCCGTGTACAAATCTCATAACGAGGGCCACTACGCCCTCGGCGCTCGTGCGTACTGCCATTTCACCAGTCCGATTCGCCGATACCCCGATCTGATTGCGCATCGCGTTCTCAAGGTCGCCCTCGCCAAGCATGAGCTTGGGAAGAAGGAGGCCCTCGCCCGCGCGCCGCGGCTTACGGGCAAAGGCCCGCAGGCGCTCGAAGCGATTTGCCCGCAGCTCTGTCGGCAGGCGAGCGACAACGAGCGAGCGGCCGATGCGGCTGCGAACGCCTCGCAAAAGGTGAAGGTCGCGCAGTTGTACGCCGGTCGTATTGGAGAGCGGGACACGGGAACCGTCTCTTGGATCTCCGACCTCGGTGCATTCGTTCGTCTCGATGCGACAGGTGCGGAGGGGTTGATCCGCATGAACGCCCTGGGTGCCGAGTGGTGGGATTTCGACGATGTGCGCCTTACGCTTACGGGCGATTCTACGGGGACGAAGGTTGGCCTCGGCTGCCGTGTGGTGGTGGAGGTCGCGAGCGTGAACGTCCTGCGCGGACACCTTGACCTCAAGCTGCTTCACGTGAGCGGGTCGGCGTCGTAGTTGACTTTGGCTTAAGCGGTGGGGCGTCGCACCCGTCCGCTCCGTGCGCTACACTGAGATTTCGACTCTATCAAGGAGGACACCATGGAAATGCCCATTGCGGCGCATGACATCGACTATGCCGAGAATCTGCTCGCTGAGGGTGAGCTTGAAACGGCTGCCGTGCTGCTGGAGGAGCTCGCGTCTGAGGCGGGGGAGTATGCCGACGCCGCTTGCATCGCCACGGACGCCCGCCAGTGGTTCAGCTTCTCGAGCCCGTTCGAGTATCTTGCCTATCGCCGTGTCGAGCGCGATCCTCGCGAGCTCTCGCAGGTCGAAGCGCCTTTCGATCGCCTGTATGCCGACCTGGCCTACATCTACATCCAGCGTCATGAGTACGAGTCCGCGCGTGACGCCCTCAAGCAGGCCGTGCGTTGGAACCCGATGAACTGCGCGCATCGTCTGAACCTTGCCGAGGTGTTTCGAGCTCTGGGCGACACACAGGAGTGGGCCGCGCTTTCCGCTTCCGTGCTTGACCGCGCGACCACGCCGCAGGCCCTTGCTCGTGCTTTCGCCAACCTTGGTCAGCATTTCCTTGCGGGCGAGAACCTGGCCGCTGCTGAGGGCTGCCGTCGTGCCGCGATTCGCGCCTGCGATGCCGATGCCGCTGCAACCGCTCTCGCCGCGCAGCTTGATAAGGAGCATCCCGAGCTCGGCGAGCTTTCGGACGAGGTTGTGAACAAGCAGCTCGAGGAGCATGGCATTGGCACCGGTGCGAACGCCGAGATCGCCGTTTGCCTTCTCATGTGCGCGACAGATGCCGCTTCCGAGGGCGATCGCAACGAGGCGACCCGCTTTACCCTGCTCGCACGTGACTTGGTGGGCGCCCCCGCATGCGAGGCGCTCATCCGCCTGATTCGCGAGTCCGACGCCGAGCTCGCCCACGAGCGTGAGGGAGCGGCCGCCGGCCAGAGGGCCGCGTCCGCAGAGTCCGACGACGATGCAGCGTCCGATGCCGCGCCCGCCGCGCCAGCTGGCTCCGCGTCTTCGGATTCCGTCGACTCCAAGGACGGTGAGTAGCCATGGCCGATGGATTCGCCCGTAAACCGCGCCGGGAGAAGAAGCTGATCGCCAAGAATCGCTCCGCGCATCATGAGTATTTCATCGACGAGACGTTTGAGTGCGGTCTTGAGCTCGCCGGCACCGAGGTTCGCAGCTTGCGTGAGCGCGCGTGTCAGATCACCGACTCCTTTGCCCTCATTCGAAACGGTGAGTGCTGGCTGCACAACGTGCACATTCACCCGTATTCCAACGGCTCGATCTTCAATCGCGACCCTGATCGTCGCCGCAAGTTGCTGTTGCATCGCAAGCAGATCGACTACCTCGACGGCAAGTTGCGCGTGCGCGGTGTTGCGCTTGTCCCGCTTGAGCTCTACTTCAACGAGGATGGCCGCGTGAAACTGTTGTTGGGCCTTGGGCGCGGCAAGAAGCTCTACGACAAGCGCGAGGACATGGCAAAGCGCGACATGCAGCGCGAGATCGACCGCGCGCTCAAGCAGCGAAGCCGATAGTTGGCCGGGATTGTCGAGTGTCCGTCTGCGCCTATTTCGACCGTCCCCGCCAAGTCCTATACTGGAGGCAAGCGCCTTCAGAAAGGGGAGTGCCATGGCAATCGATTCAACTGCGATGTTCGCTATGAGTTACGGGTTGTACGTGGTGTCCGCCGAGGCCGATGGTCTCAAGGCGGGATGTGTGGTGAACACGGCTGTTCAGGTGACGGCCGAGCCCATCCGCATGAGCGTCGCCGTGCACAAAGACAACGTGACCGCGCGGGTAATCGCCCAAGCGGGCGCGTTCACGGTCACCGCGATCGACCAGACGGCCGACATGCCCTACATAGGCAACTTCGGCTTCCGCACTAGCGACACGTATGACAAGTTCGCCAAATACGAGACTGCGGTCTCCGAGGTGGGGAGTCCGTATTGTCCCGAGCATGCATGCGCCGTGTACGGCTGCCGCTTGATCGACACGGTCGACGTGGGTACGCATTACTTGTTTGTCGGCGAGGTGGAGCAGGCTGAGCGCCTTTCGGATGAACCCCCGCTCACGTATGCGTACTATCACAGCACGCTCAAGGGCAAGACGCCTCCCAAGGCGAGCTCGTATCAGGCCGAGTAAAAAGCTCTTGCTAATAGGAAACGATTCCAGTAACATATTGGCAACGAGAGGTTTCCGAGGTTCATTCCGCCTGTGTGTGGCATTTGGAACTTGGGTATACTCTGCTTACGTTCATTCGCCTGTGAAAGGAGCCATCATGGCTGACAAGACTTACAAGTTCGTTTGCGTTGTTTGCGGCTTCGAGGTCGAGGTCGACACCCCCGAGCTGCCCGAGGACTACGTCTGCCCCGTGTGCGGCGTTGGCCCGGATGAGTTCGAGGCCGTCGAGGAGTAACTCACATCCGCCACTGCCAGGTAACTGGATCATCAAGGGGACGTCTCTTCGGAGGCGTCCCTTTTTGTGTGTCTGGTGAAGGGGCGGGGTCTTGGCCCGCCGCGATGGCGGACACTTGGCCCACCGCGATTGCGGGCAATTGGCCCACCGCGACGGCGGGCTCTGATGGGGCCTTGCCTACGGTAGGCGGCGCGTTTCCTATGGCGATTCGCGTTTTGCCCACGGCGCCCGCCTCTCTGCCTGCGGGGCCACCTCTTTGTCTATGGGTTTTGCCACATTGAGTTGTTGAAACGGAAGATATTCATAGGCAATTGCAGGAAGTCTACGCCGGGGTGCACTGAGAGGATGCTGGCGTGCCATGTGGGGCCGGCATGTGCGGTTGTTCTACGCGAGCGGTACGCCAGCGGTTGAGAGCAAGGAAAAGAACTTCTCCGTGTCCAGGGCATCTGCGTATGAAAAGCGCAGCACGGTAATGCCGGCAAGGTTGAGGCTTGTCTCCCTCATGCGTTCGCGTCTCATGGCTTTGATTGCGGAGCGAAGATTCTCGTCAGGGGATTTGCGTGGGTTTCCGTGGGTTTTTAGATACTTTTCGAATCCGTCTAGCTCTCCAACAATTGCGCGGCCGTCTTCGAGCAGCCAATAGTAATCAACGCGTTTGTATGTGCCGGGGTTGAGGGGGTCTTCGATTTCGACTTGTAAATCGGGCTCTGCAAATCCCAGCTCCAGAATAATTGCGCGCACGACAGATTCGCCACCGTTCTCGCTTCTGCCGTCTGCATGCATTAGGGTCATATGCGCCTGACGAGACCCGTGGCGATACCGTGCATGCTGCTCGAAATAGTCGATGAGCGTTTTTCGAGAAACGAGATGGTTGTGGAGCGCGGAATCGACGATGGCGAGGCCAAATCGAAAGTCTGTTGCGCACAGGCATTCAAATATGGTGGCCGAATTATTCGTGCACGGCACGCCATCCGATGTTGTCGTGATTGGGTCATGGAGGATGTGCGAATGTATGGTCGGCTCGGCCTTCCGCCAGTTCCGCCCTTTTGCGATCGCGATGTGCGTCGCATCGAGCAAGGTGTGGGGAACTTGGAGGCCATGCGCAATGGCCGCCGAGTACAGGCAGAACGTCCAATCGGGGTGCAGCTTGTGAATCGCCTTGATTCGGGCGCGCTCTCTGGCTCTGGGGTTCATGTGCTCATATTCTTTTTTGAGGGAGAAGGCGCCCGGAATCGGCTCAATGGCCGCCCCTCTTGCGGCGAGGAGCTTCAAGCTTTTCCGCTCCGATGGTGTATGTGCGATGAGCAGGTGGTTTCGCTTTGAAGCGCAGGACAGCTGCCGTCTGAGGTTCTCGTTGACGTTCATGGCTCTCCTCTCATGTCCCTCTCCCACTGGGGAGACCATAGAGGAATTTATATCTGCCATGTATTTCGACTTGTCTAACAGGAATCTGACCGCGCTGATGTATGCGGGTGGCGTTCTCCATATGCCTCCGTGAGCGTTCGAAATAATCGGCGAGCGGTATGCCGATGGGGCTCTGCAGGCATTGGGACGCAGTTTCTGTTTCTCGACGATCGGACGATTTGTCCGCAAGTCCTGCGTCTCCGAATTTGGTGTGCGGCTGGATGGGCTTGGCGTGCACTGGTGACTCAGTTGAAAATTGCCTATGGCATTCGGCTATTAAATGGGCGCAAACGGAAGAATCTCATAGCTAATTATCACTCTGACATATGTAATTCGGCATGTACGTAGGCAATTTGCGGTCTAATACGGGCAATCCGGTGCCATGCGTAGGCAATCTGCTATTGCATGCGGGCATTATTCAGTCACGCCGGGGCGGATAGACGTACGGGCGGAGGTAAGTGCGAGTGCGCTAGTCCGAATCTGGGGCTTCCCTCAGGAGCTTTGCTAGATGGCGATTGCCCGGGCAGAATTCATCGAGCAGGGCGTGGAAGCGGGCGTTGTGGCTCGGCTCCAGAAGGTGCACGAGCTCGTGCACCACCACGAACTCCAGGCACTCGAGCGGATAAGCGGCCAGTCGGGCGTTGATGCGGATTGCACCGGTTTTCGGCGTGCACGAACCCCAGCGTGTTTTCATCACTCGAACGCTCCAACGCGCTGCATGGACGCCGATGCGGGCCTCCATGCGCTCGACTATACCGGGCAGCGCGCGCAGCACTTCGGTGCGGTAGAGCTCGTCGAGGGCGGCTTGATCTATGGCGGTTTGACCGGGGGCACCCGGACCGCTAGCGTCCCGGTCAGAGGCGGCCTGACCTGAGTTCGCTTGAACAGAGTCGCGTGGGACGAGCTTTCCCCAGAGCGGTATGCGGTCGGGCAGCTCGCCGGCAAGGTCCGGCGAGGGCCTGCGCTCGATGTTGCGGCGGACGCGCTCGGCGATCCAGTCCCCCTTGCGGTCCAGGAACTCCCGCGCGCGGGCGAGCGGTAGATGCTGCGGGATGCTGAGCGTGACGGTCCCGTCCGCGCGAACGCGCAAGTTGAGGTTTTTCACGCGTTTGCGGACGACGCTCACGGGAATCTCGAGTCCGTCAACGTTGAGGATGATGCCTGCGCTCATCGTTGCGGACTCCTTTCGCTGATCTGCGACACTGCGGTCCCGTTCGTAAAGACCTGCCGACCAAGATGTGCTCCCGTGGGGAATTGTTCGCCCATGGGGCGTCCAACACGGTACCATAGACCGAATGTCACCAATCGAAAGGAGCGCCCATGAGTCACCATGAGCGCGAGGTCATCGGCGTCGATGACCGAGTCTCGCCCGCCCGCGCCATCCCGCTGGGCATCCAGCACATGATGAGCATGTTCGGCTCTACGGTGCTCGTGCCCGTGCTGACCGGCCTCGACCCCAATGTCGCCATCATGTGCTCGGGCATCGGCACCATCTGCTACCTGCTCGTCACCGGCAATAAGATCCCCAGCTACTTGGGCAGTTCATTCGCCTTCATCAGCCCCATCATCGCGGTCGGCGCCACACAGGGGCTCGATGCGGCCATGTCCGGCGTGATTGTCGCCGGTGCGGTGTTCCTGGTGGTGGCTGGCATCATCAAGTTCGTCGGCACCGGCTGGCTCGACCGCCTGCTGCCGCCCGTGCTCGTCGCCTCGGTCATGGTGGTCATTGGCGTGGGGCTCTCGGCCACCGCCGCAAACATGGCCTTCATGGGCACCGACGCTGCGGGAGCATCGGTTTTCAACCCGCAGGGCGCTATCGTGGCCGCCATCACCCTGCTCGCGGCCGTGATCTTCTCCGGGCGTGGCGGCATCGTCGGCACGGTGCCGGTCCTGCTCGCCATCGTCGTGGGGTACGCGGTCGCCATCGCCTTTGGCATGGTCGATTTCGCGCCTATCGCCGAGGCCGCATGGGTCGGTCTGCCCAACGTGAGCTTTCCCAAGTTCGACATGGGCGCTATCGCGCTGATCGCGCCGGTCGCCGTGGTGACGGTCATCGAGCACATCGGCCACCTGCTCGCCGTGGGCGAGATCGTCGACAAGGATTATCGCCCGCTGTTGCCGCGCTCGCTCGCCGGCGACGGTCTGTCCACCATGATCTCGGGTTTCCTCGGCGGTCCTCCCACCACCACGTATGCCGAGAACATCGGTGTCATGAGTGTCACGCGCGTGTATTCGACCCAGATCTTCTGGTATGCCGGCGGATTCGCGCTCGTCGTGGGCGGCCTGTGCCCCAAGCTCGCCGCGCTCATCAACTCCATCCCCAGCCCGGTCATGGGCGGCGTGTGCCTGCTGCTGTTCGGCCTCATCGCCTCCAACGGCCTGCGCATGCTCGTGTCCAACGGCGTCGATTTCGATGTCAACCGCAACCTCATGATCGCCTCCGTCGTGATCATCCTGGGTGTGGGCATGGAGACCTCCGGCATCGCCATCCCGCTGGGCGACTACACCCTGCCCGGCATGGCGACCTCCACGCTCGTGGGCATCATCTTGAACCTGGTGCTCCCGCAGGAGAAGAAGGGCGAGGCGAAAGAGTTCGCCTAGTACCTGTTGAACTGTCTCACGTGGCGAAAGCCCTCCGCCGTTCATTGCGGTGGAGGGCTTTGTCCTGAGGTGCGCGTACAATAGCGGTACGCGAGGCATGGTCGATAGGGGGCGTCATGCTCGATGGCGAGCTTTTCATATCTTCCGTTTCGATTCTGTGGGAGCTCGTCCATGGAGACGAGTACCTGCGCCGCATCTCCGCACTGGCGTCGCTGGGCGAGCGTCCGCTTGCATTCGATTCTAACGTCACGTTTTTCGTCGGTGAGAACGGATCGGGCAAGTCGACCCTGCTCGAGGCCATGGCGGTCGCGTATGGCCTCAACGCAGAGGGAGGCACTTCCAACTACACGTTCGCCACGAGGGATTCCCATTCCATCCTCCATGAGGGCATCTACATGGAGCGGGGGCGCTTGACGCCGCGCAGCAGCTTCTTCTTGAGGGCGGAGAGCTTCTACAACGTCGCGTCTGAGGCCGATCGGTGCAGCATGAGGCCGGGGCTTTCGGGCGCGATGTATACCAATCCTGTTACAGGTGGAAAGGTCCTGTTGCACGAGATGAGTCACGGGGAGGCGTTTCTCGGGTTCATCCAAGACGCCTCCCGGGATAATGGCCTGTATTTCCTCGATGAGCCCGAGGCGGCCCTTTCTCCTTCACGGCAGCTGACCTTGCTGTACGAGATGGATCAGCTCGCGCATCACGGCAGCCAGCTCATCGTGGCGACGCATTCGCCCGTTCTCCTGGGGCTTCCAGGTGCCCGCATCATCTCATTCGACGGTGGCGAGTTGCACGAAATTGCCTACGAGGAGACCGAGAGCTATCAGGTAACGGAGCTCTTTATCAATAATCGGGAACGCATGTTGCATGAGTTGCTCGAGCCTCGGGTATAGTGGTGCAGCACGCCGGCGATCGATCCTGCGAATCGCGCCGGCGGTCACGTAAGGTATGTGTGCGCCCGTGCAGGGCGGGCGACCCATCGATAGAAAGAGGATGCACATGTCCAACCAAGGTAAGACGGTCAAGGCCCACTACCGCGGCACGCTCGACGACGGCACCCAGTTCGATTCCAGCTACGACCGCGGAGAGCCCATCGAGTTCGTGGCCGGCGCCGGCCAGATGATCAAGGGCTTCGACGCCGCCGTGCTCGACATGGAGGTGGGCGAGAAGAAGACCGTCCACATCCCGGCTGCCGAGGCTTATGGCGAGCGCTCCGAGGACATGATCCTCTTCTTCCCGGCCGATCAGGTGCCGGATTTCGAGAAGATTGAGGTCGGCATGAAGCTCTTCCTGCAGGGGCCTGGTGGTATACCCGTGCCCGTGACGGTTGTCGAGGTCTCGCCTGAGGGTGTCAAGCTCGACGCCAACCACGAGCTGGCCGGCTGCGACCTCAACTTCGATATCGAGCTCGTCGAGGTCGTGGAGTAACGCCGCTCTCGCACAGATGAAATGGGATGCCCGGGCCCTTGAGGCTCGGGCATTTTGTTTTCCGGTCGTGCTTATGGCCGTCGTGGCTTGGGCATTTTGTTTCCCGAGCATGTCCTTGTCCGGGCTGGTCGCGCATTTCCCGATGCGCGAGTGCCTTTGACCGCCCACAGCGTTTACAAGCGTAGCCTTTTGGGCAGAAAGAAAACGTTACTCAGGATATGACATTACGCCTGCCGTGAGCCGTCTGCCATGTGCAGCGAATCCGGCCGGCGGCCGTGAACATCACAAGAACGGAGACCCACATGTTTGAATCCCCGTCCCGCGTGCTATTCGACCGCGACCCCGCCATCGCGCAGGCGATCCAAGGGGAGCTCACCCGCGAGCGCCGAAGCATCGAGCTCATCGCCTCCGAGAATTTCACCAGTCCGGCTGTGCTCGAGGCAGTCGGCAGCGTGCTCACCAACAAGTATGCCGAAGGTTATCCCGCGCATCGTTACTACGGCGGATGCGAGCAGGTCGACGTGGTGGAGGACCTGGCCCGCGAGCGCGCTTGCAGACTGTTCGGGTGCAAGCATGCCAATGTGCAGCCCCACTGCGGCGCAAACGCCAATCTGGCGGCCTACGCGGCCCTTGTGAAGCCTGGCGACACGATCCTCGGCATGAGTCTCGACCATGGCGGCCATCTCACCCACGGCAGCCCGGTGAACTTCTCGGGCAAGCTGTACAACTTCGTTCCCTACGGCCTGTCTCTCGAGACTGAGACCATCGACTATGACGAGCTCGAGCGCCTGGCCGAGGCCGAGCACCCGGCGCTGATCGTGGCTGGCGCCTCCGCCTACGCGCGCACTATCGATTTTGAGCGCATCGCAGCCATCGCGCATGGCGTGGGCGCCCGTCTCATGGTGGACATGGCGCATATCGCCGGCTTGGTCGCGACGGGCGCGCATCCTTCGCCCTTTCCGCATGCCGATGTCGTCACCTCGACGAGCCACAAGACCCTACGCGGCCCGCGCGGCGGCTTTATCCTCACCAACGACGACGAGCTTGCCCGCGCCATTGACAAGGCGGTGTTTCCGGGCACGCAGGGCGGTCCGCTCATGCATGTGATCGCGGGCAAGGCGGTGGCCTTTGGCGAGGCCCTGCGCCCCGAGTTCAAGACGTATATCGACCACGTGGTCGAGAACGCTGCGGCACTTGGCGAGGGGATGGCGGCAGGCGGCCTGCGACTCGTGTCCGGTGGGACCGATAACCACCTGTGCCTGGTCGATCTCACTGCCGCGGGCATCTCGGGCAAGGATGCCGAGACGCTGCTCGATGCGGTGGGGCTCACCGTCAACAAGAACTCGATTCCCGGTGAGACACGTTCCCCGTTTGTGACGAGCGGCATTCGCGTGGGGTCTGCCGCGGCCACTACGCGTGACTTCACGGCAGAGGAGTTCCATGAGATCGGCGGCCTTATCGCGCGCGTGGTGTTTGCCCCGCAAGACGCGAGAGAGCGTATGTGCGTGCGCAAGCGTGTGGAAACCCTGCTCGAGGCGCATCCGCTGTATCCGGGGATGGCGTAGCCGGGTCTTCGCTGCTGTCGAGGTCTCCGCTGCTGTTGGGACGTCCACCGCTACTGGGACGTCTCGACAGCCGAGGCCCCTGCCGCTGTCGGGACGTCCGCCGCCGCCGAGGTCCCTGCCGCCGCCGCGGACGTCTCTGCAGCCTAGGCTCTTACCGCCGTTTGGTGGCGAGGCACACGGTGAGCGCCGCGAGCGCCCATGCGACAAGCGAGAATGCCGCGCCCACCAGGCCCACGTACGGCATGCCGGGCCCGGAGATGACCGCGCCGCCCACGGCGGTGCCGAAGGCGATGCCCACGTTGAACGCCGTGGGCTCCAGCGAGCTCGCGAGCGTGAGCGCCTGCGGGTACTCCTCGGCGGCGGTGGTCATGAACAGCGAGATGCACGGCGTGCTCACCACGTACATGGTGAGGGCGATGCCGAGGATGATCGCGAGGGCCCAGGGCATGGCGGGGCCGACCGCCCAGAGGCCGAAGAGCAGGACTGCCTGGATCGGAAAGCTCACGAGCATGGTCTTCACGCCGAAGCGAGCGTCGCACCAGCCGCTGAGCAGGTTGGAGGCGAAGCACATGCCGCCGTACGCCATGAGTGCGCCGCTCGCCTCAAGGGTTCCCATGCCGAGGATGTTCTCGAGGTAGGGCGTTACGTAGCCGTAGAACACGTAGATGGAGCCCACGCCGAACATGAAGATGGCGGTTCCGGCGATGATGCGCGGGTCGCGCAGGAGCGGCATCTGCTCGCGTGCGGTGGCCGGGATATCGGTCGCGCCGGTGCGGGGCAGCACGAGAATGAGCGCCGCACACACGACGAGGGACATGACGAGCGTGCCGATGACGGCGTAGTGCCACTCCCAGGTGGCGGCGATGAACTTGCCCGCCGAGGTGGAGATGACCATGGCGATGGAGAACGCGGCGTATACGAGCGAGATGCAGATCGAGATGCGCTTCATGCCGGCGAGCTCGGGGATGTAGGTCGCGCCGATTGCGAGTAGGGCGCCCGAGACCAGGCCGATGAGCACGCGGGCCGCAAGCAGCATCTCGAAGCTCGTGGCGAGCACCGCGGCGCCGTTGCCAGCGCAAAATAGGATGGAGTAGCCGATCAACAGCGTGCGGCGGGGGATGCGGCCGGTGCTGAGGGCCAACACGGGCGTTGCGATGGCGTAGGTGATGGAGAACACGCTCATGAGCATGCCCGCCTGGGAGAGCGGAACGCCGAAATCACGCGCGATCTCGGGTTGGATGCCGATCACGATGAACTCTGAGCAGCCGAGTGAGAACCCGAGCGCGATGAGCAGGCCGATGCACAGCAGCGCGTACGGGGTGAGGTGGACGGTGTCCTGAGGCGCGGCGGGTGCGACCGGGGTGTCGGTGCGAGTGCTCGGTGTCACGGGTTCTCCCATCGTGATTTGGGCGTCATCGGTGTTCAAATTGACCATTATGCCATGGCTGGGAGCCGGCGGGCGAGCGCCCTCGACGAGGGGCGCCGTGCTTGCGAAAAGCGGTTTGCCGGCCTGACTCGGCCTCCCACGATGCAAAAAGCCCCGTCGGGATCGACGGGGCGTCATATGGGTGATGCGGGCGTGTTCTCGCGTCGCTAGCAATCTTTCACGTTCATTGCGCGCATGGCGTTCAGGATGGCGATCACCGCTACGCCCACGTCGCCGAACACGGCGAGCCACATGTTGGCGATGCCCACCGCGGCGAGCGCGAGGATGAGCAGCTTCACGCCGATCGCGAACACGATGTTCTGGTGCACGATGCGCATGGTCTTGCGCGCGACCCGGATGGCGCGGGCGATATTGCTCGGCTTGTCGTCCATGAGCACGATGTCGGCAGCCTCGATGGCGGCGTCCGAACCCATGGCGCCCATGGCGATGCCCACGTCGGCGCGGGTGAGGACCGGTGCGTCGTTGATGCCGTCGCCCACGAAGGCAAGGTTGCCGCGGGCGGAGTCGAGGATGCGCTCCACCTGCTCGACCTTGTCGCCGGGCAGCAGCTGGGCATGGTACTCGTCAAGACCGAGGTCGGAGGCCACGGAGCGGGCCACCTCCTCACGGTCGCCCGTGAGCATGATGCAGCGCTCCACGCCCGCGGCGTGCAGGTCGGCGATGGCCTGGGCAGCGTCGTCTTTCACGGTGTCGGCGATGACGATGTGGCCGGCGTAGGCGCCGTCGATCGCCACATGCAGGATGGTGCCGGTGAGTTCGCAGTCGGGGCAGGAGATGCCGTGCGCGCTCATGAGCTTGTCGTTGCCCACCAGGACGGCATGTCCGTCGACGGTCGCCTTCACGCCGTGTCCCGACTCCTCGGCGGCACCCTCGATGCGCGCTTGGTCGATGATGCGCTCCGAATCCGCGGGAGCCTCGTCCAGATACGCCTTCTTGACCGAGAGGGCGATGGGGTGGTCGGAGAACGCCTCGGCATGCGCGGCCACGGCGAGCAGCTGGTCGCTGTCGATAGCGTCTGCCGGGTGCACGCCCACGACGCCGAAGGTGCCCGAGGTGAGGGTGCCCGTCTTGTCGAAAACGACCGTGTCGACTTGCGCGAGTGCCTCGAGATGGTTGGAGCCCTTCACCAGGATGCCGAGGCGGCTCGCGCCACCGATACCGCCAAAGAACGACAACGGCACGGAGATGACGAGCGCGCACGGGCAGCTCACCACGAGGAAGGTCAGGCCGCGCAGGATCCAGCCGGCCCACGCGCCCATGCCCAGCAGCGGCGGGACCACGGCGATGGCGACGGCGGCGAGGGTGACGATGGGGGTGTAGACGCGGGCGAAGCGCGTGATGAAGTTCTCGGTACGTGCCTTCTTCTCGCTGGCATTCTCCACGAGCTCGAGGATGCGGCTTACGGTCGACGTGCCGAAGAGCTTGGTGGTGCGGATGCGCAGGACGCCGGTCATGTTGATGCAGCCGGAGATGACCTCGCCGCCCACCTCGATGTGACGCGGCACGGACTCGCCGGTAAGGGCGGCTGTGTCGAGCTGTGAGGTGCCGTCGACCACGACGCCGTCGATCGGCACACGCTCGCCGGGCTTGACCACGATGATGTCGCCGACCTGCACTTCATCCGGGTCGACTTCGACAATCGCGCCGTCGCGCTCGATGTTGGCGTAATCGGGGGCGATGTCCATCATGGCGGCGATGGACTTGCGGCTCTTGCCCACGGCATAGCTTTGGAACAGTTCGCCCACCTGGTAGAAGAGCATGACGGCAGCGCCCTCGGCCATGTGCGGCTCGGTCTCGGGGAAGAAGATCATGGCGAATGCGCCGATGGTGGCGACGGCCATGAGGAAGCTCTCGTCGAAGGCCTCGCCGCGGCGGATGTTGCGCCATGCCTTGAGCAGGACGTCGTGCCCGGCGATGAGGTAGGGGATGAGGTAGAGCGCGAAGCTCGCGTACAGCGCGCCCGGCTCGCCGAAGATGCCCGCGAGCACGCCGAGCTCGTCGAGCGCCATGACGGTGAAAAAGAGCGCGAGCGCGAGCAGGATGCGCTTCAGCCACTTCTTTTGCTTTTTGTTCATAAATGGTCCAATCGATGGGGCTCGCCGGTCGTCGGCGGTTCACGGGTATCTGTGAGGGCTGGGCGGGCGGTCGGTGACCGCGCAGTTCGCTCAGCGCCGTCGGCGGGCGTCGGGCAGCGCGTGCGTCTTAGCGCAGGATCTCGCAGTCGGGCTCGACCTCGGCGGTGAGCTTGACCACGGCGTCGAGCACGGCGTCGAAGTCCTCGTCGGCGGCCTCGAGGGTGAGCTTCTGGGTGAGGAAGTTGATCTTGGCGTCCTGCACGCCGTCGAGCTTCTTGATGGCGTCCTCGAGCTTGCCGGCGCAGACGGCGCAGTCGATCTCGTCGAGCTTGAAAACCTTACGCATGATGGGGTCCTTTCGGTTGGTTGGGAAGACTATCGAGGCCGCCCGGGTGGGCGTTTGCTCGCGGTTCCTCAATGTAGGGACAGTCCCTACATTGAGGTGGGGGTTACTCGCAGATGTGGGTGAGGCCCTGGTCGAGGATGGTCAGGACGTGGTCGTCGGCGAGCGAGTAGTGGATGTTGCGGCCGTCGCGACGGAATTTGACCAGATGCGCCTGCTTGAGGATGCGCAGCTGGTGGGAGACGGCCGATTGCGAGGCTCCGAGGTTCTCGGCGATCTCGTTGACGCTCTTCTCATCGTTCATGAGGGCATAGAGAATCTTGATGCGCGTGGTGTCGCTGAAGACCTTGAAGAGGTCGGCGAGGTCGTAGAGCATCTCCTCCTCGGGGAGGGACTCCGCGGCGTCGTCCAAAGCGCGCTCCGGCGTGTCGGCGTTCAGGCCGCACTGGTTCTCATGGGTATCCATGGCACCTCCTCTCATATGAACACATACTCATATATCTACTACAAATGATTATATGAACGTATGCTCATATGTCAAGGAGACTATGGTGAATCGTCGGAAATCGGTCTGCGTTAACCCCATGTCGACCGATTTACCCTGCATTCCGGATCAACTGCTTGAACTGGATGAGCTTTTTCGTATCGATTTGAGGAATCACAAAGTAGCTGGAGCGCACTGCCCGAGTGAATCCTGCGGTTTTAAGGAGGGCGAGGCGTTATATATCAGGCGGATTCAGGAATCGATACGAAAAAGCTCATTGAGCCTGAAACGGGCTCAGCGATTTGTTCCCGATGGACGGTTTTCGTGGTAGGGCCAAGCGCGGAAAAGCGCGTCACGCATCTCGGATTGCTTTCGGGCCAATCTCGGTGTGGGACTTGGCAGCTTTGTATTCAGGGTGTTGGAGAGGCGTTGTGCGAGCAGCTCGAAACGCGCACGGTCCGAAATCTGCTTATAGGAGATGCGGATTACCTCGATGCCCATGCTTTCCAATGCGAGCGCCCGATCGTCATCGGCTTGCGCTCTCCCGCGGCTGTCGTGCACCATTTCACCTTGGCATTCCACGATGACCATAGGGTGATCGGGTGTCTCCTCCCACACGATGTCACCGTATGCCTTTTTCAGTCCGGAAATGCGCCGGGCGCTGTCATCGAGCTTGATTTCAAGGTTGTTTTTAAGCCCGCCGAGCCCAAGACCTCCTAACCGTTGAGGCGACCCGATTAGGATGGAGGCTTTCGCCTCGAAGGGGGAGGCGACTTTCCCGGTGACGTATCGCATCGCCTTTGCAAGTTGGTTCCGTCCGCGCATCCCCTTCCCGGCGTTGAGGATGTAGCGGATATCGTCGAATTCGAGAAGGGGCGGCCTGGTCCACAAATCTGAAGGCTTCCCCTGGGTATCGGTTATGCATTGCCAAGAATCGAGCCTCTTGAATTCGCTCTGTATTACCGACTGATAGATGGCGTCGTCCATTTTAATGTTGGGGGAATAAAACGAAAACGAACCGGTGAATTCGTATATCAGCAAGGCGGTGCTGATGGGGTCGAGATGAGTTGAGAGCATCAACAACGTAAGGAGAGGAGATGTGACGGAGACGTCGAACGGCGTGTCGACAATCGCCTCCGCGGGCATGTCTTTGGTCCACAGATGCTGTTTCACAAGCGTTGAGGTCAGGCGGTCGCGCCCGAAGCTCAGTGCATGGATCGGGATGTGTATGATGCCTGTCGCGACTGGGCTTTGACGGAGCCGGGCTCGTCCATAGGGGGTATCGAAGTCGGGGATCGGGGGAAGGGCATAAAGGTAGCGGGGCGGTGTCCTGTAGTACCGCAGCGCAGATATGTCGCAGAGAACCTTTGTCATGGCGGACAGGATAAGGGACGTCTGCCTGTGGGGCAATGGATTCCCCCGAACGGTAGCCAATGGCAAATTAACGGTTCTACCTGCATGTTCAATACGAATAATTGTCAGAAATGCGACGGTTCCACGTTGGATGACGTCAGGCGGCCCGTCAGATTGAGGGCAGATGCACGGCATGGGGCGGTTGTCTACCGGGCGATTGACGAACTTCGCATGAGGTGCGAGCGACCTGGGCTCGAGCTGTGGCCACGGGATGGCGCGCCCTAGCCTCGCGGAGCTTTTTCGTACTAATTTGGAGGTTGGTCGAGTATGGGGTGTGTCTTGGTGCGTGTATTTGCAGGAAAAGCCTACATATGCCAGGGCTCTATAATGCAAATCGTCAAATCGATACGAAAAAGCTTCACGAGGGGCTGCGGCCTTATATCTGGGTGCCGCCGATCTCCGGTGGCAGGGAAATCGAGCGCTTTGCGGCGACAGGTGTGAGCAGCAGCCCCACGATGGGTCAGAGGAAATTGCTCGGTAGCGAGGCGTTTTGGGCGTGGCCGAACGCCATGAGGATGAGGTCGGACGCGACGCCGGCTATCGCGGATGGGGTGCACGTGACCCCCAGGAGCGCAACCGCGAGGATGAGCCATCGGCCCCGGTCTACGTCTTAGGGATGCGGCAGCGCTTCCGCTAGAACACGATTCCGAGCACGGAAGTGGTGAACAGCGCGGCAGCGACGGCACCTACGAACGGGGCGATGCCGGGCACCACCAGGCCGTAGAGCCAGTTGTTGTCCACCTTGTTGCGAATGGGCAGCAGCTGGTAGGCGATGCGGGGGCCGAGGTCGCGCGCCTGGTTCATGGCGAAGCCGGTCACGCCGCCCAGGCCCATGCCCACGGCCCAGACGAGCAGGCCCACGCCGATTCCCAGCGCGAGATGGTTATCGCCCGCCTGAGCTGCGATCGCGAGGATGCCGGTGAGGAACACGAAGGTGGCGAACGCCTCGATGCAGAAGTTGCGGACCAGGTTGTAGGACTCGGGCGTGGGGTTGGTCGAGAAGATGTTGCGGATGGCGACGCCGTCGACCTCGCCTTCGGAGGCACGGAAATCATCTGCGTAGATGAGCCATGCGATGCAAGCTCCCGCGACGCCGCCGAGCATCTCGGCGATGGCGAAGGGCCCCACGCTGCTCCAGGGGATGAGGCCGACGATCGCCTGGCAAAGGGCCATGGCGGGGTTCATGCACACGCCGCCGAAGATGAACAGGCACACGCTGATGCCAAACGACCAGGTGGTGATCGCGAACATGTGGCCGGAGTCGCGGTACTTACTGCCCTTGAGCGTGATATCGCAGTGCACGCCGACGCCGAAGACGATCATGAGGGCGGTCGAGGCGAATTCGGCGAAGAGGTGGTTGATCATGGGGTTCCTTTCGGTGGTCGTTTCGTCTGAGGCGATCGTTGCCGTGGTGTGTCGTGCTGGTCTGTCGGTGGCGGCGATCTTATTTGGCGGGCCGAGTCGTTAGCGCTGAACGACGACGCCGAGCCCATCGGGGATGACGGCGAAGCGCGCGTTCGGCCCCTTGAGCTCGCGGGCCAGCTGCACGGCCTCGTCGACGGTGCTTGCGGGCGTCATGTGCATGGCTCGAATCATATCGTGGTCGCATAGGTCGCTCACGAGGATGACCGGATGATGGGCGAGGATGCGCGCGAAGATTTGGGCGGTCCACTGGTCGGGCAGCGTCTGGTCCTTGGGACGGTCGATGCAGGAGCGTTCGAACGCGGCGGGGTCGTTTTCCGCGATGTTCTTGAAGAAGCCCTCTCCGCCGTGGCCGTCGGCGCATCCCGCGACCGCGATGATGACGCCGCCTTCGTCGAGCGTTGCTTCAGCGGCGGTCATGCCCTTGACGGCCTGGTAGATGTTCTGGTCGAGCGGGTAGCCGCCGTTGGTGGTGATGGCAACGTCGCAGTCCACGGCGCTCACGCCGGCGAGCCCGCGCACAAAATCGCAGCCCGCCTCGTGCGCCGCATGGATGTCGCCCGCGAACGCTCCGATGACATGGTGCTCTCCGTCCAGCACGACGTTCAGGATGAAGGCGAGGCCCGCCATTTCGGCGGCGGCCATCATGTCGTCGTGCACGCGGTTGCCCTCGATGATGCCCGCTCGCGACCGCGGGTCGTGCACGAACTGCCCGTTGTGGTTGTACATGATGGTCTTGTAGGAGGCCACGCCCGGCAGCACCGACTTGCGAGACCCCGAGAAGCCGGCGAAGAAATGCGGCTCGATGAAGCCCTCGGCGAGCAGCAGGTCGGCTTCGGCTGCGATACGGTTGATGATGCACTCGCCGCCGGAGGGCAGGGTCCCGATTGCGACCATCGCCTCGTCGTCGGTGGCGACGTGCATCACGATCTCCTCTTCGGCGACGATGCGTTCGCCATACTTGTCCACGAGCTCCTCATGTGTGGACGCCCGGTGCATGCCGGTCGCCACGAGAATACGCACGCGCGCCTCGGGTGCCGCCGCGTGGATGCGACGCAGCAGGATGGGCATCGTCACGCGTGAGGGAACCGGGCGCGTGTGATCGGAGCTGATGATCACGATGTCACGTTTGCCCTGGCAGAGCTGCTCGAGTGTGGGCGAGTCGTAAGGGGTGTCGAGCGCCCGCTCGACGAGCTCCTCCTGCCCAGCGTCGGGCGTGAAGTCTCCCTGCCTGCCCGCGAGCACGCCGACGACGCTTTCATCCGGCAGGCTCAGATGCATCCGTCCTCGGTCATATGGCAAATCTATATCAAACATGTGTGCCCCTCTCTTGGTTGATTGCCGGTACGGACGAGGGGTAACTATGGTTGTGATGGCATCGGGGCGGTCTGACCTATGTTGTTACCATTTGGTACAGCTTCGGCTTCACAGTCCGATAGAGTTGCGATTTCCAGAGGTCAGGTATGGGAGGGGTGCGCGTGATCGAGAGATCTGACTATCTCGTCGACTTTTTGCGCGAGCGGGGATTTCACGAGATGCGCAAAGCTCGCCATGAGTATCTCTCGTACTACGGCTTCGATCAGGAGTACGTGTTCGTTCTTGTGGAGGGCGTGGTCAAGGCGAGTGTCACGCTGCGCGAGGGCACCCGGTTCAACATCTCCTACATCAAGGGTCCGAGCCCCGTCTCGCTTCTCCGCGACGAGGTGAGCAGCCGTGCGAAATCCCCCTACAGCGTGCGCGTGGAATCTCCCGAGGCGATCTACATGGCGGTTCCCCGCGTGAGGTTCTGGGAGTTCGTGAATGAGGATTCTCGCTTGCTGGGCTATGTAAAGGACTATTACCGCGCGAGCCTGGAGGAGAGCCTCTATCGCATGCGCTATCTGACGATGAACGGGAAGGTCGGCGCCGTGGGAGGGTTCTTGTACGACCTGAACGAGCGCTTCGGCGTGCCGTGCGACGAGGGGAGCGTGATCGCCCTCGATGTCACAAACGAGGACATCGCGCAGTTCTGCGGGACCTCGTCGCGCACGAGCGTGAACCGCATCCTACGCGGTTTCAGAGAACAGGGCGTCATTTCGACGAGCGGGCACGACGGCCGCATCGTCATCCACGACGCGTCCATGCTGGAGCGTTATGTGATGGACTGACCCAGGTCGGGTGAGCATGGGCTCGCCGGGCGCCCGCGAGTCGGCACGCGCGAGGGCGAATTCATTTCTGCTGGCTGCCGCCGGCGCGTCCTATCCGTTCACCAGGGCGATAAACGAATCGAGCGGATACTCTCCGGAGATGCGCACGCGCGGGAGGGCGGTGACGTCGTCGCCCACATGCGCCCATGAGTTTTGCGTGGTGAAGGCGCAGAGGATGCCGGCGTCTCGCACAGCCGCGCGGCCGTCGTCGGTGACGTCGCCAAAGGGATAGGCGAAGGCCTGGGTCCCGCCCACGATCTCCTGCGCGTGCTTGAGATCTGCCGCGATCTCATCGCGGCTCATGGCGCTGATGATGCCGCCGTGCCCCACGTTGCCGCCGGGTTTGTGCATCCCAAAGGAATGGGACTCGAAGGCGACGTAAGGGCTGCGGTGGTCGATGACCTTTTGGGCGGCGTCGGCGTCGCTGGCGATGACGAACGAAGTCGCGGGCACTTGATACTTTTCGAGCAGGGGCACACCGACGTTTAGGAAGCCCATCTCGCCGTCATCGAACGTGAGGACGACGCTCTTCGCCGGAAGGCTGTGCTTCCCCTCGATGAAGGCCTTCACCTCGGGATACGACGGGAAGTAGAAATCGTTTTCCTTGAGGTAAGAAAGCTGCTGCTCAAACGTGGTGCTGGCGATGAAGTTGCCGTTGAGGTCCGCCGGCGGGTTTGCGGGGTCGTATACGTAGTGGTACATGAGGATGGGCACGCCGCCCTGCATGGTTTCCATCGACTCGACAACATGCACGGTGCGCACTGCCTTTGCGGTATGACCGGACGAGTCCGACACGCGATAGGTCACTTTGTACGTGCCGGGTTTGGAGGTGTCGACCTTGCCCGAGGTTTTAATCTTGGCGTTGAGCAAGCCGTCGGCGGGTTCGGCGGCATGGGCGCCCGCCTCGAGGTATTCCTCTCCCTTGAGCACATAGGTGTCTTTGGATCCGTTGAGGCCGATGACGATCTCGCCGGCGCCGCCGCCAGCCGTGCTGTCTTCTATGATGGGCGCGCTGCCGGGCTTATCCTGCGAGGGGCCTTCGCCTTTGGACATGGCTCGGAAGAGGGCCGTCCCTCCCATGCCGACAAGCGCGATGAGGACGAGCGCCGCGGCGATTCCTGCGATGCGCGTGTGCGAATTGCGCGGGGTCCGGCTGGAGTGCGGGGTCCGGTCGGAGCGCGGGGTCCGGCTGGAGCGCGGGACCTGGCCGCGGCGCGAGGTCTGGTCGTGGCGCGGGACCTGGCTGGAACGCGAGGCATGGCCGAGGCGCGAGGCCTGGCCGGAGCGCGAGGCTTGACGGGAGCCTGTCGCTCGATTGGGGCGCGGTGCTCGGCGCATGTGGGGTTTGGCAGGGGCCTGCGGATGATGCGCGACCTGGGGGCGAGCCACGCCTCGTTGACGAGCGGGTTGCTGTGGGTGGCGCGCGCCCTGAGGGCGGGGTGCGTGTCGGTTGCGATCGTTGGGGTTCACGTCGGCCTCCTGCGGACGATGGGCGTCATGGCGTCGAGTGTAACGCGAAAACGCTCCGAGTATAGGAGCGTTTTCTGCGAGTCCTCTTATTAAATTGTCACGCAGTTGTTGGTGGCGGAGCTTTTTCGTACTGATTTTGAGAAACCCGGAGTATGGGAGGTCTTGCGAACAACAAAACCGCAGGTTGCGGCAAGGCGCAAGGAGTATGTACTCGGCAAATCGGGAAAACAGTACGAAAAAGCTCGACCTTTCAGTGGGGTCACCGCACCGACGCAGTACGACCCTACTTGAGGAACATGTTCTTGAGGTTGAACTCTGCCTGCACGGTGCGCAGCATGAGGTCCGTGTCGTCGAGGCCCAGGTGCAGTTCGTTCTCGTCGGCGGCAAGTGTCCCGCGGCGACGCGCCCAGTTCTGCAAGCTGGCGGGCGCGCTCTCACGCGGGAGGGTACGGACCTCGCCGTCGACGGAGCGGCAGATGTGGCGCGAGTCGATGACGATGATCTTGCCCGCGCGGCGCGCCTCAGCGTAACCGGGCAGGTGCAGCATGAACCAGCTGTCCTCGAATGCTGCGTTGTGCGCCATGATGGGGTAGCGCTTCATGAGCTTGAGCAGCTCCTTCTGCAGCTTCGCGTCCTCGCGGAAGGGCGTCTTGCCGTCGAGGTCGGACCACTGGATATGGTGGATGTCGGCCAGCGGCACGCCCGTCTCGCGGTACATATCGGGGATGCCGCAGTAGAACGCCTGCGGGTCGTGCGGCACGGCGTCGCTGGTGAGCTCCATGATCTCCCAGCCCACGTTGATGATGTAGCCGCGCTCGGGTGCGCGCCCGGTGGTCTCGATGTCGATGCCGAGCACCGTGCCCTTGATGGGTTTGCGCACGTATGCGACGGAGTAGGCGTCGCGGTCGCCGCGGACCTCGCGAGCAACGGCGCTGGCGGCACGGCCCTGCATCTTGCCGATGCCGGCGCACAGGTCGGCGTCCGTTAGGTTGCGCGCGAGCAGCGGGCTCGAGAGGTTGCGCAGACGCGCCTCGCCGATCTGATCGCACAGTTCACGGTTCTGATCGGCCAGCGTGAGGATGACGCCGAAATCGAAGCCGGGCTCCTCGTTTGTGCGCCATTCGTCGAGCAGCGCCTTCATGGCCTCCTCGCCGCGCTGGCGCTCGGATTCCATGGCGTCATAGTCGCCGTAGATGAACATGGGGATGAAGGGCTGCATCGAGTATTCGAGTGCCTGCTGTGCGTTCATGGGAAGAGCTCCTATCGTGAAGAAAGCGGCCGCGCGGCGGTGCTCGTCGGGGTATTTTGGCGGGCCCGTGCGCGGTCGAAGATGGTTCGAACACGAGTATAGAGGGTCTCGGCGGGGCTGAAGTGTTTGAGGTGTGAAACTTATTTAGTGACAATTCGGATGCGGCCAACGTGGCCGAGACGATATCCATCGGAGCGAGCTAGTTCCCGATCGCCGAGCGGCGGATCCAGATCTGCATATGTGTCGCCCGACTGCGGAAGGCCGTGGCCGGGCGACTTTTTGTTGTCTGGAAGGACTGCTGTTCGTTACGAGTTATCCAAAGGCAACTTTTAGTATACTGGTTCACTCGCATATCGTGCGTTTGCCAAGTGGTGCGCGGGGTATGTAAACAGCTACGCCTCGGGGCGCTGGGCCCCGCTGGATGTTTCCGTTGAGGAGAGTCGGCCGTGGATCTGCTGCTGCATTTCATAGAGCATGCGCTCGAGGACACCCTTGTGCTCGTGCCGTTCCTGTTCGTGACCTATATTGCGCTCGAGGCGCTCGAACATGCCGCGGGCGCCCGTGCGAACGCGGTGGTTCGCCGCGCGGGCGCTGCCGGACCGGTTGCCGGCGCGCTGCTGGGCGTGGTCCCGCAGTGTGGCTTTTCGGCCATGGCGGCCACGCTCTATGCCGGTCGCGTGGTGACGCTCGGTACGCTCGTGGCGGTGTTTCTCTCCACGTCCGATGAGATGTTGCCCATGTTGGTGGCCGAGCGGGTCGACGCGGGGTTGCTGTTCCGTGTGCTGGGGTTGAAGGTGCTAGTCGCGCTCATCACGGGCGTGCTTGCCGACCTCGCCATCCGCGCGCTGCGCAAAAACGCCCGCGTGCACGCGTTCTTGCGTCGCACGGTGTTCTCGGTGCGTCGCGACGGCATGGAGGCCGACGTGGTGGATCAGATGGCCGAGGGCGGGGAGACTGCCGAGCACATTTGCCGTCTGTGCGAACAGGATCATTGCGGCTGCGGCCACGATCATGCGCATGTGCATGAAGGCGAGCACGGCCATGCGCACGGCCATGAGGATGCCGACGGTCACGTGGCGGGTTGCGACCATGATCACGGTCACGGCCACAGCCATGCCGGCGGGCGCTTCGGAATCGTCGGGTCGATCTTGATGAGCGCCGTCTCGCACACCGTGCAGGTGAGTCTCTTCATTTTCCTGGTGACGTTCGCGCTGGTGCTCGTTCTGGAAACGGTGGGTGAGGATGCCTTGGCCGCGTTCCTCTCGGGCAACCAGCTACTCGCGGTGTTCGCCTCGGCGCTGGTGGGCCTGGTGCCCAACTGCTCGGCGAGCGTGGTCATCACGCAGCTCTACTTGGAGGGCGTGCTGGGCTTCGCGCCGCTCATGGCCGGCCTGCTCACGTCTGCCGGCGTGGGGTACCTGGTGCTGTTCCGTACCAACCGCCACCCGCGCGAGAACGTCGTGATCGTGGTTGGACTGTTCTTGGTTGCATGCGTTTGGGGTCTGGTGTTCGCAGCGCTTGGGATGTAAGGCGCCGTCTGGTGCGTTTGTAAGGGGGCCTCGGTGCCAGAGCGGTACCGAGGCCTCTTTGCGTTTGAGGCGGGCGTGAAGGGGGGTGCGGTTAGCTGTCGAGAGCCTCGCGCAGGAGCTGGGCGAGGTTGCGCTGGAAGCGCTCACGGTCGTCGTCGGTGAAGGCGGCCGGCCCCTGTGTGCGTCCGCCCGCGCGGCGGACCTTTTTCTCCTCGTGGCGGATGAACAGCTGCATATCGATGGTGGCCTTGTTGTAGACGTGCCCGCGCACGCCGATGGCGGCAGCTCCGCGACCGAGCACCATGCTGGCAAGGCCGATGTCCTGCGTGACCACCACGTCGCCGGGCTCCAGGCGCTCGATGATGGCAAAGTCCGCGCTGTCGGCGCCGCATGAGACGTCGAGGGTCTCGGCCCAAAAGCCGGGATGCGTGGCGTCGCGCCCGCGGGCGTGTTCGGCGTCGCGCGGGTCGTCGCGGCGGATGCGGCGGGCGAGGTTTTGCGTGGAGTTCCCGGCGATGAGCACGGGGATGCGTGCCGATCGCGCGCAGGCGAGCGCCTCGCGTGTGACCGGGCACGCGTCGGCGTCGATGATGAGGGTGGGCATGGGGGAGATCCTAACGTTACGAAGCGGCAAATGATCAAAACCTGATTCCACCTGTATCATAATCTGCCGCGTGGGGTCCGTGTGGGGTACAACATCGAGGACAACGGCATCAGAATCCATCGCATGGACGACGCGGTGTGTCAAATGTACGACTTTGCCCAGGGGCGCTGGGTCAACAGCGCGGAGATCATGGACATGTTCATCGGCGAGCTGTGGGCTGACAAGGTGAGCGAAGCCGAGGCAAACAGCGTCACTCCGCGTGCCGCAGCAGAATCCATTCCCTGCGATAATGGTGCCGATTCGTCCGGACAAAAATCGATGCTGGCTGCTAAGGGTGCGAGTCAAAGCTTGCATAGGGACCCTGAGTGTCGCCGCATAACGGGGAAGGATGGAGGGATGGAAATGGGTGCGAGAAGAAGCGGGTCGCGCATTTTCATCGTCATGCTCGCAATACTTGCGCTCACGTTAATCGCCGTCGGTGCGGTCCGTATCGCGACGGGGCGCCTTTGCATCACATCTTCGCATCGCCCCGTCGACCGGTACGAGGGAGCCTCCGGGGCGGGCGATGCCGGCCTCTCCGCCGACCCCGCTGCCACGGTTGACGCCGACGCCGATGGCATCGCCGACAACGGTGATGTCCTTGCCGCTGCCCTCGCCTACATCCAGACCCGCCCGCACTACAAGAGCGTCTATTACCCTTCGGGCTATCCCGATGACAAACACGGCGTCTGCACCGATGTGGTTGCCATCGCGTGCCGGGAGGCGGGTTACGACCTTCAGGCACTCGTCGCGGCCGATGTTGCGCGGCGTCCAGAGGCCTATGCGATCGAGATTCCGGATCCGGCGATCGATTTCCGCCGCACGCCCAATCTCAAGGTCTTTTTCGATGCTCATGCGCAGCACCTGGTAGACGATGCCGATGAAATCACCGAATGGCGCGGTGGGGACATTGTCTTGTATGAGGGGCACATCGGGATTGTCTCCGACCGTCGCAATGAGCGCGGCGTTCCGTATCTCATTCATCATTCCGGGCCGTTTCAGTTGCGCTATGAGGAAGACAAGCTGCAAAGCTATGGACACATCGTCGGACATTATCGCTTGGATCCCACATGCTTCGCGCTGCTGTCACAGGGCGCAGATTCGCATAATTCCGCTACCTGACTTGGGCAGCTCTTCAAAGGTGGTGCCACAATGAAAATCAAGGGCCTCATATTCTTCGACATCGATGGGACGCTCGCGCGCGGCGTAATTTCGGCCCGCTATCGCGCGTGCGCGGCTATCGCATCCCGTAGCCAAGCGGCGCAGCCGGCGACGTTGCCATCGTAATAGGCGGTGAAACGCTCATCTGCGACGTACATCTCCGCGAGACCCCTGTGCGCTTCGGGCGTGTAGAAGTTCCAGGTGAATCCGAGCCACTCTCGGTGGAGGCGATAGATGCGTTCTCCCTCGTCGCCCGTGGGATCGGCATTCGCACTTACGGCCGCTTCGAGCGATTCGTTGATCGTACGCCCCAGCTCCTGGAAGCGCTCGAACTCGCTCTCGCTCAGGTTGAGCATCTTGCGGTTTGTCTCGTCCGCGGCGGTGTCGCCCCAGCGCTCGCGCACCTCGGCGCCGTGCTTGCGCTCGTTTTGCTCCACGAGGTCGCGCTTCATGCCCTCGAACTTCGCCTTATCGTCCATGGGGACTCCCTTCTCGATGTGCTCGATTGTGCGTTCGACGGTGCGGATGAGGGTATCGAGTCGCTCTCGTTCTGCCCTGAGCGTTCCAAGGTGGCGCGCGAGCGTTCGCCGGCGCTCCTCTTCCGTTGCGCTCAGGGCGCTTGGAATCTCCGCCACGCTCATTCCCATGTGGCGCAAGAGCAGGATTTCCTGCAAGCGGTCGAGGTCCGCAGGGGTGTAGCAGCGATATCCGCTGCCTGTTCGCGCGGGTACGAGCAGTCCCGCCTCTTCGTAATATCTGAGCGTTCGGGTTGAGACCCCCACGATGTCGGAGACTTCTCCGATGCCATAGGCCTTGTTCGCGCTCACATGCCCCTCCCGTTCCGTTTCGCCCGTAGGATAAACCTTTACGTAGCGTGAAGGTCAAGGGGTCGTTTTTGTGGGTTCAGATAGACAAAACCGCCCAGGCCTTTTGCGGGGGCCCGGGCGGCGAGTATCGGTGTTGGGTTGCGGACGATGCGCAAACGGGGCGCGTCGCGAACGCCGTTAGCGTGAGATCTTTCCAAAGGTGAATGCGCGGACGAGCAACACGCCGCCCAGCACCGCGAGCGCGATGCCGGAGAAGACGATCATCAGGTCGACCGATTCGAGCGGGAACATGAACACGGCGATGCCCGCGACAATCGACAGTACGCCGGAGAGAATGGAGAGACCGCGGTTGTGCACCATGCCCGTCTCGACGAGGGTTACCACGCCCTCGATAATCCAGCCGAATCCGATTGCGATGGCTGCGAGCGTCGCGAGGGCCGCAGCGGATGCGGTCTGGTTCTTCAGCATGATGATGCCGCAGAAGAGCAGCAAGAGGCTGGAGAGAATATTGAGCGCGCGCCAGCCTGCGGGCATGAAGGGCGTGCCCACGGCCACGCCGATGCGCACGACGCTTGCGATAATGAAGTACGCTCCGAGGATGACAGCGAGCACCACGAGTGTCTTCACGGGCCAGATGAGCAGGGCGGCGCCGCCGATAAGCCCGACTGCTCCGGTTACGCCGTATAGGAACCTGATCGCCTTGACACCACGGTCGATCATTCCGAACTCGTCAAAGCAGAAGGGGTCGATGTGCCGTTCGCCCTCGTCGTCGATGAATTCTCTCATGGCCGCTCCAATCGACATAAGCTAAATAACGTACATATGTAATCCTACCCATGCGAAAGGAAAGGGATACCTTGGGGCCCTGCGAGCGCTGTCAGCTCATCGATTGATACAATCGGAACACATTGATATGAGCAAATGCGACATCAGTAAACATGACGTCGCATCGAGTGGGGGCTTCGATGAGCGGTGATTTGTATCTGGTTCGACACGGCCAGACCATGTTCAACGAAAAGCGCGTTATCCAGGGCTGGTGCGACGCCCCGCTCACGTCGGAGGGCGAGGAGCAGGCGGAGCGCATCGGGCGGTACTTTGCGCGCGAGGGGATCGCGTTCGACCATGCGTGTACCTCAACGTTGACGCGCACCCAGCAGACGATTGAGCGCATTGTGGATATGCCTTACGAGCGCGTGGAGGACCTGCGCGAATGGGGCTTCGGGGTCTTCGAGGGGGAGCGGGTCGACCTTATGCCACCGTTTCCCTGGGGCAACTTCTACGTTCCGTTTGGTGGGGAGGGACAGATGGCCGTCCGTACCCGCGTGAGCGATGCCCTGGCACGGATTATGGAGCAACCTGGGCATGAGCGCGTTTTGGTGGTGAGTCACGGGTCGGCGTGCCGTGAGTTTCTGACTAAGTGGGTGCCCGATGGCGGTTTTGGCTGCGGTAAGGTGCCGGGCAACTGCAGTGTTATGCATTTCACATTCGACAAGGGCGCGTTCGAGCTGGTCGAGATCCTCGAGCAGGATAAGTTGCGAGATTTGCTCAGGGAGTAGGAATTTCACTCCCGGTGTGCTTCGAAGCTTGTCGTTGATTGGGCTGTGGCCGGTGTATCGTTTGCCCAGCTGGATTCAGGGTTTAGACGAAATGTATAAATCGCGGCTATTTGCTCTGCATCATGCATAGGTTTTTGCATCTGAGGCGACGCGCATCGTACGTTTTTCGAAGTGTGGTCAAAATACCCTGATTGTGCGCTGAAGGGTTTTGTCGCGGGCGACAAAACCCCAGGATTGCTTAAGACGAATCTTTACGTGTGAGCGGCTCTGTCCTGTCGGGCTGGAGGCTTGCGGCAAAACCGCAGGATTGGTGAAGGCGGGAAAATATGCAAGGCAGAAACCGGAAGGATTTGAGCGCACAATCAGGGTATTTTGACCAAATGCTCGGTTTTACATGAAAATGGCCTCCCTTTTGAAGAAGGGAGGCCATGCGAATCACTGGTTTTGCCAGGTGAGCGCCTTGCGAAACGATTGCTATTTCGCGATGCGATGGATGAACAGGCCGCTGCGCAGCTTGGGCTCGAACCACGTGGATTTGGGCGGCATAACCTCGCCGGCGTCGGCTACAGCGAGCAACTGGTCGATGCTCGTCGCGCACATCGTGAACGCAACGCCCTCGGCGCCCGCTTTGCACTCAAGCTCCTCGGTTCCGCGGATGCCGCCGACGAAGGAGATGCGCGGATCGGTGCGGGGGTCCTTGATTCCAAAAATAGGAGACAAGATGCAGCTTTGCAGGATTGAGCAATCAAGTGAGTTTGCTGGGTTGGAGGCCACTTCGTCATCTTGACTCGACCTACCGCTGCGGCGCTCGTCATCCTCGGCCGATCCCATCTCGGCGTTGAAATCGTTGCCGGCATTCTCCGCGGCATAGATCCTCGGGTTGGGGTCGTCCGCCCGCAGCTCGTACCAGGTGCCGTCGGTGTACATCCCGAACACGCCGTGCTCGCGCGGTTCCACCGGCCCCTCTGCCTCCACGATGCCGAATCCTGCGCCGCTCAGCACCTCGAGCAGCTCGTACGTATCGAGTCCGTTGCGGTCGGAAACCACGCGGTTGTACGGCAGGATGGTGAGCTGGCTGGCGGGGAACAGGACGGAGAGGACGTAGTTGAACGGCTCCTTTCCGGTGTAAGTGCCTGCCGCCAGCGCTTCTTCGCGCATGCGGCGCGCAACTTTCACGGCGCTTGCGGCCCGATGATGCCCGTCGGCGATATAGGCGCACGGAATCGTGCCGAGCATGGCACGCAGCGCATCGACGGCATCGTGGCGTACGACCTCCCAGACGGTCTGGTGCACGCCCTCATCATCGGTGAAGTCGTACAACGGGGTGGAGGTCGTGGCCGCGCCGACGATCATATCGAGCACGGGCTGGTCGCGGTAGGTGAGGAAGATCGGTCCCGTCTGACAACCGAGCGCTTCGATATGCTCGATGCGGTCGCGTTCCTTATCTTCGCGCGTAAGCTCGTGGCGCTTGATGACGCCACTTTCGAATTCGTCGACGGCGCACACGCAGACGATGCCGGTCTGCACGCGTCCCTCCCAGGCAAGGCGGTAGATGTAATACGCCAGGTTGCGGTCCTCCACGAAGGTCCCGTCCGCGAGGCGCTCGTGCAGCAGCTCCGCTCCTCGCGCGTATACCTCTGGTGCGTACATGTCCTGATCAGCGGGAAACTGCGTCTCGGGTCGGTCGATGTTCAAGAAGGAGAGCGGCCTGCCCTCGACGTACTCGGCCGCCTCGCCGCGGTCAAAGACGTCATAGGGAAGAGCTGCCACCTCGGCGGCGTGCTCGGGGACGGGGCGAATGCAAGGGAAGGGAAGCGCTCTCATGGACGGTCCTCTCGCGCGGGTCGATCACATATGGCGTTATCGTACCCCGCCTGCGCCACGATGGATGAAAAAAGCGGGGCTCGGCGTAAACTCGAGTCCCGCTTTCGCGAGCGTCGCCGCGTGGTGCCGAAAAGCCGGTCTCGCCGCGTGCGAATTCCTACCCGTTTTGTCTTGGGTGCACCATCGCGAGTGCGGCCTGCGCTATTTCTCGTTCTGGCAATCGCCGAAGTGCCCCAGGCGCTCAAACTTCTCAAGGTCGGTATCTGCCATACCCTGCTGCATACCCTCGAGACGCTTGGTGTACATGGGATCGTTCTCGTCGTTCCAGATCTTCTCGGCCACGGGCGCCCACGCCGCCGCGCCGGCAACGGTCTTGCGGCGGAGGTCCTCCGGGGTCTCCGGTTCCACCAGGTCGGTTCCGTGCGCACCGGATTCGGCGACGAGCCGGCCGAGCTCGTAGGGGTTCTCGAGCATGGGGCAGGGCCGCAGGTGATTGTCGTTGAACGGTTGGTTCTCGTAGTACTTCATGAACAACGGCGATTTAAGGGCCTCGAGCAGCGTGACGTCGTGGATGTTGACGTTGCTGTAGTGGATGAACACGCAGGGCTCGACGTCACCCGCGGCGTTGATGTGCAGGTAGCGGCGGCCGCCGGCGATGCAGCCTCCCACGAACTCGCCATCGTTTTGGAAGTCCATGGTGAACAGCTCCTTCTTGGAGCGCATGTCACGCACGAAGTGGTACATGCGCTCGCGCTGCTCGGGAGTGGGCATGAGCGAGGCGGGCGAGGAGGCTCCCACGGGCATGTAGTGGAAGTACCAGCAGAACAGCGCGCCCTTCTCGATCATCCAGTCCATGTTCGCCTCGGTGGCCACGGCGTCGGCGTTCTCGCGCGTCCAGCAGCAGGAGATGCCGAACGGCAGGCCGTTTTCGCGAAGCAGGTCCATGGCGCGCTCGATCTTGGCGTACGTGCCCTTGCCGCGGCGGGCGTCGGTCGTTCCCTCGTCGCCCTCGGCGGAGATGGCGGGAACAAAGTTGCCCACGCGGATCATCTCCTGGCAGAACGCCTCGTCGATGAGGGTCGCGTTGGTGAAGCACAGAAATGCGCAATCCTGGTGCTTCTCGCACAGGCGGATGAGGTCATCCTTGCGCACGAGCGGCTCGCCGCCGGTGTAGATGTAGATATGGCAGCCGAGCTCCTTGCCTTGGCAGATGATGGAGTCGATGTCCTCGAAGGAAAGGTTGAGCGCATGTCCGTACTCAGCCGCCCAGCAGCCCGTGCAACGCAGGTTGCAGGCGCTCGTGGGGTCGAGCAGGATCGCGTACGGGATGTTGCACTGATGCTTCTCGCGCATCTTTTCCTGGTAGGGCCATGCCAGGACGCTGCAGTCCACGATGAGCGTCTTGAGCAGCTTGGTGCGCACTTCGGGGTTGAGGTCGAAGATGCGCATCATGAGTCGATACCAGTTGTTGCGCTCGCGGATCGCGGTGTCGAAGGCTCGGCGTTGCGAGGGGAGCACATGCTCGGGAACGAATTTGTCCACGAGCGTCATGATGGTGTCGATGTTCTTCTCGGGGTCCTCTTCGAGATAGTCGATGATTTTGTTGAGGGCCGCTCGTTCCGCCGCTTGTGTGAGTGCCATGCTGTTCCTTCTTTCGACGCACTGGAGGCGACGCGGGGCATGCCTACAGTTCGAGTCGCGAAGACGGAGGATCGACTCGCCGCGTCGCCTTGTCGTGAATGGTAACAGCTGTGGTATATTCTACAAATATGGAATAAATAACTGTGTCTATTCAACGAAGTGCAGGTAGATGTGGGTTTTGCCTCAAAGGATGCGAACTGTAGAGGAGCAAAGGGTATGGATGGGTGCCGTTTGAGGATGGTCGAGGAGCGGGGCGCCTCAAAGGCGTCCGCGCCGTCCGCGTCCCAGTGCGAGCGCGTCGACCGTCGCGTGCTCCGCTCGCGTGCGGCTATGGTCGCGGCGTTCGAGGACCTGCTGGCGGAGAAGGCCTATGAGGACATCACGGTCACCGACATCGCGCGTAAGGCCGATGTGGACCGCAAGACCTTTTACAAGCACTTCGGGTCGATCGACGGCCTGCTCGCCTATGTGCTCGATAGCCATATCGCCGATATCGTGGAGAACACGCACGGGTTGCTGGCGTGCACGGGGGAGAGCGGGCAAGGCGGCTTTGCCGTGCGCATCCAGGTGTTTTTCGAGATGGTGAACAGGGCCATCATGGAGAACATCTCGCTCAAGCGGCGCGTGTTCGAGTGCGTTCCCTTTGACCTGATGTTCACCTGCATCAAGCAGTCCATGTATGAGGAACTTGAGCGCTACTGCATGATCCCGGCGAGCGTTCGCTCCGATCAGCTCGACTACTACCTCTCGTTCGTGTTCGGCGGGATTTTGTCGGCGTACCGGCAATGGATCATGATGGGCGGCGATACCCCCATCGAGAACGTCTCGAGCGCGGCGAGCGCCCTGGTTGCCCGCGGCCTTTCCTCGCTTGAGGGGTTCGAGCCCGCCGAAAGCGGCCTCGCCCCGGGCGCTCCGCGCGCGGTGGAAGAGCTCGGGGCGTAGGCGCTCTGCGCTTTATTTGATGACGCGCACGCGATACATGGACGGAATCGTTCTCAGTGCTGCGATGGTGGCCTCGTCGAGGTGCTCGTCGGTGTCGAACATCGTGTAGGCATTCTCGCCGGCGCTCTCGTTGACCATGCGCTGCACATTGGCGTTGTCTTTCGCGAGGACGGCGGTGATCTGACCGATCATGTTGGGCACGTTTGCGTGCAGACATCCGATGCGACTCGCGGCCCGGGCCTTGCCCATGGAGCAGGTCGGGTAGTTGACCGAATGGGCGATGTTGCCGTTCTCGAGATAGTCCTTGAGCTCGGAGATGGCCATGTCCGCGCAGTTCGCCTCGGCCTCCTTGGTGCCTGCGCCCGAGTGCGTGGTGATGAAGGTCCGCGGCATGCGAACCGTCTTGGGCGTGGCGAAATCGCAGGCGAACCAGGAAAGCTTGCCGGCGCGCAGTGCGGCGTCGACCGCGTCCTCGTCGATGATGGATTCGCGTGCGAAATTGACGAGCACCGCACCGGGCGCGAGCAGCTCGAGCTGGTCGGTTGAGATCATCCCGACGGTATCTGCCTTTGCAGGCACGTGCAAGGTGAGGTAGTCGCATCCACGGCAGAGGTCCTCGAGCGTGCCCACGCGCTGGACTTCGCGATTGAGTGACCAGGCGTTCTCGACTGAGATGAACGGGTCGTAGCCAAAGACGTCCATACCGAGCTCCACGCAGGCGTTTGCCACGCGGGACCCCACGTTGCCGAGGCCCACCACGCCCACGCGTTTGCCACGGATTTCGCGCCCCACGAACGCCTTCTTGGCTTTCTCGGCATCCACGAGGATGTCGGGGTCGTCGGCGTTATCGCGCACCCATTGCATGGCTTGGACGATTCCGCGGCTCGACATGATCATCATGGCGATGACGATCTCCTTCACGGCGTTGGCGTTGGCGCCTGGGGAGTTGAACACCACGACGCCCCGTCGCGCGTACTCCTCGATGGGGATGTTGTTCACGCCCGCGCCGCAGCGTCCGATGGCGCGGATGCCCGCCGGGAGTTCGTAGCCGTGCAGGTCGGTTGATCGCATGAGGATGGCGTCCGCGTCCTCGGTACGTTCGACCAGCTCGTACCCCGCTCCGAAGTCGACCTGTCCGTCTTTGGTGATGTCATCGATGGTCTTGATATATCGCATGGTGAGTTCCTCCGTATCCCGGCGACCGGCACCCATGGGGTCCGGCGCTCAGACAGTCCTGCTCGCACAAAGAGCCCACTGGGCTCTTCGGCTCGTGCGGAAACTCGCGGCGGACCTCATGGGTGCCGTCCTTGCGTTCCGTAGCAGAAATAACAAATGGTGCTGACGAAGCAGAATGAATGGGGCGTCGAGCCCCTAGATAGATCGGCCGCCTCGGGAGGCCTCGAACTCGCGCATGCATGTTGCCAACGCGCCGACGGAGTCCATGGTCACGGCATTGTAGATGCTTGCTCGCAAGCCGCCCGCCATGCGATGGCCCTTGATACCTTCGATGCCGCGCTCCCGGGCATAGGCTATGAAGGCCTCGTCCGTCTCGGCGTCGCACGTGCGGAAGGTGACGTTGCTCATGGAGCGGCTTTTGGGGTCTGCCGTGCCCTGGAAGAGGTCGCTATCGTCGATGGTGCGGTAGAGCAGGTCGGCCTTTGCTCGGTTGCGCTGCGCCATGGCGACGAGCCCGTCGGTCTGCTCGATCCAGCGGAAGACCTTGCCGCACAGGTAGATGCCAAAGGTGTTGGGTGTGTTGTACATGGAGCCCTTTTCGGCCTGGATGCGCATATCCAGGTAGGTGGGGCATATGTCGGCGCGAGCCGGCCCGTTTGCGATGAGGTCCTCGCGCACGATCACCACGGTCACGCCCGCGGGCCCCGCGTTTTTCTGCGCGCCGGCGAACAGCAGGCCGTAGCGCTCGATGTCGAGCGGACCGGATAGGAAGCAGCTTGACACGTCGGCGACGAGCGGTGTGTCCGCGCAGTCGGGGAGGGTGTGGAACTGCGTTCCGAAGATGGTGTTGTTCTGGCAGATGTAAACGTAGTCGAGGTCACCCGATGCCGCGCGATTCTCGACCGCGCCGAGCTCGGGGATGCGGTCGAAGTTCGTGGCCTCGCTACTCGCAAGCACCTCGGCGTCCCCGTATTTGCACCCTTCGCGCCAGGCGAGCTTGGCGAAATTGCCGCTCACCACGTATCCGGCTCGTCCCCGGCGCATGAGGTTCAACGGGATGCCCGCAAACTGCAGGGTCGCACCGCCTTGCAGGAACAGCACACGGTAGGAAGGCGGGATGTCGAGCAAGCGGCGCAAGGTGGTCTCCGCATCCTCGATGATGGCGCGATACGCCTCGGATCGATGGCTCATCTCCAGCACGGACATGCCGGTTCCGGCGTAGTCGAAAAGCTCGTCCTGCGCTTCGCGCAGGACGCATTGGGGTAGTGCGGCGGGGCCGGCTGAGAAGTTGTGTACGCGTGCCATGGTGGGACCTCTCTCGGATGTCGTGCCATTGCTAAGACTTTAGCATCATAAAGTGCTTGTTGTGTCGGTATTGGTCGAAGCGTTCATTTGTTTACATGATGCGCCTTCGACTGGATGAGCGCGGCCTCGAGTGCGAAGCGCGGTACAATAACCCTAACGTTCAAGTTGACCTTTAAGGGGTACAGATGGCCATCTTCGTCGTCTCGGACATCCACGGGCATGCGCGCGCCTTCGACCGCGCCCTCGAGCTTGCGCAGCCCGGTTCGGGCGACACCGTCTTTGTGCTCGGCGATATGGTCGATCGCGGCCCCGACCCGTTGGGCGTGATCGACATGGTCCGCGCGCTCCCGAATGTGCGCGTGCTCATGGGCAACCATGAGGAGATGCTCTACGAGTCGCTCAAGTGCGGTGACGAGCGCGACAAGCTGACCTGGCACATGAACGGCGGCTACACCACCTACGAGCAGCTCGAGCAATTGCCGCGCGATCGCTATGTGGACGTTATGGACTGGCTCGTGAACCTGCCCACGTTCGCGGTGGTGGAGGTCGATGATCGCAGACCTTCCGCGGCGCGGGGCGATCGCAGGAGCCACCTGCTTGTCCATGCCGGCGTGGACGCGCCGCGCCTTCGGGCCTCCCTGGATGCGCTCGGTGTCTCTCGCAGCGAGGCGGCAGGGTATGCCGCGGCGACCCCGGACGATCTGCTCGCAGCCATGATCGAGCAGGACGTGAGCGACCTGCTGTGGATCAGGCGTGAGTTTTGGTCGACGCCGACGGGCCTGGTTGGCACGAGCGGCTTGGGGCCGGTGGTGGTTGCGGGGCACACCCCTTCGATCTCGATGCCGCGTTACGCCTCGCTCATGTGCGGGCCGGGGGTCGACGAAGACCTGCGCGGTGTGATGGTCGAGGTCGGCTGCTCGCGTGACACCGGCGGCGTCGCGGATCGCGTCTGCATCGATTGCTCCGCCGCAGCGGGCCATCCCAGCGGCCGCGTGGGCATTATGCGCCTCGAAGATCGCTGCGTGTGGCTCGCCAACATCGAGGAGGGCGAGTAAACCGGCGCCGTGAGGCCGCCATGCGCCGGAACAGTTCTATGCATGGAACGGAGAACGGTTTTTCTCGGATAGGTCCTGCCTGATGCGGTGGTACTCGATCGACAGCAGCGCGAGAAGCAGGACCATAGAGGCGAGGTATCCCGCCACGGCGCCGGTAAGGCCCATGAGCCAGATGAGCGCGGTGGGGACCACCAGGGAGAACGCGAAGGTGATCGCGTAGGGCTTGGTGGCGGAACTCTGCCGGCGCAGCACCGTGATGATGGCGTAGAGGAAATCGATCGCCGCGCTCACGCCGCCCGCGACGATCATCAGGTAGGCGATTCCGCGATACGCCTCAAAATCCACACCGTACATGAAGCTCATGATCGGTATCCCCAGCCAGCCCATGAACACGAGCGTGCCGGCGGTCATGAGCGTGATGACGGCGATCATTGCCAGGACGATCAGATCGAATTTGCGGCGCCTGCGAGGGTTCGACCAGATGTTGGCGAGTCTCAGCAGTTGCGGCTTGTACAGGAACCCGGCGGCGAGCAGGATGCCTTGGGCGGGGAAGAACAGCGCGTTGAAGTACAGCTGGCTGTCGTAGGGGAGCATGCCCTCCATGGCGAACTTGGGCACGCTCTCGATGAGGTTGAACATGAAGAGGGCCGAGAAGAGCGGGAGGCAGTGACGGAACAGCCCGCCGATCTCCAACGGGCTCATGCGTCTCGAGGCTTCGGTTTCCAGAAGGGCGAGCGGAATCGTGACCAGGATGAGGGTGGCGACGGCCACCAGGCCCGCGACCGCGCCCGCCAGGGCGATGCTGCGCGTGATGAACAACAGTACGCTGAAGGCGATGATGACCGAGACCGACCTGAGCGCCTGGCTGATGCCGGCGAGGTAGAGCTTGTCCGCCTGTTGCAACCGTCCTTCGTACACATCGGCGAGTCCGTCGACGATCTTGTAGATGTAGATGCCGATGGAGAGCATGAGCATGGTGGCATCGTATCCACGAACGGTGCAGTACAACAGGCCCGCCGCAAGCGCCAGCAGGGAGGTGAGCCAGCGTTGCGCCTGATATGAGGCGAACGAGCACTTCTCGTCGATATCGGATACCTGATAGGTGCGCACGCCGAAGTTCGAGAGGAACATCAAGAGGGTTCCCGCGGCGAACGCCATGGAGAACATGCCCGCCTGTTTGATGCCTACGAGCTGGGTTGCCACGACGGTCAGCACCGGGAAGACCATGCCCCATGCGCCGGTGCCCACGGTGTTCCACAGGTAATCGCGTGCGGTCTCCCCGCTGCCGTACTCGGCTTCCTGCGAGGCAAGGCCGCCGTCGTAAACGGCGGCGATCAGTCGTGTCCACCATGCGTCGACCAGCCGCGCGATCGGGCCGGGTTCGTGTTTGGAGGGGCCGTCGGCGGCTTTCCCCGCCTGCGCGGCCGTGCTCGCGTGCGGGTTTCCGAATAACGTCACGCTGCGCTTGCGTTCGTGCCGCTCGTGGAGCGAGCGGACCTTGTCGCGCAGGTTGTCGAGAGGGTGCAGGGGCACGGTTCCTCCAATCGGTCGTCTCGGCGCGGGGTGGGCCTTCGCGGCGGGGCTGGGTTGCAAGCAGGATGCGGGGGTTGAAAATGTCAATGCCGAGCCTGCTGAATGGTACGATGTTTCAGCGTGAGCGGTGACGGGGGAAGTCGCCGTGAGCGTCGCGCGGCATTACCGCCGCCCGTGAGATCGGACATAGTACATCGGAGATCGTTAGGAGTCGCCGTGTCAATCGCTGCCCTTGCTGTTCCATTCGTATTGGCATTGTTACCCATTATCTGGTTGGTCGTTGCGCTCATCGCGCTGCACCTTCCCGCGTGGAAGGCCGCCATCGGGTCCTTCGTCATCGCTTGCGGATTGGCGCTCACTTGGTGGGGCATGCCCGCCATCGAGGTCGCTACCGCGAGCATCGAGGGTTTCGTCATGGCACTGTGGCCTATCGTCCTCGTCATCATCGCTGCGGTGTTCACATACAACCTGTGCGTGCGCACGGGGGCCATGGACGTGATCGGCTCCATGATCACCTCGCTTTCTCGTGACCGTCGCGTGCTCGCGCTGCTTGTGGCCTGGTGCTTCGGTGGTTTCATGGAGGGCATGAGCGGCTTTGGCACCGCCGTCGCCATTCCCGCCGGCATGCTCGCCGCCCTTGGCTTCCCGCCGCTGCAGGCCGTTCTCGTCTGCCTGGTCGCCAACGGCGTCCCGACCTGCTTCGGCTCCGTCGGCGTTCCCACGGTATCCCTCGCGGGCCTCACGGGTCTCGATCCCATTCAGCTCGCGTTCACCGAGATGTTGCAGATCGCCCCCTTCTTCGTCATCGTGCCTTTCATCATCGTCATGATCGCGGCGGAGCCTGCGAACGATGCCTCGGCAAAGCTTGGCCTGGCCGCCCGTCTGCGCGGTGCGGGTATGATCGCTCTGGCTTCGGGCGTCGCGTATGCGCTGCCGTCGCTGGTGGTCGCCGCCTTTGTCGGCCCCGAGCTCACGGTCGTGGTCGGTTCGCTGTGCTCCCTGCTCGTCACCGCCATGCTTGCCCGCCGTCAAAAGACGGTCGCGCCCGAGTTTGAGATGCACGTGGACGCCGCCGAGCGCGTCACGCCCCGTCGCGCCCTGCGTGCCTGGTCCTGCTTCATCTTGATCTTCGTGCTGCTGCTGTTGACGTCCAAGCTCGTGCCCGCGGTCAACGCCTGGCTCGCTCAGTTCTCGGGTTCCGTCACGATTTTTAGCGGCGCCGACCCCTCGACTGTCACGTTCATGTGGGTGAACACGCCGGGCGTGTGGATCTTCATCGCCGCGTTCGTGGGCGGGCTCATCCAAGGCGCGACGCCGCGCGTGATGGGCGAGGTGCTTGTGGCCACGGTCAAGCAGATGATGCCCACGGTCATCACGATGCTCGCCGTCCTCGGATGCGCCAAGGTCATGGGCTACGCCGGGATGATCGGCGCGGTCTCCTCCTTCTGCATCGCCGTCACCGGCTCACTGTTCCCGCTCATGGCCCCGGTCATCGGCGCGGTCGGCGCGTTCGTCACGGGCTCCGGTACGAGCTCGGGGCTGCTGTTCGGATCGGTGCAGCTGCAGGCCGCCGAGGCCCTGGGCATGGACCCGTATTGGATCGTGGCCTTGAACTCCCTCGGTGTCGGCGCGGGCAAGATGATTTCACCCCAGTCGCTCGCCATCGGAATGGCCGCCGTCCAGGTCACCGGTGCCGAGGGCAAGCTGCTTTCCCGCGTGCTGCCCATCGCGGTCGTGTTCGTGGTGCTGATGGCCGCACTTGGTCTGGGTGGTGCTGTGCTCTAGCGCCCGTCTGTCATCCAGTCGCCCAGGCCCTTGCGCATAATCCCTTCGACCGTGGTTCCGCTTCGCTTCACAGAAACGGTCTGCGGGAATATGCTCCAGGGCCTGGGCTACGGCAGCGCAGCCGGAAGGCGCCGGAGGGTTTCCCCGCAGCGCGTTTTTGTGGAGCGCAGCGGAACCACGGTCGAAGGGATTATGCCCCACGGCCTGAGCGGTGGGGATAGATGTATGAAAATGGAGCTCCGTGCAGGTGGATGCACGGGGCTCCATTGCGTTGGCTTTACGCGGGCACTAGGCGCGCGGGCCGGCGTTTTTCACGTTCTCGGGCAGGTGGGCGTACTTCTTCTCGAAGTTCTCCTGGAACATGCCGGCGAGCTTCTTGGCCGTGGCGTCGTACTCCTCTTTGCTGGACCAGCACTTCCACGGGACCATGACCTCATCGGGAACACCGGGGCAGCTGGTGGGGATGTCCAGGTTGAAGACATCGTCGTGAATGAACTCGGCCTGCTCGAGCGTGCCGTCGAGCGCTGCGTTGACGTTGATGCGGTTGTAGTCGAGCGGAATGCGGTGACCAACGCCGTAGGAGCCCTCGACCCAACCGGTGTTCACCAGGTAGACGCGGGTCTTGCCGGAGGCGATGCGCTCGCCGAGCATGTCGGCGTAGACCATGGGGTCGAGCGGCATGAACGGCTCGCCGAACAGGGCCGAGAAGGTGGGGACGGGCTCTTTGATGCCCAGCTCGGTGCCGGCGACCTTGGAGGTGAAGCCACTCACGAAGTGGTACATGGCAGCGTCTGCGGACAGGCGGGAGATGGGGGGCAGCACGCCGAAGGCATCGCAGGTGAGGAAGATGACCGCGGTGGGCTCGCCACCCGCGCCCTCGAGGCAGCTGTTGGGGATGTGCTCGACGGGATAGCCGACGCGCGTGTTCTGCGTGAGGGAGACGTCCGCATAATCGGGCTCGCGGTGCTCGTTCAAGATCACGTTCTCGCACAGGGCGCCGAACTTCACGGCGCGGAAGATCTCGGGCTCGCGCTCCTCGGTGAGGCCGTCGCACTTGGCGTAGCAGCCGCCCTCGAGGTTGAAGATGCCCTCGCCCATGGCCCAGCCGTGCTCGTCGTCACCGATGAGCAGGCGCTTGGGGTCGGCGGAGAGGGTGGTCTTGCCGGTGCCGGACAGGCCGAAGAACACGGCGGTGTCGCGGGATTCGGGGTCCATGGAGGCCGAGCAGTGCATGGGCAGCACCTTGTCCTCGACGGGGAGCAGGTAGTTCATGACGGAGAAGACGGACTTCTTGATCTCGCCGGAGTACTCGGTGCCGGCCACGACCACGACGCGCTCGGCGAAGTTCACGAGCACGGCGGCCTCGGAGTTCAGGCCCTCGATCGCGGGGTCGCACTTGTAGCCGGGGGCGGCGAGGATGGTGAAATCGGGTTCGCCGTAGGCGGCGCGCTCCTCATCGGTGGGGCGGACGAGGAGTTGCGTGATGAACAGGGCCTGGCTGGCACGCTCACAGGCGACCATGAACTTGCGGGCGTGGGCGCGGTCGGCGCCGGCGAGGCCGCGCACGACGTAGAGGTCGCGCTCGCCGAGGTATGCCGCAACGCCGTCGCGGACCTTCTCGTAGCTTTCCTGGGAGATGGGAACGTTTACGTTGCCCCAGGCGATGGTGTCGTGCACGTCGGGGGTGTCCACCACGAAGCGATCCTTGGGGCTGCGGCCGGTGTATTTGCCGGTTTCGACCACGAGGGAGCCGTTGGACGCGAGCTTGCCCTCATGATGAGCGAGCGCCTCCTCGACGAGCTCGGCGGGAACCATGTCGAGGTGGATGGAGTCTGCGCCGGCATGGACGCCGTAGCCCTCCAGAACCTTGGTGACGGAATCAGTAGCCATTGTGATCCTCCTCAGGATGGGGTTCGGTATCGATTTCTCGATGCACTTGAGCGCTGCGGAGGGCTGCCGTGCCGCCCTGGATATGCGCGTGCATGTCAAAGTGCGTCGCGAAAAACGTTTTACCATTGCATCGAGGTATTAGTACCGCATCTGCGAGGGGGTTCATGCGTGGTATTCGGCAAGGGCCACGCGTCATTCGGCGGGCGGTAGGTTTTCAACCGTCTGTGCGCCCTGGGTGCGGCCTGCGGCCCGTTGCGCGTCCATGGGAATGACGATGGCGAAGTGCCGTTGCGGCTTGCGAGGCTAGGACTTCGTCTCCATCTTGGCCCGGCAGCGCGGGCAGGTCACGCGGAGCTTGCCCTTGCCCTTGGGCACGGACAAGATCTGCCCGCAGTTGGGGCACTTGAGGAAACGCGAGGTCTTGCGCTCCTTCCACATCTTCTGGGCGGTGCGCTTCGCGCGCTCGTACTCGATGTTGGGAGCGGCGGAGGCAGTGGGGCCGCCGGAGGCGTTGCGACCGGCAGGGGTGATGGAGCCAAGGCGTGCAACGAGGTTGCCCAGCACGGGGACGCGCTCGGAGAAGGAGCGGAACGCGTTGTTCTCGTTGCAGCGTACGGTGATGTTCTTGGAGAACGCGCGCGCGAGCGCGAGCAGCACGATTGCGAGCGCGATCCACGTCAGCGGGTCGAGGTTTGCGATGGTGCCGATGAGGGCGAGCAGCATACCTGCGCCGCCGAGCACGCAGGTGAGCTCGTCGACTCCGTAGCGGTCTTTCATGAAATCGTTCATGGGTGCCTTTCCCTGTCTGCGCCCGCTGCGCGAACGCCGTCCATATCATGGTCTCACGGTACCCGTATCCGGGCGCCGCGCTACCACGATACCCCTATTTCGCCAGCTTCTCCACGATGGCTTCGATTTCTGCGAGCTTGGCGTCACGCTCGGCCTGCGTTCCCTGGGCGACTGCCTGCTGCACGCAGCCTCCGATGTGGGCCTTGAGGACGTCGGCGTTGATGCGTCCGATGAGGGATTGCGTTGCCATGAGCTGCGTTGAGATGTCGATGCAGTAGCGGTCCTCCTCGACCATCTTCATGATGCCCTCGATCTGGCCGCGGGCGGTCTTGAGCAGGCGCATGGTCTTATCACGGTCGGCCATCATGGGCGGTTACGCTTCCTGCACGGACAGAGCGCGGAATTTCTCGCCCGCGCCGTTCACGGCCTCGGCGAGCTGTTCGGGCGTGACGTCATCGGAGCACTCGACGGTCACGGTCTGCGTCTCGTGGTCTGCGTCGGCGTCGGTCACGCCTGCGACGTTGAGCAGCGCCGTTTCGACGGTGGCGTCGCAGTGGCCGCACATGAGGCCCTCGGTCTTGATGATGTAGTTCATGGTTGTTCCTCTCTCTTCGTCTCAATTGGGGACAGGCACCGATTGAGACATTTTTCATACGATTGCGTTCCGACGTCTCAATCGGTGCCTGTCCCCAATTGAGACGGTTGGTCGATGTGCCTGGACTGGAAGGTCCTCAGGCGCAGGGCGTTGCCCACCACGCACAGGCTCGACAGGCTCATGGCCGCGGCGCCAAACATGGGCGAGAGCTGCCAGCCGAGCAGCGGGTAGAACACGCCGGCGGCGAGCGGGATGCCGAGGGCGTTGTAGAACAGCGCCCAGAACAGGTCCTGTTTGATGTTGCGGATGACGGCGCGGGAGAGCTCGATCGCACGCGGGACGTCCATGAGGTCGCTCTTCATGAGGATCACGTCGGCGCCCTCTTTTGCCACGTCGGCGCCCGCGCCGATCGCCAGCCCCACGTCGGCGCGTGCCAGAGCGGGGGAGTCGTTGATGCCGTCTCCCACCATGGCGACCGTGTTTCCGTCGCCCTGCAGCTCGCGCACCACGCGCTCTTTGTCGGCGGGCATGACGCCGGCGATGACCTCGCTCACGCCGACTTTCGCGGCGATGGCGTGCGCGGTGGTTTCGTTGTCACCCGTGAGCATGATGGTGCGGATGCCGAGCTTGCCGAGGGCGGCTATGGCCGTCGCGCTCGTTGCTTTGACGTCGTCGGCGACTGCGATGATGCCCACGAGCTCGCTGTTCTTGGCGAAGAGAAGCGGCGTTTTGCCCGCGCGGGCGAGCTCGTCTAGGGCGGCGCGATCGACGGGCACGCCCAGCTCGTCCATGAGGGCGGCGTTGCCGGCGGCGATTGCGTTGGCACCCTCGCGTGCCGTCACGCCTCGGCCTGGAATGGCTGCGAAGTCTTGGACGGTACGGGCCACGATTCCCAGCTCATCGGCCCGTGCCATGATGGCCTCCGCGAGTGGGTGCTCGCTGGTGCGCTCGAGGGCGGCGGCAAGCTTCATGAGTGCCTTTTCGCTCATGACGGGCGAACCGTCTGCGCGGCGGGCGGGCATGACGTCTGTCACGGTCGGTTTGCCCGCTGTGATGGTCCCCGTCTTGTCGAGGACCACGGCACGAACGCCGTGCAGCGTCTCGAGTGCCTCGGCGCTCTTGAACAAGATGCCCATCTCGGCACCGCGCCCGGTTCCTACCATGATCGCGACGGGCGTGGCGAGGCCTAGGGCGCACGGGCAGCTGATGACCACGACGGCGACGGCCGAGGTGAGTGCTTCGTTCACGTTGCCGCCCGTGGCGATGAGCCACACGACGAAGGTGACGGCGGCAATGGCGAGCACGACAGGCACGAACACGCCGGCGACCTTGTCGGCCAGGCGTGCGATGGGGGCCTTGGTGGCGTTGGCGTCCTCGACCAGGCGGATGATGCGCGCGAGGTCGGTGTCGGCGCCCACGCGTGTGGCGCGGAAGGTAAAGGAGCCGGTGCGGTTGACGGTGGCGGCGCTCACGGTATCGCCGATGCGCTTCTCCACCGGCATGGACTCGCCGGTCAGCGCGCTTTCGTCCACGGCCGAGGAGCCCTCCAGTACCACGCCGTCGACGGGGATCGCCTCGCCCGGACGCACTAGGATGGTCTGGCCGAGCTGGATGTCATCGGCGTTCACAGTGGTTTGCATACCGTCCTCGCCGACGACCGTTGCGGTCTTGGGGGCGAGGTCGATGAGACGCTCGATGGCGCCGCCCGTCTTGGACTTGCTGCGCGTCTCCATATACTTGCCCACGGTGACGAGCGCCAGGATGGTGCCTGCGCTCTCGAGGTAGAGGTTGTCCATGCCGACCATGTGCGCGGCATGCGGGTCGCCCGCGGTGAGGGCTGCCCCGATGCGATAGATGCCGACGATCGACCAGCCGATGCTGGCCGCCGAGCCGATGGCGATGAGGGCGTCCATGGTGGGCGCGCCGTGGATGAGCGATTTGAATCCGTTGATGAAGTACGAGTCGTTGACGTAGACGATCGGTGCGAGCAGCAGCAGCTCGGTGAGCGCCACGTTCATGATGTTCTCGGGCGCTCCGAAAAACGCGGGAAGCGGCCAGCCGAGCATATGACCCATGCCGAGGTAGAACAGCGGGATGAGGAAGGCGATGGATACGATGAGGCGCCCACGCATGGCGCGTGCCTGGGCCTCGAGTTTTTTGGTGGGAGACTCCAGGCGCGGAGCGGCCGCGGAGGCGCCGGTGCCCGCGCTGCCGCCCGCCTCGACGGGGGAGGCTGCGTAGCCCGCGCGATCGACGGCGGCGCAGATCGCATCGGCGTCGACGGCGTTTTCGTCGTAGTCGACGGCCATGGAGCCGGCGAGCAGATTCACGGCGACGTTCGAGACGCCCTCGAGGTTGCCCACGGCGCGGTCGACATGTGCCTGGCACGCCGCACAGGTCATGCCGCGTACATCGAATGTCTGGTGAGCCATGTGCAGCTCCTTTCGTAGCATTATCGAGTCTCAGTATACCCCACCCCCCAGGGGTGTCTATGCCCGGAATGTGCAATTTGGGGACGGGTGCAAATTGCACATGCGGCCAAATCGCGCATACGGCAAGCGGCGGTTGTCGTTTTGTCGGTCGGTTCTGCAACGGCGGAATGCTAATGCGGGCTATAAGCCTGTTGGGCTGATGTGTAATTTGCACCCGTCCCCAAATTGCACATCTGCAGCCCGTATACTTACCTGCGGTGGAATCTGCTCCACGTGTTCGCGTCAATGCCGTTGGCGAACACGCTCCACCGCGCGGACCGGCCCGCGCGCCACTTGTGCATATCGACCCCACAGCGCGGACGGTTTGGCGAGCGCACCCATGTCGGGTGCCGCTGCTGCCGCTTGCCGCGCGGAAATGGACCATTTTGACTTCCATCAACGTCACCGAATTCGATGCGACTTCCTCCGAGGCTCCGGCCCCGTCTTTCGCCGACCTCGGCCTTTCCGAGGAGGTTCTCTCCGCCGTCGCCGACATGGGCTACACCGCCCCGACTCCGGTTCAGGCCGCCTCGATTCCGCATGCCCTCGATGGGGAGGATGTTCTCGCCGCCGCTCAGACGGGCACGGGTAAGACGGCCGCCTTCCTCCTTCCCACCATGAACAACCTGCCTCACGTGCCCCGCTCTCGCGCTCGCGGCCGCGTTGCCGCCCAGGGCCCGCTCATGCTCGTCATCACGCCCACGCGCGAGCTCGCCCAGCAGATCGAGGAGGTCTGTCGAGCGATCGCCCGTCGAACCGGGCACACGAGCGTCACCGTGGTGGGCGGCGTGAGCTACAACCCGCAGCGCGACAAACTCAAGCGCGGCTGCGACATCCTCATCGCTACCCCCGGTCGCCTGCAGGACCTCATCGACCAGGGCGCCTGCTCGCTCGACCAGGTGCAGGTGCTCGTCCTCGACGAGGCCGACCGCATGCTCGACATGGGCTTTCTGCCCGCCGTCCGCCGCATCGTGAGCTATACGCGCGACGACCGTCAGACCCTGCTGTTCTCCGCGACCTTGGATGAGCAGGCCGTGGGTTCTATCACCGACTTGGTGACCGATCCCGCCCGTGTCGAGATCGCGCCCGTCACCTCCACGGCCGACACGGTTGAGCAGTACGTGCTCCCGGTGTCCCTCGAATCCAAGAACGCGCTGCTCGCGGATGTTCTCAAGCGCGAGGGATCCAATCGCGTGATCGTGTTCTGCCGCACCAAGCACCGCGCCGACGCCTGCAGCCGCCGCCTCGCCCGCGCTGGCATCACCTGCGCCGCCATCCACGGCGACCGCAGCCAGGCCCAGCGCGAGCGCGCCCTCAAGGCCTTCCGCTCTGGTGAGTGCGACGTGCTGGTCGCCACGGACGTGCTCGCCCGCGGCATCGACATCTCCGATGTCCGCTACGTGGTGAACTTCGACGTTCCCGAGGACCCGGTCGACTATATCCACCGCATCGGCCGCACGGGCCGTGCCGGCGAGGAGGGCTGGTCGCTGACGTTCGTGACCGTCGATGATGTGGACGGGTTCTACGACATCGAGGCCCTCATGGGCAAGACCGCCGAGATCTTCGATGCCGATGGCCTTGAGCTCGGCCCTCATGCCCCCGAGGTCAATCCCGACCGCGTCCCCGCGAAGGCACCCGCTGGCAAGAAGGAGAAGAAGCGCCGTCGCAAGGCCACTGCCCGCGCGAAGGCCGAGCGCTCCAGCGGTTCCAAGCGCCCCGATGTGGCTCCAAAGGCCACCCAGGGGGCCAAAGAGGACACCCCCAAGCCCTCGCGTCGCAAGCGCCCGGGCAAGACCCGTGTCCATGCCGAGGAGGCTTCCGAGCCCGTTGAGCTCCTGACTGCGTCCGAGGTTCGCGGAGAGCGCGCCGCGTCCCAGGATCGATCCACTTCCAGGCCCTCCAAGAAGGGGGCTGCTCGCTCTGGCGGCCTTGCCAACGGCCGCAAGCGCGAGGACGATCGTTCCCGCCCCGAGCGCTCATGCCGCGACGATCGCCGTCGCTCCGGTCGAGAGGACCGCGCCGACCGTCCGCGTTCCGACCGCGGTGACTCCGCTCGCAATCGCGGTGTCCGCTCCGGTCGCGATGCCTGGCGCAATTACGATGAGCCCTCCGAGCGTCGTGGTCGTGGCGGCCGTGGCGGTCGAGGTGGTCAGCCCGGGAATTCCGCACGAGGGGGTCGTGGCAGCTCCTACGAGCAGCGCCCTGGTGCTCCGCGCTCCGGCCGCCGTCCAGGGGACCGTGGCGGGCGCAGGTAGCGTAAGCGGTAGCCGCCGACGGCGCTCGGCTTCTTGCGAGTCCGTCCGTTGAGACGACGATAATTGGTATAGGCACCCCTCCCACCATGATGGGCTCTTCATGGTGGGAGGGGTGTTCTTCGCATATTGGGGCTGAACGGCCGATCTTTTGAGCTGCGTATTTCAGATGCATCGGGTCTCGTTCGGGAACCCATTCGGATATGTTTGCGACATCCTTCAGGGGCACTGCCGCCATGTTCGTCTCGGGGCCTTCTCCATGCTTTCGCGCTCGTAGCCTGATGGTGATGCGAACGGACGAGGCGAAAGGAGCGCCCATGGCGGACCCGGCTGAGATCGAGAGGGAAGTCGCCCAGATGGCGGAGTATTGGGGCGAGCGAAGGGAGGGGTGGAGGGATGCGGCCGCCGACGAATTCGAGCGGATTGTCATGCCCGCGTGCCTATACGGTCCCGAACAGGATTTTCGGCGACTTCAGATGGTCAATATGTGCTTCACCGAATGGGTTCTGTTCGAGCGTCCATTGCGTGAAGGCAAGACGCCCTTGCAGCTGTATGTCGAAACGCCGCCTGAGGGCACTTTAGAATCCACGGTTGACCATCTGAGGCAGATCGATGAGACGCAGTTCTTCGCGCGCTTCGCCATACTCGATAAGGAGCCGGAGACCAGTCGGGCGATGTTGCTCGATGTGGGGACTGACCGTCGCTATGAGGTGTGCGATGGCGCGTTATGCAAGAATGTGCGTTGGAGAAATGGAACCATTGCGGAGCGCATCGCATGCGTGGACGGCCTGTGGCAAGTAGTCGGACAAGTTCACCTGTACGATCGGGCCGACCCTGATGCGACTCGCGTAGATGGGCCGGGGGCTCTGCATCCGGATGACTTGCGCGCGGAGGACATGTGCGACGCAGGTTTGTTCCTGCGCTTGGTGCGAGACGTCCTCGGTGTCGATGGGCGATACGCCCCCACGCTTTCCATGGTATCGGTGGAAGGGGATGCGAGATAAGGCGCGAAAGCCTGTTATGTGAAACCCCCGAGCGGTTTTCATGGGGTGTGTGTGAGGGTGTTCGTCGGATGGTACGGTTCTGCGGATTATTTGTGCCACCTGCTCGTTTGGAGTGAGTTCATGCCCGTTCGCATCATTACGGATTCCGGTTCTGAGTACAAGTCGTCCGACCATCCCGCTCTCGAGGTCCTGCCGCTGACGGTCGCGTTCGGCGACGATGTGTACCGTGAGGGTGTGGACATCACGTACGACCAGTTTTACGAATTGCTCGCTGAGCGCGAAGAGTTTCCCAGCACCGGCCAGGCGACGCCGTTCCTGTTCCAAGAAGCCCTCGAGCGCGCTCGCGAGGCAGGCGAGGACGTGGTGATCATTACCATGTCCAGTCGCCTGTCCGGTACGTATCAAAATGCGTGCATGGCGGCCACTGCCGCCCGTGAGGCGGGGCTCGACACCGTTCGCGTTGTCGACAGCTTGAACATGACGCTCGGCGAGCGGATCGTCGTGCAGTACGCGCTGCAGCTGGTTGACGAGGGACTTGGGGCCAATGAGATCGCCGATGCCCTGGAGGCGTCGGTGCCCCGTGTGCGCATCGTTGGTTTGGTGGACACCCTCGAGTATCTGAAGCGCGGCGGGCGCATCTCCGCCGCCGCAGGTACGGTGGGCGAGCTTCTGTCCATCAAGCCCGTGATCACCGTGACGGATGGAGAGGTCATCGTGCTGGGCAAGGCACGCGGTTCGAAGAAGGGCCGCACCTTGCTGCATCAGGAGATCGAGAAGGTCGGTGGTATCGACTTCGACATGCCCGGAGCGTTGGGCTATTCGGGCCTTTCGGACAAGACGCTCCGCAAGTACCTCGAGGAGTACCGCGATGTGTGGGAGGGTGGCATCGCCGAAGAGGATCTTCCGATCTCCCAGGTCGGAGCCGCAATCGGCGTCCATGTGGGCCCCGGCGGCATTGCGGTTGCCTTCTTCTCCCGCGCCTAGGTGCCGCCTGCGACAATATGAATGTCTGGTGATGCCGTGAGATAGCGGTACACTTTCGCGGAAACTGTTCATTAAGTACCATGAAAGGGGATATGATGGCTGTCCGCATTATCACCGATTCCGGTTCCGATTGCCTGCCGGGCGAACATCCGAATCTCGACGTCCTACCGCTTTCCATTGCTTTTGGCGAGACGACCTACAGCGCCGACGTAGACCTCACGCGCGAGCGTTTTTACGAGCTGCTCGTCGAGGGCGATGAGTTCCCGACGACCGGCCAGGTCAATCCCTATGCTTTCTCGCAGGCGATCTCCCGCGCCCAGGAGGCGGGCGACGATGTGGTGATTCTGGCGCTTTCGAGCAAGCTGTCCGGTACGCATCAGAGCGCTGTCACGGCCGCCTCGCAGGCCGATGGGTCTACGGAGGTGCATGTCGTTGACACCAAGAGCGTGACGGTCGGTCAGCACATCCTAGTCGATTACGCACTCCGTTTGGTCGAAGAGGGCCGCTCGGCAGCCGAGGTCGCCGCTGCTGTCGAGGTCGCCGCTGACCGCGTCTGTTTGGTCGCCCTGCTCGACACCCTCGAGTACCTGAAGCGCGGTGGCCGCATTTCCGCCGCTGCTGGCACTCTGGGGGAGATGCTCTCCATCAAGCCGGTCATCACCGTCGCCGACGGCGAGGTCGCGATCCTGGGCAAGGCCCGTGGCTCCAAGAATGGTCGCAACTTGCTGCGCCAGCAGCTCGAGAGCGCGGGCGGCATTGATTTCGATATGCCCGTCATGGTCGGTTACACCGGTCTTTCCGATAAGCTCCTGCGCAAGTACCTCGAGGACAGCCGCTCCGTGTGGGAGGGCGGTATTGCCGAGCAGGACGTTCCCTCGGTTATGGTCGGTGCGACAATCGGTACGCATGTCGGCCCCGGCGCCATTGCGGTGGCGTACTTCAAGAAGGCATAGCGTCCTTTCAAATGACGTCTCTTTCGCGGCCCTCGCTTTCGGTTGGGATGATCCGGGCCGAGAGCGAGGGCCGTTTTGCCATTCTTTTGAGGAGGGTGGCGGAGCCGCCCGCGCCTGCTAGCGGTAGAATGGAGATGTTCGTGTATGCAGTCATTTAAGGAGGACGCACATGGCGATTTCCGCTCCCATCGATGCAACCAAGACCCCTGCGTGGGTGGCTCTTCAGAAGCACCACGACGAGCTCGTGGAGAAGGGCATCAGCCTGAAGGATTGGTTCGCCGCCGATCCCGATCGCGTTGAGAAGCTCAGCTATCGTGCCGGTGACCTGTACTTCGACCTGTCCAAGAACCTCGTCACCGATGAGACGCTCAAGCTGCTCGTAGACTTGGGTCGCGCTTGCGGCGTCGAGGAGCGCCGTGACGCCATGTTCTCCGGCGAGCATATCAACACTACGGAGGACCGTGCCGTCTTGCACACCGCCCTCCGCCGTCCCGCCAGCCAGAAGGGCGAGCTCATCGTCGACGGCCAGGATGTCGTTGCCGATGTTCACGAGGTCCTCGATCGCATGTACGCCTTTGCCGATCGCGTCCGCTCCGGTGAGTGGAAGGGCGTCAGCGGTAAGAAGATCGAGCATGTGGTCTCCATCGGCATCGGTGGTTCCGACCTCGGCCCCGTTATGGTCTACGAGGCCATGAAGCCCTATCTCGACGCCGGCATCGATTGCCGTTACATCTCCAACATCGATCCGAACGACATGGCCGAGAAGGTGAAGGGCCTCGATGCCGAGACCACGCTCGTCATCATCGTCTCCAAGACGTTCACCACGCTCGAGACGCTCACCAACGCACGTGAGGTCAAGGCGTGGATGCTCGAGCAGCTCCGCGCTTGCGGCGCCGTCGACGGCAGCGCCGAGCAGGATGCCGAGGCTATTGCCAAGCATTTCGTGGCCGTTTCCACCGCCCTGGACCTCGTGGCTGATTTCGGCATCGACCCTGAGAACGCTTTCGGCTTCTGGAATTGGGTCGGCGGTCGTTATTCCGTTGATTCTGCCGTCGGTCTGTCGCTCATCATCGCTCTGGGGCCCGAGCGCTTCCAGCAGTTCCTGGCGGGCTTCCGCGCCATCGATGAGTACTTCGAGAACACGCCGCTCGAGGAGAACGTCGTCGCGCTCATGGGCCTCATGAACGTCTGGTACGTCAATTTCTTCGGCGCCGACACGCACGCCGTGCTGCCCTACACGCAGTACCTGCACCGTTTCCCGGCCTACTTGCAGCAGCTCACCATGGAGTCCAACGGCAAGCACGTCCGCTGGGACGGTACGCCCGTCACGTGCCACACCGGTGAGGTCTTCTGGGGCGAGCCCGGCACCAACGGCCAGCACGCGTTCTACCAGCTGATGCACCAGGGCAGCGTCGTGGTTCCTGCCGATTTCATCGCCTTTGCCAACACCTCCAACCCCTTCGTCGATGAGGGCCAGGATGTGCACGAGCTGTTCCTGGGCAACTTCCTCGCCCAGACCAAGGCCCTTGCATTCGGCAAGACGGCCGATGAGGTCCGCGCCGAGGGCACGCCCGAGCAGATCGTCCCTGCTCGCGTGTTCGAGGGCAACCGTCCCACGACCTCCATTTTCGGCGACACGCTGACCCCGTTTGCCCTCGGTGAGCTCATCGCCGTGTACGAGCACATCACGTTCGTCCAGGGCACCGTTTGGGGCATCGACTCCTACGATCAGTGGGGCGTTGAGCTTGGCAAGCAGCTTGCCAAGCAGATCACCCCGGCGTTCCATGACGACGAGGCGCTGAGCCAGCAGGACGCCTCCACCAAGGCTCTGATTGAGTTCTATCGCGCGACGCGCAGGTAACGGCGCTCTCGCCGGTTAGATCACCTGGGGCCGCCCCGGCGCACATGCCGGCGCGGCCCCTTTTCGTTCAGGGCGAGGACACGAACGCGTGCGCCACCGGGGGTGGGCACGCCTCGCGGTGCCGGTGGCGCCTGGTGGCAGCCGCCTGATAGGGGGCGGGGTATCGATGCGACGGTATCCCGTGCGCCCTACAGTGGATACTCCGATTTAGCCGCGATGGCGAACTTGGTTAGATTCATGTACTCGGACATCCTTCTGGCTACTTGCAGGTCGCATGCACGGACTTCTCAGACACCAAAGATACGCGGCTCGGCCATGTCAGGTGCAGCCCCACTGTATCCGTCAAATGGCCGCGATGCGCGAGCAATCTTGCAAAGTGTCTTGGGATCAATGTGTTGATGGCTCATTCACGCAGGTAATTCAACCGTTCACACGTCAACTTATATCTAATACAAAATAGTATGTTATAACGTTGTAAGTCTGATCGATGAATGAGGGATGGATATGTTGAGGCGAAACAGCGCAGACCCGCTGTATGTCCAAATTGCAGATAGGTTGCGCGTCCGAGTGGAGTCGGGTGAGTTTTCCGATGCTCATGCCCTCCCAAGCGAGCAGGCGCTCTGCGAAGAGTTCGGGGTGAGCCGCACTACGGTGCGTCGCGCACTTGAGTTGTTGGAAGAGGGATCTTTTTTGTCGCCCCGGCAAGGAAGGGGAGTGTTCGTTCGCGAGCCGAAGCTCTCCTCAAATCTCACTTTGCTTCGGGGGTTCACGCAGTTCTGTGCGGAGAACGACGTTGAGACCACTTCGCGCGTGCTGTCAAATATCGAGATTCCCGCCCCGCTGTTCGTGTCGCGCAAGCTTCGCCAGCCAGAGGGGGCTCATGTGGTGTATTTAAACCGCGTCCGCACTGTGGATGGAGTGAAGGCGGTTATCGAAGAGGTGTGGTTGCCGGCGAATGAATACGACTTTCTGGTAAGAGAGGACCTCGATGACAGGTCCTTGTACGAGGCGATCGAGGAGCATACCGGATTTCACTTCGATGACAATTGTCTGCCCGTCATCACGCTCGAGTCGGCCCTTGCGACCGGTGAGGAGCTCGAAATGCTGGATATCGAAGGTCCGGCGTCGGTATTCGTGGTGAGTGAGTCTGTCTTTTCCTCAACGGGAGCCCCCCTCCACTTCACTAGGCGAGTTTTGCTCGGCGATTATTTCAAGTACTTCTTTTCCGATCGCGCAAGTCAGTTAAGTGTGGATGTTGAGACTTTGCGCGATCCAATCTGATGAGCGTCGTTGTTCGAGAGGGAGCCCGAATATGAAGAAGAACGGATCAATTCCGCTGTATAGACAGATTGTTGAGCACCTGGATTCGGAGATTAGATCAGGCGTCTATGGACCCGGAGATAAACTTCCGACGGAGAACGAGCTCATGGAGCAATTTGGTGTGAGCCGTATTACGGTTCGATCTGCGGTGAAGGAGCTCGAGGACGCGGGGGTTGTGGTTCGCGTGAGGGCGAAGGGCACCTTCGTCACCTCGGATCGCGATATGTACGCCGCAGACGATCGAGAGAGTTTTACACGCTCCTGTCAGCTTGCGGGAAAACGACCTTCTACGGCTTTGGTCTCTCTCGAGTGGGTCTACCCGAACCTTCGCGATCGTAAGTTCTTTGGAATCGACGAGGATGAGAGCATTTTGCGGAGCCGGCGCTTGCGTAGCGTAAATGGGGAGCCCACTATGCTTGAGACGAATAGCTACGGGGCCGTCCTGGCCTTCTTGGAGCACGAGAATCTTGAGGGGTCGCTCTTCGAGGTCCTCAATGCACACAAGGTGGCCTTGGGGCATAACCGTCGCACTATCGAGGTGTGCTATGCAACCAAGCTCGAGGCGATACATCTCGGCGTGAAAGAAGGGTCCGCGCTGCTGCTCTTTGTCGATCGCTGGTACGGGCAGTCCGGTGACCCCTTGTTCATCTCGAGACAGGTCTACTGTACCGAGAGACTGAAGTTTTACTTGTAGGATGCGCCGATTGCTCAACGCGCCGCTCCCCGCCCATCTGCAGCCGTTTGCCGATGGCGTAGATCGTTTTTATTGACCAGATTTCTTCAACAGCAATACTACTTCTAACAATACAAAACATAACGTTATGTTAGGAGACGAGCAGATGAATAAAATGCTCCTTGCGAGTCACGGGCCGCTTGCAAAGGCAATGAAGGAGACTGCTGAGCTGTTCACGGGGCCGACTGAGAAGATTTCGAGCCTCTGCGCCTATGTCGACGCCGAATCGATGGATGCCGCCGCCCTTGTCGACAGGTGGTTTCGCGGGCGCTCGCCTGAGGACGCCTGGATCGTTGTCACCGATGTATATGGCGGGTCCATCAACAACGAATTCATGACTCGGGTCTCAACAGGTGAGTTTCTGCTTCTTTCGGGCATGCATCTCGGTCTTGTCATCGAACTTGCCTGTGGTCTCGATGCACTGGATTTTGGGGATGTACAGAACATCGTCGCGCGTTCGCGCGAGGGTATTGTGTACTGCAACGATTTATTTTCCTCTGAGGAAGAGGACGAGGATTTTTAGATGGCTTCCGAGACTCCAATCGAATCTCGGCGCATAGAGCGAAAACGGAGAAGGGAAGTTTGCAATGATCAAGCTCACCAGAATCGACTATCGACTCATTCACGGGCAAGTCGCCATGGCGTGGACACAGTCTATCGGCGCGGACTGTTTACTGGTCGCGAGTGACACAGTGGTCCACGATGAGATGCGCAAGGCCACGCTCAAGCTGGCGAAGCCGAGCGGCTGTAAGTTGGTCATCAAGAGTGTGAGTGATGCAATCACCGCGCTGAACGCCGGAGTCACAGACAAATATCGACTGTTTATCATCGTGGAGTCTGTTGAAGATGCCTATCGGCTTGCAAAGGGCTGTGAGGGAATCAAGAGCATCAACTTCGGGGGCTCAAAACCGAGGGAGGAGTGCACGCGCAAACTGTCGCCCACCACGCCAGTCTCCGATGCAGATGTGAAGATGTTGGCCGAGCTGGTGGAGCGTGGCGTGGAAGTTGAGATCAGGCAGGTCCCTGATGATGACAAGATGCCTGTTGAAAGATTGCTGTAAGCGGACGAGTGGTTGTCGGGCTACATAATTTGCGCAGGATTGACCCGCGATGCATTCTGGATGGGGGATGCATCGCGGGTCTTCTATTATTATGACAATATGTCTTGTATCTCATGATGGCCGGGTCTTGGGTGAGGCAGCATACCGTTCACCGAAAGCGTAGTAACTCAATAAAACACCAGCAAAATACCTAAATCCTGATTGCTTTTATACCGTTCACGGGAAAGAAAGAAATATTCCTAGACACATAATGTTATAAAACGTACTATAAACACAACGAAGAACCCACTGGAAGGAAGTGAAGTGGGGGATTCGAACGGAAGGCACGAGCCAAGGAGGAATTGCCATGTTCAACTTCGACGAACCCCGTTATGCCAAGGTCGTTGGGGACGCTCTCGCATTGCGTCCGCAGATCGAGAAAGCGGTCGATGAGATTTGCGAAAAGGGTTACTCCAACATCTTCTTCATTGGCTGCGGCGGGACTTGGGCGCACACGCTCCCGATGAAGTATTGGATCGATACCACCACCGCCGATATCGATGTGCACTGCGAGATCGCCGCAGAATTCCTCGCCTGCCCGCCCAAGGCTTTTGGCAAGGACTCGGTTTGCGTCTTCTCCACTCGCACCGGTACGACCCCCGAAATCATCGAGGCGGCAAAGTTCTGCCAAGAGCAGGGCGCCCGCACGATGATGTATGTCTCCAATGATGGGACCCCTGCCACCGAGTACGCTGACTACAAGTTCTTCAGCTTCGCGGAGGACGACGTGCTGTGCGAGGCGATCTACTCCTATCAGATCGCCCTCGTTGCCCGATTCCTCAAGAACGCCGGCGCCTTCCCGAAGTACGACACGTTTATGGAGGAGTTCGGCCAGATTGCCCCCTATCTGCTCAAGGCGAAGGAGGCCCAGGACGATCGCTGCGCCATCATGGCCAACGACTTTAAGGACCTTGACTATCACATGGTCATTGGCTCCGGAATGCTTTGGGGTGAGGCTTATGATTACGCCATGTGCATCCTCGAGGAGATGCAGTGGATCAAGACCAAGTCCATTCATGCCGCCGAGTTCTTCCACGGAACCATCGAGCTGTGCGAGGAGGGCACGAGCTTGATCATGCTGTATGGCGAGGACGATACCCGTAAGCTGATGGATCGCGTCGACAACTTCACCCACATGCTCGCCGACGAGAAGGGCGTTCAGGTGCGCGTGAATAAGTTCGATACCGCCGAGGTTGAGCTTCCGTTCAGCGATCCCGAGTTCCGCAAGATTGTGTCCCCGCTTGTGATCTACACCATCACCGAGCGCTTGAGCTGTCATCTCGAGCACGTGCGCAACCACCCGCTCACCACTCGCCGCTATTATCACCAGATGAACTACTAGGCGCGAGTTTCCAACATGTTGCTTGCCCGGGCGGGGGATTTAATCGATGCACCTCGCCTGGGCATTTCAGAGAAAGTGGCCTGCAATGGTTGTGCAGTATCTTTTGATTGCCTTGGTTGCGCTTGTCGCGTCGCTCGACGAGCAGCTGTTCGGCATCACCATGCTCGGTCGTCCGCTTTTCACGAGTCTGTTCGTCGGAATTATTCTGGGCGATATCCCCTCTGCTGTCATGGTTGGCGCCGCACTTGAATCCATGTTCATGGGTTCGGTTATGGTGGGTGCCGCCGTGCCCCCCGAGGTATATGCATCTGGGGTGCTTGGATGCGCGTTTGCCGTGATTACCGGCACGGGAACCGCCGCCGCGGTCGCCCTCGCGCTCCCCGTCTCCGTGTTTCTCCAGGTTTGGCGCAACTTTTGTTATGCCGTCCCGGGAGCTTATGCCAGCAGGAAAATCGATGCCGCACTCGCGAATCGCGATCTTGCCAAGGCGAACCTCTATCATTTGACCATTGTCCCGCTGGCAATAGGAATCCCTTCCGCCCTTCTGGTCTTTTGTTCGCTGTATTTCGGAGCCGACCTCATCAACGGTGCTCTTTCGAGCATTCCCCAGTTCGTCATGAACGGCCTGAACGTCGCCTCCGGTGTCCTTGCATGCGTTGGTTTCGCCCTGCTCATTCGCACGATGTCGAACAATAAGCTCTTGCCGTATCTGTTCATCGGCTTCATTCTCGTGATGTACCTGGGCATGGATGTCATCAGCATTGCAGCGCTCGCCGCGTGCGTCGCCGTATTGCTCATGTTCAATCAGGGGCCTTCTGGTCAGTCGGATACCCTCGCTGAGGAGGATGATTTCTAATGGCGGGTTTCGAAATGAATCATGACGAAGTTGAAAAGCGTCAGGCTGCCCAGGAATCGGGGGAGGAGACTGGAACCCTGATGACCCCCGATGTGTATCGGAGCATGTTCTTTAGGCAGTTCACCAGCCAGTGCTCTCAGTCGTATGACAAGATGATGGCCTACGGCTTTATGTACACGCTCGAAAAGCCCCTGCGCAAGATCTATCCCGACGATGAAGACTTCTATCGCGCGCTCGATCGTCACACCGAGTTCTTCAACATGACCCCGCATGTGCTGCCCTTCGTTGCCGGCCTGTCGGTCTCTATGGAGGAACAGGCAGCGAGAGATCCCTCCTTCGACATATCTTCGGTGAATGCAGTCAAGGTGGGCTTGATGGGGCCGTTGTCGGGTATCGGAGACTCGTTTTATTGGGGAACGTTCCGAGTGGTGGCGGCCGGCATAGGTATCGGCCTGGCGGCGACGGGCAACCCATTGGGGCCGATCATCTACGCTTTGATCTACACGGTCGTGAACGTCCTGACGCGTATCGTGTCCGCGCATCTTGGTTACAATCTGGGCACCAAGTTCCTCGAGCAGTCCGCACAGAGCAATTTGATGAACAAACTGACCGATGCCGCGGGCGTTCTGGGCATGACGGTGGTGGGCGCGATGATTGCGACGATGGTGTCGCTCAACACCTCTCTCGTCTTCACCTTTGGGGAATCAGAAGTGGCGCTTCAGGCGATCTTCGATGACATTTTCCTCGGTATCCTTCCGATGGCCGCGACGTTCATCTGCCTGTGGCTCTATAAGAGAAACGTCAAGACGATCTGGATCATTTTCGGCATCTTTGCCGTCTGCATCGCTGGTTGTGGTTTTGGAATCTTTTAGATATCGATGACCCCCATGTAAGGGCGAGCCCATGTGGCTCGCCCTTTTCACGTTTCGAGAGGCTTTCTCGTTCGGTCACTGTTTGCTGCGGCGGGGTATTATGTTTGTGGAAAACCTCCATTTGAAAGGACGTACATATGGCCATTAAGGCGATCGCGCTCGACATAGACGGAACGCTCACGAACGACGAGAAGGTTGTGACCGCGCGCACGAGGGAGGCGCTGCTCGCCGCGCAGCGCTCCGGCGTGCGGCTCATCCTCTCCTCGGGCCGGCCGGTCCAGGGCCTTCGCGCCATCGCTTCGGAGCTCGGGTTGGAGGCGCATGGCGGCCTGCTCGTCTCCTTCAACGGGGCGCACGTGGTGGATGCGGGGACCGACGAGGTCCTCTATGATCAGCCCATCGAGGTGGATGTCATGCGCTCCCTCGTGGAGCATGTTCGCTCTTTCGATGTCATCCCGTGGATCACGCAGGGTGCGCGCCTGTACGTCGAGCGCGGATCGAGGCATGTCATCACGTATCGCGGCGAGCCGTTCGACATCGTCGAATACGAGCGTCGTATGTGCGACCTCGAGCTTCACGAGGTCGACGACCTGCTCGAGGTGTGCGGGACGCCCCAGGACAAGCTGCTGTGCGCGTCGGAGCCCGAGTATCTGCAGCAACATTGGCGCGCCATGTACGGACCGTTCACGGATGAGCTGTCTGGCATGTTCACCGCTGATTTCTATTTCGAGTTCATGGCGCCCGGTATCGACAAGGGGCGGGCGCTTGCCGGCGCGCTGCCCAAGCTTGGCATCGATGCATCCGAGGTCATCGCATTCGGCGATGGTCAAAATGACGTGTCCATGCTTCGCTGGGCGGGCACGGGGGTCGCGATGGGCAACGCCGTGGACGAGGCCAAGGCGGCTGCCGATATGGTGACCGCGTCCAACAACGAGGATGGCATCGCCCTCGCGCTCGCCGAGTTTTTAGGTTGAGGTGCCGTCGCGGGGGAGCGGTTGTGGTACCGTCAGATATGACGGTATAAGACGTATCAATACAGGAGGCGGTCGGCGATGACGCACACACTCGACGAAGGTTCGTCGACGCCCCTGTACGCTCAGCTGCGCGAGCTACTCAAGAGCCAGATAGAGGACGGATCGTTCGCCCCGGGCGAACGCATCCCATCCGAGGACAAGCTCAACGGCCTGTACGGTGTGAGCCGCATCACCATCCGCCGTGCCCTACAGGAGCTCGCCGATGACGGCTATCTCGTGAAGTGCCCGGGTAAGGGGACGTATGTGGGCGAGCGCATCCCGTCCATGCGCCGTCCGACAAAGATCCGCGCCAAGTTCACCCAGAACAACGATGTCCAGAGCTTCACCGAGGCATGCGCGAGCAACTCCCAGAGCGCCGGCGCGCATCTCGTCTCCCTCGAGGAGGTCGAGGGACTCGAGGAGGAGCGCGATTTCTTTGGCTTTGGGTCCGAGGGGCGCTTGCTGCGCTTGGTGCGCATCCGCACGGCGGACCGCACACCCATCATGATCGAGGAGAACTATTTCCCGGTCGGAACGTATGGGTTCCTCCTCGATGCCGATTACGAGGACACATCGCTGTACGACATCATCGTATCGAACGGGCACGGTGAGCCGACGCTCAACGAGCCGTGCGATCTCGATCTCGAGAAGGCCCCGGCCGACATGGCACCCTATTTGGATGTTCCTGCGGGAGAGCCCCTCTTTTGCTTGGCCGGTCGATATTTCGATACGGATGGATCGCCCATGTACCTGGGAAAACAACATATCGTGGGCACGCGCTACACCTTTCGCATCTAAAGGCGCTCGTGCGGATGGCGTCCGAATCGGCGTGTATGTGGGCGGGCGACCTCGCACCGCCGCATATGCGCATATATACCGCAGTCATCCTAACCTGTTATATACAAGCAAGGATTAAGAAAAACCATTCACCGCGAGAAACAAGCCGTTTGCAGAACGATTGATATAACAGGATATGACAGGTAATGCCCTGCCTATAATAGGACTCACATCAAGCAAATCATGTGGATGAGGGGGAATGCAGGATGGCACAGATCATCATCGCGACGCACGGGGGGCTGTCCAAGGGCATGCTTGACTCCCTGCATATGGTCGCCGGTGGCGCAGCCGATGGTATCGAGACCTATAGCCTCGAGTTCGGCCAGAACCCCAACGACTATTACGAGGAGCTGCGCGAGCGCATCGCCGCGACCGAAGAGCAGTTCATCATCATGTGCGACATCAAGGGCGGCAGCGTCCACAACGCTCTCTTCCGCCTCACCGAGCTTCCGAACGTCGTGATCTTCTCCGGCCTCACCATGGGCATGGCGCTCGAGATCGCGCTCACCGCCCGCGAGGGGCTGGACGCCGACGCCGCCCACCGCGTGCTCGATGCGGCGCGCGAGGGCGTCACCGTGGCCTTCGGTGGCGCGCCCGTCGAGGAGGAAGAGGACGAGGACTTCTAGCTGCCCGCGGCCCGTCAGCGGCCCACTCCGGCTATCCTAAGGACATCGGCTGTGCCGCCCCGTGCGGCAGGGATGAAAGGAAACACATCATGATCAAGATGCTCCGCGTTGACCACCGTCTGCTCCACGGCCAGGTGGCCGTCTCGTGGAAGAGCGCCCTGGATGTCGATTGCATCCTCGTCGCCAACGACGCCGTCCCCGGCGACGCCCTGCGCAAGAGTGCCATCAAGCTCGCCAAGCCGGCCGACACCAAGCTCGTCATCAAGACGGTCGACGATTCCATCGCCGCCATCAACAGCGGCAAGACCGACAAGTACAAGCTGTTCATCGTGGTCGAGTCCATCGCCGACGCCGCACGTCTGTGCCGCGAGTGCGGTATCGAGCACCTCAACCTGGGCGGCACGAAGGCCACGGCGGGCACCCGCGCCATTTCGAAGGCCATGAACGTTACCCCCGAGGAGGAGGAGACGCTCCGCGCGCTCGTCTCGGAGGGCGTCGACGTCGAGATCCAGATGGTCCCCGATGACTCTGCCGTCAAGGTGGAGCGCGCCTTGTAGCGTTTTTCGTTCGGGGCGCCCGGCGCGCATGTACGCAACCCGCCAAACGGGCGCCCCGGCTTCCGACTCGACTGACGAGCCAAGGACACCCCGACAGCCGAACGCGAATGGCCCATCTGAGCATGGGCGGGTGTGTCGCGCGCAAAATCGCGAGTCCCATGCACATCGTGCACAAAGGGGTGGCGAGGGGCCGCCTCTTGAGATATGCAGAAAGGAGCACAGATGATCGTCCAAGCTATTCTGTTGGGCCTCGTCGCCATGCTCGGCAACGCTGAGTACCTGCTCGGTACCAGTTGCCTGTCCCGCCCGCTGGTGATGGGAGCGCTCACCGGCATCGTCATGGGTGACATCCCGACGGGCGTCACTCTCGGCGCCACGCTCGAGCTTGCCTTCATGGGTTCGTTCTCCATCGGCGCGAGCATCCCGCCCGAGATGATCTCCGGCACCGTCCTCGGTACCGCCTTCACCATCTCGACCGGCTCCGGCCTCGAGACCGCGCTCACCATCGGCATTCCGGTGGCTTCGCTGGTCCTCATCGTCAAGAACGTCGGTATGGTCTTCATCCTCCCGCCGTTCGTCCACAAGGCCGACGACTATGCCGCCAAGGGCGATCTCGCCGGCGTTGCCCGCATGCATTTCCTCGGTGGCTTCTTCGGCGTCAACCTGATCATCGGCCTGTGCGTCGCCCTCGGCTTCTATGCCGGCGGCCCCGCGGTTCAGGCTCTGCTCGACATGATTCCCGAGTGGGTTTCCAACGGCCTGCAGATCACCATGGGCCTGCTGCCTGCCATCGGTTTCGCTCTGCTGCTTAAGATGATCATGAACAAGAAGGTCGCCTGCTTCTTCTTCGCCGGCTTCGCGCTGTCCACCTATCTGGGTATCCCCACCACCGGTATTGCGATCTTCGGCGCGGTTGTCGCCGTGGTCCTCTCGCAGATCCAGCAGCAGCTGAACTCCCGTTCCGCCCTGGCCACCGAAGGAGGTATGGACGATGACGACGACTTCTAATGACGCCGCGGTCCAGACCGCAGACGAGCGCAAGCTCACCAAGCAGGACCTCAACAGGGTCGCCATCCGCTCCCTCGGCATGGAGTGGGACTGGAACTACGAGCGCCAGATGAACATGGCCTTCTGCTACTCCATGCTCCCGGTGATCAAGAAGCTGTATCCCAATAAGGACGACCAGGTCGCCGCCATGCAGCGTCACCTCGAGTTCTTCAACACCACGCCGCACATGTCCACGCTGATCTTGGGCATCACGGCCGCCATGGAGGAACAGAACGCCTCCGATCCCGATTTCGAGACCGAGTCCATCAACAACGTCAAGGTTTCCCTCATGGGCCCGCTGGCCGGCATCGGCGACTCCTTCATCTGGGGCACCCTGCGAATCATCGCCACGGGCGTCGGTGTGAGCCTGGCTGCTCAGGGCAACATTCTCGGCCCGCTGCTGTTCCTGCTGCTCTTCAACATCCCCGCACAGGGCCTGCGCTTCTACCTCATGCACGCCGGCTACAAGCTCGGTAGCGGTTTCTTGGCGAAGGTGCAGGAGTCCGGCCTCATGGACATCCTGACCTACGGCGCGTCCGTCCTCGGCCTCATGGTCATCGGCGGTATGACCGCCGAGAACGTCGCCATTACCGTTCCGCTCGTCATCGGCTCTGGCGAGACTGCGACCACGCTCGGCGATATCTGCAACACGATCATGCCCGGCCTGCTCCCGCTCGCCTTCACCCTGCTCATGTACTGGCTCGTGAGCAAGAAGAACGTCAAGACCACCACGCTGCTCGTCGCACTCGTCGTCATCGGCCTGGTCGGCTCCTTCTTCGGCATCCTCGGCGTGTAGGTCGCTCCGTCGACACAAGCCAATTTGTGGCGTCCGCCATGCCTGCGTCGATTATGCGCATGGCGTGACGGGCGCCCTTTTCGCATGAGAGGGGGCTCGCGCCGATCGCCGTGTCGGTGGGAGACGCCCCCTTTGGACTTTGGAATTTGGAGGTAGCTATGACCGCTGTTGAAGAGCGCGTGTGGACGATGGGCGACTACGTCGACGAGTCTCCCGTCGTGCTGCGCGACAACCTGGCTCGATTCGAGGAGCTTACCGACCCGCTCATGGGGCTTTGCGGCGATCGCATGCCGAGGCGCATCAGGCTGGTGGCATCCGGGTCGTCCTATAACGCTTGCCAGTGCGCGCATCCGTTCATGAGCGCCTGTCTGCCCTGCGTTGATGTGCGCGTGGTGACCCCGCACCGCTTCTCCTATTACGAGCGCGAAGTCGATCCCGACGAGCTGCTGCTCGTGGTGACGCAAAGCGGCCTTTCCACCAATGCCCTGGCGGCGCTCGATGCCATACGGGCCCAAGGTGCTCGGGCCGTCTGCCTCACCGGGGACGTGGAGGCCGATGCGCGCGAGCATGCCGACCTCATGGTCGATTGGGGTGCGGGTGTGGAGCTCGTGGGTTATGTGACCAAGGGAGTGAGCACGCTCGCCCTTTTCCTCATGATGTTCGCCTGTCGCCTGGGCGGCCGTCTCGATCGCCTGCCGGAGCTCGGGCGCGCCGTGGACGTCCTCGACGCCGTGCGCGCGTCGACCTATCCGTTCTTCGAGCGCCATGAGAAGGCGCTGACCTCCATGCGCCTGAGCTACAGCGTCGCCGCAGATGGCGCCCGTGGCGTGGCGCTCGAGAGCGCCCTCAAGGTGGGGGAGACCGTGCACGTCCCGAGTCCTGCCTATGAGGTCGAGGAGTTCATCCACGGCCCCAACTTGCAGCTCACACCTGGTTACACGCTGTTCTTCTACGATGCCCCCGATGCGACCCGCGAGCGCACACGTCTGATATACCGCGCCGCTCGCGAGGTGAGCGATGCGGCGTTCCTTCTCACGAGCGCGGGCGCGTGCGACGAGGCCCCCGAGTGGTTGGCCTCCGATGCCAACGTTCTCGTTGCTCCCGAGCTGCCCTCCCCCGAGCTCGCCGCTTTCGCGTACCTGCCGTTCGTCCAACTGGTGAGCCATCTTGCGAGCAGCGCGCTCGGCAGCAGCAAGCAGCACCCGCTGCTCAAGCGTTTCAAGGCGATCGCCGCCGCGAAGACGGACAGTTTCGTCAACTACGACGGTGACGATTAACCTGGCAACCGATTTGGATACCTCGTACAATCAGACTGATGCGCATATTCGCGCCCGCTATCGCGCCTGTGGGCGAGGGGGCGCGTCATCCCTATCGATCAGACAGGAGAGCCACCCCATGGCACAAACCGACTTCCCTTTCGCTGCCGTCATTTTCGACATGGACGGTGTGATCGTCGACACCGAGAAGTTTTATCTGGACACCCTTGCAAGGTTATTCGAAGCCGAGGGCATCGAGGTCCCGTTCGAGGACCTGTGCGTCACCGTCGGCGCCTCCTACAAGGATTTCAAGCGCAACTTGGTCCGCTGGTTCGAGCTCGGCGGCGAGCATCTCGCGGAGGAGGAGGCTCTCGCGCGGTATAACGTGTGGGAGGAGCGCAACCAGCCCGATTTCGCCGCGTTGCTCAACCATGGCGTTGTGGAGACGATCGCCGAGCTTAAGCGCTGCGGCGTCCGCGTGGCGCTCGCCTCGTCTTCGCCGATGTCCAATATCCTGCTGGTGCTCGAGGCCTGCGGCCTGTCCGACGCGTTCGAGTTGGTGACGAGCGGCGAGCAGTTCCATGAGAGCAAGCCGAACCCCGAGATCTACCTGCACACGCTTGAGAACTTGGGCCTGCCTGCCGGGGATTGCTGTTGCGTGGAGGACTCCGTTCCGGGTATCACCGCCGGCAAGGCCGCCGGCCTCACGGTCTTCGCCAAGCGCGAGGATCGCTTTGGGTTCACCCAGGAGGCGGCAGACCGCATCATCGATGCCATCCCCGATCTGCTTGAGGCCGCTTCGGAGCTGTAGGCCCGTGGTGCGGCCGGCGTGATTGCGCGACGGGACGAAATGAGAAGGAGCGGCTGCATGGCAGACGAGCATATGGGCATTCCGCCCAAAGACCGCGCCCAGGAGGGCATTCGGTGCTACATCCGCGAGGCGCACCTCGCCGGTGGAGACAAGCTCCCCTCCGAGCGGGTGCTCTCCGAACGCCTCGGCGTGTCCCGCACCGCGCTGCGTGCGGCCATCACGCAGCTCATCTCGATGCACGTGCTCGAGAGTCGTCGGGGTTCCGGTACGTACGTGCTTCCGTCCAAGCCCATCAGCATCTTCCAGGAAACGCGCAGTTTCTCCGATGCCGTGCGCCGCGTGGGGCGCACGCCCGGCGCCCGCCTGATCGATTCGAGGCTCATCGAGGCCGATGAGACGCTGGCGCGTAAGATTGACCTGTCCGTCGGCGCGCCCGTATTCGAGGTGCGTCGCGTCCGCCTTGCCGACGACACCCCGGTCGCCCTCGAGACCTCGTACATCAACGGCTCCCTATGCCCCGGTATCGAGGCGCACGATTTTTCGCGCGAGAGCCTCTACGATGTGCTCGCGATCGAGCATGGCGTGCGTGTGGGCCATGGCGTCGAGCGCGTGTCAATCGCCCGCGCGATGCGAGACGAGGCCCAGTTCCTTGATATGGACGAGGGGGATCCGGTGTTTTTCGTCCAGGCTCTGGAGCGCATGGTGACGGGGGAGCCCGTGGAATACCTCAAGGCGGTGTACGTACCGAGTCGATATCGGTTCGCGAGCAACGGCTGTAAGAACGGTGAAACGCCGCAGGGGGTGAAGAGCTCATGGCTCACTTGGTAGGCCACAACGCGTCGATGCGTGGTGATTTGAGCCTCGTCGACGCTTCTCGTTTCAATGCGCTTCCCGATCCCGGCGACAACGCACCGCGGTACCTTCAGATTCGGAGCGCCATTCAACGGCGCATCGTCGATGGCGTGTATCTTCCGGGTTCTGCCATCCCCTCCGAGCACGAACTGGCAGCGGAATTCAACACCACGCGGTTGACGGTGCGCAGCGCCATCGACGGCCTGGTGCGAGAGGGGATGATCCGCCGTGTCCAGGGCAAGGGCGCCTATGTAGCGAAAGGTTCCGTTGCGGGTGATTCGCGCGTGAGCGGATTCCGCTCGACCGCAGGTGCCGCGAGCGAGGAGGTGTCCGTCAGGCAGCTCTCCAAGTCGATGCGTCCCGCAGGCCCCCTGTACGCAGAGCTCTTCGATGTGAGCGAGGATGAGCGCCTCTATTCGATTCGACGTCTCAACAGCGTCGACGGCGCTCCGGTCTCCCTCGAGCAGACCCTTATTCCCGTATGTCTGTTCCCCGGCATCGAAGATGTCGACGTGTCTGTCTTCAGCCTGTACGAAACGTACGAGATGTGCGGCCGGCCTGTCGCCCTGGCCCAGGAGAAGCTCGACGTGGTCGCGCTTTCCGCTCGAGACGCCGGTTTGCTCCAGGTCGAGCCGGGGAGTCTCGCCTTGTCGCTCGAATGCGTGAGTTTCGACGCCGAGGGCCGTGCCATCGAGCATGCCTACGCGCTCACACCCGCAAAGCACGGGGGCTATACCTACCAGTATTAGGGCTTTGCACCCATCGGGATGCCGTAAGGGCATCTCGCCGTTGCGCGCATTGCTCTCAATCCCTTTTGACGGGGAGATTTGTCTCGCCGCAGGGTCGGATTGTCGGCTCCGCGGCGTTTTGCGTTTATTCCCACCCCGATTTACCTGCGTGAAAACCGTTTACGGAGAAGATATGACCGTTCACCGCAAATCACATATGGCTTAACAAATGGTTTTAAAAACCGCTAAGATGTAATCAATAGTGGTACTAAAAACTCTCTACTTGGATATGAGAGACCACCGCGGCGACGAAGGGAGCTCGCAATGAAGGAGACCGAGAAGATCGAGATCATGAACTTCGACCAGGAAGGTTACCTCGAGGACGGCAGGAACGTCTACGAGGCCGGCAAGAAGATGACCGCCCTGGCCGACCGCGTGCACGAGGAGGGCTACGACGCCGTGTTCCTCATGGGCGTCGGCGGCACTTGGGATGAGTTCATGCAGCTCGAGTACCTCATGAATAAGTTCGGCGACAAGGACCTCGAGGTGTACCTCATCCACGCCGCCGAGTGGAACGTCATGGGTCACAAGCGCATGACCGAGAAGTCGGTCGTGCTGACCGCCTCCGAGTCCGGCACCACCCCCGAGGTCCTCGAGGCCATCGGCAAGATGAAGGAGATGGGCGTCCGCGTGTACGCGATGACCAACCCCGAGGGCAAGATCGGCCAGGCCGTGGGCGCTGAGAACTGCGTCATGATGGCTTCCGACCACGGTGCCGGCGGCTGCGAGAAGGGCTACTACCTCGCCGACTGCTTCGGCCTGCGCCTCCTCAACCGTCGCGGCTGCTTCCCCAAGTTCGACCTGTTCATCGAGCAGACCAAGGACATCTGGAAGGACATGCTCGACATCCGCAAGCGCTTCGAGCCCAAGGCCGAGGAGCTCGCTCGCAAGTATGCTCTGGCCGACTACACCATGTTCATCGGTTCCGGTGCGCTCTGGGGCGAGACCATCCTCTACTCCATGTGTCTGCTCGAGGAGATGCAGTGGAAGCGCATCCGCCACATCACCTCTCACGACTTCTTCCACGGCACCCTGGAGCTCCTCGAGCCCGGCGTCCCCGTGTTCCTGTTCATGGGCGAGGACGAGTGCCGTGCCCTCGACGAGCGTGTTCGTGCCTTCCTCACCAGCGGTGTGACCGGTGATGAGGACTATGTCATCATCGACACCGCCGAGTACGGCATCCCCGGCCTGGACGACGACTTCCGCGTCATCGTGTCCCCGTGGATCCTCTCCGTGCTCACCACCGACCGCCTCGCCCGCAACTACGAGATGGTCACCAAGCACAACCTCAAGTACCGTCGTTACTACCACCAGTTCGACTACTAAGGTCCGCTTGGAGGCGGGGGTCCGTGATCGGGCCCCCGTTTTTCTCGTCGAAACCCGCCCCACACCTTGGGCGGGTTTTTGTTTCGGGCGCACCTCACCACAGCGCACGGTTTTCGATACCGAAACATCATAGACATTTCATACCAATATTGAATTGGAGTGGGTCCATCGCTGTGCTGTTGGAATATCAAGGCGGGAGTCGCAAGGGCACCATCGACATCCTCGGTATGGAAGGGGCGCATGTGAACGCACGCGACCTGATTGCAGACATTCTCGAGAAAAAGGGCTCCATCGACAGCGTGTTCTGGATCGCCTACGGGGTCGCTCATCGATTTGCTGCCCGCCCACGCCCTAACGCAGCGCGAGGGGACTACGTTCAGCTCCGACGCCTACACCGCGCGCGAATTCGACATCATGCGCCCCAAGCGACTGGGTGAGCGCCCCATGGTCGTCGCATGCAGTCATTCCGGGAACGCGCCCGAGGTCATCCGGTCGTGCAAGATCGCGCACGAGGCCGGTGCGGCGGTTATCACATTCACCAATCAGGATGGTTCGGGCATCGACTTGGACCTGTGGACCTCGTGGGTGTACCCCTGGAGCGACGACGTCTCGCAGCTCAAGGTCTCCGCGGGCATAACCCTGCTTCTCGCCGGCGAGCTGCTCGACCAGCAAGAGGGCTATTCCGACCTCAACGAGCTGTACGAGGGCGTCGCCGTGATGGATCAGATCCTGCCCGCCGCACGCATCGAGGTGAACGAGGAGCTGGGGGAGCGCTTCGCGGCCCTGTGCCAGGAGCATCCGTTCCTCTACATCTTGGGTTCCGGCCCCAACTTCTCGCAGGCCTACGGCTTCGCCATCTGCTCGCTGCAGGAGATGCAGTGGCACGACTGCGCCTACATCCATTCGGCGGAGTACTTCCACGGGCCGTTCGAGTGCACCGAGCCCGGCGTGTTCTATTTCCTCCAGATGGGCTCGAGCGAGTGCCGTGCCATGGACGAGCGCGCCCTGGTGTTCCTGAAGACCCACACGAACACGTTCATGGTGCTCGACGCGATTGAGTACGGCATGGACCGGGTGCCCGAGGGGGTTCGAGCTTATCTCGATCCGATCTTGTTCTACGCGATGAACGTGGAGCTGCGCGCCGCCCGCGGAAAGGTGTTCGACCATGACCCGTCGATGCGCCGTTACATGGGAATCGAGAAGCACTAGGCGCCCGCGGCGTCACATGCTCAGAAGCCGGGAACTCGTCTGCGCGATATGCGCGGCGAGCTCTTCGCGTTTCGTGCCGCGAATCCGCGCGAGCGCATCGAGCGAGCGCGAGAGGGAACGCTCAAGCTCCTCGGCGGGATAGGCCTCATCGAGGCGCGGTGGGGCGTCGGTCTCGAGGTGGAGCCGATCGAGGGGCATCTGCCGCGCGTACTCGCGTCCCCGTTTGGAGGCGAGCATGCGCTCGCTTACGGAGATATGGCATCCAAGCCGGCGGAGGCGGTCGAAATCCGCGGAGGTTCCCGAGAACCAATGGAAGATGCAGGTGGCATTGCCGGGAAGACGGTGGCGCTCGAGGATGTCGAGCGCCTCGGATGCGGCGTGCACGGCGTGGATGGACAGCACGCGCCCCTCGCGTGGGTGGCCCGCGCAGGCGGAGACGATGCGGTCGAAGGCGGAGAGTTGGGCGTTTCGCGTGCCCGCATGAGCAGGGGAGAGGTCGAGGCCGACCTCGCCGACAAGATTCCACGAGGCAGCCATCTCGGCTGCTCGGGCGCCTTGCCGTTCACCCTTGGCCCCGTCGGCGACCCACCAGGGATGCAGACCCGCGGCGACGCGCACGTTTGGGTAGCTGGCGAACGTGGCCTGGGCGCCTTGTGCGTCATCGGGTCCGACCGTCGTGCACAGGACGGCGACGTCCAGCTCGAGGGCACGTTCGGCCACCTTGTCCGCGTTCGTCATGCGGTCGAGGTGGCAGTGCATGTCCACGAGTCGCCATGGGCGCGTCGGCCCGTTCACGCGCGCCCGCCCCGCTTGCCCGCTAGCTGCCCTTTTTGCGCCGCATCGTGCATGGCGAGTGCGGCGGAGACATCGTCGCCCTCTCCCAGGCCGGAGATGTGGAGCAGGACCTCGCCCGCGATCATCTGGCCCATGATGGGCGGCATGAAGCTCGCAGTGCCCAAGTCGGTGCGCTCCGAGCGCGCTGCCCCCGGGGCGGCGGCGATGCGCACGGGCTCTTCGCAGGAGTAGAGGACGCGCAGATGGCGGATGCCGCGCTTGCGGCATTCCTTGCGCATGATGCGCGCAAGGGAGCAGTTGACCGTCTTGTGCACGTCGGCGATGCGCAGGCACTCGGGGTGGATCTTCTTGGCGCCACCCATGGAGCTGATGAGCTCAAAGCCGCGCTCTTGGGCCAGGGCGGCGAGGGCGAGCTTGGTGGAAACGGTATCGATGGCATCGACCACGTAGTCGATGTGGCCGCCCGTCTCCTCGAGGCAGGCCTCGTACAGCTCTACGAGGTTCTCGGCGAGTACGAAGGCGTCGTGCGCGAAGACGCGGCAGCTCGGGTTGATGTCGGCGATCATGGCGGCCATGACGTCGACCTTGCGTTTGCCCACGGTGCTCTCGAATGCGATGGCCTGGCGATTGATGTTGGAGGGGGCGACTACGTCCTTGTCCACGATGGCGAGCGTCCCGATGCCGCCGCGCGCGAGCGCCTCGATGCAGCTTGAGCCCACGCCGCCGCAGCCGAACACGAGCACACGGGCGTCTTCGAGACGGGAGAGCCGTTCGTCGCCGAGCATGACGCGCAGGCGGTCCTTCATCGTTTCCATGGGTGCTCCTCGTGAGTGATTGGATGCGTTCTCGGCAGGTATTGTAGCAACCCGCCTGCGATGGCGTCTTTCGTCCGGCACCCGAGGTGCAACGGAAGTCACGATTTTGGAATGCGAAACGTGACTTCCGTTGCATTTCGATGGGGATTGGCGTGATTTCTGATGGAATTCAGGACCGGAAGCGCCCACACCGATTGTCTCGGTACGGGCGGACGTTTCATGCGACAATAGTTCCGAATAAACGGGTTTTTGTTCCCCACTGTTTAGCAATTCCGCACTCTCCCAGCTCAGAAAGGTTGAATTGGCTATGGCAGAGTTCATCTACCAGATGTATCAGGCGCGTAAGGCGCATGGCGACAAGGTCATCCTCGACGACGTGACCCTGTCTTTCTATCCCGGTGCCAAGATCGGCGTCGTGGGCCCCAACGGCATGGGCAAGTCCACGCTGCTCAAGATCATGGCCGGCCTCGAGGAGGTCTCCAACGGCGATGCCCGTCTCACCCCTGGTTACACGGTGGGCATCCTGCAGCAGGAGCCGCCGCTGGATGAGGACAAGACCGTCATCGAGAACGTTCGACTCGCTTTTGCCGACATGATCGCCAAGGTCGAGCGCTTCAACCAGATCTCGGTGGAGATGTGCGACCCCGATTGCGACATGGACGCCCTCATGGCCGAGATGGGCCGCCTGCAGGACGAGATCGACACCGCTGACGGCTGGGATATCGACTCCAAGCTCGGCCAGGCCATGGACGCCCTCCAGCTGCCCGATTCCGATATGCCGGTGAACGTGCTCTCCGGCGGTGAGCGCCGCCGCGTGGCCCTGTGCAAGCTGCTGCTCGAGGCCCCCGACCTGCTGCTGCTCGACGAGCCCACCAACCACCTGGACGCTGAGTCCATCCTGTGGCTCGAGCACTTCCTCAAGAACTACCCCGGCGCCGTGCTTGCCGTCACGCACGACCGCTACTTCCTCGACCATGTGGCCGAGTGGATCTGCGAGGTCGACCGCGGTCACCTCTACCCCTATAAGGGCAACTACTCCACCTATCTCGAGACCAAGGCCGCCCGCGCCGCCGCTCAGGGTCAGCGCGAGGAGCGCCTGGCCAAGCGCATCGCCGCCGAGCTCGACTGGGTGCGTTCCTCCCCGAAGGCACGCCAGGCTAAGAACAAGGCGCGTCTGGCCCGTTACGAGGAGATGGAGGCCGAGGCTCGCGCCAGCCAGAAGGTCGACTACACCGATATCCGCATCCCCGTGGGCCCGCGTTTGGGCTCCAAGGTCCTGGTGGCCGAGCACCTGCACAAGGAGTTCGATGGCCGCGTCCTCATCGACGACCTCTCCTTCACCCTGCCGCGCAATGGCATCGTGGGCGTGATCGGCCCCAACGGCGTGGGTAAGACCACCCTGTTCAAGACCATCGTGGGCCTGGAGCCGCTCACCAGCGGCAACCTGGAGATCGGTGAGACCGTCAAGATTTCCTACGTGGACCAGATGCGCGGCGGCATCGACCCCGACAAGACCCTGTGGGAGGTCGTATCCGACGGCTTGGACATCATGCAGGTCGCCGAGAACGAGGTCCCGAGCCGCGCCTACGTGGCGAGCTTCGGCTTTAAGGGCCAGGACCAGCAGAAACGCGCTGGCGTGCTGTCCGGCGGCGAGCGCAACCGCCTGAACCTCGCGCTCACCCTGAAGCAGGGCGGCAACCTGCTGTTGCTCGACGAGCCCACCAACGACCTCGACGTCGAGACCCTTTCCGCGCTCGAGTCCGCGCTGCTGGAGTTCCCCGGCTGCTCCGTGGTCATCTCCCACGACCGCATGTTCCTCGACCGCGTGGCCACCCACATCCTGGCGTGGGAGGGTACCGACGAGAACCCCGGCAACTGGTATTGGTTCGAGGGCAACTTCGAGCAGTATCAGGAGAACCGCGTCGCCCGCCTGGGTGAGGACGCCGCCAAGCCGCATCGCGTCCACCGCAAGCTCACGCGCGATTAGTCAAAGCGCTGTCGCGCACTGGGTTCCCCGCATGAGAAGCGCCCCGCATCCGACGTTAGTTCGGGTGCGAGGCGCTTTTTCGTTGATGGGCGAGGCTCGATGAGGACGCCTTGGAGAAGTCGCGTCTATTCGACGGAGGACAGCTCCCATTGGAGGCCGGTGCCCCCGCGCTTCTTGAGGGTGACGCGGATCGGCTCGATTGAGTCGGCGTGCTGGATGCGCAGGGGGAAAGTCGCACGGGCCCGCGTGCCGGAGATGAGTTCGAGGGTGCGGGCGCGTGCGTAGTCCTCGGCAAGGAGCGTGAAGACGTCCGTGCCGTAGGGGAGCAGCTCGCACAGGTCGGCGATGAGTTCGCTGGCGAGGTAGACCTCGGTTGAGAAGTCGGTGGGATACGTGGCGAGAACTGCGGGCGACAGGGGTGCAGGCGCCGCGGAGAGGGGCGCCTGGTTCGTGGCGAGCTGCGATGGGGCGCATGCGGGCTCCAGAGGCGCCTGATCGGGCTTGGGCGAGATGGGATGGGACTCGAGCTTTGTCTCGCGATCAATGCCGCTGTACGGGTCGTAGGTGACCGTGAGAGAGACGGCGGGGGAGGGCTGGGGGCCTTCCTCAGCGCAGTCGCGCGCATCGTCGTGCTCCGTGCGGGGCGCCTCTTCATACATGCCGGTCGTTTCGACAACCTCGACAACCTCGACGGCCTCGACAGCCTCGGTTACCGGAGCATCCTCTGGGATGTTCGAGGTATCTGCGTCCGTGTGCTCAGAAGCAGCCTCTGTTTCCTCGGCGCGGGCCTGCGCGGCTACGCCATGGAGGACGGACGACTCGGCAGCCTCACTTTTCGCAACCTGCTCCGGCTCCGGTGCGGGCTCGGGTCGCTTCACGCGCTTGGGCCTCACCGGCTTGAGGGTCTTGTCGGCCTTCTTACGTTTCCAGGGCTTGTTCGACGGACCGCCCGCGTCCTTGGCCTTGCCGGATTCGAGCGCCGCGAGGGCCTCGTCCCAGACGGGCTGGACCATAACGGTGGCGTAGATGCGACCGCCCTTGAAGACGGTCAGCTTGACGAACTCCTCAAGCGCTTCGAGCAGGGCGCGAGTCGATTCGAATCCGAGGTCGTCGGCGGTCATGCGGTCGCCCGCGAGCGCTTCCTCGACGGCGGGCATGAAGGTCTGCTTGCCGCATCCCAGCTCTCGTGAAAGCAGCTGGTAAAGGTAGATGCGGTTGTTGGGGGTGAGCTGTGGTGCTTGGACTTTAGTTGCCATGGGTGTCTCTTTCGTAGTTGTTCGCTACCCATGGTACCATCCCGCGCGGATGGCTCGTCTGCCAACGACGAGCATGCCTAGCGGGTTTGATGAATCGCGGGCGTGGAGGTGTCGCCTGTGTCCTCCCCGGCGGCGTCGGTCTCATCCGGGGCGGATTCGCCCGAGCCGGTGTCTGATCCATTCTGCTGGGTAGTGCCGCCCTCGCTGGGCGCTCCATCCGTCGTGTCGCCCGTGGTGCCTTCGGCACCCGTTCCCGCGGTTCCGTCGGAGGCCGCGCCATTTTCAGGCTTTACGGGTTCAGCGCTGGGAGTATCGGGATTTGTCTGCGCCGTCGGGGTCTCGGCGGGGTCGTCGACAGTCATATCCGCTTCCGGCGCGGGCTGGACGTCGGCCGGACGGTTTCCGAAGACGCTCGGCGTTTTGGTACCCAGACCCTGCCCGGAGGTCGTCAGCATGATGATGCCGGCGCTTGCCGCCACCGCAGCGATGGCGATGAGTGCGGAGACGACGGCCACCTTGCGTTTTGAGGCGCTGCGCTCGGCTGCCGCCCGCGCCTGGAGCTTGGTGGGGGCGATGCGGATCCGCGGCGCCCCCGCGGTGGCCTCGTCTGTCGCAGACGGGCCTTCGGTGCTCGCGTAGCCCCTCAATGCATCCTGTTCGTATGCGTGGCTCATCTGCTTGGCCTTGAGCTTGCGCGCGCTCGCGTCGAGGGCATTGCGATAGAGCTGGGAGCAAATCACCGTGACCATGGAGCTCACCGCCGCGCCGATGACCGATCCCGCAATGCCGATGCGCGAGGCGAGGAGCATGGAAGTCGCAGCGGCCGCTGATGCCGCGATGGCCTGGGCCACGGAGATGCCGTCGAACAGCCCCTTTTTGATGGGGATGGGTTGCGTACCGCCGATATGCGTATCGGGAGAGTCGCCGCTCCCGTACGGAGAGTAGGGGCTGTCTGCGTGGCTTCCGGGATATGCGGACTCGGGGTATGCGGGGTAGGAAACGGGTCGGCCCTCGTAGCCCGCGCCGTCGCGCCCCTCGTACGTGCGCTTCTCATTGTCCATGCGGATGTCGTCTGCCATATGCGCCCTCATTCGATATCGTGATCGCTCACGTGATTGTGATACCCGAAGCCACGGGATTCCACCCTCTGGCGGTCGGGAACGCAAAGTCCCAACAGACGCGTGGGTCTTGTGGAGTCCAAAAAAAGATGCGCCCGGGCCGCGTGGGCTTCCGGGCGCATATGGCGCTTATGGGTTCGTTCGATGGTGGCGCGCCTGCTATTTGAGCGGGGGCATGGGCTCCCAGGTCTTGTCGCGATAGATCTTGCGCGCGTCGCGCATGCCGCGGAAAAGCGCGCTCATGCCGGTCTTGAACTTGTGGTCGACCGCGATGAGACGGATGACCTCCTTGGCGAAGGTCGCGGCGGTGCCCAGGCCGAACAGGAATCGGTTGTAGTCGCCGTGCAGGCGGAAGTACTGCATCATGTAGCCGCGATTGCGCATGATGTGGTAGCGGTTCATGTCCGATGTTCCGTTGAGCTGGCGGACGCCGGCGATGTCCCAATTGGGGATATCGCGGCTGCGCTGCAGGATGATGTCGGACACGACGATCGACTCGGTAACCTTGGAGGCCAGGTAGCCGTAGACCGTGTCGTCCCAGTAGATGAAGAAGCGCGGATCGGGGAAGCCGATTTCGTCGACCACGCTGCGGGCGAACAGGCCGCCCTCGAAGCACATGGTGTTCATCGCGCGGAAGCCCGACTCGTCGAACGCCGCCGGCGCGATGGGGTTGGGGATGCCCAGCGGGACGATGAAGTGATACTGCCAGTAGAACGGGCCGCCGTCGTAGTCGTAGCGGGAGCCCTGCACGACGCGATGCGTGTGCGCCCAGGGCTCGAGGCGCTCGATTGCCTCGGGCACCACCATGACGTCGTCGTCCATGACCCAGAACCACTGGGCGCCCAGTTCGTATGCGCGCTTGACGCCGGCGGAGAAACCGCCCGCGCCACCCAGGTTGTCGCTTTGCGGAGCGTACGCAACGCGCGCCGTACCGCCCTCGGTATCCGCGGCGTCGCCCTCCACGCCCCACAGCTCGTCTGTGCGGCGGCCGAGGTCCTCGACCATCTGGCGGGTTTGCTCGGAATTCTCGTTATCGACGATGACGATGCGCCACGGGGCGCGCGTCAGCCCGCAAAAGGAGTCGAAGAGCTTGGCGAGCAGCTCCTGACGTTTGAAGGTCACGACCACGATCGCCAGCTTGTCGATGCGGTTCGGGGCCGTTGAGGAGCCGTTCGATATGGTGTTGCCGGTTTGCGGTTGCTCGGTCACGTGCTCGCCTTTCTGCGGGGCGGATGGGGCGATCAAACCCTTCGTTCAAACTGATATTGGCTATTATAGGCCCTGAACCAGTTCGTATCGAGGAGGGCCCGCCGTGGGAAAGCTGCTGTTCGTTGGAGTGACATGCGCCGATGTGGTGATTAATGTCGATAAGCTGCCGCAAACGGCGCAGGACGTTGTCGTGTATGGACAGAAGATGACGCTCGGCGGGTGCGCATTCAACGCATTCTCCATCGCTCATGCGCTTGGAGAGCCCGCGATGTTGTTCAGCCCCGTGGGTACGGGCGCGTTCGGCGACTTCGTGCGGCGCGGCCTGCGGTCCGAGGGCGTCGAGGTCCTGGTTGAGAACGATGCGATGGAGAACGGTTGCTGCTACTGCTTCGTCGAGCCCGGCGGCGAGCGCACGTTCGTGGCGTACCACGGAGCCGACTATCACTATGAGCCCACTTGGTTCGATGCGATCGATATGGACGAAGTCGACGCGGTATACGTGTGCGGACTCGAGGTCGAAGATCCCACGGGGCCGGTGGTCGTTGAGTTTTTGGAGCGCGCGTGCCGGGATAAGGTGATCTTTTTCACGCCGGGCCCAAGACCCGATGCCGTGCCCCTCGATTTACTCGAGCGCGTATGCGCGCTTCATCCCGTCTTGCACATGAACGGAGATGAGACGATGGTGCTCGCAGGCCGTTTGTGTGACGGGGAATCCGTTGACGATGCAAAGACGGAAGGGGGCCGCGCGGATATCGAGCGCGCCGCCGTGGCCCTTGCGCGCTATGTCGGCAACGCCGTGTTCGCCACGCTGGGCGGAGACGGTTGCCTGTATTGCGACGGTAATCGTTCGGACGTCGTCGCTGGTTCGCCTGCTCATGTGGTGGATACCATCGGCGCCGGGGATTCGCACATCGGTGCGCTCATGGTCGGTTTGCACCGAGGCGAGACGCCCGAGTCCGCGATTGCCCGTGCGAACCGCGTGGCCGCCGCTATCGTGGGTATTTCCGGCGCGCATGCCGATCCCGAGGTGGTTCGCGCCGCTGCGGGGGACTAGGCGCGGACGGCCCGCTTCCGCAGGGGGGGGCGAAATGCCCGCGCGGCCGTGCCGGCGGGACGACCCTCGCATATCGATGAGTATGAGAACAGCCGCAGGCCGATGGAGACCTGCGGCTGTTTTTCGTTTCGGTGCTTGTGCGCGTTCCGAGCGCGATGTCCGGTGCTTGGGTGCTACGGACGCTCGATGAAGGCCTTGTAGCCCTTGTAGGCCTCGTAGATGTCGGCCTTGTTGGCAACCTCCCACAGCGCGTGCATGGAGATGACGGCTACGCCGGAGTCGATGACGTCCATGCCGTACTCGGCGAGGATGTAGGCGATGGTGCCGCCACCGCCCGCGCCGATGCGGCCGAGCTCGCAGGTCTGGTAATCCACGCCGGCCTCGTCCATGATGTCGCGGATCTGGGCGAAGTACTCGGCGTCGGCGTCGTTGGAGCCGCCCTTACCGCGGGAGCCCGTGTACTTGTTGAAGCACAGACCGTGGCCCATGACGGCGGCGTTCTTCTTCTCGAAGTGGTCGGCGTAGAGATGGTCGAAACCGGCCGAGACGTCGGAGCTGAGCATGCGGGAGTTGGCGAGTGCGCGGCGCAGGGCAAGCGGGGAGTTCTCGCCGGCGAGTGCCATGATCTCGGCGATGGTGTTCTCGAAGAAGCGGCTGGTCATGCCGGAGGCGCCCACGGAGCCGATCTCCTCCTTGTCGACGAGCAGGGTCACGCTCGTGGTCTCGACCTCGGGCGTGTCGAGCTGGGCGCGCAGGGACGGGTAGGCGCAGACGCGGTCGTCCTGGCCGTGGCCCAAGATCATGGAGCGGTCGAGGCCCATGTCGCGGGCGGGGCCGGCGGGTACGACCTCGATCTCGGCGGAGAGGAAGTCCTCCTCCTCGACGTCGTACTTCTCCTTGATGAGGTCGAGGAACATCTGCTTGACGGGCTCCTTGACTTCCTCGTCGCCTTCGATGACGACGGGGCGGCCGGCAACGATGACATCGAGGTTCTCATGGTCGACCGCCTTGCCGGCGGGCTTCTCCATCTGATCGCTTGCGAGGTGGATCAGCAAGTCGGAGATGCAGAAGACCGGATCGGCCGGGTCCTCGCCCACGGCGATGTCCACGGTGGTGCCATCCTTCTTGCAGATGACGCCGTGCAGCGCCAGCGGGGTGGCGACCCAGTGGTAGGCCTTCACACCGCCGTAGTAGTGGGTGTCGAGGTAAGCCATGTCGCCGGCCTCGTACAGCGGATTCTGCTTGAGGTCGAGGCGCGGGGAGTCGATGTGGGCACCCAGGATGTTCATGCCCTGCTCCATCGGGCGGCGGCCCAGGTTGACGAGCATGAGGGTCTTGTTGTGACTGGCGGCGTAGACCTTGTCGCCAGCCTTGAGCGTGCGGCCTTCGGCAAGGGCGGTCTCGAGGCTCACGTAACCGGCTTCCTCGGCAAGCTTGATGCTGGAGGTCACGCACTCGCGCTCGGTCTTGTTCTCGCTGATGTAACGGCGGTAATCCTCGCAGAGCTCGTCGAGCTCGGCCAGGGTGGCGTCGTCGTATTTCTTCCAGGCGTTCGGTCGCTCCATGATGGGACTCCTATCGTTTTGGAACGGGTTTTCAGCACGTTCTCCATCGTACCCCGTTTGAGGGCGAATCGGCACGCGGAGGGTGTATAAGCAGATATTAAAAAGGAGCCCGATCGGGCTCCTTTCATTTGCGGCTCTAAATTCGGTTCATCTCGCTCAGCGTGTTGTTGTACCAGTTGAACCAGTTGGGCGGGCAGTACTTCTTGGCGCCGGCGACGCTGATGGTGTAGCCGTATCCACGGGCGAGGCCGGAGACATGCGCGTCGATGGCTTCCTCCCAGCTGCTCCAGCTTGCGTTGCCCCAGCCCCAGGCGTTGTGGGGGCGGAAGCAATGACGGCCCTTGGAGCTCTCCGTGTTGGAGATGGCGGGGGAGAAGCGAGGGTCTACTCCGTACTTCCAGGCGGCATTGGCGAACGTGGCGCCCTGGCCCTCGAGCGGGGAGCCGGCGAGGTACGCGTCGATGCGCGGGGCCCATTCGGCCACAAAGGACGCTTGGTCGACGTCCCAGTTCACGACACCGTTGTTGGGCGTGGCGACTGCGCCGCCGCCCATGTTCTGAGACGCCTGCTGAAGCGCGGCGAGCTCGGCCTCGGCCTCAGCGTCGGCCTGAGCCTGCGCGGCCTCGCGGAGCTTCTGGGCCTGGGTGAGGGCCTCGGCGGCGGAATCGCGCTCCGCCTCGGCCTGGACCTTGGCGCTCTTGAGCTCGGTCTTCTTGGCTTCGAGCTCGGTTTGGAGCTCGCTCAGCTCGGTGAGGGCACCGACGTTGGCATCCTTGACCTGATCGAGATACTTCATACCGGAGATGAGCTCATCCATGCTCTTGGTGTTCAGTACGAAGCTCATGAGAGTATTGGAGCCCTTGTGGTGCTTGTAGAGCTCGCGCATAGCGCGGCTGGCGCGCTCCTGCGCGGCGGGGAGCTTGGCCTCGAGCTCGGCGATGCGCGCCTCGTTCTCGGCGACCTGCTCCTGCAGGGAGTCGAGGTTCTTCGTCGCCTCATCGAATGCGGCGGCGGTCTCCTCTACTTTTTTCTGGGTCTCGGTGAGCGTGGCTGCGGTTTCGGTGGTGATTGCTCGTGCCGGGACGGGGAAGAGCACGCTCGCGAACAGCGCTGCCGTCACGCCGGCGCCCGCGATGATGCGGCGGGTGCGGCTGGTGCGCCACGTGGTGTGCATGCTTGGAGTTGCGTCCATGTACATCCTCGTCTGTTGCTTACCTTAGGACAGCAAGCATCATAGCATCGGCTTCGAGTTCAACTTGAACGTTAGACATTCTTTAAGGTTCAAGTTGAAGGTTTAAGCTTCAGCTACCTGCGGAGACGATGAAATGTGAAGCAGTTTTGTAGTTTCAAGTTCACCTTTAAGGTGAGGGTTTAACCGAAGGTCAACTGACCTAAAACACCTCATCTACCTGGTAAGACGTACAGATGTCTACGAAACTGAGGCGTTTTGCGCTCCGTCACGACTTTCAACTTTGAGTTGAAGCTTGAAGGTCTGATGGCCGCGAACCGAGGTGCCGCCGGAGTCTCGGCATCTTCGGGTACACATATGAAAAAGGGCCGCGATTCGGCCCTTTTCGCTGCGTTTCTATCAAGTTCTAGCCAATCGACGAGCATGGATCCCGAGGCTTCTCACGCGTGGCCGGCGTCCAGGAACTTACGGCGACTGAAGTAGTTGTACCAGGTGACGAAAAACGTGGAGATGAGCTTCATGGACATGGTGCCGACGTTCAGCAGGCCGACGCCGATGAACATATACAGGTCGTTCAGTCCCAAACCGATGGCGGAGAGCACCGAGAAGATGATGAACTCGCGGCGGCGGCTCATGTCCTCTTTATGCACGAAGACGTACTTCATGGACAGGATGTAGTTGAACACGATGGAGATGATGAAGGAGATCGTGGTCGCCATGAGGTAGTTCATATTGAGCGACTGCAGCAGATAGACGAGAAATGCGTACTCGACCGCCAGGGAGGCGAGTCCCACGGCGGCGAATTTCAAAAACTGACGAGTATTGGGATGTGCGAGTGCGCTGCGCAAACCATCACTTCCGCTCACGAGGGCCATGATGGCCGTCCTGCTTCAATGCAGGCAACTATACGTCTTGGGTAAACGAATTGTAAGGTCAAGCACAAGAAGCATATGAATCCGCCCGTCGACATGACGTGTCGGCGGGCGGCATTTCAATTCCGGTGAACGGGCAGCCGACGTGTGGGCTAGGCGCGGACCTTCACGACGATCTTGCGGACATGGCACGGCTCGCCCAGGGCGCAACCGGGTTTGTGGGCGTCCTCGGGCGCGAAGATGGCGAGCTCGCCTGCGCGCAGCACGATGGAGGTAACAAGTTCGGGGGTCTTGAGCAGGCAGTAATCGTCCGCCTCGTCGTAGGCCTGGACAGTTTCGAGGCCCTCGCAGTCGGCGAACTGCAGGAGCTCTTCGCCGCTTGCCACGAACTGGACGTCGAAGTAGTCGCGATGCGCTTCGAGCTCCTTCTCGCAAGCGGGGACCGTATCGTACTCGAGCACGTTCGCATAGACGTCGTCGCCTTGAATCTCATTGCGGCCGAGCGGCAGAGACATGAGATCGGAGGAGGTGAGGAAGTCGTAGGCAGCGCGGAAGCGTTCTGCCAGGTAATCGTGAGATGCGGAGTTGGCGAGCTTGGTGACGAGCATGGCTGGTCCTTTCGTGAGATTATCCGGGCGTGCGCCCATGGTGCGGAGTATAGCATCTGGGCATGAAAAAGGCCCCGACCTGCCGACCATGCGGGTCGAGCTGGCCGGGGCCTTGTGCGATCGGGATATCGGACGGGCTCTGGTGGGGCCTGCCCAAGAGATCGGGGTGCCGGGCAAGCGTCAGTGGCGCCTACCCTTGAAGAAGAGCTGGGGGAAGGGACGCTGGCGCTTGGGGCCGCCGGTGGTTGCCTTGGCGATCAGCTCGTCGGGGATGGGCACGTCGGCGCGCGCGCTTTCAAGGGGATTGACATCTGCTGCGGCGACCGGGTCCATGATCGGCACCTCGGGTTTGACTTCGGCCTCGCGATAGCGGCGCATCATGTCGGCCTGGAGCTGCTGCGCCGAGGGCGGCGTCCAGATGACGGCGTTGGCGCCTGCCTGGACGGTCTCGCGAACGGACAGCGAGCTGCGACCGCCAGATGCGATGAGCGGGAGATTCGGGTAGATCTCGCGCAGCTCGCGCAGAACGGCAGGGGTGTCCTTGCCGGCGGCGACGTTCAGGATCTTGGCGCCGGCCTTCACCTTGGCATGCGCGACCGCATCGCAGCGCACCACCGTGGCGATGACGGGGATATCGATGACGGCGCAGATCTGCTCGATCATCTCGGGCGGAGCGGGGGAGTTGACGACAACGCCCGCGGCACCCTGCATCTCGGATACGGCCGCCAACTGCACGGAGCGCTTGCCGGTTGTGGTGCCGCCGCCAACGCCCACGAAGACGGGGGCCTCGGAGGCGGTGAGCAGGGCCTGCGTGATGGCGGGCTGCGCGGTGAAGGGATACACGGCGAAGATCGCATCGGCGTTTGAGTTGCGAATGACGGCGACGTCGGTGGTGTAGAGCAGCGACTTGATGCGACGCCCGAACAGCGTGAAGCCGCCGCACTCCTCAAGCTCATCGGGGACGCGGAGCGGGGCCTTGCGCAGACGGCCCTCGATGGGCGAGGGCTCCATGGGCAGTAGGCCGCCCGGCGTCACGGCGAGCTCGGGTTCGGCGAATTCGTCGGCAAGTTCGACTTCGGAGAAATCGATGGTCGCCTCGATCGACTCGGGGACCTCGGCGCTCACCGAGATGGGGTCGGTATCGGTGTCGCCGGGTTCGAGCTCGGTATGGTCGACGTTGCGCTCGATGGCCGGTATGGGGTTGGACGCGGCGGCGGAGCCGGTGCCCATTTGCGGTTCAACGGCATCGGGCCGCGGGTCGGGTACAGAGGCGCGCCCGGCGTCGGGAGTGGTGTTGGTCATGATGCCCCCTTGAGGGAAGGACGAATGTCGATTCATTGTACCCGCCCGTATGCTTTAGAGGACCAAGGGGCGTCACTCACGCGGTCTCCATGCCTTTGTGGTTCCTGCGCCATGGCGGCTATCGGGGTCGAATCTGGTATGCTGGGGCGGCGAGAGCAATTTGAGAGTGCGCATCCGCGCGCGAGAAGGGATGGTGCCGCCGTGGAGATGTTCGACATTTTGGCCCCGGTGCTCATGATCGCCGGCGCCATCGCCGTGGTGGCCCTGGTATACCTGCTGTTCGCCACCCTTAAGGACCGCAACGCCCGCAAGGGCGATGAGGAGCGCGAGCGATAGCCGTCGATTGGACGCTTGCATCCGTGTGAACGCCGGGACCCCCGCACCATTGACGCGGGGGTCCCGTTTCATGTTTGTCCAACGTGGCCTTATCGTCTGGTGCGAGGGGCCTGTTTTTGTATGACGGCGACGTAGAACCCCTCGTACAGCCTGGTCGGGGCGAGGGTCAGTGTTCCCTCGAGCGAGTTCGGGAGATTCATAATCGGCCATGCGAGCCCGCCCTCGTCGGCGTGCGCGATCGTGATGATGCGCTCTTCCGGATCGGACTGCCCGTCGTCGACGTTGCCCGCAAGGATCGGTACGACCTTGCAGTCGCGATGGCGCTTGAGGGCCGCACGCACCTGCTCGTCGTTTTCCTCGGGGAGAACCGAACAGGTGGAGTAGACGAGGGTGCCGCCGGGCTTCAAGACCGTGAGCGCTCGGTCCAGCAGTGCGCGCTGGGACTTGACCACCTTGTCGAGCAGTTGGGGCGTCATGCGCTTTTCCGCTCGTTCGTCACCCGTGCGATATGTGCCGGTTCCCGTGCAGGGCGCGTCGAGCAGGATCTGATCGAAGCTGAAGAACTCGTCGAGGCGACGCGCGTCCGTGCGCATGATGTTCACGTTTTGAGCGCCGAGCTTGTCGAGGTTGTACGCGAGTTTCTCGGCGCGAGGTGCGCTCATCTCGCAGGCGGTGAGGTGTGCGCCGTTGGCCGTGAGGGCGGCGATCTGGGAGGTTTTGCCGCCAGGGGCCGAACACATGTCGAGGATGTCGGCGCCCGTGAGCGGATCGAGGATGAGGGGCGGGAGCATGGAGGAGAGGCTCTGCAGGTACACGAGACCGTCGCGGTAGATGTCGAGGCCCCACACCTCGCGCTCTCGTGCGCCATCGAGTACGAAGGCGTCTTCGTACCAGGGCACGCGGGCATAACCGATGCCGGCAGCGTCGAGCGCCGCGGAGATCTGGTCGGAAGTTGCCTTGAGCGTGTTGGCGCGCAGGGTCACGGGGCGTTCGCGCGCGGCATCGAAGCCGTTGGCGAGAAGCTCGCGCGTGCGCTCGTCGAGACGGTCGGTCAACTGCATGGTTCCTCCTGGCAAAATCGGGCCGTCGCCCATCGCGGGCGGGTTCATTCGTCGTGCATCGCTATCTTAGCGCCTCGGTGCAGGTGCGCCTACAGGGTGAATCCGATTGCCACGAGCGCAAGGCAGCAGCCGAGGACGGCGATGTCTGTGGCGGTCATCGGATAGCGGCGATAGGAGCTGGCGCGCGTGCGCAGATAAAACCCGCGCTGCTCGGCCGCGAGCGCCGTCGCGTCGGTCTTTTGCACCGAGGTTACGAGCAGCGGGATGCACACGGGAATCATGAGGGCGAGTTTCTTGAACGGGTTGCCGGTGTCAAAGTGCACGCCGCGCGCGGTTTGAGCCTCCATGATGGCGTTCATCTCGCGCGTGAACACCGGGACGAATCGAAGGGCCGTGGTGAACGTGAACGCGTAGCGATAGGGGACGTGGAGGACCTCCACGCAGGCATTGGCCAGGTCCGTGAGCCTCGTCACGCTGAGCATGAGCACGAGCGGCAAGGCGACGCCGAACAGGCGAAGGCATGCGCGCAGCCCGCCGATCACGCCATCGACGGTCGCGAATGCGACGATATGCTCGCCCGTGGGGGTGAACGCGACCTGTAGGGTGAACATGACGACCACGATGGGCAGGAGCACTTTGAGCAGGCCCGTCAGGCGTCTTGCCACGCCGGCATAGGCGCCGATTGCCAGGGTGAGTGCGAGCAGGGCCGTGAGGGCGAAGGGGCTTTGCGTGAGAAAGGTCGCGGTGATGATCGCCGCTGCGATCGCGAGCTTCGTCACGGGGTTGAGACGGTGCAGCAGGCTCTTCCCGGGAGTGTAATCGATGACATCAAGCATGGGCCTTCAGCTCCTTGACGAGGGCGACGAGGTCGGCGACTTCGGTTATGTGGGCGAACGAGGGGTGGAAACGGGCTGCCAGGCGCTTGCCGAGCGCGGGCACGCACGGCGCTGCGATGCGTGCATGGGCGAGCAGCGCGTCGTTTGCGAATACCTCGCGGGAGGGGCCGACTTCGATCAGCCTGCCCTCCGTCATGACGGCGAGGGTGTCGGCGAAATCGCTCACGACCTCCATGTCGTGGCAGACCATGACGACGGCGGCGCCGTCGAGGGCGCGCTGGCGGACCGTCTCCATGACGGTCATACATTCGCGGTAGTCAAGCCCGCTCGTGGGCTCATCAAGGATGATGAGCTCGGGTTCGAGGGCCACGACGCTTGCGAGCGCGACCATCTGACGTTGGCCGCGGGAGAGGTTGAAGGGGGAGGCGTTTTCGGGCAGGCCGAAGGTGGCCGCGACGCGACGTGCCCTCTCCCGTGCGGCATCGGCGGGTGCGCCTTGGAGCTCGAGGCCGAAGGAGATTTCCTCGACGACGGTATTGCGGCATAGCTGGCGGTCCGGATTTTGGAAGAGGGCCGCGGCGTGCGATGCGAGCGCGCTCACCGGAGTCGTGCGGGTGTCGAGCCCGGCGATGCGCACCACGCCGGCGCTTGGCTTGATCAGGCCGTTCAACAATTTGGTGAAGGTCGTTTTGCCGGCGCCGTTCTGGCCGACGACGGCGAGAATCTCGCCGGCGCGCACGGTGAGATTGATTCCCTCGATGCCCGCCTGCCCCGTTCCGTAGGAATACGCTGCTCCGGCGACGTCGACGATGATCGGACGCTCATCGACTGTGTTGCGTGCATCCGGTCGATCGCCCAGGGTGCGGGGCACGATGGGCGAACTCTCGGATAACCCGGGGGCGAGGATGCCCGCGACGAGGGATTCGGCGCCGTCGAGCGTGAGTGCGGGGGAGTCGTTTGGCGCGAGCCCGGCTTCGGCGAGGCTGTTGGAGATGCGGACGGTTCTCGGGGTGTCGACGCCGATGGCTCGCAGGGTCTCCCCGCGGGAGAAAACGTCGGTCGGCGTACCGTCGAGTGCGATGCGGCCCTGATCGATCACGACGACGCGGTCACAATACTCGGCGAGCAGCGCGACCGTCTGCTCGATGAGGATGACGGTCATCCCCGTCAGCTCCTTGGCGCGTCGGAGTACCTCGAACACATCGCGCGCGCTCGCGGGATCGAGCGCGGAGGTGGGTTCGTCCATGACGATAACGCGGGGCGTCATGGCGAGGATGGCGGCGATGGCGACCTTTTGCTTCTGCCCGCCGGAAAGCGTCGCGATTTCGCGATGGCGCAGGTCGGCGATGCCCACGGCGTCGAGGGCCGATGCGATGCGCCCCTCGATCTCGCGGTGGTCGATGCCGAAGTTCTCAAGGCCGAACAACAGCTCGTCCTCCACGACGGAGGCCACCATCTGAGCGTCGATGTCTTGGAGGACTGAGCCGACGACCTTGGCTATATCGGTGAGGGGCGCCTCGCAGGTGTCGAGTCCCGCCACGAGTGTGGAGCCAAACAGGCGGCCCCGATAATGGTGGGGGATGGCGCCGGTGATGGCGCTCGCCAGCGTCGACTTTCCGGCACCCGAGGGGCCGATCAGGCCGACGAAGGTGCCCTCTTCGACGGAGAGGTCGATGTCCTTGAGGGCGTAGGCGCCGTCAGCGGCGGTGCCGTAGGAGAACGAGACGCACTCCATTTCTATGATCGCGCTCATAGGGCTCCTTTCTCGGTGCTCGGCATCTGGAGATGCCGAGTGGGACGGATGCGGCTGCGTCACTCGTTCAGACCGAGCGATTGTTTGACGGGCTGATAGAGCGCACCGACGAGAATCGCGCTGAAGACCGCCGTGACCGTTACGACCGGAGTCATCACGGCGGCCAGCTCGCCGGCGAAGCCCATGAGCGCCATCTTGACCACCATGAAGATCATTCCGGAGAGGAATGTGGTGATGAAGGTGCCGACCACGGGCACCAGGTTGCGCGCGGGCGTGCGCGCGCCGACGTTCACGATCGACGCCATGGCGACGGCGGCGATGCCTTCGGCGACGAAGTCGATGCCGGGGGAGCTGGTGGTGATTTGGATGACCGCGGCCGAGATGAGTCCGATCACGAGGGCCTGCGGGATGGTGGGGCGAATGACCAGGATCGCGAGGCAGAAGGCGGAGACGATGAATTCGGGGGCGATGGCTCCGCCGGAGACCGCGGAGATGGCCTTGCCTGCCGTGAAGTTGAGGATGAAGCCGGCGGCGAGCAGGACGGCAAGCAAGACGAGGCTTTGGATGTCGAGGCCGCGTCGCTCGTCGATGGCGACGGTGCGGGGTCGGCCACTGGGTTGGAACGGGGTGGTCATGGGAGGTTCCTTTCGCGAACTGGGGCGCTTGCGTTCAGGGGGGCAAAGGCGGTGGACGGGGCCTCGGCATGAAAAAAGGCCCCCGGTCAAACCGGAGGCCTCGTGTTACCTGGATGGTATATGGGTATGAGGACTCACCGTCGACCGGCCGAAGACGCGTCATGCCACCACCAGTTGTTGAGGGAGACGAACGTGATCTGCTTCATGATGATGGCTCCTTTCGCGCTATCGGAGGTCGAAACGTTGGTTAGGGACTATAGCACAGTGCAGTGCGGGTGCAACGGGGCGGGCGATACGTTTCGGTGCCGTTACGCGCGCCGCGATACGCTAGAGCTTGGCGAAGTCGTCGACGATGAGGTCGAGGCAGGCGGGAAGGACGCGGGCGCCGAACTCGCCGGTGTTGTTGTGTATGAGCTCCCCGTCGAATTCCATGCCGAGGGAGGGCGTGCAGGTGATGCGCGCCTCCTTGGCTTGGAAGAGGGTGAACTGCGGCCGACCCAGGCCCTTGCCTGCGGGATCGAGGACGCCGGCGAGCAGGGTGGGGAGCAGCTCGACGGTTTTGGCGGGCTGGATCACGGCGATATCGATGAACCCGTCGTCCATGCGGCAATCGGGGAACAGGTTGATATCGTTTTGGATGAGCGAGGTGTTGCCCACCATGCAGCCGATGCCGTCGAGCTCGTCGACCTCCCCGTCGTGCTCGATGGTGAAGTGCGCGACGGTGGGGGCGGGGTTGGCGAGCGCCGAGAGGAAGTAGGCGATTTCGCCCATGTCTCCCTTGGCGGGCTCGGCCTTGTGCATGATGTCGGCATCGAAGCCGGTGCCCGCGATGATGATGAAACCGTGGCGCTGGACGCTGCCGTCCTCCGCCTTCCAGAACAGCTCTCCCATGTCGGCCGTCTTGGTTCGGCCCTCGCGGCAGGCCTTGGCCAGCGCGGCGGGTTCGGGCGCGTTGCCGATGTTGTTGAAGAACAGGTTCGCGGTTCCGGAGGGAAAGACGAGCGTGGGGACGTGGCTATCGCGGATATGATCGAGCACGTTGGACACGGTGCCGTCCCCGCCGGAGACCACGACGCGGTCGAACGCGCTCACGTCCTCCGCGGCCTGATGAGGCTCCATGCCGTCGCCGATGAAGCGCAGGCATACCTCATCGCCGGCCTCGGACAGAGCGCGCGCGAAGTCGAAAATCCCGTCTGAGCGGGGGCCGGAGGCGGGGTTGTGGATGATGAGGCAACGCATGGCGAGTTCCCTGTTCATGAAAAGGCGGGTATAGTTACAAGATGACGTAATCCTACCCGTGTCGCACGCGGGTTTTCCCGTACCGGGGAGACGAATGTACATCTCCACAAATGAGGACCTGACCGCCTTCTGCAAGCGCGCCCGTGCTTTTTCGGCCATCGCCATCGACACGGAGTTCCTGCGGGAGAAGACCTATCACGCCAAGCTGTGCTTGGTGCAGGTCGCCACGCCGGATGAGTGCGTGGTCATCGACCCCCTCGCGATCGACGATCTGGGGCCGCTCGCCGAGCTCATGACCGACGTCGACACGCTCAAGGTGTTCCATGCCTGCTCGCAAGATATGGAGGTGCTCTGCCACGCGCTCGGCTCCGTGCCCGCGCCGATCTTCGATACGCAGGTGGCGGCGGGGTTCCTCGGTGAGCGTGCGCAGTGCTCCTACCACAACCTCGTGAGCACGTTCTGCGGCGTCTCCCTGCCCAAGACCGAATCGTTGACGGACTGGTCGCGGCGTCCGCTGAGCCCCAAGCAGATCGAGTACGCCCTTGACGATGTGCGCTATCTCATCGATGCGTATCGCGTCATCGAGTCCAAGCTGCATTCGCTCGGTCGCACGGCCTGGGTGCGCGACGAGATTCGCCCCCTTGCCGACCCTGCCCATTATCGCAGCGATCCCCGCGCCGCGTTCAAGCGCGTGAAGCGCGTGAACGCCTGCACGCGCCGTCAGCTCGCTGTTGCCCGTGAGCTCGCCTCTTGGCGCGAGCAACGGGCGGAGACGCGCGATATCCCGCGCAAATGGGTCATGTCCGACGAAGTCCTGCTGGCGCTGTGCAAACGCGCGCCGCAGACCGTCGAGGACTTCCGCGCGGTGCGCGGGACCGAGCAGCTGAGTGCCCGCGATGTCGAGGTCGCTCTCGACGCAATCGCTCGCGGTCGCCGCTGCCCGCAGGAGAACCTGCCCTCGATCGGTCGCGCCCATCGCGCGCCGGCGCCCGAGCTCGAGAGCGTCATCGACCTCATGTACGCGCTGATCCGCCTCGTTTCCGAGCGCTCCGGCGTCGCAACCTCGTTGATTGTCTCGCGTGACGGCCTGCTCGACTACATCGAGCATCCCGAGCGCAGCCCCCTGCGCGAAGGTTGGCGCTTCGAGTTGGTCGGCACCCTCATGGACGACCTGCTTCAGGGCAATATCGGCCTCACCGTCAAGGACGGGGCCCTCGAGATCTTGTAATGGCGCCCGTGCGCCCCGAACCGCATGGGAGGATCTGATGATCAAGGCGGCGTTTTTCGATATCGACGGCACGCTCGTCGGCTTCAAGACGCACCGTGTGCCCGAGAGCGCATGGCGCGCCATCGAGCTCATGCGTGCGAAGGGCATCAAGGTGTGCATCGCCAGCGGCCGTTCGCTCATGGAGATGCACGAGGAGCTCAAAACGGGCTTCGACGCATATGTGACCATGAACGGCCAACTGTGCTTCGACGATGAAGGGGTGTTTCGCGATGCCCACATCGACGACCGCGACGTGCGCGTGATAGTCGAGCAGGCCCGCGAAGGGCTCTATGACCTGTATGTGATGCAGGGGAGCCGTTCGTTTGTGAACAATCTCGGCGACCGCGTGATCGAGCTCGGTCGCCAGGTGGGGCTCGATTATTCGCTCGGCGACCTCGATTGGGCCTACGAGCTTCCGGTCTACCAGTTCAACGTGTTCGGCGGGCCCGATGTCGAGCAGGTGTTCCTTTCCAAAACCGAGCATGTCGTGGCAACGCGCTGGAACGACCTGTTCTGCGACGTGGTCCCTGCGAAGGGTGGCAAGGACTACGGCGTGCGCGCCGCTCTCGAACGCTTCGGCATCGCGCCCGAGGAGGCCATCGCGTTCGGCGATGGCGAGAACGACCTCGGCATGTTTGAGGTCGTGGGCACGAGCATCGCCATGGGAAACGCGTGGGATGGCGTGAAGGAGCGTGCCAGCTTCGTCACCACCGATGTGGATGACGACGGCATCTGGAACGCCTGCAGAAAGCTGGGGCTCGTCTAGCTTTGGGCTGCGTGCTGGCAGGCCGGGCAGGTGCCTTCGAAAAACAAACTGTGACAGACTTGCGCATAGGATGATTCTTCGGCTGCCCGTGCGTCGAGCGCCTGGTCGTGGGGCAGGGCGATGTCCGCCACGGCGCCGCATGCTCGGCACACGACATGGGCGTGGCCGTCGCAGCGCCAATCGAAGCGGGAGGTCCCCGGGGCCTTCACCGTGGTGATGATTCCCGCCTCGGTGAGAAGATTGAGGTTGCGGTAAACGGTGCCTCGGCTCACGCGGCCGTCGGTTTCGCGGACTTGGAGATAGATCTCCTCGGCCGTGGGGTGGTCGCAGCGCGAACGCACGGCATCGAGCACGAGTTGGCGCTGACGCGTGTTGCGGCGTGTGACGGGCTGGTCGGGTGCCGATGTGCTCATGGTTTCTCCGTTCGTTACTAACTGAGTAACATTTGAGCAGAAGGTGAGCAGCATGGCAAGGAGCGCACGCCAATTTCCGTAAATGATTCCTTATGAGGGTCGTTTCAGCGCACGGTCAGAAGCGGACCTCGAAGTCGCTCTCCCCCTCGACGCGGGGAAGTTCGTCGAAGGATTCGAGCCAGATGCGGCTTCCGAAGCGCCTGTAGTACGCATGCAGGCGCTCGAGGTGCGCGGCAACCGACTTGGCGGCGCCCTGGGTCTCCATATCGACCGTTCCATCGGGCAGGTTGCGCACCCATCCGGTGAGGTTACGATCACGGGCGAGCTCCTGGTTGGTCCAGCGGAACCCGACCCCTTGGACCGAACCGCTGAACAGCAGGGCGAGCCGGACGGCTCCTTCTGTCGAGGAGAGTTTGGAGATGAGCTCGGCCTCGCAGGGGCTTATGCGTCCCGATCGTTCGACATCTTCTTCCGGAATGCCGGATTCCCGCTCGAACTGACGGGCGTGCTCCATCATGCGTTCGAAAATGCCCATGGTGCTAGCTCTCGCACGCGGCCGTGGTCTCGCGGTCGGCGGGGAAGCTCACGCCCGTCTGGCGACGCGCCTCGTCCATGATGTCGAGGGAGGCGAGGGTCACGTCGCGGAAGTGGGCGACATTGCCGAAAGTGCCGCAGGGGACTTGGGTGCAGTCGCCGCCTATGCGTATCTCTTCAACAGACTGAACGAAGTCCGCGAGCTCATGTTGCATGGTGTTTTCGAACCTGGGGAGGTCGATGTCGCGGCCGACGGTCTGGGCCGAGGAATAGCCGACGGAATCCGCCTGCCGCGCGGCATGGGAGCGCAACTCGACGCGTATGGCGGAAGGTGCGGAGATCCCGTGCACGGTGAGGGTGCCGAGCTCGCCCTCGATCTGGCTGTCGGAGAGGTCGTTCGTGGTCTTGGAATGTGCGAGGACGGCGGTCATGCCGGGGTAGGAGGCGAGGATGACGCCCGACCCGTCGATCGGACCGTGCGTGAGTTCTCGGGTGTCCTCGTCGAGCAGCGCGGCGGAGGCGAGTACGCGTTCGGGCGCGCCGAACAGCTCGACGAGGGGCTCGACGCAGTAGACGCCGATGTCCATGAGGGAGCCTGACGCCATGGCGCAGTCGAAGATGTTGGTATGGCGTCCCGCCAAAATCTCATCGTGGCGGGAGGAGTACTTGCCGAAGCGAAGGGTGGCGCGGCGGATGGCGCCGATTTGGGGCAGGGCCTCCTTGATGGCGTGGAAGGCGGGGTCGTGCAAGGGACGCATCGCCTCGAGCGCGACGACGCCCGTCTCGCGAGCCGCCTCGAATACCTCGACGGCCTCTCGTCGGTTGGCGCAGAAGGGCTTCTCGACAAGGACGTGCTTGCCACCCGCGATGCAGGCGAGCGCCTGGTCGTGATGGAGCGCGTTAGGGCTGCCGATGTAGACCGCGTCGACCCCATCGCTTGCGGCGAGCTCATCGAGCGAGGTGAAGGGGGTCGTCCCCCCATGCTCGGATGTGAAGGCCGCGGCTCTCTCGCGATCGCGCGAGAGGGTGCCGACAAAGACGGCGCCCTCCACGTTCGCCAGGGCGTCGAGCATGGACGCGGTGATGCCGCTCGTTCCGATGGTCGCGATGCGAATCATATCGCTGCCTCTCAATCTGTCCCCGATTTGTCGGGGACGTCCTTCTCGTCAAGTGGTGTGCCGGCCGGTCAGTCGGACTCGCCCTCGATGAACCCGGTGTCGCACGCGCGGCCCTCGCCATCCGCCGCCGCCGTGGCGAGCTGGTCGCAGCGCTCGTTGAACTCGTGTCCGGCGTGGCCCTTCACCCAGTGAAAGGTCACGTCGTGGGGTTCCTTGGCGGCGAGCAGTCGCTTCCAAAGGTCGACGTTCTTGACGGGCTTCTTCTGCGAGGTCTTCCACCCTCGGCGGATCCAGCTCTCGACCCAGTGCTGGTTGAATGCGTTGCAGACGTACTGGGAGTCCGAGTGGACCTCGACCTCGCAGGGGCGGTTGAGCGCCTCGAGTGCCGAGATGACCCCTAGCAGCTCCATGCGGTTGTTGGTGGTGCGGTCGTAACCGCGGGAGAGCTCAAGCGTGTGCAGCTTGCCCGAGGGGGCGGTGTACCTGAGGACTGCTCCGTAGCCACCCGGTCCCGGGTTGCCACGAGATGAGCCGTCGGTGTAGACGATGACCTTCACATGGTTCCTTTCGATTTGGCTGGGGCCATTATAGGGTTGACGTTCTGTCTGCGGGGCGCACGGCCTACGCCTCGGACAGCCTTGCGTTGGCGAGGGAGACGAGCGGCCTCATGACGCTCTCGATGCTCTTGAAGTCTGAACCGCGATTGGTCGCGACGGCGATGGCGTAGCTTCCCTGCGGCGTATTGACCACGCCTCCGTCGAACGTGACGTTGTAACGCGCCTCGCCCGAAAACCATCCCGCCTTCGACCATGTGGAGGCTTGGTCGATGCCCGCGATATCGTCGACGCGTGAGTTGAGCGTGTCGCCGAGCATGTCGCGCAGCCATTGGGCACAGGGGTCGTCGGTCGCAAGCCAATCGGCGCAGACGCGCCAGATGTTCGCGAGATCGCGAACGCTGTAATCGCAGTACCAATGCGTAAGATCGCACGGTGCTCCCGCCTGGGCGGAGAGTTCGCCAAAGAACGATTGACCGTACAGACGTTCGCGAAGCGTCCGATAGGCCTCGTTGTCCGAGTTGACGATGGTCGAGGTGATGAGGCCGCCGTAGTTCGTCCGTGCCGCGTCGCCTTGGGCGCGTACGAGGCTGATGCAGAACGGCGCCTTGATGGTGCTCGCGCTGTAGTATGCCCGATCGGCGTTGTGCTCGATGGTCTGGCCGTTTTCGAGGTTGAGAACGATGTAGCTGATATCGGCTCCCGCTTCCTCGACGGCCGCCACGGCAGCGTCGAGCTCGGACTTTGCCTGCCCGTCGGCTTGCTCGAGCGTTGTAGTCTCGGGGTCGGGGGCATCTTCGGCCTCGGTGTCTTGCACGATGACCATCGTCGAATGATCGGCGGTGCCCGAGACCTGTGACCCGATCATGGGGGTCGATGCTGCGCACCCGCCAAGTGCGATGATAACGAGGGACAGGGCCGCCGCTGGGAAAAGGGTCGATGACGGGGCGATGGGCGAGTCGCGACGTATGGGGGAATGCCGGCGGGATGGCGTTGTGTCCGCGCGCGATGCATCTGTCATGGTTGCCCCTTTCGCATGGTCTTCGAGCCGCATGCGGCTGCAGTCCCATGGTACGCCTTTCCCGTCTGGGCGTTTGTGGCGGGACGAGCGCGTATCATGTCGGGTTGAACATGAGGATGGGAGGTCCGATATGGCTGGATTGCGCTGGGGAATCATGGGCGCCGGCGGCATCGCGCGTCGGTTTGCGCGGTCTTTGGGGCATGTCGAGGGGGCGTCGCTCGTGGCGCTGAGCGGCCGCAGTGCCGTGCGCCTCGATAGCTTCGCCGCCGAGTTTCCAGTCGATGCACGTCGACGCTACGTCAGCGCGGAAGATGGCGGCGAACGCGCCCATCAGATGCTCGTGGACGATCCTGACGTCGATGCGGTCTACCTCTCCCTGCCTCATGGGATGCACGAACGATGGGCCTGTCGGCTGCTGAGGGCGGGCAAGGCGGTCCTGTGTGAGAAACCGGCGGTGCTCTCCGCCGAAGAGGCCGGTCGGGTCGTTTCTGCCGCGCGTGAGTCGGGCTCCCTGTTTGTGGAGGCGATGAAGCCCCGCTTCATGCCCGTTAGGGCCCGCGTGCGAGAACTGCTCGCGTCCGGCGAACTCGGCGAGATCCGCGGCATTGAAGTCGTGCATCGATTGGATTACGGCGACCTCGAGGGCGGTTACCTGCTCGACCCTGTTCAAGGGGGAACGCTGTACGACCTTGGGTGCTATGGCGTCGCATGGGCGGAGGACCTCTTGGGCGGCGCGATACAGGTCGACGACGTGCGGACGCGGTGGATGGTGGCCTCGGACGGCTCCGCGGTCGACATCGCCGACGAGGCGGACCTGCGCATCGGAGGCGTGCCCGTGCATTTCGATTTCGCCGGGGACGCGGGGGAGTACCGCGTCGAGTGCCGCGTGACGTGCGAGCGCGGCGAGGTTTCCATCCCGATGCTCCATCGCCCGACGGGCTTCACGGTGCACCGCTTCGACGGGCCCGATTCCTCGCGTACCGCAGGGGAGCGCATCGAAGCGCCCCTGGCGGTCGATGATTTTTACGATGAGATCTCCCATACGTGCGAGCTCATCCGCCGGGGCGAGAGCGAGAGCCCGATTATGCCGCTGTCGTCGACGGTTCGCACTGCCCGCATCATCGATGCGGTGCGGGCGGCGTGGCACGAGCCACGCGAACGCGTCGGGGGAGGGGGGTAGCGATGGCGGCGAGGATGGGCTCGGGCTGCGCTCGCGTTGGGGAGACAGCTCATCGCGTGGGAAGCGATGAACTGCTCGCGGTGTTCGCCGAGGGGGACGGCTATATCTCGCACGTGCTGGTCGAGGACGTGGAGCTCGCGTATGAATGCGCGAACGCGGCGACCTTTGAGCACGCGGTCTTTCGCGATTGCCTTTTCGAGCAGGTTGACCTGCGTGAATGCACGTTTCGCGACGTCGTGCTCGAGAACTGCCGGTTCATCGGTTGCGTGATGGACAAGGCGTGGCTCAACCGTGTGGACCTGCGCGATTGCTCCGCACCGGGCTTGAGCCTGCCCCAGGCGAGGATCGCCTGGGTTTGCGCCGTCTCCACAGACCTCTCGTACGCGAACCTGTCTGAGACGTCGATCGACCACTTCTCGCTCGATGGGTGCAGGCTGCGTGAAGCGGCGTTGCAGCGGGCGAAGCTCAAGAACGTGCGCTGGGATGCGTGCGATCTCACGAGGATCGATGTGTTCGGCACCCCACTTGCCGGCATCGATGTGTCTGACTGCACGTTCTCGGCGCCTGTCCTGTCGAGCGATTACCGAGAGCTGCGCGGCCTCGTGGTCGGTGCAGATCAGGCGCTCGATCTCGTTCAGTTGCTCGGGGTGCGTCTTGCCGAGGGGTAGCCTGTTTCATGGTGACGCCCGGCCGCGTTGGGTCGATGCCGTCGCTCGTCCTGAAGAATCCCGTCCACCCTATGAGCGGGGCAAAATCTCGGACGAGCGGCATGGGCTTCGGTTTTACATGAGCGGTTGGTGTGTTGATTGAGGAGAATCGGTCCGCGAGGATGCAATCGAGGACAATCGGGAGGCTGTTCGACGTCGAAAGGACACCCATGAAATTCGATGCCCGCATCACCCGTCGCTCCCTGATCGCCGCTGCGGCGACGCTCCTGCTCGCTGGTTGCGGCGCCGGAGGCCCCGCAGGCTCTGCGCCTTCCGGTTCCGCCGGCGCAGGCTCAGCCCACTCGGATCCTGTCGCCGCCGTTGCTTGGGAGGCTGCGCTCGACCCCGAAGCCCCCTTCATGAACGTCGCGGGCCAGGATGGCGCGGCAATGCCCGGTGAATGCTGGATTCAGCATGAGGATGGCACGGTGCAGGTCCAGGTCGCCGGTTCGTCGATTCCGGAGCCCGCGGTCGAGAGCGTCGAATTTGCCGACGGCGTGCTCACGCTGACTATGGCCCAGCCCGATGAGGACACGCCGGCGACGATGGACTTTGTCTTGCATCAGTTCATGGTCAGCGGGACCGACGCCCCCAAGGTCGCGGCTGTCGTGCTCGTGCGCGGCGAGGAGACCGTCGAGCTTCCCGCCGGCGAGCTTGCCGAGCTCGAGGCCGTAGAGTAGCAAGGTGTTTCGACTGCGCGCCGCGCGCGGCCCATGTATTTCGGAGGTCCCATGCTGACCATCGGTTGTCATCTGTCCACTACCAAGGGCTATGCCGCTATGGGCGAGACCGCTCGCTCCATTGGCGCAAATACCTTTGCGTTCTTCACACGCAATCCGCGCGGCGGGAACGCCAAGCCGCTCGATCTCGATGACGTGGCGGGTCTGCGGCGAATCTTGGACGAAGATGGGTTTGGACGCCTAGTGGCGCATGCACCCTACACGTACAACCCCTGTTCCGCCAAGGAACGGGCGCGCGAGTTCGCGCTCGAGGCCATGGCCGAGGACCTGCAGCGCATGGAGGCGCTGCCCGGGCAACTCTACAATTTCCATCCTGGCGCACATGTGGGTCAGGGGGTCGATGCCGGCATCGAGCTCATTGTCGACGCCCTGTGCCACGTTATGTTCGAGGGTCAGCGCACGTGCGTGCTGCTCGAGACGATGGCCGGCAAGGGCACCGAGGTGGGCCGCACTTTCGAGGAGCTGGCACGCATCATCGAGGGTGTGGCTTCACGCCGTCCCGAGCTTGCCGGCACCGATATGCTCGGTGTGTGCCTGGACACCTGCCACATCTCCGACGGTGGGTATGACATCGTGGATGACCTGGATGGCGTCATGGCCGAATTCGACCGCTTTGTGGGTCTCGAGCGCTTGCAGGCGGTCCATATCAACGACTCCAAGAACCCGCGTGGCGCGCATAAGGACCGCCATGAGGTGATCGGCGGGGGATACCTGGGCAATCCCGAGTTCGGTGGCGGCGAGCACGTTTTGCGCGCCATCGTGACGCATCCCGCCCTGTGCGAACTGCCCTTTATTTTGGAAACCCCGCATGACGACCTCGCGGGTTATGCGGGTGAGATCGCCTACCTGCGCGGGCTCGCGGGGTAACGCGAGTCGCGCTTGCGCTGAGAAGTTGAGGTTTTTCGTATCGTTTTTAAAAAGGATGAAGTAGTGCGGGTGCTTTGTCCAACAAAACTGCAGGTCGCAGTTGGTATCCGATCGCGTGTATCTGACTAATCTCAAGATGAGTACGAAAAAGCTCTCTCTTCCTCGAGCGAGGGGGTTCGTCGCAGCTTGGTGAGTGACATTCCAGCAGGATATGCCTCATTGCGACTTCGCGCGCCCGTTTTTCAGCCCGGCTTGCCCTGTCACGGCTTCTTCGTCCGGCTTATTCCCCGTCCAAAAACGCGCCGGTTTGGCGGTTCCAGAGGGCGGCGTATTCTCCTTCGGCCTCGGCAAGCTCGGTGTGCGTGCCATCCTCGACAATCTCGCCGTCGGCGAGCACGACTATGCGGTCGAGCGCTGCCACGGTGGACAGGCGGTGCGCCACGACGATGGACGTGCGTCCGCGCATGAGGTTCTCGAGTGCATCCTGCACCAGCGCCTCGCTCTCGGAGTCCAATGCGCTTGTGGCCTCGTCGAGCACCAGGATCGGTGCGTCGGTGAGGATGGCGCGGGCGATGGCCACGCGCTGACGCTGGCCGCCGGAGAGCTTCACGCCGCGCTCACCCACGAGCGTATCGAGGCCGTTGGGCAGGCGATCGATGAACTCGAGCGCGTTGGCGAGCTCGGCGGCGCGGCGGATCTCCTCCTCGGAGGCGTCGGGGCGCCCGTAGGCGATGTTTTCGCGGATGGAACGGTGGAACAGCAGCGCCTCCTGCGGCACGTATGCGATCTGCCGGCGCAGGCTCTGTTGGGTGCAGGCGGAGATGTCCTGGCCGTCCACGTACACATGGCCGTCCTGCACGTCGGACAGGCGCAGCAGCAGCTTGGTAAGAGTGGTTTTACCTGAACCCGAGCGACCAACGAGGCCCACGCGCTGACCGGCCGGGATATGCAGGTTGAGGTCGGTGAAGACGCGGTCGCCCTCGGCGGCGTCGGCGTAGGCGAAGCCGAGGTGGTCGAAATCGATCGAGCCCTCGGTCACCACGAGGTCCGGGGCGCCGGGCGCATCTTCCACGAGTCGGGGTTCGTCGAGGATGCGGGCCATCTCGCTCGCGTCGCCGATGGCGCGGTTCATGCGCTGCATCATCGAGTTGATGTAGTTGAAGCGCATGGAGAGCTGGTAGGTGTAGGAGAACATCATGACGAGCATGCCGCCCGAGATGCCGAACCAGGCGTTGCCGCCGGCCACGAAGATGGACACGATGAGCATGATCACGGTGATGATGCCGCTTGCGGTGAAGCCGCGCTGCATGGTGGCGCGCATGGATCGGCTCTCGGCCTGCATGGCGGCGAGGTCCGCCTCGTCGAAGAGTTCCTTCTCAAAATCTTCGCGCCCGCAGGTCTTGACGGCGAGGATGTTGGTTACGGCGTCCGACAGCACGCCGGAGAGGCGGTTTTGCGCCTTGGCGGTGGCGGCGGACAGCGGCAGGATGCGCTGGTACATGCGTGTGGCCACGATCACGTATATCACGAGCATCACGGCGAGCGCCGCGGCGTAGGCGGGCACAGCCGGCGCGAGCGCGATGAACGTGCAGGCGGTACTTGCGATGGTGGGGATGAGCGAGTACACGACTACGTCCACCATCTGGGTGTAGCCGCTCATGAACTTGCTCGTCTGGCTTACCAACGCGCCGCCAAAGCGGCTCGTGTGGAACGTCATCGACTGGTTGGAGAGCGTGTCGAAGCACAGGCGCGCGAGATGGTAGTTGCCGTTGATTTGCAGTTTGTAGACGGCGTAGTCCTGCAGCTTGGAGCAGATCTGGCCGATGAGGTTCACCAGCAGCAGCGCCAGGATGTAGGGGCCGAAGACCTCCCATACCTTATCGGCGGGAACAGGGGAGGCCTGCACGCGGTCCACGATGAGGCCCATCACCCAGGTGTTGACGAAGATGAGCAGTGCCACGTAGGCGACGGAAGTGAACACGGCGAGGAATGCCGCGCCGGGCACCATGCGCGTGACCTCCCAAAAGCGGCGCAGCGTGCGTTTCACGGCGGGCTTCTCGAGCTTTTGGACGTTTCTCTGCGACATGCGTGTCTCCCTATGTGCTCATGTGCGAAGGCGGCTCTCAGCGCGTGACGCCCGCCCCCTGTACTCGGTGCCTGCAAAAGGTTATCCCCTGAACCGGGTCCGAGGTCAAGCGCGCTGTTCCGTTTCCGGTGGCTCGGCTGTCCGTGGGGTGGGCGGTCATTCCTTACTGAACGACGGCAAAACGTCTCTGCATCTTGCCGCGGGGGGGCAGATGACGGTTATACCGCTTTTGTCTCCGTTCGCGTTGCCGAGTGCATGAAGTGGGTACCATTTTTCAAGTTGTCGAAACACGGAAGGATTGATACCTCGATGAACCACGACGAGATTTTGGAGATGCTGAGGCGTTCCGGAGTGGAGGTGCCCGGCAGCGCCGAACACAGTGCGGAGGAGCCCATTGATGTGGAAGTCGAGGTGGAGGACATCCCGGCGAGAGAGTCGAAGGACCCTGCGGGCGGCGAAGCGCCCAAGTCCGCCCGCGAGCGCAAGAAGGCCGCTCGCGCCAGGGAGAAGGCCGCGCGCAGGGAACATGTTGACAAAGGGCGCACCGTTCCCCCGTTCATGGAGAAGCTCGCCCACTGGAGCCGTACGGCGCTCATCGTGGCGCTGATCGTGCTCGGTATCGCCGCGCTCGTTTCGTATTGGTGGTTCCATCCGGCGCTCAACATCCACAGCCCGCGCGTGTGGAGCTGGATCATCCTCGTCGCAATATTCGCCGTGGTCGCCCTCAAGGTCGTGGCCCTGCGCTCCGCGCGCCATGCCACGCTGTTCAACCGGCTCGCGTACGTGCCGCTTGCGGTGATTCTTGCGTTCTTCGTCGGCCTCATCATGGGTGAGCCGTTCATCCCCGGCAACGCCGAGCGTTACGCCAACGTGCTCAAGACCACTGACGGCGATTTCGCCAAGGATATCGAGGAAGTCGACTATTCGGATGTCCCCGTGATCGATCGCGCTTCCGCGCAGTTGCTCGGCTCCCGCGCCATGGGTTCGATCCCCGAGTTCGTGAGCCAGTTCGAGATCAGTCCCGCCTACAGCCAGATCAACTATCAGGGTCGCCCGGTGCGCGTGAGCCCGCTCACCTATGCCGATCTTTTCAAGTGGCTGAGTCATCGCGGCACGGGTATCCCCGCGTACGTGCTCGTGGACATGGTCACGCAGGAGGCCGAGGTTGTGCGTCTGAAGGACCCGATCCGCTATTCCGAGAGCGAGCCGCTCGCGCGCAACATCGACCGCTACGTGCAGCTTAAGTACCCCACCTACATGTTCGATCAGAAGAGTTTCGAGCTCGACGAGAAGGGAACGCCCTGGTGGGTCTTTCCCGTGCAGAAGCGCACCATCGGCCTGTTCGAGGGCACCACGATCCAGCGCGTTGTTCTGGTGAACGCTTGCACCGGCGAGACTGAGGATTACGCGATTGAAGACTGCCCCACATGGGTCGACCGCGCCTATCCGAGCGACCTCATCATCCAGCAGTACAACTGGAGCGGCGCGTACAGGGGCGGTTGGCTCAACTCCTGGCTTGGCCAGCAGGGCGTGGTCCGCACCACGCTCGGCACCGACGGTGAGCTCGGCTACAACTACCTTGCCCAGGGCGATGATATCTACCTGTACACGGGTGTGAGCTCCGTGACTGCCGACAGCTCGAATGTTGGCTTCATCCTGGTCAATCAGCGCACGGGAGAGTCGCATTACTATCCGGTGGCGGGCGCCACCGAGGATTCGGCCCAGGCGTCTGCCGAGGGTCAGGTGCAGAACCTCAAGTACGAAGCGACCTACCCGCTTCTGCTCAATGTCGCCGGGCAGCCGACCTATTTCATGGCGTTGAAAGACAATGCCGGCCTGGTCAAGATGTACGCCATGATCAACGTGGAGCATTACCAGAGCGTCGCCACGGGTTCCACGGTCGCATCGACCCAGGAGAGCTACCTGCAGATGCTCGCATCATCGGGCGCCCTGTCCGAGGACGAGGTTGCCGCAAACGGAGTCGAGGACCAGCTGTCCGGTACCATCGCCTCGATCGCGCAAGCGGTCATCGACGGCAACTCGCATTTCTACGTGACTCTCGAGGGCGACGGTGCGATTTATGATTTCGCCCTGCCGGAGATGCTCGGTATCGTCCGCTACCGCGTGGGCGATGCGATCGAGTTTGGCTGTGCCGCTTCCTCCGATGACGAGGAGGAGGGGACGGTCCGCCAAGTCGTGAGCCTTGCCGGCGCCCGGGCGAATTCGGAAGCTGCGCCTGCTGCTGAGCCCTCCGCCGAGGCATCTGATGCCGAAGCCGACGGGCCTACGGCGTAGAATACCGCCTGCCCTCGCGAACGTGTCCGAGGGGAGATGGAAGAACTCGGCGTGCATATGGGTCGCTGTGTGCTGTTTGGGGACGAGCCTGCGGTTTGCGCCGCAGGCTCGTCTTTGTGTTTAGGCCCTTTGGGGAGGGGTACAGGTAAAGTACTATCGCACTACTAGTAATTAATGCCCTGAAGGAGTTTACATATGTCCAGCAGCAAAAAGATTGTTTTCATTGTCGGATCCTTGCGTCGCAACTCGCACAATCGAACGCTGGCGGGATATGCGGCCGAGGTGATCGGTGATCGTGCAGATGTGGAGTACCTGGAGTATGCCGATGTGCCGTTGATGAACGAGGATATTGAGTTTCCGCCGCCGCCCGAGGTTGTGCGCGTGCGCGAGCAGGTGGAGGCCGCGGACGCCGTGTGGATCTTCACGCCCGAGTACAACTTCAGCTATCCCGCGGGATTGAAGAACGTGCTCGATTGGTTGAGTCGCCCGCAGGTGGCCGGCGACTTCGAGGCGGCGGTGTCGTTGACTGACATGCCGGTTGCCATTTCCGGCGCTGGCGGAAAGGCCGCCAATGCAAACGTTCGCCGTCAGCTCGTCGATCTCCTCGAATATGTGGAGGCGTCTATCGTGGGCGGGGAGGGCGAGGGCTTTGTGCTGCCCGCATCTGCTTGGGAGACCGGCGTCTATGTGATCCCCGAGTGGGATAAGACACGAATCGCCTTGCAAGCTGAGGACCTGCTGTCCGCACTGTCTTAAGCTTGCCGCGCTGCTTTAACGCGCTTGCTTCTTAATCAGATGCACCTTTGGTGTGCGCCCCCTTGATGCGAAGTACCGCATCAAGGGGGCGCAATTCGTTTTCGGTAGATGAACGTTTGTATCGATGTGGATACACATGGGCTTAACGGTTGAATAGCTGATACACAAAAATGCGTTCAGATGAAGAGAATAATCATAATTGTTATCAAATAGTGAATTACCACGCATAAAGATACGAGAGTGTGTATACTCGGGCTAAGCGAGCTCATCTCGCTGGATAAGACTCGGGAAAGGATTCATCATGAAGAAGCGTATCGGTATGTGCATGGCGTCTTTGGCGATGGTCGGGGCGCTCGCCCTAACGGGCTGCGGCGGATCGGATGCCCCTTCCCCCAATGCGGGGTCTGGATCCGATGATGGATACACACTGGTGAAAGAGGGGACGCTGAGCGTCGGCACCTCGGCTGAATATCCGCCGTTCGAGTACATCGAAGATGGCGAATACCGCGGGTTCGACCTTGAGCTCGCGGAGGCCATCGCCGATGATTTGGGGCTTGAGCTGGAAATCGGCAACATGGATTTCGACGGCCTGTGCGCGGCGGTTGCATCGGGAACCAAGTACGACGTGGCGTTCGGCGCCATCACCATCACGCCCAAGCGCGAGAAGCAGGTCGATTTTACCGACCCGTATTACATGGACGACCAGGCGATTGTGACGATGAAGGACAATGCCGAGGTTACGGGTGAGAATTACGCGGAAACGCTGAACGTCGAGGGCGTCAAAATCGCCGTTCAGTCCGGTTCCACCGCCGAGGCGTTTGTAAACGAGAATTTCCCCGAGGCGACGGTCGTGCCGTTCAAGAACGCGACCGACTGTTTCGCCGCGCTCCAGTCCGACCAGGCGTCCGCTCTCGTGACCAATCGTTCCGTCGCGGCTCAGATGACCTCGAGCAGCTTTGACAACGAGCAGGTCATCAAGCTCATTTCGACGGGTGAGGAGTACTCGGTCGCCGTCAACAAGAACAATCCCGGCCTCACGGATGCCATCAACGACTCCATCGCAAAACTCACGGAGGATGGGACGGTGGACACCCTCATGGAGAAATACAGCATCAAATAGGTGAATGCCACACGGATGTGGGCGATTCGGATGATGTGCACCGCCGACTTGCAAGGGGGTCGTGTCGGCGGTGCGAACGAGCGAATGGATGGAGAAAGGACCATGGAACACGTACGCCAAACGTCGGGTAACTCGTTGGGGCCTTCGTCGCGCCGTCAGGGTGCGCGCTGTGCCGTCTTGCGTATGCTGACCGTGATCGCGCTGCTGTGTCTTACCTGCGTTGCGATGCCCGGTACGGCCTCTGCGCTCGAGGTCCACAAGCTCACATGCCAGCCCAACGGGGATTCGGGCAGCGACGTCTTGGGCGGGATCGAGACGAGAATCACCTGGGAAGTGCAGGCTGCTCCAGATGAGGAGCTTGCCGCTCTGACCCTCACCGTGCCGGAGGGCACCTCGTATTCGACTGACGATTTGCGCATGACCATGCTTTTTGGGGACGATCTCATGGAGCGCGAGTTCCTCAATCCGTCGATTGAGGAAAAGGGCGAGAGCGTCAAAATGACGTTGCCGACCCCCGCCCCCGCCGGTCGCTTCTTCCGCGTCGAGCTGTATGGCGTTGTCTTTCCAGCTTCGGGTGGAGAGATGCGTTGCTCTGGCTCCTACGAGCTGATAGACGGTGAAAGCCATGAGATCGAGGGCATCCCCGCGGTGAATGTGAAGGGCGTCACTCCGTTCGACCAGTTCAAGATGTTCCTCGAGACCCAGCCATGGGTCGAGGCTTGGAACTCGAACACGTTCCTGCGCCTGTTCCTCAATCCAGTGCTCGTCGTCAGCAGCCTGCCGATTATCTTCTCGGGCTTTTTGATGTCGTTGGCAATCGTGCTCGTCGCCTTCCCCGTGGCGATTCCCTTTGGATTCATGTTCGCGCTCATGCGCATCTCTAAATCGCGCATCTTGCGCGCGCTCGCCGGCGTGTATGTGAATCTCATTCGCGGTACACCCGCGTTCCTGCAGATCTACATCGCGTTCTTCGGCTTGCCCCTCGCAGGCGTCAACATCGACAACTACACGCTCGGCGTGATTGTGATGGCGATGAACTCCGCAGCTTACCTGTGCGAGATTTTCCGCGCCGGTATCCAGTCCATCCCAAAGGGTCAGTCCGAGGCGGCGCGCTCCTTGGGCATGACCGCGGCCCAGACCATGGTCTCGATTATCATCCCGCAGACGTTCCGCAACGTGATCCCAACGCTGACCAGCGAATTCATCTTGCTCTATAAGGACACGTCCCTGCTCGCGGCAGTCGGTGTCATGGAGATCGTCATGTACGCCAAGACCATTGTCGCCACGACTGGATCAATCACGCCGTATGTGGTGGCCGCCCTGTTCTATCTGGTGATCACGCTCCCACTTGCACGTGTCGTGAGCGTGCTCGAGGCCCGTTTGACGGGAGCGGTCGCCAACGGTGGGGGATCGGGCAAGAAGCCGCAGAAAAGCGCGGGGACGATGGTTCCCACGCCCGCCGACCACATCGCAAACCTGTAGATGCCACGAGGAGTGTTCGATATGTTTGAGAAGACGAAAAGCGGTGCCTCTCAGGCGAAAGCTGGTCTAGCCGTCCCCGAGGACGTGGCGGTGAGCATCCGCGACCTGCATAAGTCGTTCGGCGATAACGTGGTGTTGCGCGGCATCGACCTCGATGTGCATCGTGGTGAGGTGGTTGTGGTTTTGGGGCCTTCCGGCTCGGGCAAGTCGACCATTCTGCGATGCGTGAATCTGCTCGAGACGCCCACGAGCGGCTCGATCGTTTTCGAGGGAGTCGACATCACGGGCAGGGGTGTTGATATCAACAAGGTGCGCGCCAAGCTCGGCATGGTGTTCCAGCAGTTCAACCTATTCCCTCATCTCACCGCCAAGAAGAACGTCATGATCGCTCAACAGAAGGTACTCAAGCGCTCACGCGAGGAGGCCGAGCGCATTGCAGTCGAGGAGCTCACCAAAGTCGGGCTGGCCGACCGAGTGGATTATCTTCCCGCCCAGCTTTCAGGCGGGCAACAGCAGCGTGTGGCCATTGCCCGTGCCCTTGCCATGAACCCGCAGGTCATGTTGTTCGACGAGGCGACGAGCGCTCTTGACCCCGAGCTCGTGCGCGACGTCTTGGGCGTCATGCGCGATCTGGCGCGCGAGGGAATGACCATGATCGTGGTGACCCATGAGATGCAGTTCGCTCGAGACGTTGCCGACCGCGTGATTTTCATGGACGGGGGCGTTATCGTGGAGCAAGGGACTCCCGAGCAGGTGTTCGACCATCCGCAATCTGAGCGAACCAAGGATTTCCTCGGCCATATCTCGTAGGCGAACATCGATTTCGTGCATGCGCCCCGAGCGCCCGGGTACCTTTGACATAATGAGTCGGGTACTCGAGCGCTCGGAGGCTTTTTCATGTTGCAGGTCATCATCTCTCCCGCAAAGCAGATGCAGGTGGCTCGTGATGGGTTTGCCCCACGGGGCATCCCGCCGCTTTCGGAGAAGACCGCCCACGTCATGGATGCCCTGCGCACAATCGAGCGTGAGCAGGGGAGCGAGGGGTTGCAAGCACTGTGGGGCGTCAACGACAAGTTGTTGGCCGAGAACTTGGAACGCCTGCATAGCTATCGAGACATTGCCGACGCGAACCTCCTTGGGGATGCGGAACTGTCTCGCCTTGTCTCTCCCGCGATCTTCTCTTACGTGGGCATTCAATTTCGCAGCATGGCGCCGGACGTGCTCGACGCCGCCGCGCTCGAGTGGTTGCGGGGGCATCTGTGGGTGCTTTCCGCGCTCTATGGCTGCGTTCGACCGTTCGATGCGGTTCAGCCGTATCGCTTGGAGATGGGTGCCAAATTGTCCGTGGATGGGGAGAAGAATCTCTATGCGTTTTGGGGCGATTCGATCGCACAGGCCGTGTGCGCCGGGTCGGACGCGTATCCGGGCGATGTGGTCGAAATTGTGAATCTGGCCAGCGTGGAGTATTCCAAGGCGGTCCTCCCGCATCGACCTGACGGTACACGTGAGGTCACGTGCATCTTCGGTGAGGGTTTGCGCAACGGCAGGCCAATCCAGCGTTCGACCGCGAGCAAGATCGCGCGCGGCAGCATGGTTCGTTGGATGGCGGAGCGTGGAGTGCATCGCGCTGAGGAGCTTAAACACTTCGACGTTGGCTATACATTCGACCCCGATCTATCCCAGGGAGATGCGAAAGGGCAGACCCTTGTCTTCATGAGGGGATAGGCACGTCAGCTGGTTTGTCATCGGAATGTGTGAGAAGGCGCCTCGCGGCTCCCGGTATGAGGGGCTGCGAGGCGCCTTTCGGATGGGGCGCTGTCGTGCAAGCGGGTCCGGGCTACAAGGCGCTCTCGTAGATTTCCCGGGCGTCTTCCAGGGTGAGCTTGCGGAATGTGCCAAAGCTCTCTCCGCGGTTCACGCGCAGACCGCAGATCATCTGGTCGATGTCATCTTCTGCGATACCGAGCTCGCCGAGCGTGGAGGGCATACCCATGGACATGAAGAAGTCCTGCAGTTCGTCGATGGTCGCTTCGACGGCGTCATGTACAGCGCGCTCGGGCGTGATCTCCTCGTCGATGTCGGACAGGTCGTCCACCTCGGGGTCGATGGGTTCGATGCCGAACACCTCGGCGCCGAAGGTGAGGAAGCGCTCGGGATGGCTCTTCCACACATGGCGCATCCACGCGGGGAAGATGACGGCAAGGCCCGCGCCGTGCGTGATGCGCGGATCGACGGCCGAGACTTCATGTTCCATGCCGTGACAGGACCAGTCGCCGTCGCGCATGCCGGGGATGCCCAGACCGCAGCCTGCCAGGCCGTTATGTGCGAGTGTGCCGATCCACATGAGCTCGGCTCGCGCATCGTAGCTCTCGGGTTCGTCCATCACGATGCGGGCCGCATCGATGGCTGCGCGGATGAGGCCGCAGGCGATGTTGTCGGTCGCGCCCACCGCTGGCTCTCCGGAGAAAAAGCGCTCCATGATGTGGGCGATCATGTCGGTCACCCCCGCCGCCGTCTGATACGGCGGGAGGGTGAAGGTGAGTTCGGGATCCAGGAAGGCAATCTTGGGGCGGATGAGCTCGCTGTTGCAGCCGCTCTTGAGCCCCTCGGCGTCATTGCTGATGACGCAGGAGTTGGAGGCCTCGGAGCCGGAGGCGGGGATGGTCACCACGGTCGCGATCGGCAGGCAGTGCTCGACGGTTGCCTTTTTGGACCAGAAGTCCCAGGCATCGCCGGTATAGCCCGTGGCGATTGCGATCCCCTTGGCGCAGTCCATCGCCGAGCCGCCGCCGACTGGCAAGACTATGTCGACCTGCTCGCGCTCGGCGAGCGCCGCGCCCTCGCGCACGAGGGCGATCTCGGGATTGGGGCGCACGCCGCCCAGTTCGACATGGGACACGCCGGCGGCGTCGAGTGATGCCTTTACTCGGTCGAGCGTGCCCGTGCGGACCACGGAGCCCTGGCCGTATACGATCAAGGCGCGGCGATATCCGGCTTCCGCCAGCTCGGCGCCGACCGTATCGGTGACGCCGCGGCCGAATACGAACTTGGTGGGGGAGCAGAAGGTGAAATTGTTCATGGATGTCCTTTCCCGTCGGGCTCTCCGACGCGCATGTTCTTAAAAGCCGAGGTCCTCTCCGACGAGGATGACGTGGATGCGCCCATCGTGGCGCGAGTGGCGGGTGATGACTTCCTGGCAGCACATGCATTTCTCGGCGTGGCAGTTCGAGCAGACGCCGGCGAGTTCGCACGGGGTGCCGGTGTGCAGGCGTGCGGCGTTGAGCGGGCATGTGACGGTGCGGATGCGCTTGAGTCCGCTTTCGACATCCGCCACGACTTTGTTCATGCCGGCGATGACGCAGACATGCTTGGGGCCATGGAGCAGCAGGGCGAGGCGGTTGGCGTTGCCGTCGATGTTGACGAGTTCGCCGTCGAGTGTGATGGCGTTGGTGCCCATGAAGAACCAGTCCGCACCGACCTGCTCGTGCCACATCGCATCTTGCTCCTCAGGCGTGGCGGCCTGCGAGCGATCGATCATGCGGTGACCGTCGGCCTCCAGGGCCGCTTTGATGCCGCTTTCGGAAAATGAGACGCTTCCGCCCCAGGTGACGCTTTGGCCCGGTTCCACGAGGTCGCGTGCGAGTTCGACCGCCTCTGCGGCGGTATCGCGGTAGTGGCCGGTCATGTTGCGAATCGCGAGTTTCTTGATGATGTGCTCCGCGGTGGTGCGGCGTGCGGTCCTCTTCACATCTTCCATGATGCCTCCTCGGCTTGGTGTGCGGTGCGGGTTGTGGGGGGGCAGCTTGGCAGCTCCATCTCCCGTAAGCCCGATCTGTTCCATTGTGGCACGACTCCGGTGCCGGTGGTGCTAGCGTTTGATGGTCAAGATGTCATCGAAGCCGATGACGGTCTTTACGATCTGTATTCGCCGAAACGCAAAGTCGATGCGGGCGACGATGCCCGACACGGTGCGGTAGGTGTCCCAGTCGTAATAGGTCACGCGCACCAGATCGCCTTTTTTCACCTGCATGATCGTGCGGGAAAGGGCCAGGGCCTCCTCCTCGGTGAGCTCGTGGCGGGGCTCGGTGATGCGCTCCTGCTGCCGCGCGAGCTCGTAGTAGCCGGTGAGGGCGGCGAAGGGCATGAACTGGGCCGCTCTGCTCGCCCTCGGTTTGCCGTTTGCCGTCAGCGGACCCGCGCCCGCGGCCTCTTGTGCATTCATGTGATCACGCATGGTGTCCTCCCACTTGTTCGTTGCGCTCGCGCCCCGTCGCCTCGGGGCGCAGGCTCCGCCCCATGACGAGTGCGTTTTTTCCATACCGTCCCTTCACGTCGATGATGGCGCGCTGCAGTTCCCGTTCCCGGGCCTCTGCCTCGACGTCGGTGAAGAGGTCGATGGTGGCCAACTCCTCGGGGAGCAGGTCGCCAAAGCCGATGTTCAGCCGCTTGATGGGGCGGCGGGGGTCGACCGACTCGGCGAACAGGCGCTCGAAGTATTCTTGGAGCTTGCGGCGCGAGTTCGTTCGCTCCTGCAGCTTGCGTTGCTTACCCGCGTGCGCGTATGCGCCTCTCCCGCCGGCCGGTCTCGTTCCATGTTCCCCGGTGAATGCCCCCGCGCGTCGCGCGCCCTCGGCGTAGAGGTCGCGTTCGCGATCGCCGTTCCGCGTGGGTTCGACGCGGTTCTCGCCTGGCCGCGGTGTGATGCGAGGGATGTCCTCCGCGGTGGTGCTGCGCCGATGGCCGCAGCCGTCCACGTACGACGCGCTGCCGCTTACGTCGAGTCTTCGAAGCTCGCGGACCTCGCTGCCATAGCCCACATACAGTGAGATCGAACTGGCTACCACGCCTCGTTCGACGAGCTCGAGCACCGAGGCGTCCACCATCTCGCGGAGCACGGTGAGCGCTTCGCCGTAGCTGTAGTTGCGGGAGAGCACCTGCCCGTTCACCATGGAGGTCGCCTGCGGGCGGTACGCCTGGATTTCGGCGATGGTGCAGGGTTCGATGCCGTGCGCATGGTCTATGAGGTATTCGGCGTTCACCCCGAATTCCCGGTACAAGATCCGCTCGTCGAGCGCGGCGACGCCCATGAGGTCGTAGACGCGGTACTTCGCAAGGCGCTCGGCGGTGCCCGGACCGATTCCCCATATATCCGTGATGGGGCGATGGCGCCAGATATCTTGCCTGAAGCGCTCCTCGTTCAGTTCGCCGATGCCGTCATCCTCATGCTTGGCCGTGATGTCGAGTGCGACTTTCGCCAGGAAGAGGTTGGGCCCGATGCCCGCGGTCGCTGTGATGCCGGTGCGGGCGAGCACGGCGCCGCGCAGTTCATCGGCGAACTCGCGCGCTGTGAGGCCGTAGAGTGACAGATAGGATGTCGCGTCGATGAAGCACTCGTCGATCGAGTAGACGTGGACGTCCAGGGGGCTCACATATTCAAGGTAGATGCCGTAGATGCGCGCCGAGATCTCCATGTAGTGGCGCATACGGGGCGGGGCTGCGATGTAGTCGATGTTTTGGGGAATCTCGAAGAGACGGCAGCGGTTGCGTATGCCGAGCTTCTTCATGGCGGGGCTGATCGCCAGGCAGATGGTGGTGCGGCCGCGTGAGGTGTCGGCCACGACGAGGTTTTGCGTGAACGGATCGAGCCCGCGCGCGGCGCATTCGACGGAGGCGTAGAACGTCTTTAGGTCTATGCAGATGTAGGTGCGTTCACGGCCGAGTGCTCCCGCTGCCGGCTTTCCCATCGGATCCTCCCATCGAACATGTGTTCCGAACTTCTGTTCGATGATATGGTCCCGTGCGGACAGAGTCAAACGCGTCGCGTGCCTGTGGGTTTGGCGAAGGTTCGCTGCTCGCGCACGGGCGCGGGTACAATCCCGCCATGGAATTGGCACAACATGTTCGATGGATGCGCTGCCCGGCGGAGGTTTTATGACTGAGGAGAAGCAATCGACTGGTTTGGGAGATAGCGTCGCACGCATGGGCGATATCGTGCAGCGGCTGTGCGAGAACAGGCGGTTCGTCATCGTGTCGGTGTGCCTGCTCGTGTTCCTCGTCCTGCTCAGCCGTGTGCTGGCGGGCGAGATCATGGCGCTCGACCGCTCGGCCATCGCGCTCATGGTCGGGCACGTGCGCGCCGCATGGCTGACCCCCATCATGGAGATGGTCTCGTTTTTGGTCACGCCGGTGCCGCTTTTCGCCTGCATATTTGCCGTGGCGCTTGCCGGGTGCTCGCGCGGCCTGAAGGGCCTGGGCTGGTTTTGCACGGTCAACCTTGCGGGATCCACCATTCTCAACCAGCTGCTGAAGTTCGCGATCCAGCGTCCCCGCCCCGATGTCTCCCTGCGTTTGGTCGAGATCGGCGGCTTTAGCTTTCCTTCCGGCCACTCCATGGCGGCCATGGCGTTCTTCGGGCTGTTCATCTGGCTCACCTGGCGCTACGTGCGCGACCGTCGTGCACGCGTCGGATTGACCGCGTTCTTGTGCGTGATGATTGCCGCCGTCGGGTTCTCCCGTGTGTACCTGGGTGTTCATTACGCCTCGGACGTGCTCGGCGGTTTTTGCGCGTCCCTCATCTGGCTGGCGGTCTACACCAAGGTCGCCGGGCCGACGCTCGCCGCGGCGAAACGCGTGGGCTAAAGCACCGTCTGCCAAGGCCCCGTTCGCTCATCGGTCGTTCAAATGCGACGTTTGTCCGCTACGCTTCCGTCCGCTGGGGCGGGTACAATAGGCGTCGTGAATGACGAACAGTTCAGGAGGCTCGCATGGACGAGGTCAAGGCCGCTTGCCAGGCAACGAGTGAGATCGCGGTGAGCGACGGGTATCTGCGCATCGCCGCGGCCACGCCCAAGATCCGCGTGGGGGATGTGGCTGGCAACGCCGCGGCCATTCTCGAGTGCGTCGACGCGGCCGTTCGCGCCGGTGCGCGCGTGTTGGCCTTGCCCGAGCTCTGCCTCACCGGTTACACCTGCGGCGATCTCTTTCACGACCGCGCCCTCCTGCGCGCAGCTGAGTCCGCGCTCGCCGGCCTGCTCGAGGACACGGCCGACACGCCGCTTCTGTTCACGGTCGGCCTGCCGGTCGCGCATCGCGAGAACGTCTACAACTGCGTCGCCGCATGCTGCGCGGGGCGTCTGCTGGGTCTCACCGTCAAACGCCACCTGCCCAACTACGGCGAGTTTTACGAGCAGCGCTGGTTCGCGGCCGCACCCATGAACGGGGCGGGGTTCATCCCGTTCGCCGGCCAGGACTCCGTGCCTCTTATGGGCGACATCGTCTACACCTGTTCCGACCCCGGCCTCGAGGACGTGCGCATCGGCGTCGAGATCTGCGAGGACCTGTGGGTCCCCAACCCGCCCTCGGTTGACATGGCGCTTTCCGGCGGCGCGACGGTCATTCTGAACGCGAGCGCGTCGAGTGAGGTCTTGGGCAAGTCGGCGTACCGCCGCAGCCTCGTGTCCGGTCAGAGCGCGCGCCTGTACTGCGCCTACGCCTACGCCAACGCGGGCGAGGGCGAGTCCACCACCGACCTCGTCTTCTCGGGCGAGAACCTCATCGCTGAGAACGGCTCGATCGTGGCGAGCACTTCGCTGTTCTCGCGCGAGATGGCCGTGGCCGATGTGGATCTGGAGAAGCTCATGGCCGAGCGTCGGCGCTCCAACACGTGGCGCGCCGGGGAGTGGGCCATGGGGCATATGTACGAGGTTGGCTTCAGTTTCGTGGGCGCCGGGGCGAACCTGTCCGGCGGGGATGTGCCCGGGGTCATCGGCGCAGGTCGAAGCCATCGGGGCGCCACGGCCGTCTCCTCGGTCGTTTGTTCCGAGCCCGATGCCACCACCGAGTCCCCGGAGCTGCCCGCCGAGGAGGGCATCGAGCTACTGCTCAATTCCGCCCTCGATGTGCTGCGCCCCGCACCGCGCACGCCGTTCGTGCCCACGGATCCCGCGCGTCGCGCCGCGTGCTGCGAGGAGATCTTGGACCTGCAAGCCGCCGGTCTCAAGACGCGCCTCGCCCATACCGGTACCCACTCGGCCGTCATCGGTCTGTCGGGCGGCCTCGATTCCACGCTCGCCCTGATCGTCACGGTGCGTGCCTTCGATATGCTGGGGTTGCCCCGCACGGGCGTCCATGCGGTGTCCATGCCCGGTTTCGGCACGACGGGCCGCACCAAGTCCAACGCCGAGCGCCTGGCCGAGCAATTGGGCGTCGACTTTCGCACCATCGCGATCGGCGAGGCCGTTCGCGCGCATTTCACTGACATCGGCCACGACCCGAGTGTGACGGACGTCACCTACGAGAACGCCCAGGCCCGCGAACGTACCCAGGTCCTTATGGACCTTTCCAACGAGCTCGGCGGCTTCGTGATCGGCACGGGCGACCTGTCCGAGCTTGCGCTCGGTTGGGCAACCTACAACGCCGATCATATGAGCATGTACGGCGTGAACGCCGGTGTGCCCAAGACGCTCGTGCGCCATCTGGTGTCGCACGCCGCCGATTCGCTGGGCGGGGAGGCGGCCGCCATCCTGCGCGACATCCTCGACACGCCCGTCTCGCCCGAGCTGCTGCCGCCCGGTGGCGACGGCGAGATCGCGCAGTGCACCGAGGAGCTCGTCGGCCCGTATGAACTGCACGATTTCTTCTTGTTCCACATGATGCGCTACGGTTTTGCTCCGGGCAAGATCTACCGCATGGCGTGCCGCACCTTCGCCGAGCTCGACTCGGATGGGGCGCCCGCCTACGAGCCTGCGACGATCCTGTATTGGCTGCGCACGTTCTACCGCCGCTTCTTCGCCCAGCAGTTCAAGCGCAGCTGCCTGCCCGACGGCCCCAAGGTCGGTTCCGTGAGCGTGAGCCCCCGCGGTGATTGGCGTATGCCGAGCGACGCCTCCGCGGCCCTCTGGCTCGAGGAGGTCGACAGCCTGAGCGCGTAGGCGCCTACGTCTTTTTGCCTTCCATCCGGCCGGCCGGACGGGGCTATTCCATCTCCTTGTCGGGTTGGATGAGCTCCTCGTAACCGCTGATGCGGTCGCGGGCCCCCGGCATGACGGAAAGCAGGAAGCTGTAGATGACCTCGATGATCAGCGTCGCCGAGATTTTGGAGAACGTGAAGTCGACAGTCGTGAGAAGAGCCTCGTAATTGACGGTGCGCAGCACGATGTCCGCCAGGCGCGCGAGGGGCGCGTTCTCGTTTCCGCAGATGAGGATGACGGTCGCGCCTCCGTGTTTGGCCGCGCGTAGGATGCGCTCGAGTCGCTGGGACTTGCCCGAATTCGAGACCAGCACCAGCACATCGTCCTTGCCCATGGTGAGGGCGAGCGAGGTCGAGCTCTCCGTGATGGTGTTCGCGACGCAACGGATGCCGAGCTGGCCGAACTTGATGGCCGCGTCGATGGCGACGGCGTTCGTGTTGCCCACGGCGGCGAACATGACGAGTCCCGCACGTCGGAATAGATCGACGACGCGGCGCAGCGTATCGGGGTCGAGCGCATCGAGCGTCGCCTCGATCTCGCGCTGCTTGGCGTGCTTGATGTTGGCGAGGGATTGCTCGATGTCATCGAGGGTGACTTCGCCCGTCACGCGCTCATCGCCCTCGCGGGCCGCAAGGTCGCGTGCGAGGGAGAATTGGAACGAGCGGTAATTCTTGAATCCAAGTTTCTTGCAGAAGCGTGAGACAGACGCTTCTGAGGTGCTGCTCGCACGAGCGAGCTGGGCAGATGTCATCTGGGGCGCACGCTCGGTATTGGCCAGGATAAAGTCGACGATGTGCTGCTCGCTGTCGAGGAACTGCCGCGAAGATGTGATGAGCGGCAGGGCGCTGGGCAATTCGGTGATCGTGGACATGGTTCCTCCTCGGGTTCATATATATCTAGGATACCCAATGATTGATTTCTTTCATCATCAATCCGATGAATGGAAGTTTCATACCGTTCATCGGCGCTGAAGTACCTTTCACGGAAAGATGCAGGCGTGAAAGAAAGCCATCAAATGCCCGCGTGATAGATTGTTCCTGTCAACAAGCACCAAAGGGGTGCACGAGTATAAGGGAGGGAATATGGCAGAGAAGTACGACATCGTCGCTGCCACGGGCTGCCCCACGGGCATCGCCCACACCTTCATGGCGAAGGAGGCGCTCGAGAAGGCCGCGGCCGAGCGAGGCCTCACCATCAAGGTCGAGACGCACGGCCAGGTGGGCGTTGAGAATGAGCTCACCGCCGCCGAGATCGCCGGCGCTCGCGCCGTCGTGGTCGCCGCCGATAAGGACGTCCATGCCGAGCGCTTCGCCGGCAAGCCCATGGTTTCCGTGGGCGTGTCCCGCGCCATTGCCGTCGAGGCCGCAGGCAAGCTGATCGACGACGCCCTGGTCGCCAAGGCCGATCCGAGTCTGGCCGTTGCCGTCGAGTCCGCCGAGGCCACCGGTGAGAAGGAGTCTTTCGGTCATCAGCTTTACAAGCACCTTATGAACGGCGTCTCCCACATGCTGGTGTTCGTCGTCGCCGGCGGCGTACTCACCGCGCTGTCCTTCCTGTGGGGCATCACGTCTTTCGATTCCACCGCGGCCGACTACAACAGCTTCGCCGCGATGCTCAAGATCATCGGCGGTGTGGCCATGGGCCTCATGGTTCCGGTGCTCTCCGCCTATATCGCCGAGTCCATCGGTAAGCGCCCGGCGCTCGTCCCCGGCTTCGTCGCCGGCATGATCGCCATCCAGGGCCTGCCCGTCAACGCCACAACCGGCATGATCGACGCCGGCGGTGCGGGCGTGGGCTTCGGCTTCCTCGGCGGTATCGTGGGCGGCTTCCTGGCCGGCTACGTCATCCTGCTGCTCGAGAAGGTCTTCGCCAAGCTCCCGGCCAACCTCAACGGCCTTAAGGCGATCTTCCTCTACCCGCTGTTCTCCACGCTCATCGTCGGCCTGGTCATGCTCGCCATCTCCGGTCCCATGTCCGCCATCAACACCGCGATGATGGACTTCCTCAAGGGCCTGTCCGCCTCCGGCGCTATCGTGCTCGGCCTTGCGATCGGTTGCATGTGCTCCGTCGATATGGGTGGCCCGGTCAACAAGGCCGCCTACGTCACCGGCACCGCCATGCTCACCGAGGCCCTCGCCGCCGGTGTGGGCACCGAGACCTACAACTTCGGTACCAACTTCATGGCCGCCGTCTCCGCCGCCTGCATCGTCCCGCCGCTGATCACCACCTTCGCGGTCGTCGTGGGCAAGAAGTACTTCTCCCAGGAGGACCATGACGCCGGTATCGTGAACTTCATCCTGGGTTGCACCCACATCACCGAGGGCGCCATCCCGTTCATGACCAAGAACATCTGGCCGGTCATGCCCATCATGATGATCGGTTCCTCCATCGCCTCCATCCTGAGCCTCATGTTCGGTGTCCACGACCCCGCACCCCACGGCGGCTTCCTGGTCCTGCCCGTCGTCGAGAACGCCCCCATGTGGGTGCTCGCCATCGCCATCGGCACCGTTGTGGGCGGTATCCTGTTCGTCGCCTTCAAGAAGCACGAGTGGACGAAGGCCCAGAAGGCCGCTGAGACCGAGGTCGCCACGGCAGAGGTTGCCGCCATCGAGGCTGAGCAGGCTTCCGATGAGGGCTTCGTCAAGGCTTCCAACGTGCTCTGCGGCCAGACGATCGAGAATCGCGACGCCGCCCTGGCCCTTATCTCCGAGCGCGCCGTCGAGGCGGGCATCGCCGAGGACTCCGCCGCCCTGTACGCCGCCTTCCTCAAGCGCGAGGCAGAGGGCACGACGGGCATGGTTGAGGGCTTCGCCATCCCGCATGCCAAGTCCGATACGGTGAAGACCGCCCAGGTCATGGTGCTGAAGAGCTCCGAGGGCATCGCCTCCTGGGAGACCATGGACGAGTCCCCGGTCACCTGCGCCATCGCCCTTCTCGTTCCCGAGTCCGAGGCGGGCACCTCCCACCTGCAGATTCTTTCCAAGGTGGCTACGGCCCTGACTGATGAGGCCTTCCGCGCCGCCGTCAAGTCGACCGACGACCCCGCTGCGATCGCCAAGCTCATCAACGAGCGCCTCGCGTAAACAGTTATCGTGTTTGCCCGGCGGTGCCCTGTCGCACCGTCGGGCAACCTGTACGATTTGGGGGAGGTTTTGGCGGTCTTTCCTTTGCGGGGCCTCTTCCCCGAGGGGCTTTCCTGCGGAAACGCCGGCATTCGAGCGGCGTATATCCTTCAAGCACCCCAAAACCTTCCCCAAAACGTACAGATATGTTTTGGGCAGCCCGGATTCATGTGGTTGGGCGCCTCTCGTGCCTTCATTTTCTATTTCACGGCGACTTTGCGGTGATTCACGGCAGCTTCGAGAAAGGGAACACCTTGATTTACACTCTCACCCCCAATCCGGCCATCGACTACAACATCTCCTGCGATGGCCTGCAGCCCAATACGGTCACGCGTACGCGCGATGCCGTGTACACTCCCAACGGCAAGGGGCTGAACGTCTCCTTCACGCTCAATCACTACGGCGTGGACACCGCAATCCTCGGCTTTTTCGCCGGCTTTTCCGGCCGTTACATCGTCGAAGGCGCCCGCGAGCTCGGGGTCGACGTTCATCCCGTTTGGACTGAGGGCATTACGCGTGTGAACGTTTTCCTGAATGCGGGTCCCGATACCGAGTACAACATGGTGAACTCCGGCGCCGCCATCACCGATGCGGACGAGAAGGCCATGTTCGAGCTCATCGATGGGCTCGAGGACCTCGATTGCCTGGCGATCTCGGGTTCGCTGCCGCCGAATGCCTCCGAGGGCTTCCTGCGAGGCGCCATCGAGCGCGTCCGTGCCCGCGGGGCGCAGTTCGTGCTCGACATCTCAAGCCCCCAGCTCGCCGACCTGCTCGGACTCGAGCCCCTGCTCATCAAACCCAACGATGATGAGCTGCGTGATATCTTCGGCATCGACGTCCATGCCGGCGACGAGGAATCCGTTGCCGCCGCCATGGCCGAGCTGCATGCCCGCGGGGCGCAAAATGTCCTGCTCACCCTGGGTGGATCGGGCGCGTACTTCTCGAACGGCGAGCACATCTGGTTCGCCAACCGCACCTTCGAGGTCGAGGTCCGTTCCACGGTGTGCGCCGGCGACTCTTCGCTTGCGGCCTTCCTGTCCATTTGGTTCTCCGAGCGCGACCGCATGGAGGATGCATTGCGCCGTTCCATGGCAACCGGTGCCAATGTGGTCGAATGCGCCGGCCTGGGCGATTTCGCGCACGTTGAGGAATATGAGAAGGGCATCGAGGTCCGCCTGCTGAAGTAGGGACTCCCGTCGCCGGACGACCGTGGTTTCGGCGAGATACATGGCGTATAGTCAAAGGGGAAAGGGGCTTTCGGCCCCTTTTCTCATACGAGCGAATCCGCCATGTCCGACGCCATCTGTGAGAAAGGAACAGCCCATGCAGTTTTCTCATCGCCTCGACCGCTTCGGCGCCGAGGTCTTCTCGTCCCTAAACGCCCGTCGCGTCGCGCTTGAGGAGCAGGGCCGTACCATCTACAACCTGTCCGTGGGCACCCCCGACTTCACGCCGTACCCGCACGTGGTCGAGGCTCTCACGCAGGCCGCCCAGGACCCGCAGATGTGGAAGTACTCGCTACGCGACCTGCCCGAGCTCAAGCAGGCTGTTTGCGATTACTACGAGCGCCGCTTTGGTGTCGCGGGAATCACGCCCGACATGGTCGCTTCTTGCAACGGCACTCAGGAGGGCGTCGGTCACTTGGGCCTGGCGCTGTTGAATCCCGGTGACACGATCCTCGTGCCCGATCCGTGTTACCCCGTCTTCGAGGCGGGTGCCAAGATCGCCGACGCCGAGCTCGCGTATTACCCGCTCGACGCCGAGCACGATTTCCTACCGTATGTCGCCGGCATCGATCCCGAGATTGCCGACCGCGCCAAGTACATGATCGTGTCGCTTCCCGCCAACCCCGTGGGATCGGTGGGTAACGACGCCCTGTACGACGAGATCATCGCGTTCGCCCGTGAGCACGACCTGCTCATCGTGCACGACAACGCCTATTCCGACATCGTGTTCGACGGTCCCGCCGGCGGTACGTTCCTGGCGCACCCCGGTGCGCTCGAGGTGGGCGTCGAGTTCTTCTCCCTCTCCAAGTCCTTCAACGTCACGGGCGCGCGCATCGGTTTTCTGGTGGGACGCCCTGACGTGGTCGCCGCTTTCACCAAGCTGCGCAGTCAGATCGACTTCGGCATGTTCATGCCCATCCAGAAGGCGGCGATTGCCGCGCTCGAGGGCCCGCTCGAGGAGGTCGAGGCGCAGCGCCTCAAGTACCAGGAGCGCCGCGACGCCCTGTGCGACGGCCTCGAGCGCCTGGGTTGGGAGCGCCCGAACGCGCACGGCTCCATGTTCGTGTGGGTGAAGCTACCCGGCGGTCGCACCGATTCGATGGCGTTCTGCGAGGAGCTCATGGAGAAGACCGGCGTTATCGTGACCCCGGGAGCGAGTTTCGGCCCCCATGGCGAGGGATATGTCCGCATGGCGCTCGTGCTGCCCCCCGAGGGGCTTGAGCGTGCTGTTTCCGCAATCGAAGAAGCGGGTATTTTGGGCTAGCCTTGCGAAGGATTGTTCTATAATCGAGTTCACGCCTAAACACAAGGATAATTCGGCGAACGATGCCGAATATCCCGTGGCCTGTCCAAAACGGGCAGACTGTATCGCCCATCGATGCGATGGGGGAAAGGAAGAGTAAACATGGTGAACGATCGCAAGGTTGCCGTCGTCGGTTGCGGCTTCGTCGGTTCCTCCTCGGCTTTCGCGCTCATGCAGAGCGGCCTGTTCTCCGAGATGGTCCTGATCGACGTCGATCGCGCTCGCGCCGAGGGCGAGGCCCTCGACATCGCGCACGGCGTGTCCTTTGGCAACCCCATGAAGATCTATGCCGGTGATTACTCCGACGTCTCCGACGCCGCCGTGATCGTGGTCACCGCCGGCGCCGCCCAGAAGCCCGGCGAGACCCGTCTCGACCTCGTGAACAAGAACATTTCCATCTTCGGCAGCATCATCCCGCAGATCCGCGAGAGCGGCTTCAACGGCATCCTGCTCATCGTCTCCAACCCGGTCGACGTCCTCACGTATGCCGCCATCAAGATGAGCGGCCTGCCCGAGGGCCAGGTCATCGGCTCCGGCACCGTGCTGGACACCGCCCGCCTCAAGTACATGCTCGGCGAGCACCTCGATGTCGACCCTCGCGACGTCCATGCCTACATCGTGGGCGAGCACGGCGACTCCGAGGTCGCCGCGTGGTCCAGCGCCACGGTTGCCGGCGTGCCGCTGTCCACCTACTGTGAGCTGCACGGCCACTACAACCACGAGGAGTCCGAGCGCCGTATCGCCGACGAGGTGAAGAACAGCGCTTACGAGATCATCGAGAAGAAGCGCGCCACCTACTACGGTATCGCCATGTCCGTCCGCCGCATCTGCACCGCCATCATGCGTGACGAGGACTGCGTCCTGCCCGTCTCCAGCCTCATGGTGGGCGAGTACGGCCTGAACGACCTGTGCATCTCCGTGCCGACCGTCGTCGGTCGCAACGGCGTGGTCACGCGCGTGCCCGTCTCTCTGTCCGAGGAGGAGAACGCCGAGTTCCAGAAGTCCGCTGCGGCCCTCAAGGCCATCGTCGACGAGGCCGGTCTGAACGACTAGTCATCGACGCCAACGCGGCGGGTGTTTCGTTGCACCCCGCTTTGTCTCGCCCCCGGTCCGCATATGGGCCGGGGGTTTCCTTTGCCGATCGGGCTGGGGTCTCGCAAACCGCTCGCGGTGGCCGCGATGACCTCCGGCCACGAGCGTCTTTTGCGTCCGACCAAGGGGATAGAATGGTCCAAATGCGAGATCGGTGAAAGGGGTTGAGGCGCTATGGATGAGAAGGGGAGATTGCCGCTGAAGGGCAAGCCCGCTGGGAACTTCTTGGAATACGTTCGCGAGCGCATGGACACGTTCGACGAACGGCCGCTTTGCGCCGTCGACAGCCTCGTGTTCTCCTGGCTCTCCTACGCGCATATCGGGCCGGAGCTCACGCGCGCATGCACCGTGCGCGGCATCGCGCTGCACGAGCTGTTGCGTGCGGAGGATTTCGGGGGCATGTTCGGTTCGAGCTGGGATGAGCAGGGTAGTCGCGATTTACTGTTCGCGGTGTGCGCGAGCCCGCGGTTTCGTACCTGCCGCCTGTGCGATCTTCGATTTCGAACGGATAAGGTGAGTGAGGAGCAATTTGCCGCCATGACCTTCCGTCTGCCCGATGGCACATCCTACATCGCGTTTCGCGGTACGGATTCCACCGTCGTGGGTTGGAAGGAAGATTTCAACATGACCTATCTGAGCCCCGTGCCCGCGCAGGAGGAGGCAGCCGCATATCTGGACGAAGTGGCGGCTCGCACGCCGGGTGAGCTGTATGTGGGTGGCCATTCAAAGGGCGGCAACCTTGCGGTCTATGCCGCGGCGATGTGCATGCCACAGCATCGTGCGCGCATCAAGCGCGTCTTCTCCCATGATGGGCCGGGATTTCACCGCGAGTTCTGCGCGGGCGACCCCTATCGGCGCATCATGCCCATCATGGAGAAGACGGTGCCCAAGTCGACCATGATTGGAGTGGTGCTCTCGGAGGCACCGGATTTTGCACCGACGATTGTGGAGAGCGACGGCATCTCGATGTTCCAGCACAACCCGTTTTTGTGGATGGTGGACGTTGAGGCGGCGGAGTTCGTGCGCGCCGAAGGCTACACAGCCTCTTCGCGTTTCTTCAACGCGACTCTCGATGCGTGGATGGACAAATACACGTTAGACGAGCGAGGACGCTTCGTCGATGCCTTGTTCGACGTCATCGGAGTGACGGGTGCCACGCATTTCTCGGATATCATGGCCGACCGCAAGACGAACGCGCCGCTCATGCTCAAGGCCATCGAGGGGCTTGATGACGATCTGCAGCAATTCGTCAAAGATGTAATCGTATCATTCGTGAAGACCGCGACGGTCGAGCGGGCCGCCGATGCGGCGAGCGGCATCATCGACTCAATCAAGACGGCGAGTCCGGCAATCGATGCAATCAAAAAGCGTGCGGGCGAGCGAGGGCATGGGGAGCAGAAGTAGGCTGTCGGTGCATGCGCGATTGTGCGATCCTTGCGGCGGTGGAGCATCGATTGGGGTTCCTGCGCGCCGCCGCGGATCGTGCATGGCCGTCTTGTCAGGTGGTCAGAAGGCGTAGGCGCTTGACATCGATGAGCTCGACCGAGCCGCGTGCGAGTTCGACGAGTCCCTCTCGGGCGAAGTATTTGAGCATGCGGCCGACGGCCTCGCGGGCGCTGCCGAGGTGGCGGGCGATCTCGTCGTGCGTGGCATAGATGGTCTTGGAGCCGCTGCGAGCAACTTCGTCGAGCAACCAGATAGCGAGGCGCGTATCGAGGCCCATGAACAGCACCTGTTGCATGACCCACATGCAATCGCTGAATCGTTCGGTGGCTTGGCGATAGGTGAACGCCTCGGCGTGGATATTTTCCTGTGACACGGTGCCGAAGGCTTGCGAGTCGATGATGAGCAGGTCGGAGTCTTCGGCCGCATCCAGCGCGATGTCGAAGGTGATCATGGGTAGGATGCACGAGGCCGCGAGTACGCAGCACTCGCCGGGCTGCACGTAGAAGAGCGTGACCTCCCGCCCCTGGTCGGAGAGCATGAACGCGCGCAGGCGCCCGCTGCGGACAAAGACCACTCCGGCGCACCCCGCCCCGGCGCCTTGAACATGGCTGCCCGCGTCGAATTTCATGCGGCGGCTGCGCTGCGCGAGGAAGGCCCGCTGGCTAAGGTCGAGGTTTCCCCAAAATGGAACGATTTCGGCCAGGTCCTGTTCGATATCCGGCATCGCGCCCGTCGTGATCATCGGCACCCTTTCGCTTCCGGCATGTTTTGCCCCTATGGTATCGGACGTCTCGATCGAGCCGGTTCAAAAATGGGATAGGAGGACCCCGCCGCGGTGGAAAGGTGCGCGGCGGGGCGTGAGAGGGCCCGGTGTTCGCTGACGGCGCAGAAGGGGCGTGCGCCACACGGGCGGAATCGCACGGGTAAGGGGTTCGGGCGGCGTCCTAGACGGGCAGGCCGCAATCGCCCACGCAGGTGTGGGATACGGTGCCACCGCGCATCACCTGCGAGTGGAAGCCGTAGCCTCCGGAGACGTTGGCGCAGGCAAAACCGTGCTGAGAGAGGATGCGGCAGGCGACGTAGCTGCGAAGGCCGCTTGCGCAAAAGACAAGCAGGCGCTTGTCGCGGGGTAGCTCATCCAGATGCTCGCGAAGCTCGTCGACAGGAATGTGCAGCGCGCCCTTGATGCCACCGCGTGAACGCTCGCCGGCGGTGCGCGTGTCGAGTAGGATCGCGTCGCCGTCTTCGGCGACGATCTCGAGCGCCTCGTCCCACGTGACCTGGTCGACTAGGTCATCGAGGATGTTCTCGATCATAAAGCCGGCCATGTTCACCGGGTCTTTGGCAGAGGAATATGGAGGGGCGTAGGCGAGGTCGAGCTCGGTGAGGTCGGCGGCGGTCATGCGGGCGCGGATGGCCACGGCGAGTACGTCGATGCGCTTGTCCACGCCGCCGCGTCCAATGGCCTGCCCGCCCAGGATGCGTCCGGTGCCGCGCTCGAAAACGACCTTGAGGGTCATGGTCTCGGCGCCGGGGTAGTAGGTGGCGTGATTGGCGGGGGAGAGAATCACCGCTTCGGCGTCGATTCCCGCGGCGCGTGCCGCGGTGAGGGTGAGGCCGGTGGATGCGCCATCGAGCTCGAACAACTTGAGGACGGAAGAGCCCTGGGATCCTCCGAACTCGCTCTTGCGGCCGCAGATGTTGTCTGCGGCGATACGGCCCTGCTTGTTGGCGGGACCGGCGAGTGCAATCAAGGCGGGGGAGCCGGTCACCACATTGGTGACCTCGACGGCGTCGCCAACGGCGTAGATATCCGGGTCGCTCGTGCGCATAGCGGCATCGACCTTGATGCTCCCGCGCAGGCCGAGCTCAAGCCCCGCCTCGCGTGCGAGCGTCGATTCGGGTGCAACTCCGATGGAGAGCATGACGAGGTCGCTTTCGAGGACGCGTCCATCTGCGAGGGCGGTAAAGATCGCGTCCGATGTTTCCTCAAAGCCGGTGACGTCGGCTTTGAGCAGCAGCTCGACGCCCTGCTCGCGGAGATGGTTGTGGAGCAGCGAGGCCATATCTGCGTCAAAAACGGGCATGACATGCTCGCCGCGCTGGACGACCGTGACCTCGACGCCGCGATCGCGCAGGTTTTCGGCCATTTCGAGGCCGATGAAGCCGGCGCCCACGACCACGGCTCGCCTCGGCTGCCTGCGTTCGATGAACTCGGCGATGCGGTACGTGTCCTCGACGGTGCGAAGCGTGAACAGGCGCTCGGCGTCGATGCCGGGTAGGTCGGGCGTCACGGGGCGCGCGCCGGGGGAGAGGATCAGCTTGTCGTAGCCCTCTACGTATTCAGTCCCGTCGTCGAGACGGCGTACGGTGACGGTATGGGCCGCGCGATCGATCGAGACGACCTCTTGCCGCACGCGGGCATCGATGTTGAAGCGGTTGCGGAAGCTCTGCGGTGTCTGCAGCGTGAGTTTGGATCGATCGGTGATGGTCCCGCCGATGTAGTAGGGCAGGCCGCAATTTGCATAGCTCACAAAGCCGGAGCGCTCGATCATGATGATCTGGACATTCTCGTCCAGGCGGCGCAGGCGCGCCGCGGCGGTTGCTCCTCCGGCGACGCCGCCGACGATGATGACTTTCATGGTGAGGTTCCTTTCGATGCTGTGCGTGTGTATGGGGGGGCGCGCGGGGCGATCTCAGCGGGCCAGCGGGCCAGACCAGCGGCCGATGCCGCCCATATTGACGACATTGGTATACCCCTGGCGCTCAAGTTCGCGCACGGCTTGCGCGCTGCGAGCGCCGGACAGGCAGTACGCGAAGATCGGTGCGCTCTTGTCGGGCAGGCGCTTGGCGGCGGTGGCCGGGATGGAAACCAGTGGGATACTCAGGGCGCCCTCGATGTGGCCATCGCGATATTCCTCTGGGCTGCGGACGTCGATCATGACGCTGCCGGGTGTCTCGCGCGCCTGGACGGCGAGCTCGTTGATGCTGGGGCCGAAGATTCCGGAGAAGAGGGACATGGTGAACGCCTTTCCTTTGCGTGCGGGCGCCTCGCCCGCGTTTCTTGTTCGACATACACCATACGGTTCGGCGCGGTCCGAGTCTGTGACTTCGTCACCAAAGGCGCCTTTGCGCGGCGCGGGTATAATGGCCAGGTTCAAGCGCATCAAAGGAGCCTGTCAGTGAAGATCAACCACGCAATCCTGCATATCCTCGACTTCGATTCCGCCGTGAACGTGATGAGCGAGCGCGAGCTGGATTTCGATACCCGCGCCGTCCGCTCGTTTGTGAGTTCGCATCTGCGTCGCGCACGCACGAGTGTGGACAATCGGCGTGCGGCGTTCTCGGAAGAAAGCGCCTTCGCCGGTGAGCTCAAGGGATATTTCTTCGGCGACCGAGAGTTTGTGGACCTATCGCAGCAGATCGCGGAGTTCTTCGCGGCCGAGCTCGCCAAAGCGGACAAGATGGAGTCCACCGACGTGCTCGTTGCCGACTTCGACGATGATGATGACGTGCGTTGGTTCGCCGTGCTGCTCATGGCGAGCCGCACCGCCTTCATGCACGAGGTGGCGCGCGAGGGCGGCGAGGTCCGCAACGACATTGCGAAGCGCTACGCGATCCTGCCCGCACCCTCTCAGAAGGTGAGCTCCTACGCGCTCGTGCGTGCGAGTTCCATGGAGGCGTTCTACGTGGACAAGAAGCGCAAGATTATGGGCGAGGATACGCTCATCATTCCCGAGGGCCTGCTCCAGTGCGAAAGCGGCGTCTCGGGCAAGGAGGTCATCGAGGCCGTGACGCGCATTGTCGAGGAGGTTGCCGAGGAGCACGGTGCCAACACGGCTGTGGCGCTTGCCAAGGCCAAAGCCGCGGTGGCCGAGAAGGTCGAGGTTGACGAGGAGATCGCCCCCTGGGATATCGCCGAGGACATCTTCGAGGACGAGCCCGTGCTCAAGGAACGCGTCGAGGAGCGCGTGCGCGAGGAACGCCTGCCCGAGCGCGTGGCAGTGGAGCGCGCCGTGGTGGAGCGTGCTCCCGTGCGCAACCACAAGATTCGAACCGATACCGGCATCGAGATAAGCTTCCCCGCGGAGATGCTCAAGGACACCGACTACGTGCAGTTCGTCAATGAGCCCAACGGTTTGATCTCTATCGAGTTGAGGAACATCGGCAGTATCGAGAACCGATAGGCCGTGTGGCTTGGTTCTGTAGGCGGTATCGTTCCTTCTCACGAAAAAATCCCGGAAGGCTTGTGGCCTTCCGGGATTTTGCGTCATGTGCGGCTGAGCTCGATTGACGTGCCCAGCGTTTTACTTGGTGACGATTAGCGGATCGCCGACCTTCACGAGCGGGCGGCCACCGAGCAGGGTGCTGGAGGAACCGATCGCGTGAACCTCGTCCAGCTCCTGGGGGTTGCTCACCACGCAGGTCACGACGTCATCATGGCCGGCGGCCTTGATGGCCTCGTCGTCAAAGGAGAGGATGGGCTGACCGGCGGAGACGATATCGCCCGCCTCGACATAGCGGGTGAAGCCCTTGCCATCCATGTCGACGGTGTCCAGGCCGACGTGGATGAGAACCTTGGCGCCCGTTTCGGACAGGATGCCGATGGCGTGGTTGGTGACGGTCACCACGTCAACGCGGCCGGACACCGGGGCGTACACGACGTTGCCGACGGGCAGGATGCCGTAGCCCTTGCCGAGCAGGCCCTGGGAGATGACCTCGTCGTTGATTTCCTTCTGATCGACGAGCATGCCGGAGATGGGCGCGTAAACGGTGTCCTTGCGAGATGCGAACGTGGCGGAGACGGGGGTCTCGGTGTTTTCGGTGCTGTGGAACACACTGGTGATACTGGAGAAAAAGCTCATTGGTTGCCTCCCATTGAGAATGGTGCGCCCTATGCTGCGGCGCACGCGCATATACGGTTATCCTATCCGATTTCGGGTGATTGTATGCCTGCATTTCGGCCAAGCTGGCATAACCGTGAGATATGTTGCAGCGAATCGGTGAGTGGTCGAATACCGAGAGAGGTTCAGTCACCATTCCCGCAGGTCGCGCGGCAGCTGGATGTACTTGATGTCGTCCGAAGTGAGGTTTACTGCAACATTTCTTGCTCGCGTTGGGCCTTCTTGTAGAAGAAGATGCCAGGGATGTAGGCGATGCAGCACAACAGGAGTTGCTGGATGCCCGCAAGCGCCACGGCAACTACGAGGAACACGACCGTGAACGAGGCGAGCGCCAAATCGGCTCCACGGACGCGTTCGGAGTTTGGATGCTCTGCGTTTCCGACGGCTTCGGGATAGTCCGCCCGTCCCCGCTTTCGCTGCTCAATTCCGAGCTTGACCATATATGCGGCGGCGAGCGTCCAGCTGATGGTGATCGCCGCCGTGCAGAGCGAGTAAGCCAGTTGGTATGCCTCGCTGGAGAACATCATCACGATGGTGAGGAGTTGAACCATGGCGCCCGTGGTGAACAGGCAGGCCGTGGGCGCGCTGTATGCGTTTAGATGAGAGAACGCACGGGGCAGCAACTTCATCTGCGCCATGCCGCACAGCGCCTCGGACGCCAACATGGTGAAGGAGAGCCAGGCGCCAAAAATGGAGATAATCAGGCCTGCGGAGATGAACGCACCGCCCCAAGGTCCCACGACGCGCGCGAAGATGTAGGGCATGGACGGGGAGCCGAGCGCCATGAGCTCCTCACGGGTGAGATAGCCGTAGGGCAGGATAGATGCCGCGACGTAAATCGCCACGAGTATCGTGCATCCCAGGATGCTGGCGCGGCTCACATCGGACTTGCGTTCGGCGCGGTGGCCCAGCACGCTCGCGCCCTCCATGCCCACGAAGAGCCACATCATAACCATGAGGCAGTTGACGATCTGCCGGGGAATGGGCCCGGGCGCACCCACCACGGTGCCGTTTACGTTTGTATATGATGTGCCGTAGAGGTTGTTTGCGACGTTGCCCCAAAAGTCCGCGGTGAATACATCGAAATCAAAGACGAAGACCATCGCGATGATGAACGAGAAGATGGGCACGAGTTTGCAGACCATGACGATGGCGTTGAGCGTGCTCGCCTGCTCCACGCCGCGGTTGACGAGCAGCACGATCGCCCAGTTCAGAAGAGAGATGAATATCACGCCCGGAATGGTGAGGTTGCCCGCGAACGGAGGATAGAAATATCCGATGGCGGTGACGAGCATGACGCCGAACGCCACGTTGCCGATCCAAATCGAGAGCCAGTAACCCCATCCGGAGATGAATCCGACGAACGGTCCAAATCCCGCATGGGCGTAAGCCACGATACCGTCGAGTTCGGGTTTGACGATGGAGAGGCGTCCAAAGGTGGTGGCGAGGCCCATGCAGCCGATTCCGGTGATGAGCCAGGCAATGAGCGCGGGTCCGGGAGCCGCGGCGGCCGAGACATCAGTGGAGAGTGCGAACACGCCCGAGCCGATTGCCGAGCTGATGACGAGCGCGATGAGCCCCATGAGGCTGATGCCATGCTTGTGCGGCGCGTCTTGAACGGTGGGATTTGGAGTTGAATCGGACATCGTGGAGCCTTGAATATCGAGATGGTCAAAAGATGCTATCAGCATAGAGCAACGCCCCGCGTCCTGCCGGATGTCCGGTGAGGGGCGGGGCGTTGTCCGCGAACGGCTTGGATGGGCCCGATGAGGGCCCGATCGTTGATTAAGGGGCCGCGATGTCGCGATGGGCGGGGAGCCCGTGCAGGGCTGTCGCCTCGGTGCACCCGGCGACGATGGCCGCCTCAAGCGCGCGTGTGGCGACGAGCCCGATCAGGTCGAGCGGGATGCGCGCGGATGTATCGGCACCGAGCGAGCCGTTTGCGAGAACGTAGATGGTGTCGCCGTCGTTGGTCGTGTGCGTGGGGCGGATGGCGTGTGCATAAGCGTCGGCTGCCATCTGGGCGACCTTGGTTGCCTGCGCTTTGGTGAGGCAGGCATTGGTGACGATGCAGGAAATGGTGGTGTTCGTGCGGTCGAGCGGCATGGTGACCTGCTCGCCCATGGCGAGCATCGCCTCTTCCATGTCGACGATCTCGAGTCCGTCAGCGGTGGCGCGCATGCCGGCAATCGGCTGGAGGGTGGCGGGGTCGACTACGTTGCCCACGGCGTTCACGGCAGACACCGCGCCCACCTGCAGGCTGCCAAGCTGGAAGGCGCGTGCGCCGAGTCCCGACTTCATGCAGCGCTCGGGTCCGCCGAGCTTGCCGACGGTGGCTCCGGTGCCAGCGCCCACGCACCCCTCCGCGAGTGGGAGGCTTTTGGGCGTGATGAGCGCTTCGCGGACTGCCATGGCCCCGTCGAAGCTCGTGGGTCGTGCCTGCGAGTTTCCGAATGCAAGGTCGAACAGGCAGCTCGAACATACGATGGGCACGCGTCCGCAGCCCACGTCGAGGCCGATGCCATGCTTTTCGAGTTCGTTGGCGGCGCCCGAGGCGGCATCGAGACCAAAGGCCGATCCGCCGCTCAATACGACAGCGTGTACCTCCTCAACGGTGTTCTCCGGTTTGAGCAGGTCTGTTTCACGCGATGCCGGCGCAGCCCCGCGCACGTCGACGCCGCCGACGGCGCCCTCGGGCGCGACGATCGCCGTGCATCCCGTTCCGCCCGCGCGGTCCGTGAAGTGCCCGAACTTGAATCCGGGAATCTCGGTGATTGAGATGGGGGAGAGCGTGGACATGGTGTCTCCTATCCATTTGCTGAGGCTTACGATACATGATGCTGCCTGAGCGCCCTGCAGCGGGTTTTGTATGCCCGCCGCAGGGCGCGCGTTAGGTTCGTGACAGCGCGCGGACGACCTTGGCGATGGGGAGGCCGACGACGTTGTAGAAGTCGCCGTCGATCTTCTCGACGAGCATACGGCCGTGTTGGCCTTGGATGCCGTAGGCGCCGGCCTTGTCCATGGGTTCGCCTGTTACAACGTACGCGTCGATCTCGTCGTACGAGAGCTCGTAAAACGTGACGTCGGTTATGTCGACGAAGGATTCGGCGCTCCCGTCGCGCACGATGCAGACCCCAGTGGCGACTTGATGCGTTTTGCCGGAGAGGGCGTGGAGCATACGGCGCGCGTCGGCTTCGTCTGCCGGTTTGCCGAGCAGCTCTCCGCCGAGGGCGACGATGGTGTCGGCTGCCACGACCGGTTCGCCTTCCTCGGCATGTTCTTTTGCCACCGCCGCGGCCTTGGCGCGGGCCAGGCGCTCGACCATGTCGAACGGGCCCTCGTCCGGCAGAGCGGTCTCATCGATGTTTGCGGGTATGACGCGGGTGTCGAAACCCGCCTCACGCATCAGCTCGATGCGGCGAGGCGATTGGGAGGCGAGAATCACAGCTGGATACCGTCCTTCACCTTTTCGACGGCGACCTCGCCGGCGATGTCGTTCAGGATGGCGAGGGCGAAGGGCAGCGCCTGGCCCATGCCGGAGGCGGTGATCACGTTGCCGTCGACCACCACGGTGCGGTCCCCCGCGAAGGCGCCCGCGGGGAAGGCGGTCTCGAAACCGGGGAAGCACGTGGCCTTGTGACCCTCGAGTACGCCGAGTTCCGCCAGGATGAAGGGTGCGGCGCAAATGGCGGCGACGTGCTTGGTGGCGGCGAACTCGCGTACCAGCTCGCAGACGCGCTCGTCGGCGCGAAGGTTGGTGGCGCCGGGCAGGCCGCCGGGCAGCACGACGTAGTCGTATTCGGAGAAATCGACCTCGTCGAACGTGACGTCACATGTGACGGGGATCTGCTGGGAGGTCACGACGTCGCGCGTATCCATGATCGAGACGAGGGCGGTGTGGATGCCGCCGCGACGCAGAACATCGACGACGGTCAGGCATTCGATGGTCTCAAAACCATCGGCGGCAAGTACGGCAACTCCGGACATGGCAAATCCTCTCATTTGGATGCAGCGATGCCGGAGTTATACCCGATTCGTCCTTGTGAGTATCAGCCGCTTTACGCGCGGGTGAGCCTGACGACCGTCTCGCAGTGGAAGGTCTGTGGGAACAAGTCGACGGGGGTGGCCCAGACGGGGCGGAATATGCCCTCCTCCACAAAGCGGCGCAGGTCGCGGGCGAGGGTAGCGGGGTCGCAGGAGACGTAGGCCACATCGCGTGCGCTCGTCGACGCGATGAGTCGAATCGCCTCGGGCGCCAGGCCCGCGCGCGGCGGGTCCACCACGAGCACATCGGCGTCCTCATCGGGGAACTCGCGCACGGCGTCTCCGCCGATCACGTCGACGTTGGTGAGGTTGGCGATATCGAGGTTGCGGCGCAGGTCACGCACGGCCGGTCCGTAGGACTCGACGGCGCTTACGAAGTCGCAGCGGCGCGCGAGCGGCAACGTGAAGGTGCCGGCGCCGCAATACAGGTCAATGCCGAACTCGTCGGGTTGAGGGTCGAGCGCCTCCATGACGAGGTCGATGAGTATCTCGGCGGCTTTGGTGTTCACCTGGAAGAACGACGGGGCGGACAGGCGCATGTTCTCCTCACCGATCTTCTCGGTCCAGGAGCCCTCACCCGCAAGGGCTTCGACGCCGGCGACGCGGCGAGCTCGCTTCTCGCCCTTGGACATGACGCGTACCACGCTCGTCGCGCGCACGGCGTCGCTCAGCACCCGTGAGACCTGGGCGCGCGGGAAGGCCCCCGTGGGGGTCCAAAGGGCGATCTCGAGAGCTCCGGTGCGGCGACTCGAGCGGATGCCGACGCGCTCGAGCTCAAGGTCGCGCGAGTTGCCGAGGAAGCCGAGTGCGCCTGTCACGGCCTTGATGGCCTTGGCATGTTTTTTGTCGAACAGCGGGCAAGAATCGACTTTGATGGCCTGGCTGGCATCGCGCCCGTGCATGCCGAGACGGAACTTACCGCCCTCGCGCACCGGTGCGAGCTCGACTTTATTGCGATACCCCCAGGGCTCCTTGGTGTGACGAATGGGGCGCATGAGCTCGGCGACCTCCTCGGGGGAGAACTTACCGATGCGTGTGAGGGCGCTGCGCAGGTTCTCTTCTTTGGCTGCGAGTTGGGACTCATGCGAGAGGCCGCCCCAGGGGCAACCACCGCAGATACCGATGAAAGGACAGGGCGCCTGGACGCGATCGGCGGAGGGCTCGAGGACCTCCTCGACTACGGCGCGTGAGAAGGAAGGCCCGTCATCGGTGATGCGGACCTCGACGGTATCGCCGATCAGGCCACCGGAGACGAAAACGGCTTTGCCCTCATCCGTGCGGGCGAGGCCGTCCGGTCCGTATGTCATAGTGTCGATGGTGAGCCTCATGGCGCCTCCCGTGCCTGTTCAATTGGGGACGTATGATCGTTGGAGACCGTCTGCCGCGGTGCGCGGCCCAGTCGTTTCCAGTATCGCAGGCCATGCGTGCGAATGTGCGGGTCACCTGCGAATTCCTCGTCGTTATACATAAAGAAAGCCGCATTACGCGCGGCTTGTCACCATCGTCCGACAACACTTTTTCGAAGTCAAGACTAGTATCGTAAATCGCATGCCCTATGATGAAGGTGTTCCGCCCCCCGCGGAGCAACTGGGTGAACCGTCGCGTTTATTTAGGGAGCCCGAGAAGTCGAGCGCAGTACAGGAATCCTTCGTTGTTAAGGAAGCTGGAACCGAGCGATGAGGGCACCCACCTTGCAGAGGTGGGTTCATTTTCGTGAAGTGGGGGGCGGTTTTCTTGCGTCGCGCCAACGTGCGCGGTCCGGCGCGCCGCGGTGCGTGCGCTGTGCTCGCGTTGCGATGAGAAATTCTTCGCCATTTTGCCGTTGACACCGCGCGCATGGTTGCTAGAATGTTCACTTGTCCTGGGGACGTAGCTCAGCTGGGAGAGCGCCTCGGTCGCATCGAGGAGGTCGAGGGTTCGATCCCCTTCGTCTCCACCACAGGATTTTGATTAGGCTCCGGTAACGGGGCCTTTTTCATATCGGTTGAATGTGCCCGCTATTGGTCGCTTCAGTTGTATTTGGATGCACGGTGCGACTTTGCGCCATGTGTAAAACGCACCCGTCCCCAAATTACACATGGGAAGGACGCACGCCATGACAAACCTGCTCGAAACCGCCTCGCTCAGTCATTGCGAGCTTTGCCCGCGTCGCTGCGGGGCGAATCGCGCGGCGGGGGCGCATGGCGTGTGCGGGGCGGACGACTCTCTCAAAATCGCTCGTGCGGCACTGCATTATTGGGAGGAGCCGCCCATCTCCGGCGAGCGCGGGTCGGGCACGATTTTCTTTTCCGCCTGCCCCCTCAAATGTGTGTACTGCCAGAACCACGAGATCTCGACAGGCGGATTTGGCATCGAAGTCGCGCCCGGACGTTTGGTCGAGATCATGCTCGAGCTCCAGGAGCAGGGGGCGCACAACATCAACCTCGTCACCGCGACGCATTACGCGCACCTCCTGCCCACGGCGATCGGCGAGGCGCGCCGAAGGGGCCTGTCGATTCCCATCGTCTACAACACGAGCGGCTACGAGCGCGAGGAGGCCGTCGCCGAGCTTGCCGAGTTGGTCGACGTCTGGCTCGTGGACTACAAATACGCTGACGCCGACTTGGGCCGCGCACTGTCCCATGTCGTCGATTATCCCGAGACGGCGGCGCGTGCCCTATCTCGCATGTGCGCCGCGGTGGCCGCCCGCGGGGGAGAGCTCGTAGATGCGGACGGCATGATGCGGCGTGGGGTGATCGTGCGCCACTTGGTGCTTCCCGGTCACGCGGATGATTCGTGTCGCGTGCTCGATCGTATTTGGGATGTGGCCGGCGACGTGCCGATCTCTGTTATGAACCAGTACACGCCGAATGAGCGGATGCGAGCATCGGGTGGGGAGCTTTCTCGCGCGGTTACGGAAGACGAATATGAGTTCGTGCTCGACCATGCCGACGATGTGGGGTTCACGCAGATGTTCTGGCAGGAGGGCGGCGCGGTGGATGAGAGCTTCACGCCCGCGTTCGACACCACGGGTGTGCTGCGCTCGGCGTCTGCAGGCTAGGGGTGTGAACGGGTATACTGCAACCCATCCATACATGCATGAGGGGTGCGCGGCGCGGTCGCCTGCCCTCGATATCAGGAGGAATCCGCTATGGCCGACCAAACTGCCATGCCGCTGACGGACGAGGAGCGCGAGGAGCTCGAGGCCCTGCGCGCCGAGAAGGCGCGCCGCGCTGAGGAGGAGCGCGCTCGCGTGGAGCGCGAGGAGCTCGAGGCCCTGCGTGCAGAGCAGGAGCGCGTCGATGCCGAGATCTTGGCTGAGCGCGCCGCCGAGGAGCGCGCTGCTAGGAAGGCGCCCGCGGCCAAGGATACTTCGTCTCGTCCGGCGCCTCAACCCGCGCCCACGTCCAGTCCCAAGGAGAAGACCTTCGGCGAGCGCATGGTGACCTCCAACACCGTGGATGACGATGGCATTCCCACCATGCCCGTCGCGCAGAAGATCATCATCGCCGTCGCCCTCGTCGCCGTGGTCGCTTTCATCATCTACACCGCCACGCGCTAGCCGTGTCGATGCTTCCGCTTCTGCCGCGTCGAGCACGAATCTCGGCGCGGCGCACGTCATTTCGGAAAGGGGCCTTCTCGTGGCTTTGACCGATGTCACGCGTCCAACCGACGCGTCTATGAACACCGACTTATATGAGTTGACTATGGCCCAAGGGCTGTGGGAGAACGATAAGACCGAGGAGCAGGGGTGCTTCACGGCGTTCTTCCGGGAGGCGCCGTTCGGCAACTCCTATGCGGTCATGTGCGGTACCGCTGAACTCGGGGAGTTCGTTGAAAACTTCCGGTTCACCGAGGAGGACATCGCCTACCTCTCCGAGCTCGAGGCGCCTGGCGGCGGCTTGCTGTTCAAATCGGGATTCCTGCGATTCCTTGCCGACTTCCGTCCCCGGGTGGATATCGACGCGATTCCCGAGGGCGAGTTGGTGTTCGCACGCGAACCGATGGTTCGCGTGACGGGCCCCATGCTCGATTGCCAGCTTTTGGAGACGGCGCTGCTCAACATCATCGGCTTTCAGACGCTGGTCGCCACCAAGACCGCGCGGGTGGTGCAGGCGGCGCAGGGCCGTCCGGTTGCGGAGTTCGGCTTGCGCCGGGCCCAGGGCCCCGATGGCGGCGTCGCGGTCGCGCGCGCGAGCTACGTTGCGGGATGCGCTTCGACCTCGAACGTCCTTGCGGGGCGTCGCTATGGCATTCCCGTTTCGGGAACGCACGCGCACAGTTGGGTCCTGAGCTTCCCGACGGAGCTCGAGGCCTTCCGCGCGTTCGCGAAGAGCTCCCCCAAGAACTGCACACTGCTCGTCGACACCTATGACGTGCGCGAGGGCGTTGAGAACGCCATAGCCGTGGCGCGCGAGATGGAAGCCTCCGGCGAGCGCCTCTCCGGCATCCGCATCGATTCGGGCGACCTGGCGAAGCTCTCCGCCTACGCGCGCCGTCGCTTCGATGAGGAGGGCCTCGACTATGTGAAGATCGTCGTGTCGAACGATCTCGACGAGCATACGATCAGCTCCCTGTTGGGCCAGGGCGCTCCAGTCGATGCATTCGGCGTGGGCACCAAGCTTGCCACCTGCTACGACCAGCCTGCGCTCGGGTGCGTGTACAAGCTCTCGGCGCGTCGCGATAGCGCCTCGGAAGCCTGGACTCCCGTCATGAAGTTTTCCGAGCAGCCCTACAAACGCACGATTCCCGGTGTTCAGCAGGTGCGTCGCTACGTGGATCGCACGGGAAGCCCCGTGTGCGACATGATTTGGGACGAGTCCTCCCAGCCTGGCGATGGGACGTTCGGTCACACGCTCGTGGCGGTGAACGACGCGGCGTTGGTGACCGATGTGTCAGGATTCAGTTTCCGAGAGTTGTTGGAGCCGGTCGTGCGCGAGGGCTCCGCGGTCGCCCCGCGTGAGAACATCGAGCTCGCCCGCGCCCGTTGCGCCGCATCTCTCGCTTCGCTTGATGACGCGTACAAGCGCTTTTTGTATCCGCAATCCTACGTGGTGGGCATGGAGCGCGGGCTCGCCGCCCTGCGCGACGGCCTCGTGCGCGAGCGCATGGCCGCCACGTCCTCCGTACTTCCCTGGAAGGCGAAATGATGAACGAGCGCAAGACCATGGTGGTGAAGATCGGCTCCTCCACGTTGGTAGAGGCGGGCGAGCTTCGCCGTGATTTCATAGCGTCCCTCGCCGCGCAGGCTCGCGATCTGCGTGATGCCGGCTGGGACCTCGTGGTGGTGAGCTCGGGCGCGATCGCTTGCGGCGCCCCCTTGCTGGGATTCGATAAGCGTCCGACCGATATGCCAAGCCTGCAGGCTTGCGCTTCGGTGGGGCAGTGCGTGCTGTCCGCCGTGTATGACGAGGAGTTTCGCGCCGTAGACATGCTGACCTCGCTGGTTCTGCTCACGCGCAGCGATACCGCTCGCCGCTCCTCCTATCTGCACGCCCGCGATGCACTCACGCGCCTGCTCGAGCTGGGCGTGGTGCCCGTGGTGAACGAGAACGACACCACCGCCGTCGACGAGATCAAGTTCGGCGATAACGACACGCTCGCCGCCCTTGTGAGCTGCCTGGTATCCGCCGATCTGTGCGTGACGCTCTCCGACATCGACGGTCTGTACACGGCTAATCCCTCGCTCGATCCGAATGCCGAGTTCATCCCGCTCGTGGACAAGATTGACGCCGCGATCATCGGTTCCGCCGGCGACTCCACCACCTCGGTCGGCACGGGTGGTATGATCACCAAGATCCGCAGCTGCCGCATCCTCATGACGGCCGGCATTGAGAGCGTCATCTGCTCGGGTGCCGAGGAGCGCCCACTGGTGCGCCTTGCCATGGGCGAGCAGGTGGGCACGCGGTTCGTGCCGCCTGCGGGCCGCTTGGAGATCGCGCCTCGTAAGCTGTGGATTGCGCTGGGTGATTCGGCTCACGGTACGGTGACAGTCGATGCCGGCGCCGCAAGGGCCCTGGTCGATGGCGGCGGATCGCTGTTGTCGGTCGGCATCAAGGCCGTCGATGGCGATTTTTCCGCAGGCGATATCTTGGACGTTCGCGATGCGGATGGGTTCGTGCTTGCCCGCGGTATCGCCGAAGCCGACCGGGACGTGCTCGAGCTCGCCGCGGGCCGTCGTCAGGAGGATATCGCCGGCAATCGTCTGCTCGTCGCGCTCGCTGATAAGCCCGCCATCCATCGCGACAACCTGATCGTATTCGCGTAGCGCCGCGGCCTGCCCGATGTGCAATTGGGGACGGGTGCATTTTACACACGTGAGGAGTTCGCCATGAACGATATCGCCGTATATGTTGAAGATCTTGCCCGCGAGGCAAAGGCCGCCTCGCGTTCATTGGGATTTGCCTCCGACGAGGCGCGCTGTGCCGCGGTGCGCGCCATGGCCACCGCTCTTCGCCAGCGTGCCGACGAGGTTCTCGAGGCGAACGCCATCGATATGGATGCCGCTCGCGCCGCGGGTACATCCGAGGGCTTGCTCGACCGCTTGCTGCTCACGCCGGAGCGCGTCGAGGGCATGGCCGCAGGCCTCGATAAGCTCGCCGATTTGCCCGACCCCGTGGGGCGCGTGCTCGATGAGCGCGACATTAGCGAGGGAGTTCATCTGAGGCGCGTGAGCGTGCCTTTAGGGCTTGTCGCGATGGTGTACGAGGCGCGTCCCAACGTGACCGCCGATGCCGCCGGCATTTGCATTCGCACGGGCAACGCCTGCATTTTGCGCGGAGGTTCCATCGCTCAGAACAGCTGTGTCGCAATCGCCCGCATCTTGGCGGATGCCGTCGAGGCGAGTGGATTCGACCGGGCGGCGGTTTCCATCATCGAGACGACCGATCGCGCTGCAACGGGGGCGCTCATGGCGTTGCGCGGCGTGGTTGATGTTCTGATTCCGCGCGGTGGTGCCGGTCTCATCCAGCGCTGCGTTCGCGAGAGCCTGGTGCCGGTTATCGAGACGGGCACGGGCAACTGTCACATCTACGTTCATGAGAGTGCCGATTTTGCCAAGGCTCGCGCGATTATCATGAACGCCAAGACCCAACGCGTGGGCGTGTGCAATGCGTGTGAGTCCCTGCTTGTGGACGAGTCGATCGCCGACGCCTTCCTGTCCGAGGCACTCTCCGAGCTTGGATCCGCCGGTGTGGTGATCCATGGAGATGAACGCGTTCGCGGCGTCGCCTTTGCCGGCGAGTTTGTCGACGCGACGGAAGAGGACTGGGGACGTGAGTATCTCGCGCTTGAGATCAGCGTGAAGGTCGTGGGTGGTATCGACGAGGCCATCGCGCACGTGAACCGCTACGGCACGGGCCACTCCGAGGCGATTGTCGCCGAGGATGAGGAGGCTTGCGAGCGTTTCTTGCGTGAGGTGGATGCTGCCGCCGTGTACGCGAATGCGAGCACGCGTTTTACCGATGGCGGTGAGTTTGGCTTGGGTGCCGAGATTGGCATCTCGACTCAGAAGCTGCACGCCCGCGGCCCATTTGCCGCCGAGGCGCTCACGACGTACAAGTATGAGCTTCGAGGCACGGGGCAGGTGCGCCCGTAACCTCAATTTAGGGACAGTCCCTAAATTGAGGTTTTGGTTGACTTGAGCGTTATTCGATCTGCTGCAGGGTGAAGAGCTGTAGGGGCTCGTAATCGGCGTCCTCATCGTCGAACGATGCCCGCCTGGCCGTCCGATCCTTCCACCAGAGCTGCTCGAAATCCTCGACGGGCGCGATGCGGTAGACGTGGGTTTGCGTGCTTCCGTCTGCGAAGGTCGCGGTAATCTCGAGCGTTCCCGAAGCGAGTTCCTCGGCGCAGGCGCGCTCGACCTCGTATGAGTGGCGGCCGCTGGCCTCCTCGTCGTATACGCTCGCATACGAGAGCTCCCTATCTGTCTCGTCTGCTTTCTTGATCGCATCGGTCTCGGGCGTGGTGACGCGCAGATCGAGTTGATGGATGTCGGGCAGCGTCGCGTCCGGCCCGCCTACGGTGATCGACGAGAGGTACTCGGTTCCCAGGCTCTCGCCGGGCAGCACCTTCCCGCGGTCGCGCATGCCCTCGAGCATTACGTTCTCGTTGGTCGAGCGGTACTCGACCGAGGCCACGTCGTTGCCGAGGACGCCTGGATCGATGGTGTACGCCGTCGTGTAGCTGCCGTCATCTCCCTGACTCCACGAGCCCGAGCTCATGATGATATCCGTCGAGGTTATGACGGTGTTCTCGCCCTCCTCGACCGCGCTGCCGTCGGCGTAGGCGGCAAGGACGAATCCCTGCATCCCCGCCACGGGGGTGACGGGCGCGCCGCGGCCCATCAGCCGGGGGAGTGCGAAGGCGCCGCCGAGCGCGAGCAGCGCCGTGCATGCGGCGACGGCGGCGATGCGCAGGCCTCGACAGGGTGCGGGCGCTGATGCCGATGCGGTTCGTGCGGACATGTCGGTGCGCCCAGAAGCGGCAGGGACGGATGCGCTGCGAGCGCGCTCGCGGGCGACGGCGCGCTGGATGCGCGTGAGTGAAGCGTCATCGCTACCGACGCTTTTCATGGTGCGGACGTAGTCATCCATAAGGTTCTGTGTCACGACGGGGCTCCTCTCTAATATGCGGTCTGCTGCATTGCGGGGTCGGTCGGTTCGTTCGGGTCCGCGGCTGTGCTGTGCGTAGAGGCGGGCGCGGACCCCGCTGCTTCAAGTCGCGCGAGCTCGGCGGCCAGCTTCTTGCGTCCGCGATGCAGGCGCGTGCGGGCTGCCGCCTCCGTGCATCCCAAGATGTCCGCGACCTCAGCGATGCCGTATCCCTCGACGTAGTGAAGGTGCAGCGCGCAACGCAGCTTGTCGGGTAGGCGCTCCATGGCCGTCCATACTGGATGGTTGACGACTTCCTCGATGGCCGGGTCCCACGTCTCTCGGTCCGCAACGGCAGCCATGTCCTCGTGCGTCTCGACGCGGCGACGCCAGGCCTGCCGATGCAGGTCGATGCATGAATCGTGGGTCGCGCGCAGCAGCCACGCGCGCAGATGATCATCGTCGTGGAACCTTGTGGCGCTTCGCAGCAGCTTGATGAACACATCCTGGGCGATATCTTGGGCGTCCGTCGCACTGTGCGTCCGTGCGAGCGCGAGTCTCAGGACTGCTCCGCGATGATGCTCGATGGCGTGCTCCATGAAAGCTTCGGATTGGAGCGCCTCGACGGTATGTGGTGGTTTTTGTTTCATGCCTTCCACCTCCTCACCCCATACACGGCGAGAACTATTGAATTGTTACATCCGTGCAACCTCAATTTAGGGACTGTCCCTAAATTGAGGTTTACGGGCGGGTTAACGTTTCTTGACGCGCCCCGCGGCGTTGCGGATCGTCCACTCTCCGATGCCGGTGAGCCTCTGAACGTGCTTCACCGTTAGCCCGCATTCGCACAAGGCCTTGAGCACTTGGTTTCTTGTTTTCTTCGGCAGCTCTTTGACGCCCGTTGCCGTGCATCCGAAGGACTCGAATACTTGCTGGGCGAGCGTAGCCCTCTCGTCTTCGTCGGCATACTTTTTGAAGGCTGGTCGATATCCGGTGACGTTGTCGTTGATGGAGAACATCACAAACGCCTGGATCCCACCAAGTAGCTCGAGAAGCGTGTCGATATCTGCGAATCTCGATACGCCGGATGTATACTCTGAATAGCTGCACCACGGGTAGCGATCAGGCGTGATCCCCATGCCTTTGAGAGGGTTGTTGTGGACGTATTTCACCGCTGCAAGCAACTGCTCGTCATCAATAATGGGAACGCTTCCGTAGCGCCCTTCGAACACGTGGCCTGAGTGTCCGAATGTGTGGTTGAAGTACATTGCATACGTCGAGGCTACGCGTTGGATGGCTGTGCTTATGCGGTCGAGCGGGTCGTCGATGATGAGGTGCACATGATTGTCCATAAGGCACCATGCGATGAGCGTGACGCTGTCGCGTGAAAAAGAGGACCGGGCGGCCTCCATGAATGCCGCCCGGTCCTTATCGGTTTCAAACAGGTTCTGCTTGCCGTTTCCTCTCAGGATCACGTGGTAAAAGCCGGTTTCCGATCGCTTTCGTGAGGTTCTCGGCATGTGGCATCTCCTGTTTCGTTTTTGGCTTGTTTACACATGCCTCAAATTAGGGAAGTCCTTAATTTGAGGCGGATTTAGATGTCAGAACCTCAATTTAGGGACTGTCCCTAAATTGAGGTGAACGTGTCGCGATCGGGGGCGAAGGACTGCATGGCCTCGATGGTGCGCGCGAACAGTTCATCGAGCTCCCAGCCGAGCATCTCGGCGCCGGAGCGGATGACATCGCGTGAAACGCCGGCGGCGAAACGCTTGTCCTTGAATTTCTTCTTGAGGGACTTCACGTTGAAGTCCATGACGCTCTTGGAGGGACGCATCACCACGGCTGCGCCGATGAGACCCGTGAGCTCCTCGGTGGCGAACAGGATCTTCTCCATCATCAGCTCCGGCTTGGGCAACTCGGCGTTGAAATCGCTTGTGTGCGTCTGGATGGCGCGGATGAGCTCGGCGGATCCACCAGCGGCCTCGATGTCTTTCGCAGCATAGATGGTGTGGTTCATCGGGTCGTCGTCGTGCTCTTCCCAGTCGAGGTCGTGCAGCAGGCCGACGATGCCCCAGAACTCCTCGTTCTCGGGATCGTACTCGCGTGCGAAGTAGCGCATCGTCTGCTCGACCGTCTCTGCGTGCTCGATGTGGAACGGATCCTTGTTGTGTTCGCTGAGCAGGGCGAATGCTGCTTCGCGGGTCATGCCGGCGTTGAGCTGTGCCATGGTTCCTCCTAGATAACGGCTGCGATTGCAAAAAAGGTGCCCGAGACCCCCGCCTTATGGCGCGCGTGCGCACCGTACCTACGGTCGGGGGTCGGACACCTTGATTCCCCCATCCGGTGAAGGGGGAGGCTTGCTACACCACACTATAGCACGATGGAGTGCGGGCCTTACCGTTGTGCTGCACCTCGATTCCGCGCCTCAATTTGGGGACTGTCCCTAAATTGAGGCGGGGCGTCAATCAGTTGAGTGTCGGGATTTCGCCCGCTTGGATGATGGCTGCCTTGAATCGCTCTTCTACAGCGTCTTCGTCGGCTCCGAGGGCGACGGAGAGCTCTTCGAGCGTGCGGCGGCGCGCCTCCTTGAGCATGCGGGAATAGTAGCTGCTCGGTTTCTTTCCATGGGCTTCCGCTTCTGCGATGCGGTGACGCATGGTCTTTGCGACACGCACCGTCTCGGGAGCTCCGAGTTTGAGCTGTTGCTTGAAATGCGTTTCCTCGAGTGCGCTGTTGCGTTCGGTAAATGAATCGACAGTCAGGTCGGCGTAGGAGTCGATGAGGTCTTCGGCGTCCTCGCGCGAGATGATTGCATGGAGGCGGCTCTGCTGGGCAAGGGGATACATGAGGTGGGTTTCCGCATGGCCGGATTTGGCGCGGAGCAAAATCATGGGGTGCGCGACGTCCTCGGTGAATCCGGTGACCGTGCAGACTCCTTGGCCGGGATGAATAACGTGCTGTCCGATTTCAAACATGCTTCCTCCAAATGAATACGCGATACGCTCAGTAGCAACAATAATACCATGTTTATATGGGAGAACCTACAGAGGACTCATTGCAGGACGTGAATAATGATGCATACGGTATTGGAAAAATGCCTGAATGAGCTATTCTCGCAATTTAAATTCCGTATCTTTCTATGCGTTTTCCTGTAGATTTGAACTTGGAAAAAGCGGGCTATCGCATGTTTTCGGGGATTTCACGCCCCTAAGCTGCTGCGCTGTGCTAGAGTACAGTGCGTCTGTACGTGAGCCCTGCGAGAAGGACATTTCAGGGCCATAGGATGAGGAGGACCTCTATGCCGGAGAAGATTGAAGAGTTGGTGCGCACTGCCCTCGCCGCCGCTCAGGAGGCTGGCGACCTGCCCGCGTTCGAGCTCGAGGATTGTGGCATGGAGCGACCGGCTGACACTTCTCACGGTGAGTGGACCTCCACTTGCGCGATGAAGTCCGCCAAGCTGGCCCACTGCGCACCCAAGAAGATCGCCGACGCCATCGTGGCCCACATGCCCGAGAGCGCCGAGATCGCCAAGGTCGAGGTCGCCGGCCCCGGCTTCATCAACTTCTACCTGAACGCCGCCGCCAACAACGCCATTCTGGACGTCGCTCGCAAGGAGGGCATGGACTTTGCCAAGTCCAACGTCGGCCAGGGCCTGAAGACCCAGGTCGAGTTCGTTTCCGCCAACCCCGTCGGTCCGATGCACGTCGGTCACGGCCGTTGGGCTGCGCTCGGTGACTCCCTCTGCCGCGTCATGAGCCACGCCGGCTATGACATCCAGCGCGAGTTCTACATCAACGACCACGGTTCTCAGATGGACGTGTTCGGCAACTCCATCTCTTACCGCTACATGCAGCTCATCGAGATCATGGAGAAGGAGGGCCTCGATATCGACGGCGCTCGCGACTTCCTGGCTCAGGACCGCGACAACTTCGTTCAGGATGAGGCCGACGAGCACCTGGATTCCCATCCCTACATGGACGCCTTCACCGAGGGCCTGGGTGGCAACGCCTACGGCGGCACCTACATCATCGACGAGGCCGCTGCCTTCTATAAGAAGGACGGCGACAAGTGGGCCCACGTCACGGACGAGGAGCGCATGCTCTACTTCCGTGAGGAGGGCTACGCCAAGATGGTCGAGAACATGCGTCAGCTGTGCCACGACGTCCGCTGCGACTTTGACAAGTGGTTCTCCGAGCGCACCGTCTACATCAAGGACACCGAGGGCGAGCACGCCGGCACCTCCGCCGTCGACCGCGCCTTTGCCAAGCTCGACGAGATGGGCTATCTCTACAACAAGGACGGCGCCCTGTGGTTCCGTTCCACCGATCTGGGCGACGACAAGGACCGCGTTCTGGTGAAGGCCAATGGTGAGTACACCTACTTCGCCTCCGACGTTGCCTATCACTGGGATAAGTTCCAGCGCGTCGACCATGTCATCGACATCTGGGGCTGTGACCACCACGGTTACATCAACCGCGTGCGCTGCGTTTGCGACGCCCTGGGTTACCCCGGCCAGTTCGAGGTCCTGCTCGGCCAGTTCGTGAATCTGCTCCGCAACGGCAAGCCGATTCGCATGTCTAAGCGCAAGGGCACCATGGTCACCTTCCAGGAGCTCGTTGACGAGGTCGGTGCCGACGCCACTCGTTACACCCTGATCTCCCGCTCTTCCAACCAGGCCATCGATTTCGATATCGAGGCCGTCAAGGAGAAGAGCCAGAACAACCCCGTGTACTACGTCCAGTACGCGCACGCCCGCATCTGCTCCATCCTGCGCAAGGCCGCCGGCGTCACGCCGGAGGAGGCCGCTGAGATGGGCATGGACGCCGTGGCCGCCAAGGCCATCGGCGAGAACGTCGACTACGCGCTGCTGACCGACCCCACCGAGCTCGCGCTCTCCCGCAAGATCTCCGAGCTCGAGGACCTCATCGCCTCCTGCGCCCGCGACCGTGCGCCTTTCCGCCTGACCCACTTCGCCGAGGAGCTGGCCGCCGGCTTCCACAGCTTCTACCAGGCCTGCCAGGTTCTGCCGAGCGAGGGCCGTCCGGTCGACGCCGAGCTGTCCCGCGCACGTCTGGCCGCCTGCGACGCCGTCCGCTCCGTGCTCGAGCTGGTTCTGAGCCTTATCGGTGTTTCCGCGCCCACCACGATGTAAATCGGCGTCTGCGCTGGTTCCCAATCGAATGAAAATGCCCGGATGCCTTTGCGTCCGGGTATTTTTCTATGCCGAACGGTTGCAATGTGGTATATTCAACCCAGCGCGACCTGCGCTTTCATTTTTCTTACCTACATTTTTCAAACAAGTGATATATCGGCGCGTATCGACGCCGTGCTTGTACTAACGCGAGAAGAAAGTAGAACCGCGTGTCTGAAGAAGCGAATATCGAGAAGGCTCCGAATAGGGACGATCGCGCGCCTGAAGTTGCGCCTACCCCCGTGGTCGACGCTCCCGGTACCCGGGAGACGAGCGCGCCCGTCAAGGCCCGTGCCGCCCAGACCGAAGTTACCCCCGAGTCTGTGGTCGTTTCGGCTGCTCAGGAGCCTGAGGTAAAGCCCAAGCGCCGTGCCCGTAAGACGGCGGATTCGGCTGCGGCACCCGCGGCGCCCCGTCGTCGGGCGCGTGCCGTTTCGGAGTCTGAGGATGTAGAGGTGCCGGCTAAGCGCCGTACCCGCAAGGCCAAGGCCGCTGCCGGGGATGCCGAGGCTCCCGCGGCTCCCGCTGCAACTGCGGAGGTCATGCAGGCCCGCGCTCTCGCACAGATCAGCCAGGCCTCTGTCGTCCGCAGGCAGCGCCGCGCCGCCGAGCGTGCGGCAGAGGTGCTTTCCGCCGCCGAGCCGGCTGTGGGTGCGCAGGAAGTCAAGGTGGAGGCACCGTTGATCGATCCCGCGCTGCGTCCGCACCGTCGTGGCCGCAAGCCGAAGGCGTACGTTGAGGCCGAGAAGGCCGCCGCTGCCGCCCTGGCGGCTCAGCAGGCTGCCTTGATGGCGGCTCGCGACGAGTCGAAGGCTGATGGGCCTGCGGAGAAGGATTCTCAGAAGTCCGATCGCGAGCCGGGCATTCAGGCTGAGAGGGTCGAGGAGACTTCCGTCGAATCCGCGCAGCCCGCCCCTGCCTCATCTACCGAGGAAGCCTCTGAGAAAGAGGCCGCGGTCAAGAGGGACGCCCGTCCCGGACGCGCCTCCCGCGCGAGAAAAGCGGTGCGTGAAGACGCCCCCAAGTCGGGTGCTGACGAGGATGGTTCCAAGCCCAAAAGCGAGGAGGCGTCCGATAAGGCCGACCAACCTGCGGATAAGGCCGAGGCGAAGGCCGAGGAGAAGCCTTCCGGCAAGCAATCCCGTCGCAACCATAAGGATCGCCGCGACGCTGAGCGCGCCGAGGGCCCGTCTTCCAAGGCCGATGCCCGTCGCGAGCGTCGTGAGCGCCAGAAGGAGAACCGCAAGCAGCGCAACAACCGCTTTGCTCCAATCGAGCCCTCGCTCACGCGCGAGGAGCTCACGGCCATGAAGGTCGCCGAGCTTCGCGAAAAGGCCCGCTCTCTCGAACTCGACCCGACGGGTGTCAAAAAGGCCGACCTGGTCGAAATGATCTATGCCGCCGCCGCCCGCGCCGAGGGATTCCGCGACATCGAGGGTATTCTCGACATGGATAACCAGGGATTCGGCTACATTCGTGCACACGGCTATATGCCCAGTCGTGACGACGCGTTCGTCCCCGCGCAGATGATCCGCGCCGCAGGGCTTCGCGCCGGCGACTTGGTTGCCGGTACGCTGCGCCCGATGCGCGCCAACGACAAGCTTCCGGGACTCGCCAAGATCCGCTCGGTCAACGGCCTCGAGCCCGAGCAGATCAAGCATCGTCCCAAGTTCGCCGATCTCACGCCGATCTATCCCAACGAGCCGCTCAAGATGGAGCATGGCAAGGACTCGATTACGGGCCGCGCGATCGACATCGTGAGCCCCATCGGCAAGGGCCAGCGTGGCTTGATCGTCTCGCCTCCCAAGGCGGGCAAGACCACGATCTTGAAGAAGATCTGCCAGTCGATCTCGATCAACAACCCCGAGGTGCATCTCATCTGCCTGTTGGTCGATGAGCGCCCCGAGGAGGTCACCGATATGCAGCGCTCCATCAAGGGCGATGTGGTGGCTTCGACCTTCGATATGCCTGCCGACAACCATACGCGCGTCTCAGAGCTCGTGATCGAGCGTGCCAAGCGCATCGTCGAGCTTGGTGGCGACGTTGTGGTGGTGCTCGACTCCATCACCCGTCTCGCCCGCGCGTACAATCTCGCCGCGCCTGCATCGGGTCGCATTCTCTCCGGTGGCGTTGATTCTGCCGCTCTGTATCCGCCCAAGCGCTTCCTGGGCGCCGCGCGCAATATCGAGAACGGCGGTTCACTCACGATTCTGGCCTCTGCGCTCGTGGACACCGGTTCCAAGATGGACGAAGTGATCTTCGAGGAGTTCAAGGGCACTGGCAATATGGAACTCAAGCTCGACCGTGACCTCGCCGATCGCCGCATTTTCCCGGCTATCGATCCGGTCGCCTCGGGTACGCGCAACGAGGACTTGCTGGTCGACGAGCAGATGCGTCCGTTCATGTGGGGCATCCGCCGTATCCTCGCCGGTATGAACAATACGGAGCGCGCTGCGGCGTCCTTCATCAAGGGGCTCAAGGGCACGAACTCCAACCAGGATTTCCTGATTCGCACAGCCAAGAAGGCCGCTGATCATCCCGAGGCGCTGTAGAGATAGCTGACCAACCCATCACAACGAAAATCCTCCTTGCCGTTTGCATGCGGGCAAGGAGGTTTTTTTGTTCGATTCGTCGCGCGTTGGGCTGCGGCGCTGCTTTTAGAGAATTCCCAGGGCGCGCTCGACGGCCAATGCCGCCTTGTAGGGGAGAATGCGCGACGCCGCGTAATAGGCCTTCATATCGAGGGAGGGGATGCAGAGATCCTTTCCGCGGTTGCTGGCGCGCAGGGCCGACTTGGCGACGTCCTCGGCGCGCTCGAATCCGATGGCGCACATGGCGTTCGCAGCTGCCTGATCGCCGGGCTGATCCAGGAATTCGGTGTGCATGAATTTGGGGCACAGAGCTGTGACGTGGATGTCGGCTTCTCCCAGCTCGGCGTTGAGCGAGCGGGACAGGTCGAGGATGAAGCGCTTGGCCGCCGAATAGACGGCGAGCTTGGGTTGTGGGAGGAACGCCGCCACGCTTGCGACGTTGATGACGCGCGAGCCCGCGCGGTAATAGGGGAGTGTGCGGTAGATCAGCTCGACTGGGGCGACCATGAGCAGCTTTGCCATGCTTGCCCCGTCCTCGGGCCTTTGCGCGGCGATCGGCCCAAACGTTCCAAAGCCCGCATTGTTGATGAGCAGTGCGACTTCGGCGGTCGGGGTCTCGGAGAGGGCCCCATCGATCACATCGAACGAGGCGGGGTCGGTCAGGTCCAGGCAGAAGGGACGCACGGGCGTGTCACAGGTGCGGCGTAGGGCCTCGAGCCGATCGGCTCGGCGGGCGACAACCCAAATCTCATCGAGCTTCCCGGCTGCGCCGGCATCCAGCTGCTTGACGAATTCGCGACCGAGGCCCGAACTCGCCCCCGTGACGATGGCGATGCGTGTCATGCTCGCTCCTTTACTCAAACGATCCGTTTGCGGATAAGACGGAATGCCGAGGTACTTGTTCCCTAAAGTTCCCGTTTGCAACAGATGGCCCGATTTGTCGCCGTCGGCGGTTGATACTTGCAAATACCTGGGAGTTCTCTTTATAATGCAACGAAGATCGCGACGGAAAACGCAGATGAAACGCACTACCAACCGTTGTCGGGGTCATTCCCTGCGCGCCACACTTCATCTTTTCCATCCGACTTATTGCGAACCGGTGCATCCGCGCCGGTCATCGTTGTTTAGAGCACGTTTGCGAGGGTGACGAAGGAGCGCGTCATGGCTGTCGAGAGCATGGGGTATCGCAAAGGGGCAATCGCCATCTCAGTGGGGCTGGGCGTGGCGCTGCCGTTGGCCGCATATGCCGCGACTCTGCCGTTCGATGGGGTCAACGAGGCGATTCGCTCCGATATCTTGCCGCTTGTCGCCGGCTCGCTCGCTGGAGTCGGCCTGCTCGCCATATCCGGCCACCTTATGGATGCCCGCGCGGAGCGTCTCGCCGAAGAACAGGTCGAAGCCGCTCGATTCAAGTCCGCGTTTGCCGATGCCCGTTCGGCTGCCTCCACGTATGTCTCGCGCGCCGGTTCTCGCCCGCACGGTCATCGGGGTGGAAGGTCCGCCACTCCAGATGGCGTCCCGGTCATTTCGCGTGCGGTCGATGCGCTCGACGAGGCCGAGGCTTGGGCGGAGATCGACGCCATGTTCAGCGGTGATTCCCCGTTTAGCTGCGACCCCACGCGCTCGAAGGACATGTATCAAATCGCGCTCGAAGAGCTGCGCCGCACGGAGCAGGCGGCGGCTCAGGCGGCTGCCCGTTCTGCAACTGCGGGGGCCGATGCACGCGAGGATGTCATCGGTCGCGATGAGGCCATGGCGTCTCTCTATGGGGGTACTGTTACGCGCGCGTCCTATGTCCCCGTGCTTCCCAAGATGCAACCCGCTTCTGCTCCCGTCTCCGCCGCACCCGTTCGCCCCGTTGCCGTAGCGGCGACCGTCGAGGACGTTGAGGTCCCCATGGCGGATTACTCGGGCCATGAGGACATGTGGGCCCGCGCTCTCGCCATTCTGGCCGAGGACACGACGCCCAAGGCCCCTCAGGGCGACCAGACGGTCTGCGTTGGCGTGGACCGCATGGCGGCGCTTGCCGAGGGGGGCAATGAAACAAAGATGCACACGCGTGTCAACGCGATGATTGAAGACGAGTTCGACAAGGTCAAGTCAAAGAGCGTCCATGCGGTCGCCCATGAGTATCTCAAGGTCATCGAGGGCGGCACGGCGTCGCTTGATGCTCGCCAGCTGGCGGAGGCGTAGCGCGTGTCCTCGCTTATACGGGACATAAAGGAGAGGGTGAGCATTCCGGGACTCGTTCTCGTCGTTCTGTTCATCAGCGTGATCTGGGGTAATTCCCTTGTTGCGGGAGAGGGCAGCGGTTCTTTGAGTGCCGGGGTCATGGAGTGGGTCCAAGGGCTTTTGCAGTCGCTGGGACTCCCCTTTGCCTGGGTCACGAATTTCCTGATTCGCAAAGCGGCCCACTTTACGGAGTATTTCATCCTTGCCCTGCTTTCGTCTTATGCGTTCGACCCCAAGCGCAGCGCTGGATCGGAGGGCGTTGTCGCCGCGTGCGTTCTTTGCGTGCTGGTCTCGTCGATCGATGAGACGATTCAGCTGTTCGTGCCGGGGCGTTGCGGCCAGGTAACCGATGTCCTGATCGATTGCAGCGGGGCTTTCATCGCCACGTTCATAAGGAGCACGGCGGTGCGATGGTATCGCCGTAGGGAATACGGACGCAACGCCTAGCTGGATCGGGTCCGGGGGTCTTGATTTTGGCGATGTTTTCCCATCGCCAAATTTTTCAAAAATACCCCTTGCAATGTTTTTGATAAGAATGCATAATACTCTTCGCTGTGTGACAGACATGGTGGGTGTAGCTCAGTTGGCTAGAGCGACGGGTTGTGGTCCCGTAGGTCGAGGGTTCGAGTCCCTTTACCCACCCCATTCCCTTTCACACGGTAGATGCAAAGGGGCGATTAGCTCAGCTGGCTAGAGCAGGGGACTCTTAATCCCAAGGTCCAGGGTTCGAATCCCTGATCGCCCACCACATTGCATCCTTTGGACATACGGGCGATTAGCTCAGCTGGCTAGAGCAGGGGACTCTTAATCCCAAGGTCCAGGGTTCGAATCCCTGATCGCCCACCCATTGAATTGTGCAGCCTCGCGAGAGGCTGTTTTGCTATCTGTAGCGAGTCCTAGCTTCGGTCCCTTTTGCACTCATGCATGTACGTTCTGATGCATGTATGGCCAGACTCGATATGATGTCGCCCTTGCTGTCGCGCCTAAGGAGTAAGATCGCGACAACAAGTGTACATTTTGGGGAAGGTTTTCCGTTCAATTTGCTTTAGCCCATCACGACGGCCGACGTTTCCCCAGGTAATTTTTGAAGGGAAGCGCTTTTACAAGCGTTGGAGAGCCAAAACCTTCCCCAAAACGTACACGTATGGTTTCAGCGGCACTCAATCGGCGCGATAGTGCGATCCGAGGCCCTCGGTACGGTTTCTCATTGCCTGCAGCATCGCCTGGGCGAGCTTGAGTTGCGAGGAGACGCGTATCCCACGTGCAAGTGCGGCGTCGGCGGGTATCACGCAGCCACGGCAATCTCCGTGATATCGTGCTTCGCGTTGCAGTCGTTCAATATCGTCGAGTGCCGTTGCAAGGCCTTCTTCGGTCCGTTGAATCATGGCATGCGCGCTCATGGTCCCCTGCATGTCCTTGGTGATGCGGCTCGCGTCCATGTCGTCTAAAGGCGCTGCGTTCATCCGGATGCGCTCAAGTGACTCTTTGAGGATGCGGTCTGCATTGATACAGGTCGATGCTGCGGTGCCTTGATTCGCGGCGCCCTTGCCGGCAATCCGTCCAAAAACCAGGCTGTTTGCACTGGAGAGCCCCCCGATTCGATCGGCGCCGTGCATGCCGCCCGTGACTTCACCACATGCAAAAAGTCCTGGTACGCTCGTCTTGGCATGAGCGTCGATGCGGATACCGCCGTTTGCTGCATGCGCGTACATCGCAACGCGCAGCTCGTCGTTGGGGGTGATTCCAAGCTCGTCTTCCATCCATTGCGCGAACGTCTGCACGAACTCCGGTGCGTCGTCTTTGGGAAAGTTATAGTGGACGGCGATTCCGTCTTCTCCCGCGGCGTCGATTGCCATGTCGACGAGTTCATCACCGAGACGGCACGTGAACGGTCCGTGTCCTGAGCGCGCTTCAAGTAGATCGGAAAGCCCTTTGCGATCGGCGGGCAAAATACCGGCGGGGTCTTCGAAGACCGCATAGCGGAAGGTCTTTTCGTTGAAGACGATTCCACGGGCGGGCGAGACGAGCCCAGGCATCATTTGCATGAATTCGATATTCACGAGTGAGCAGCCCGCGTCGAGGGCGATGCCGTGTGCGGAACTGAGGACGTCTCGTGAGGTGAGACTGCGTTCAAACAGTCCTCCCGTGCCGCCGGAGCACAGGATGACCGACTTGGCGGGGAAGGGGAAAAGCTCCTGTTCGCGCCTGTCGTACAGGATGGCGCCGATGACCGGGCCATGTTGATCTCGAACGATTTCCATGAGCTCGCAGCGCTCTAGGAGCTCGATGCCGAGCCGTTCGATCTCGGCACGTGCGACGCGTTCGAAAGCCTCGCGCGTTATGCCCCGCCACAGGCGATTCGCGTGGTCGAAGCAGGGGATGAACGTGACCTCGCGCGCGCTTTCGGCGCTGGAGGGGCGTTTGAGGGGAACGCCGAGCTCCTGTTCAAGCCACTCGATTGCGGGGCGGATGTTGTGAACGAACGTCTCAACAAGGGCGGGGTCGGCGACGCCGCAGCCGACATTCTCGATGGTTGCGACAAGATCGGCCTCGTTTTCTTCGTCGGCTGGGCCGATAAGCCCCAAGCCCCAGGTGCCTGGATAGAAGCTCGATCCGCCGAAGAGTGGGCCGGCACAGGCGATTGTGACGTTCGCGCCCGCTCGCGCCGCCTCAATCGAGGAAACGATGCCGGCGATGCCGCCGCCGATTACGAGGACGTCGGTCTCTTCGTGCATGTTGGTCCCTTCTCACGTTCTGTCAAAAGCGTAGGGGTCTTACCGTTATAAGACAACCGATGCCCCAGTGAGGCTCTCAAATGGCCCATGAACGGTCGATTGTCCCTTGTGGCTGGTGCGAGCAACGTATGGGCGAAGGTCCGCTCTGAGGGGCTGTGCGCTGCCTTTGTGGTGCGGGGGCTCATCCCATTGCGCATCGGGTATAGTGCTGGCATCGCAAGGGAACCCGGAGATGGGATGGATGATATGAAGATCAAGGTTTTCGAACTCCGCGATGACGAGCGCGCGGCGTACGACCGTGTTGTTGGCGAGCTGCCCGCCGGTTGCGAGGTGGCCTGGTCCGCGGACACGCTTACGAGCGCGACGCTGGACATGCTGGATGGCGCTGAGGGAGTTGTCATCGTCAACAAGAGCCCGTTGGATGCGGACATGCTTCGCGAGTTGCATGATCGAGGGGTTCGGTATGTTGCAACGCGCAGCATCGGCTTCAACCATATCGATATAGATGCGGCCAAGGAGCTTGGCATCCATGTGTGCAATACGACCTATCCGCCTTATGGCGTGGCTGAGTTTGCCGTCATGCTCATGCTCATGGCTCTGCGCAACTACAAGCCCGCCATGTGGCGACAGCAGGTCAACGACTACTCGCTAGCCGGATTGCGCGGTCGCGAGCTGCGCACCCTTACCGTGGGCGTCATGGGGACGGGTCGCATCGGCCGCGCCGTTATCGATTATCTGCGAGGCTTCGGCTGCAAGATTCTCGCATACGATCCGTTCCCCAGCGAGGAGCTCGCCGCTCGCGGCGATGTCACCTATGTGGGACTCGACGAGCTGTACGCCCAGAGCGATCTTGTGACGGTGCATATCCCGCTCATGGAATCCACGCGTGGCATTATCGACTGCGAGGCGATTGCAAAGATGCGCGACGGCGTGGTGCTGGTGAATGTCAGCCGCGGAGAGCTCATGGATGTCGATGCGCTGGTCGAGGGCATTGAGAGTGAGAAGATCGGTGCCCTTGCCATGGATGTCTTCCCAGAGGAAGATGGCATCTACCATGTGAGCCGCACGCACGACATCCTGGCAAATCGCAACATGGCGTATCTGCGCCAGTTCCCCAACGTCATCCTGACGCAGCATATCGCCTTCTATACGGATATCGATGTCGACAGTATGGTCGAGCAGGGCATTCGCGGCATTTTGGCAATGGCGACGGGGGAGTGCCCAACCGAGCTGTAGCGTTTCACGCCCGTAGCTTTTCAGTCCGCATTACCAGTGTTGTGAAACATCGATTTTGGCAAAAGCGCGCCACTCGTGATGCGGAATCGTGGATAGCAAAATGGCCGCCACCCGAAGGTGGCGGCCATTATCATGCCGAGTCTATGCGTGCGGCGTGAATGCTACTCGTTGATGGCGGCGTTCACGGCAACGGCGCAGGCGACGGTGGCACCGACCATGGGGTTGTTGCCCATGCCGATGAGACCCATCATGTCGACGTGCGCAGGCACGGAGGAGGAGCCGGCGAACTGGGCGTCGGAGTGCATACGGCCCATGGTGTCGGTCATGCCGTAGGAGGCAGGGCCGGCGCCCATGTTGTCCGGGTGCAGGGTACGGCCAGTGCCGCCACCGGAGGCCACGGAGAAGTACTTCTTGCCGGCCTCGAGGCGCTCCTTCTTGTAGGTACCCGCGGTGGGGTGCTGGAAGCGCGTGGGGTTGGTGGAGTTACCGGTGATGGAGATGTCCACGTTCTCGTGCCACATGATGGCAACGCCCTCGCGGACGTCGTCGGCGCCGTAGCAGTTGACGGCAGCGCGGGGACCATCGGAGTAGGGGATGGTCTCGACGACCTTGAGCTCGCCCGTGAAGTAGTCGAACTGGGTCTTCACGTAAGTGAAGCCGTTGATGCGGGCGATGATCTGGGCGGCGTCCTTGCCGAGGCCGTTCAGGATAACGCGCAGCGGCGTCTTGCGGGCCTTGTTGGCGTTGAGGGCCAGCTTGATGGCGCCCTCAGCAGCGGCGAAGGACTCGTGACCAGCGAGGAACGCGAAGCACTCGGTGTCGTCGGACAGGAGCATAGCGCCCAGGTTGCCGTGGCCCAGACCGACCTTGCGGTCCTCGGCGACGGAGCCCGGGACGGTGAAGGCCTGGATGCCCTCACCGATGATGGCGGCAGCCTCAGAGGCGGTCTTGGCGCCCTTCTTGATGGCCAGCGCGCAGCCCAGGGTGTAAGCCCACTCGGCGTTCTGGAACGCGATGGACTGGGTGTCGTGCACGATCTCGCGGGCGTTCACGCCCTTGTCGAGGCAGATCTGCTCGGCTTCCTCGAGGGAGGCAATGCCGTTCTCAGCGAGGCAGGCGTTGATCTTCTCAACGCGACGCTCGTAACCTTCGAAAGTAACAGCCATGGTTATAGTCCCTCCCTTTCGTTACTCGTGGACCGGGAAGACGTTGGCGACCGTGTGGGTCTCCTCGTCCGTGCGCGGGTCGATGTACTTGGCGGCGTTCTCCCACTGACCGTAGTGGCCCATGGCGCCGGCGATGGCCTCCTCGGGGGTCTTACCGGCCTTGAGGGCGTCGGTGAACTTGCCGAGGTTCATGAACTCGAACGCGATGATCTCGTTGTTGGCGTTGAGGGCCATGCGGGTCACGTAGCCCTGGGCGAGCTCGAGGTAGCGAGCGCCCTTGGCCTTGGTGCCGAACATGGTGCCGACCTGGGAGCGAAGGCCCTTGCCGAGGTCGTCGAGGGAGGCGCCCACGGGCAGGCCGCCCTCGGAGAACGCGGTCTGGCTGCGGCCGTAGACGATCTGCAGGAAGATCTCACGCATGGCCACGTTGATGGCGTCGCAGACGAGGTCGGTGTTGAGAGCCTCGAGGATGGTCTTACCGGGAAGGATCTCGGAAGCCATGGCGGCGGAGTGGGTCATGCCCGAGCAGCCGATGGTCTCGACGAGGGCCTCCTCGATGATGCCCTCCTTGACGTTCAGCGTGAGCTTGCAGGCACCCTGCTGGGGGGCGCACCAGCCCACACCGTGCGTGAGGCCGGAGATGTCCTTGATCTCCTTGGCCTGGACCCACTTGCCCTCCTCGGGGATGGGCGCGGGACCGTGGTATGCACCCTTGGCGACGGGGCACATGTTCTCCACTTCCTGTGAGTACTGCATGCCTCTCCTCTCTTTCGTAGTTGGTGCCCATCTCGCGGCCAGTCGACTGCGCAACGGGCAAACCTGACATGCAGATTCATTTTAGCGCGATTTGTCCACCCAGTATTCCGTGAACGGTGGAAATTCGATTCTGGAGCGTTTCAATAGGTGAAATTGCGTGTGAAGTGTTCGCGCTTCGTGAAGAGACCGAAGGTTGACGTATTTCGCGCGCGGATTGAAACGATTTCAAGCCGACGAATCCCAGGAATGGTTGGGGTTATCGTGTCTCCCCGTTGTTGCGACGCGCCGATTCGGCGGGGCGAGGCTTTTTGGGCATCTTCACCGTGAGATCTCCTGTTTGCGAGCGTGTGACTTTGCGCTCGAGCGAGCTCGGCTGCGATGCGGTCGGGCGATACGCGATTCCCGCACGGCGTTTGACGCTGCCCCAATCGCCATGGGCGACGTGGACGGTGTTCTCGAGGCGGCGGTTCCATCGGTGGTAGATGCTTTCCCCGGTTGTGGAGCGCATGCCCATGCACGGTGCGGCGATGACGACGGGGAGCAGGTATTCAACGGAGCGCCAGATGACCAGGCCTGCAGATAGATGCCAGCCGAACATGTTGCCGAATAGATAGGTGAAGCCCACCTCGGCGCCGCCTGCGCCGCCGGGTAGCGGAATGGCGTTGACCAGGAGCTCGACCATCGAGCCCGAGGCGAGGCAGATCAGCAGGTCCGCTTCGAGGCCGAATGAGCGAAGTACGAAATAGGGGAGTGCGTACATGCATCCGAGCTGGAGCAGTGTGAGGAGCTCGACGACCGGAAGCACGTGCCAGTTGGATGCGGCGGAACGGAACGCCTGGGAGAAGGAAGTGACCTGCGTGGTGAGGAAGTCGAGATAGCGCTCGTAACGTTCGTCATTGAGGACGTGCAGGGCATGGCCCAGCTTGAGACCGAGACCGCCGAGCTTTTGGATGGGGCCGGGGAGCAGGCAAAGGAGAAGGACGCCGCCGACCTGGACGAACTTGAACCCGAACATGAAGACCCCGATCCACACGACATCGAGCCCAAGGATCTTGACGTCGGCGAAGGTCGTCAGGAAATAGTCACCGCAGAACAGCAGCATGATGGCGGCGAAGATGCCCTCGCCCGCCTCATAGAGGGTGAAGCGGACGAATTGCAATGCCGAGGCATCCGGCAGGGAAAGGCCCGCGCGGGTGAGGCGATAGATTTGGGAGGGGATGACGCCGGCACCGCCGGGGGTGAGGCGCATGAAGAAGACGCCGGAGGCCTCGACGCTCATGAGGTCTCGAAAGCCCACGGGGGAATCATGGTCGACCACGACGATGGCGGCGTATGCGAGGACACCGAAGACGTAATAGCACAAAAAGCAGGCGACGCCCGCGATGATCCACTGGGGGTTGACGCCTATGAGTGCACGGACGAAGTCGTCGAGCTGGCCGCTCAAGACGAGGTAGGCGGCGTAGGCGATTCCGAGGAACGCGAGGAAGATGAACGTGGTGCGCACCTGCTTCATGGAGGTGCTGTCGGCTTTGCGGTCCTGGACGGCCGAGGTGTCACCTACGGCGATCTTGGGGGCACGCCGATCGCGAGTCGGCTCGACGGACCCGGTTGCCCCGGTTGCCGTTGGGCGCTCCTGTTCGCGATCGATGTTCGACGTCATGCCTTGCCTCCATGGTGCATCGTGCGCCGCGTCGTCGCGGCCGTGTACACAGTGTACCCGTCTAGCGCCGTGCGGCCCCGGGCTTGTCCCGATGCACAAGATGGCTACGCGCTTCGATAAGCCTGAGCGTGCCATCGAGAGCGAGTGCGAGGGCGGCGCAGCAAATCGTGCCAGCGAGGATCTTGTCGATGTTCATGCTCCGCAGACCGCTGAGCAAGATCATGCCGAGTCCACCGGCGTTGATGGTTGCCGCGATGGTGGCAATACCGACGGTGGAGATGCAAGCCAGGCGTACGCCGGCGATGATGGCGGGAAGGGCGAGGGGCAGCTGCACTTTGAGCAGCACTTGCGAATCGCTCAGGCCCATGCCGCGCGCAGCTTCGATAAGTGCCGGGTCAACGCCACGAATACCCTCGAGAGCATTGCGGACGAGCATGAACTGGTTGTATACGACCATGACGATGACGGCGCTGGTGAAGCCCAATCCGGTCAGAGGGATGAGCAGGGCGAACAGTGCGAGACTGGGAATGGCATACGCTGCCCCGAGGACCTCTACTACGGCATTGCCGAGCGGTCGGCTCCGCAGACAGGTAACGGTGATGAGCGCGGCGATGGCACAGGAGATGAGCATGGTCGCGCCCAGCAGCATGAGGTGCTCGGCTGTCGCCTCGAGCAGGTCGTCGGCGTGCGTGGCCATGTATGACAACAGGCCCATCACGCCCTCCTGCCCTCGGGCGTGTAGCCCTGCGTTTCGAGCAGCTCGCGTACGAAGGGCGTGGCGGGATGTGCGAGCAGCTCTTCGGGGGTGGCGTATTGCTGCACGCGGCCGGCATCGACCACCAGGACCTTGGTGCCCAGCTTGAGCGCCTCGGTGACGTCGTGCGTTACGAAGATGAAGGTCTTGCCACTGCCGCGGTGGATGCGCAGGAGTTCGTCTTGGAGTTTGGCGCGGGTGATCGCATCGATGGCGCCGAAGGGCTCGTCGAGCAACATGATTTCGGGCGAGGCGGCCAATGCGCGCACGAGTCCGACGCGCTGTTGCTGGCCACCGGAGAGCTGCGAGGGATAGCGGTCGCGAAAATCGGCTGGGTCGAGGTGGACGAGCTCAAGCAGCTCGTCCACGCGGGCGTCGATGCGCCCGCGGTCCCACTTGAGGATCTTGGGAACGCAGGCGATGTTCTCGGCGACGGTCATGTGTGGGAACAGCCCCGTCTGCTGGATGACATAGCCGATGCCCCGGCGCAGCTCGACCGGATCAACGTTCGATATGTCCTGGCCGTTCACCAGCACGGTTCCTGAATCGGGGTCATGCAAACGGTTGATGAGCTTGATGAACGTGGTTTTGCCGCCGCCGGAGGTGCCGAGCACGCAGACGAGCTCACCGGGATCGATCACCAAGGAGACGCGGTCGAGCGCCGGTGCCGACGCGCCCGCGAAGCGCTTGGTGACATTTTTGAATTCAACTGCCGGGGTCATGAGCCGTCCTTCTCCGCTCGTAACGTTGCCTTGTCATGTCGGGAGCTGATGTTGGATGAGGTTTTTCGTACTCGTGTTGGGTTTTGCGAAGTAGAGGCGCGCTGAGCCCTGACAAAACCCCAGTTGGGGAAGCGCCGCCAAGGGAATGTACTTCGAACCTGCCGGAATCAGTACGAAAAACCTCATTGAAGTGCCGCGACTGCTATGAAATGGAGTCGTAGTAGTCCTTCGCGACGTCCTCGTAATCCTCCTTGTCGATGTCAACGCGGGCGTTGAGGCGCGTGAGCTCCTCGGTGGTGAGGGCGGCGTTCACGCGATCGAGCGCCTCGGCGATACCGGGGTTGGCCTCGAGGACTTCGGCGCGCACGACGGGAGCCACGTTGTAGGGCGGCCAAACGTGCTTGTCATCCTCGAGCAGCGTGAAGGTGGGGTCGGTGAGCTGGGCTTCGGTGGTGTAAGCGGGGGTGACGTCGGCCTCGTCGTTGCGAAGCACCTCGTACTTCAAACCCTCGTCGTAAATCGCGGAGGCCTTCCAGTCGAAGGGGCCGTAGGTGGCCTCGAGGGCGGGGAGGCCGTCGGCTCGCTCGTCGAATTGACCCTGGCTGGCGAAGCGCAGGTCTTCGGCGTGGGCCTGCAGGTCGGAAATGGTCTTGATCCCGAACTTCTTTGCGGCCTCGGTGCGAATAACAAGCCCCTGGCCATCGGCGGCCTCGGATTTGTTCAGCCATACCAGGTCGAACTGATCGGCATAGGCGCTCTTAACGGTCTCGTAGACCTCCTCGGGGTCGGTCAAGGGGTCCATCTTGAGGACGGAGATGAGGCCGGTGCCCGTATATTCGGGGTACAGATCGATGTCGCCGTTCTCGATCGCGGTGTGAATGAGTGAACCCGAGATCTCAAACGAGCGCTTGACGTTGAATCCCGCGTCCTCCAGGGCGAGGGCGTAGAGCTCGGAGAGGATGACGCCTTCGGTGAAGGCCTTCGAGCCGACCGTGATGGCGTTCTCGCTGCCTTTGGAGTTTCCGCAACCGGAAAGAGATGAGGCGCCCAAGAATGAGAGCGCTGCGGTGCCACATAGGGCTAGAGCGCTGCGACGGGTGATTGTGGTGTTCATGATGGTCCTTTCGGAAGGAATGACACGTGCCTGATTAGAAGGGCTGATCAGTGGCGGCTCTCACATTGCCGGGCGGCCGGTTGGTCATGCTGCGCCGAAGTCGATGGGCGGGAACGAGGGCCGTCCGTAGAATCAGCGGGCGGATGAGCCGACGTGTTCGTACGTGCGGATGCGTCGATCGACCATGGCGAGCACGCGATTGACGATCAACGAGAGCACGGCGACGGAGATACCGCCGATCCAGAGCAGGTCGTTACGGAGCGCTCCGAGCCCTGTATAGATGAGGATACCCAGGCCGCCCGCCCCGATATACGCTGCGAGTGTTGCGGATGCGATGATTTCGGAAGTGGCGGTGCGGACGCCGGAGAAGGCAAGCGGGAAGGCGAGCGGCGCCTTGACGGTGAGCCAGAGACGAGCCGGACTCATGCCCATACCGACTCCCGCCTCTATGACATCGGCGGGGACGCTTCTCAATGCGATGGCCGTGTTGATGAGGATGGGCGGGATGGCGAGGACGGTGAGCGCCACGACTGCGGGCACGGTGCCCACGCCCAGGTAAGGTACGCAGATAATGAGAATCGCCAGGCTGGGGATCACGCGAAGGACCCCAGCTGTCCCGGTGGCGAGTCGTTCGCTCCATGCGTGCCGGGAACACAAGATGCCGAGTGGGACCGCGATGGCGAGCGCCGCGGCGAGTGCCATGCCGCTGATGGCGAGATGGTCGATGACCATCTGGACCCATTCGGCCCCATGCTCGGAAAAGTATGTCGTAATCTGCTGGATCATCTCCACCTTGGTTCAACGGGGTCGCAAACGGTGACGGGTGAATTAAGCGCGGGCGCCTTGTGCCCCCTCAATTTAGGGACAGTCCCCAAATTGAGGGGGCGTGGAAGGGCTCTAGGCGTCGAGCATGCCGTCGAGGGTGCGCCAGGCGAGTTCGGCGCACTTGACGCGCGCCGGCATGTGCGAGATGTCCTTAAGCTGAGCGGCCTCGTCGAGGTCTTCGAAATCCTCCTCGGAGAGCTCCTCGCCGCGGATCATGGCGAGGAAAAGGCCCGACAGGCGCTTTGCCTCCTCGACGGTCTCGTCGGTGATGAGCTCGGCCATGATGTCGGCCGATGCCTGGGAGATGGCGCAGCCGTGACCGGTGAACGCGGCCTCCTCGATTACGCCGTTCTCGACGCGCAGTGAGAGCGTGAGCTCGTCACCGCAGCTAGGGTTGATGCCGTCGTGTGTGTGCGTGGGGGCATCCATCTCGTACTTGTAGTCGGGATGTGTGTTGTGCTCCATGAAAGAGGCGGAGCCGTAGAGGTTGCCCATGCTCGGGTCCTTTCGTGTACTGAAAACCTCAATTTAGGGACTGTCCCTAAATTGAGGGTCGCGTGCGACTAGTTGTGGAAGACGCTCCAGACGTGGTTGAGGGAGTCGATGAAGCGATCGATGTCGTACTTGTCGTTGTAGAAGGCGATGCTGGCGCGGCAGCAGGCGAGATTCTCGACCTGAAGCCAGGTGAGCAGCGGCTGAGCGCAGTGGTGGCCTGCGCGGATGCACACGCCGTCCATGTCCATGATGCTGGCGACGTCATGCGGGTGGATGCCGCGCACGTTGAAGCTGATGGCGCCATGGTGCTGGTCCCAGTAGATGGACCCGACGATGTCGACGAAGGGAAGCTCGACCATACGGCTCATGGCGTAGTGGACGAGTGCGCGCTCGCGCTCGGCGACGGTCTCGTAGCCGACCTTGTTCACGAGATAGTCCAGCGCGACGCCCGTGGCGTAGATGCCCGCGGCGTCTTGCGTGCCGGCCTCGAACTTCTCGGGCACGGGGGCCCAGGTGGCTCCCTGCTCGGTGACGGAGTCGATCATCTCGCCGCCGGTGTAGACCGGGTCGGTGCGATCGAGCAGGTCCGTGCGACCCCATAGCACGCCAACGCCCATGGGGCCGAGGGCCTTGTGCGCGGAGAAAGCCAGGAAGTCAGCCCCGAGCTCCCGCACGTCGAGGGCCATGTGCGGGACGGACTGCGCAGCGTCGACCACCATGTAGGCGCCGTTGGCGTGAGCGGCCGCGGCGAGCTTGGCGATGGGGTTCTCCACGCCGAGCACGTTGGAGACATGGCCGCAGGAGACGATCTTGGTCGCAGGGCCGATCTTGGCGGCGATTTCGTCGTCGGTGATCTGGCCGGTGGGGGTGGGGTAGAGGTAGATGAGCTTCGCGCCGGTCTCGCGGCAGACCTGCTGCCAGGGGATGAGGTTGGAGTGGTGTTCCATGATGGAGATGGCAACCTCGTCGCCGGGCTCGAGCACGTGCGGGGCAAAGCCCTTGGCCACGATGTTCAGGGCTTCGCTCGTGTTGCGGCAGAAGACGACCTCGTTGGCGCGGGCGCGACCGCGCTCGTCCACGGCGCCGATGAGCTCGGCGATTTGGGAGCGGACCTTCGCGATAGCCTCGGTCGCCTCGACGGAGAGCGAGTACAGGCCGCGTAGCGGGTTGGCGTTCATCGTCTCATAGAAGGTCTTTTGCGCCTCGAGCACGCAGGCGGGGCGCTGAGCGGTGGCGCCGCTGTCCAGGAAGGCGAGTTCAGGGTGCTGGGCGAGCAGCGGGAAGTCGCCCTTGAAGGGATTGAGCTCGATATCGACGCGCGGCCAGCCACGGCTGACCTCGTCGGAAGCATCGAAGACGAATTCAGACGGAGCCGTGCAGGTGTCGCACGTCACGTTCTCGGTGTCGATCACGCGATCTCCTCCTCAAAATGCGGGATGATCTGGTTGCCGAGGCGCACGACGTTGGCGCGCACGGCGTCATTGGGCGCCTGCAACGCGGCGTCCTCGAGCTTTGCGGAAAGGAACAGGGCTTCGGTCTGCTCCTGGGAGAGGCCGCGGCATGCCGCGTAGAAGAGCTGATCGGGTCGCACGTGGCCGATGGTTGCTCCGTGGTTGCCCGCGACGTCGTCCTCATCACACAGGATGTTCGGAACGGTCTTGTTGTCCACGCCCTTGCTCGCCAAAAGCACTGTCTCGCGCTCGTTGCCCTCGGCGCCCTTTGCCCCGTGGATGAGGTCGATGGTGCCGCGCAGGCACTTCTTGGACGTGCCCGTGAGTACGCCGTTGGCATCCATGTTGGAGACGGTCTTGCGCCCGCGATGGCGGATGATGTAGTTGAAGTCGCGCTGCTGGGTGCCCGAAGCGAGATAGCTCGTGTCGACGTCGATGCGGGAGCGGTCGCCGCGCAGGTCGGCCGCGAGGCCGGTGGCGGTGAAGCCGCCGCCCAGGACCACATGGCGCACGTTCACGCGGGCGCCCTCGTCCAGAACGAATCCGGAGTCCTCAACGCAGGTGACGGTATCGCTCGCGGTGAGGTACACCGTGATGTCGACGCGTGCGCCGGCGCCGGCGAACACGCGTATGGTGGAGCCCATGAAGGCGGGGGCATCGGCGTCGCTGTCGAGGGAGAGCGCGATGGAGAAGGTGGAGTTGGGCGCCGCGACGATGTCGATGCTGGCGCCCGAAGCCTCGCCCTCGTGCGTAGTGACGCGGATCGTGGCCTCGGCTTCCTCACCCTCCTCGGTGGCGAGCACGGCGGTGCCGCCCGCAAGGAAGTTGAGGTAGGCGCGCATGTCGGCGCCCACGCCGGTTTCAAAATCGTTTGCGATGTCGCAAGCGATTTCGGAGAGCACGGCGCGATGCTCATAGGTTGAGAGTGCGGGAATGTCGAGCTCCTCGGCTCCACGGTCGGCGCCAGTGGCGGCGGTGATCATGGCGCGCTCGTCGGCCGGCTTATCCGTGCGTGCACTGTCGATGCGCTCTTGGAGTGCGGCGACGGAACCCTCGAAGCTGGTGGTGTTGTCGAGTGTGTCTCCCGCCTCGATTTCGACCTGGCAGTTGCGCTCGAGGTCGTCGGGGATCTGAATCGTGACGTCGTTCACCTTGAGCCAGCTCCAGGTGGGGGCGGGCATGGCGGACGCATGGCGGATAGTCATACCTGGCATCTTCATTATCCGATCGCCCCTTCCATCTCGAGCTTGATCAGGTTGTTCATCTCGACGGCGTATTCGAGCGGGAGCTCCTTGGAAACGGGGTTCGCAAAGCCGTTCACGATCATGGTGCGGGCCTCCTCCTCGGAGATGCCGCGGCTCATGAGATAGAAGATCTTATCGTCGCCGATGCGGCCGATGGTTGCCTCATGTCCGATATCGACGTTTTTGGCGCGGATGTCCATCGCGGGGATGGTGTCCGAACGGCTGATATCGTCGAGCATGAGTGACTGGCACGAGACGCTCGCCGCGGATCCCTCGGCGGCCGGGGTGGCCACGATGGAGCTGCGGAACGTGGAGATGCCGCCGCCCTTGGAGATGGACTTGGTCTCGACCGTGGCGGTGGTGTCGGGCGCGCCGAGCACGACCTTGCAGCCGGTATCGAGGTTCTGGCCGGTGCCGGCGAACGTGATGCCAGTGAAGCTCGAGCGGCTCTTGCGGCCCGCGAGGACGCTCATGGGGTAGAGGTAGCCCACATGGCTGCCGAAGGAGCCCGAGATCCATTCGATCTCGCCCTCCTCCTCGCAGCGGGCGCGCTTGGTGTTCAAGTTGTACATGTTCTTCGACCAGTTCTCGATGGTCGAGTACCGCAGGTGCGCGCGCTTGCCAACAAAGAGCTCGACAGCGCCCGCATGCAGGTTGGCCACGTTGTACTTGGGCGCGGAGCAGCCCTCGATGAAGTGCAGGTCCGCGTCGTCCTCGACCACGATGAGGGTGTGCTCGAACTGGCCGGCGCCCTTCGCGTTGAGACGGAAGTAGCTCTGCAGCGGGAAGTCGAGCTTGACGCCCTTCGGCACGTAGACGAAGGAGCCGCCGGACCACACCGCGCCGTGCAGGGCGGCGAACTTGTGGTCGGTGGGCGGGATGAGCGTCATGAACTTCTCGCGGATGATGGCCTCCCACTCGGGGACCTGCAGGGCCTCCTCGATGCCGGAGTAGACGATGCCCATCTTGGCGGCGGTGTCCTGCATGTTGTGGTAGACGAGCTCGGAGTCGTACTGTGCGCCGACGCCCGCGAGGTAGCTGCGCTCTGCCTCGGGGATGCCGAGGCGCTCGAAGGTGTCCTTAATGTCGTCGGGGACGGACTCCCAGTCGTTCTTCTGGTCGGTGTTGGGCTTGACGTAGGTCACGATGTGATCCATGTCCAGGCCCTCGATGCCCGGGCCCCAGGTGGGGTTGGGCGTATTGTGGTAGATCTCGAGCGACTTGAGACGACGCTCGAGCATCCAGGCGGGCTCGTTCTTGCGCTCGGAGATCTCGCGCACGATATCGGGCGTGAGGCCGGCGTCCAGGCGCTCGAAGCCCTCCTCGCCATAGCGGAAGTCGTAGAGGCTGCGGTCGATGTCCGCGACCTCGGTGCGGTTCTTTGCCATCGCGTGCCCCTTACTGCTTGTCGGATGAGCCGCAGGTGGCGCCATTCGCGTCGAGCGTGGCGCGCAGGGACTGCACCATGCCGGCGCCGAGGTTCATCGACGCGGCGCGCACGGGGTCGACGGCGGGTGCGGGCTGGGCGGCCTGCGCGGCGGCGAGCTGCGCGGCGGCCTCGCGCTCAAAGGAATCGAAGCCGTTTGCGTCGATCCAGGGGATGAGGGAGGCGTCGTCCTCGCGGACGATGCGGCCGTTGACCATCACATGGACGCGGTCGACCTCGAGGTGCTCGAGGATGCGCGTGTTGTGGGTGATGATGACGAGCGAGCCGTCGGTGCTCTTGCGGTAAGCGTCCATGCCGCGGGAGACCACGCCGAGGGCGTCGACGTCCAGGCCGGAGTCGGTCTCGTCCAGGATGGCGAGTTTGGGCTGGAGCAGCAGCAGCTGCAGCATCTCGACCTTCTTCTTCTCACCGCCGGAGAAGCCCACGCCCAGCTCGCGATTGAGGTAGGCGGTGTCCATGTCGAGTTCGGCGGCGAGCTCCTTCACGCGGCGGCGGAACTCCTTGCCCTTCATCTCAAGGCCGGGGCGGCCGGCGATTTGCGCGCGCAGGAAGCTGGACAGCGGCACGCCCGGGATTTCGACGGGGGCCTGGAAGGAGAGGAAGAGGCCGGCGCGGGAGCGCTTGTCGGGGGAGAGGTTGGTGATGTCCTGGCCGTCGAAGGTGATGGTGCCTTGCGTAACGGTGTAGACCGGGTCGCCCATGATGACGTGGCCCATGGTGGATTTACCGGCACCGTTGGGGCCCATGAGGACGTGGGTCTCGCCTGCGCCGACGGCGAGGTCGATGCCCTGGAGGATGGTCTTTTCGTCCACGGAGGCGGTGAGGCCGGCGATGTTGAGCAGGGGTGTTGCGCTCATATCAAATCCTTTCGAGGGGCGCGGGTGCGGCTGCGGCGCGTGCGTCGGGGCACGCGGCCGATGTGCGATCCGCGCTAAACTCTAGAAGTTCACTCGGATTAACGATACGATGATAGCCGATTTCTGGGAGAATATGCCGATGTTTCGTCGGTGCTCGTGTTGCTCCACATCGTTTACCGCAAGGGGGTTCGTCCATGCTCATTTCCTCGAAGGGCCGCTATGCGCTCAAATTGATGATTTACATCGCAGCCATCGGCGGGGACCCGGTGGGGGAGAGCATCAGTGCGGATGCCGTTTCGCGTGAGGCCCTCGCGCCTCGTCCGCAGACCAAGGTCTCCTTGCGCGAGGTTGCCGAACGTGAGGGCATTTCCCTCAAGTATCTGGAGCAGCTCGTGCGCCCGCTCATGAACGCGGGGCTGCTGAGGAGTGTGCGCGGCAAGGGCGGCGGTTACGTGCTGGCCAAGCCTGCGGCCGAGGTTCGCGCTGGGGATATCCTGCGCGCGGCGGAGGGCGAGCGCTCGACAGTTGCATGTGAGGGGCTCGATGGTGCTTGTGGCCGCAGCGACCTGTGCTCCACCGTGAAGTTTTGGACGGGCCTCGAGGAGACGATCGACGCCTATGTCGACGGCGTGACCCTCGCCGATCTCGCGCGTGTGCCGGAGATTAAGGTGAATATCGAGTTATAAGCTTTCGGGTTCTCCTTCGCAGTACCCTGTCCGGTGTTCGAATGCGGACGTATGCAGAGATCCGTCTAGATCGCAAGAAAATATGCAAGCAGAGAGGCTTCGCCTTCTACCTGAAAATGAAAGTGTACGTTTTGGGGAAGGTTTTGAGGCCGCACGCCCAGTGTGGCTGCGGATATTTTCCTGCGACCTGGTGTTTTTCTGCGACCGGCGTGCGTGTTGCACGAGAAACGGCAGAAAACTATCCCCAAAACGTACAGTTATATAAATCCAACCTGAATTGCGTGGCGCCTACGCGAACTGGGCACGATATGCCTTGCAGACTTCGTCGACGGGGCCGTCCATGCGCAGATCGCCTTTCTCGATCCAAACCGCGCGCTGGCAGATGCGCTCGACCTGGTCCATGGCGTGGCTCACGAACAGGACGGTGACGTGGCCATCGTCGATGAAGTGCTGGATGCGCTTCTCGCATTTCTCCTGGAAGAACACGTCGCCAACGGAGAGGGTCTCGTCGACGATGAGGATGTCGGGCTCGGTGATGGTGGCGATAGCAGTTTCTGCGGAAGCGGCTCGCGTGATGCTCTTCTAAGGAGCGTGTCCGAACAGCTAACAGCGGCTATTTGAATTAACAGAGGTAAGCAAAGACTGCAATTCCAAAAGCGAAAGCACATAGGATTGCATTGACAAAAAACCAGAGACTTAGTCCGAATTGCCGTAACTGCTCTTGTTTTCCCACAAGAATGGAGACAAATCAAAGAAGAACAGAAACCATATTGCATAGAATTAATCCGAACAACACGCTCAGAATACAAGCTGTTGCAGGGCTTGTTGCCTCGGCAGTATAATGCATTGTATCCCCAGCGAAGTTGATACCGCCAGTGAAGACGAAGTCTACTGCGTTAAAAATGCCTAGTATTCCGACCTGATCAAGGGAGGCCCTGTCTTTCATTGTCTCAATCTTATTAATCAGAGTCTCTGCGGTGGAACTCATTTGATTTTCTTTTTCTTGCAGGGAATGACGATATGCATCCATATCAATTTCGAATTGTTGAATCTTGGCATTGCTTTCCAGCATGATTGAGAAGGGGGGACACTGACTGGATAGTCTGAACTGGAAACGGCGCAGTGAATCTATTGCCGATGCGATTCCTGGAGAGGCTTCTGCAGTAGAGTTTGAATAACCCGAAGCATTTAAGATGCTTCCGATTCCATTTGCTAAGTTATTTAATCGGTTTACTCCCAACAAGATGGGGTTGTCGCTGTCTAGCGAGCTAAACACTAAGTTATTAATGAGCGGTAAGTGGTTGTTATTTAGCACATTCTGAACGTCTTGCTTCATGCAGCAGAGTATAAGGCGATTGGCCCATGCCTTCTTTTCCGCATTGGCCATCTGGCTGTGGTCGAGGTCAATCAGAAGGTTAAGTTAGGAGAAAGTGACTCGATATTTGTCGCGAAGCTCAACTTCAAGATATGGCATGGGAACCCTTTCGCGTTGCCGAGCGTGAATAAGCTGCTTGAAGGCGTTCTCGACAAGTGTTCACTGTGGCTTCGACCATCTTATCGAGTGATCGTCATTGCAAAGTGTAGATATCATATTCATGCGCCGAGCAGGGTCCATAGACTTTCCCTCATTGTGTTATTACATCCATTCGGCAAGCGTTGAAAAAATGCAGCTCTTTCTCAAACGGAGCCATGTCGAACGTGTTGGACCCGGCATATTGGTTAAGCTTGAGTTTTTGCGCCATACGGTAAAACGGTGTGTGGAGTGCCACAAACTCGCGTAGGGAAAAAGCGCGAAGGGCCCGACACGCCACCTGCTGATCGACGATGCGCTCAGGCAAGTAGTGATAGAAATTATGATGGTCGTTGTACATTCGCCGCACCGATGCGCTGCCGCCCGATGTTGAGATGCCAGTGCCCATTTCATACCAAATGACGGGTTCGCCAAGGTAGCCGATGCGAACGCCGTCGGCGGCGCTGAGAGGGCACGCGAGGTCCTCGCAGTATCGGACATGTGCACGGTCGGCGAGCTCATGAAGATAGGGGAGCATCAGGTCACGCCCGTAGAAGAGCGAGCAACCCGGTATCCAATCGGTCTTGAGGATGTGCGAACGCAGCACATCACCGCTATCCTGCTTGGGGGATGTGTACAAATCGAGGGCGCGCGGTGCATTGTACGGTGAGAACGAGCCGTCTGACAAATATGAAATGATGCCGCCAAAGCCGAGCTGTATGTCGTGCTCATTGCAGCATTGAACGATATTGGCAAGCGTTGATGGGCCAAACAGCGCATCACCCGGGCTGAGCGGCTTGATAATGTGGCCTGACGCAGCGGAAATGCCTCGCGCCACATTCGCGACCGTTCCGATGTTTTCGCTCGCGCGGACAATCGAGTAGTTTTCAAACCCTTTTTCATCAAAGAATCGATGAATAAACGGAGAGGGATCAATCTTTGAGCAATCGTCTGCAACGATAATTTCAAATGACGTGCAGATTTGCTGCAAGATCGAGTTGAGTGTAAGCGTCAAGGCGCGCTCGTCTTGATTGTAGGTCGTCACCACTACGGAGATATCAACAGCGGATTGCACGGGATGCTCCTTATATCGATTTTTTCTAATTATAAGATACGGATATATGGGCAGGCGCGCCATGTGCCTTTTCGCTGTCACATGCCATGCAGGGCTATGGGATGTGGCTTTCACCGTTATACTACATAACTTACGCCCTTAGTTGATGGCGTAATTTGTTTGGAAAGGGGCGCGCATGGAGCCAAAGGTGCTCATCGTGATACCGGCATATAACGAGGCCGATAACATTTTGAACACTGTCAGTGGCGTTGTGGAGCACGGCTTTGACTACGTCGTCGTCAACGATGGCTCGCGTGACACCACGCTCGATGTCTGCCGTTCAAATGGGTTGAATGTTCTCGATTTGCCCATGAATCTGGGCATCGGTGGTGCTGTGCAGGCTGGTCACAAGTACGCACAGCGATTTGGCTACGACATCGATATCCAGCTTGATGGCGATGGGCAGCACGACCCCGCTTATCTTGACGCGCTTGTGCACGAGGTTGTTTCGGGGGCCGATCTGGTGATTGGCTCGCGCTTCTTGGAAAAGACCGATGGCTTCCAATCGACTTTCATGCGTCGTGTCGGGATTACGTGGCTTTCCGCTATTCTCAAGCTGTGTACGGGTCGCCATGTGAGCGATCCGACGTCGGGTTTTCGCGCCTGTGGTCGCCGTGCGATCGATCTGTTTTGCGCTAGCTATCCCGTGGACTATCCCGAGCCCGAGTCAATCGCGGTTGCCATCAAGAGCGGACTGTCTGTCAAAGAGGTTTCCGTTGAGATGCGCGAGCGTCAAGGCGGCACCTCGTCCATCGGTGGACTGTCGAGCGTTTATTACATGATCAAGGTCTCGCTGGCAATCCTGATTGCTAGCGTGTCTCGACGGACGAAGTAGGGAGCTATCATGTCGGACGCTTTGCGTTTTGTGGCAGCGGTCGCCTGCCTGCTACTATTTGTATACGTTATTCATTTAGTGAAGCACGAACGCTTGCAACTGAAATATTCGCTGTTGTGGCTCGCTCTTGGCGCCACGGTGCTGGTATTGGCGCTGGTGCCCGGTCCGCTGTTCGCGCTTGGGCAGATGCTGGGCTTTGAGACGACATCCAATTTCATCTTCTTCACCGGGTCTATGTTTCTGCTGCTCATCGCGCTTTCCCTGAGCGCGATTGTGAGCAGGCAGGCAACTGCGATCAAGAACCTGACGCAGCGGATCGCCATCATCGAGTGCGAGATCAACCGTGATGCACGGGGGCACGACGACCATGAGTGCTAGCGGTTCAAAGCGGCTCTCCGTTAAGCAGAATATGCTTTGGAACTCGATTGGCTGTTTGATTTACCAGGCGTGCCAATGGGCGATGACCGTTGCCGTGGTGGTGTTCTCCTCTGGTTACGATAACTCGGGAGTCCTGGCGTTTGCCATGGCAGTCGGCAACATCTATTATCCGCTGGCCACCTACAACATGCGGACGATCCAGGTGTCCGACGTGCATGACGAGTACTCATCCGAGGAGTATGTGGGCTTCCGGATCGTGACGGTTATCTTGGGATTTATTCCAATGCTCGTCTATCTGATCGCAACCGCTTCGTCTGCAGCCCTGGTCATCTCAACGGTTTTTTGGTTGCTCTTCAAGGCCGATGAGTCGTTTTGTTGCGTGTTCTATGCCATCGAACAAAAGGCGATGCGCATGGACTATATCGGGATTTCGCAGGCCGTGCGCGGCATATGCTCGGTCATCGCGTTTTCCGCCGCCCTGGCTTTGTGCGACAACATCAACATCGCGATCATCGCCGTCGCCTTCGTGTGCGTGTCGGTGACGCTTCTCTATGATTATCGCAAGGCCAACGCCCTGGCGTCCGCGCGTCCGCGCATTGCGTGCGCGCGGATTCTCGAGTTATTGAAGCGCTATCTGCCCGCCGTCATCACGCTGGTATGTTACGGTGCAGTCGTATCCGTTGCGCGCCAGCAGTTCGAGGTCCTTCGCGGTGCCGGGGCGCTGGGCATGTATGCGGCCGTCGCCACCCCAACGGTCCTCGTCCAGGTCGCCGCATCGTATTTGTACAACCCGTTGCTTGGGGGCATTGCCCAGCGATGGTCCGATCGAGATCTTGCTGCGTTTCTGCGGGGCATCGGCTCGGTGTTCGTGGCGATTCTCGTGGTGGCGGCGGCTGGTGTGTTGGCGAGCGAGCTGTTCGGTGAGCCCGTTTTGACCTTCGTGTATGGCGAATCGATCAGGGGCAGCGTGTATCTCCTGACCCCTGCGCTGATTGCCACGGCGGTCACGACGATGTTCGCCTTCATGTTCGATGTCCTCATCGTCATGCGGAGCTTGCGTGCGGCTCTCGTTGCCAATGCGTCGGCGCTGCTCATTTCCATCGTCGCATCGCGCCCGATGATTGAGGCGCTTGATGCGAACGGCATCACCTGCACGGTCATAGCGGCGTTCGGCGTTGGTCTTGTCATATGTTTTGGTGCGTTTACCTGGCAGGTGCGCAATGCCCGGCCGGCGACTGTTGGGGGCGATGCGGCATGAATGGCATCTTGCATGAGCTAAAGACGTATTCGGTTGCGGATATCGCTCGCATGGGCTGGTCGTTTGTGATGACGAAGCTGTTCTACCCAGGTGCCATGCTGGTGAGAAGGCCCATTTGCATTCGGCAAAAGAAGGACTTTCACTTTGGCCGCGGGCTTTCCACGGGTCGCAATTGCCGTATCGAGGTGTTTGGGAGCGGCTACATCGAGATGGGGGAGCGCTGCCAAATTGGCGATAACGTTCACCTCGTCTCATCGTCTCGCTTGAGCATTGGCGATGACTGCCTGTTTGCGTCGAAGGTTTTCGTGAGCGACACGAGCCATGGCTCGTACGGTGCGAGCGGCAGCGCCCCTTGCACGCGCCCGGCTGACCGGCCGCTCGACGCAGAGCCGGTTACGATTGGTGATCGCGTGTGGCTGGGGGAGAACGTCGTGGTGCTTCCGGGCGTCACGATTGGAGACGGCTGCATCGTTGGCTCGGGAGCCGTTGTGTGCAAGTCACTGCCCGCCAACTGCGTCGCCGTTGGCATTCCGGCGCGCGTCGTAAAGCAATTTGACGAAGAATCGTCCTCTTGGGTCCGTGTGTAACGAAAAGATGAGGGAATAGATAGATGTTTACCCCGCAAGACCATACGTTTGTTGTTTGTGCCTATAAGGAGAATCCTTACATTGGGGATACGATCGCATCGCTGCAGGCGCAAACCGTCACTACTCGTGTCATCCTGTCCACCTCGACGCCCAACGACTTCCTGCGCGAGGTATGCGACACCTACCAAGTTCCCATGGTCGTCAATCCTCATCCGCACCTTGCCGGCGACGACTGGAATTACGGCTACGATGCTGCCGAGACGCCGCTCGTTACCATGGCGCACCAAGATGACTATTACGATCCGACGTTCGTCGAGCGCATGCTGGCGTCCCTTAACGCCTATGATGCCAGCGAGCTGCTCATCGGCTTTACCGACTACTTTGAGATGCGCGACGGTGAGCGCGTTGACAACAACACGCTGTTGCGCATCAAGCGCATCATGAATGCGCCGCTGGCGCATCGTTGCTGCAACGGCAGCGCGTTTGTGAAAAAGCGTATTCTGAGCTTGGGTGACCCTATCTGCTGCCCTGCGGTGACGCTGGTGAAACAGAACCTGGGCGCCTCGCCGTTTGACACGACATACAAGAATAGCTGCGACTACAAGACTTGGGTGGATTTTGCGCGCATGGACGGACGATTCGTCTATGTGCCCGAGGCGCTTGTGGGGCATCGCATCTATGCGGAGTCCGCAACCTCGCTCAACTTGGGTGAGGATATTCGCAAGGGCGAAGATCTCGAGATCCTCTCTTCGTTGTGGCCGCGTCCCATTGCAAAGCTCGTGAATAAGGTCTATGCGTTGAGTGAGAAGAGCAACGCTTTGTAGGTTGGTTTTATGCTGGCGTGCTGGGGCACGCTAGAATAGTAGGACGATTCCGACGCTAAGGAAAAGGTGTCCCCATGCTCTCAATTGCCGTTACGGGCGCGAACGGATATATCGGCCGCCACGTTGTCACTGCGCTGTGCGATATGGGCGCATGCGTATATGCCCTCGACCTTTGCGTCGAGGGTGGCGACCCGCGAGCCCGGTGGATGCAGGTCGATGTGTTCGACCCGTCGTTTGCCCCTGCGGAGCTGTTTGACGAGATGCCCGATGTTTGTCTGCATCTTGCATGGCGTAACGGCTTTGACCACAATGCCCCGACCCACATGGGGGATTTGTCGGGCCATTACCTCTTTTTGCACAAGATGATCGACGCCGGCGTTGGCCGTGTTGCCGTCATGGGCTCCATGCATGAGGTCGGTTACTGGGAGGGTGCCATCACGGAGGAGACGCCGTGCAAGCCGCTTTCGGCGTACGGCGTAGCCAAGGACGCCCTGCGCCGTGCACTTGAGATCGAGTCGGGTCGCAAGGGCTTTGCGCTCCAGTGGCTGCGCGGGTTTTACATCTATGGCGATGACGCTCAGTCGCAGTCGATTTTCGGCAAGCTGCTGCGAGCAGCGCGGGCGGGTCAAAAGACTTTTCCGTTTACCACGGGTAAGAACAAGTACGATTTTACGCCGGTCGCCGAGCTCGCCCATATGATCGCCGCAGCCACCATGCAAGATGAAGTGCTGGGTATCATCAACTGCTGTTCCGGCAAGCCGGTATCCCTTGCCGAGCAGATCGAGGGCTTTATCCGAGATAATCACCTCGATATTCAGCTTGAGTATGGCGCCTTCCCCGACCGCCCCTATGATTCTCCGGGCGTGTGGGGTGATGCGAGAAAAATCCAGCGGATTTTGGGGTAGGCAGTCTGACCGCGATCCTTTGCGTGGCTTACGGGAGAGCTTTCAAGTTGGGGATTTGCACCAATGATGTGGTGTTCTTAATCCGTAAACAGTTACAGGGATTTGTTCGGATGCCGACCTTGCACGCTCTTTCGCCTACAAAGGCGCGGTTCTTGCAGCTATGTGTGAATGTGTTTTGCTGGAGACATGCTGTGTGCTCCATCTGACTGAGTGTCTTATCTGAAAGGCTTTTTGATGAGTGGTTGCGTAGATTCGCACGTGAAAGGAACTGGAAGCGCGTCTACCGCACGTGCCGTGCTATTTATCAAGGTATTGGTGTTCGCAGTGCTTTGTGTTGGCGGTGTTACTGCGGTGCTTTTCTTTAAAAGGAGCGCATCGGCTTCCGTGGCGATTCTGATCGCTTTCATTCTGATTGCCCTTTCGTTGGCGTCTGTTTATCACAATTTCATTCAAGGCCGGAAGACGTGCTTGGGCCAACTGGGTTGTCGAAGTCTGTTTTATCTCTTTGGTACCTGCATCGTCTTGGCAGTTGCCATGGAGATTGGAACTCTGGTCGGGGCTGCAACGAAATCGCCGTTTGTTTTGGGCGACTGGAGCGTTCAGAGGCTCGGGATGTTTGCATGTATCGCATACCTCATTGAGATGCTGAGTCTTGAGTATCTGCCCGTAGGCTTTTTCGCTCGTTTCAAAGAGCGCTGTAAGCGAATCGAGAAGAAATCGCTCGTTCGGGCGATGTTGTATGCGCTGGGCGTGGCTTTCGGGAGCGCAGGGGCTGGGTTTCTTGTCTCTTATTTCTTAGGCATCGCTTTTCTTCCGGCCACGGCTTTTTCCCTTCTGTCCATCGTGACCGTATTGGTCTTGGTCTGTATCTGCAAGCGCGGTTCGCATTTGCGGATTGAGACGGGCTTTTTAATCGTGGCGCTTTCGGCTGGCATCGCCTTTGTCGTTGCAGTCCCAGCTTCAAACCTGTTTTCCTGGGATGACGAAGTCCATTATGGTAACGCGTTACGGCTGTCTTACATCAGCGACCCTGAGTTTACATCGAGCGATTTGATGATGACCCAGCTCTTTTCTGTCGAGGGCGGCCATTCGATTGATGCATCCATGGGTAGATGGCCTCTTAATTTCGATCTAACGTGGCCTGAGGATCAGATTGATCATTTGAACGGGGAGCTCGACGCGGGGTTTGAGCGCGGTCCGGTTCAAGTGGGCGAGGGCGTTGACCTTTCTGTTCTCAACTATACGATGGTTGGGTATATCCCCTCCGCGATGGGGCTTTGGCTTGGCCGCCTTCTGGGCTTGCCGTTCCATATGATTTTCGCGCTGGGGCGTATTGCCAACCTTCTCTCGTATTGTTTGGTTTGCTATGCGGCCATTCGTATCATTCCGTGCAAGAAGGCACTGCTGTGCGCTTTGGCATTGATTCCGACTTCGCTATTCATGGCGTCGAACTATGCGTATGACCCGTGGTTGATTTCCTTCGGGTTCTTGTCGATCGCCTTGCTCGTTCGGGAGTTTGCCAGCCCGAAGCCGCTAACCGTGAGGTCCGCTTTCCCGATTTTTTTGGCATTTCTATTGGCGTTGGGACCGAAGGCCGTGTATTTTCCCTTCATTGGTCTGATGTATTTGATGCCGCGCAAAAAAATTGCTCCTGAGAAACGCCGGGTCTATTACTTTGCCGTCGTTGCCCTTGGCATCATTGTGGTGCTTACATTCTTGGCCCCGCTGATTGCCACGAATGGTGGTGGAAGCGGAGATCCGCGAGGGGGGGCAGATGTGAACTCTTCGTTGCAGCTGAAGCATGTGCTGGCCGATCCGGCTGGCTATCTCTTGCTGGTGATTCGATTCCTGTTTTTGGGCTACTTGATTCCTGTTAATGTGGCGACTGCAATGGTTAACCTTGCTTATTTGGGAGATTTGTCGATTTCCTGCCTGCCCTTTGCGCTAGGCATTTTGGTATATCTTGCCGGTTTGATGCTTGTGGACACCAACGATGCGAGTAGGGCACTCTCTTCGGTTGGATCAAAGGCGTGGACGCTCTTCCTATTTTCGGTTGCATTGTTCGGCATTTGCACGGCGCTGTACCTGTCCTTCACCCCGGTTGGCGCGGACGGTATTGCGGGGGTCCAGTCGCGTTATTTGTTACCGTTCCTGCTGCCTCTTGGATTGTTTGTGCTCAATTTTAAGAAGGGTTTTTCAGTTAATGAGAGGGCTTGCGGTGCCACTGCCCTCGCAGTTTCATCAACGCTGGTGCTCGTGACATGGTGGTGCTTGCTGTTTAGTAGGTTGATAGTTTAGATTTGGGCCCCGTGTCGATGCATTGATTATTGCTCCGCTGTTCATGGGATATGTTTGTAGATGGCCGATTCAACTTCACGGTAATCTATCATGCTTAACGAACTTTTTTACTATTGTGTATCCTGTGGAGGTTGATTTGAGCGATAAGGCGTGCATTTCTCGTCGTGGGGCCATTGTGTCGGCCTCGCTTATTGCTGCTTCAACGGCGATGCTAGCGGCTGGTCGTGCGTACGGTGAGGAGTTCGCCGAGGCGACCTTGCTTTCGCCGAACGACGCCATTTCCTTTTTGTATATCGACAATGCTCAGCTTGAGGCTGGTGCCGAGCAAAACGTCGTCGTATCACTCTCGCAGCATACGAGGGTGTCTGCTGCTGTCTTGACGGTCCAGGACGAGGCAGGAGCCGAGCAGGCATGCACGCTTTCTAGTGTGCAGGACAATGCCCTGCTGTTCACCTTTTTTCCCTCGGGGATGGGCTCCTGCGAGGTGGCGCGCCTTCAGTTCAAGGCGGACGGTGCCGCCTATGAGATCGACCTTTCCGAGGTCGATGAGTCGTATCGCAGCTATAAAGTTGCGCCTGTGGCGGTTGCCTATTCGGATGGCGAGGCGGCAAGCGGCCCCGACTTGCACGTGTATACCGGTGATGGTGGCGATGAGCTGGCAGAGTCGGCCTCTATCGAGGAGGCGGCATCGGCTGCAGTTGCGGCAGCGAGTCGCTCGCGTGCGGCAAACCCCGAAAAGACCGGTCCGCTGGTGATTGCGCTCGATCCGGGCCATGTGGGTGTAAGCTCCGGTGCCGTGGCAAATGGTACTTCTGAGGCGAATGCCACGTGGAAGATCGCCCAGTTCTGCAAGGCGGAGCTTGATTCCTATCAGAATGTCACTACGGTGTTCACCGTGACGCCCGACGATCGGCTTGGGTCTTCGAGTGAGCTGCGCGAGCGCGTGCAGCGTGCGCTCAATCAGGGCGCCGATGTGCTGGTGAGCCTGCATTTGAACTCCACTGGTGTTGGGAATGCCTATGGCGCTGAGGTGTGGGCGCCGCACAACACGAGCTACAACAATGAGACGCATGCCGTCGGCACGGATTTGGGCAATCAGATTCTTGCGCAGCTGCAAAAGCTCGGCTTGACCAATCGCGGCGTCAAGTTCCGTTGGATCGATCCAGATCCGAAGTATGATTATCCCGATGGCAGCAACGGCGATTACTACGGCATTATTCGCGAGGCGCGTAAGTCCAACCTGCCGGCGATTATCGTGGAGCATGCGTTCCTGGACAATTGGAGCGATTACAACAACTTCCTGAACAGCGATGCGAAGCTGCAGTCGCTCGGTATCGCGGATGCGCGCGGTATTGCCAATTACTACGGTTTGTCACATGCGGAGGGCACGGTGTACCGTCTCTATCATGCCGGCACGCTGGACCATCATTACACCATGGACTCGAACGAATACCGTGTGCTCGGCAGCGTCGGCTGGATCCAGGAAGGCATCGCTTGGTATTCCGATGACAAAGACCATGGCCGTCCGGTGTATCGCCTCTATCATGCCGCTACGCTTAACCACCACTACACGATGGATGAAAACGAGTACCGTGTGCTCGGCAGCGTCGGCTGGAAACAGGAGGGCATCGCCTGGTACTCGGCGCCCAAGGACGAGGGCAAGCCCGTTTACCGTCTCTACCATGAGGGCACGCTCGATCATCATTACACCAAGGACGCAAACGAGTACCGCGTGCTCGGCAGCGTCGGCTGGAAGCAGGAGGACATCGCCTGGTACTCTAAGGAATAGCGTGCATTGCGTAGCTGTTTAGTGAGCGAATAGGGGAAACGACCCATATGAAGAAGAATCGCGTTATCACATATATGGCAGCGCTTGCCGCGGCTGGCGCGCTGCTTGCGGCGCCTTGCCAGGCGGCGTTCGCCGCGCCCATCAAGACGGTGTACCGACTGTATCATCCCGGTACGCTCGACCATCACTACACCATGGATGCGAATGAGTATCGCGTGCTTGGTAGCGTTGGCTGGCAACAGGAGGGTGTTGCGTGGGATTCGCGCGATTCCTCCGCGGTTCCGGTGTACCGTCTCTATCACGAGGGTACGCGCGACCACCACTACACCAAGGACTACAACGAGTACCGGGTGCTCGGCAGTGTCGGTTGGAAACAAGAAGGCGTAGCTTGGTACTCCGACGAAGCGGAGGGCGTGCCAGTGTACCGCCTCTACCATGAGGGTACCCTGAATCACCATTACACCAAGGATTACAACGAGTACCGCGTGCTCGGCAGTGTCGGTTGGAAGCAGGAGGGCGTGGCCTGGTATGGTGTGGTGGAGGACACCGTTCCCGTGAGCCGTACGCCCATCATGGGCGTGTCGCAGGCCTCCGTGGAGCAGATGGCCGCCTACTATCGCAAGAATGTTGGCGAGTCCACGTACCCGGCCAGCGTGTACACGAACTATGGCGCGCCGACCCTGCAGGATTTCTGTACGATCGTGCTGGAGGAGGCAAAGGCCGAGGGTGTTCGCGCCGAGGTCGTGTTCGCACAGGCGATGAAGGAGACGGGCTGGCTGCGCTTCGGCGGGGCCGTCAAGGTCGAGCAGTGCAACTTCTGCGGTTTGGGCGCCGTGAACTCGGCCCCGGGCAACGCCGCCTCTTTCAGGGACGTCCGAACCGGCATCCGCGCCCAGGTGCAGCACCTCAAGGCGTACGCCTCGACGGACCCGCTTGCGCAGGCGTGCGTTGACCCACGCTTTGACCTTGTCAAACGTGGGTGTGCTCCGCTGCTTGAGGATTTGAACGGCAAGTGGGCGGTCCCGGGGGACGGGTATGGTGAGTCCATCGCCAAGATGATCGATACGATGTTGCAGGGTGGCCGCTAGGCGGCCTCCCTTCCTGTTCTAGCAAAGGGTTGTTATGCGTTGCACGGGAATATGTAGGGGCCAAGGGGTCGCGTATCTTGCCGTTGAGTTCGAGATGCACGATCGGGCGAGCGACGTTCGTTTTTTCTCTCATTCCGAAGAGGGTGTTGAGCTTCCTATTGAGGCGTATTATATTGAGACGGATGCTCGTGGCGTATGTCGTTATGTCGCCGTCGTTCCGCTGCTCGATACCAAGCGTGCGTCGGTCGAGATGCGCCAGTACGATGAGCGCGGCTCGGAGCTGCGCCGTGCCCGGAAGATGTTTTCTCGCTTCGCAATCAAGTGGGCCTCTCGCTTTAACTACAGATTCGCAAATGATCGTGCTCTTTCTATGCGAGATATCGATAGGTCGACATATGCGGATCAGATTCATCTGACTCCCAAAGCCCTCATCTCTGCCCCTCAAAAGGGCGAACTTATTCTTAAGGGCCAAATCTGCTTGCCATCTGATGACTTTGCTTCTCTTCGCGTGATCGATGGCAATGGAATGGCAGTCGACTGTCCCTCCTTGCGCGTTGGCAATCCAGCAGATGTAACGGTGATGGGCGGACTGCGTCGTGAGGTGCCTTTCACGGTTCGAGTTCCCGATGACGGTAAAACGTACTGTGTTGTGGCGGACAGCCAGAAAGGGAATCGCTCTGGCTTCCTATGTCTTGATCCAGCTGCCCGTGCTCATTACCTCGCCACTCTATCGCCGTCTATGTACCGTTGCGCTGGAGGTCCTGAATACAAGAGTCGAACCATTGCGCGCGGTCGATTCCTGTCCGGAATCAATCGCGAGGAGTTCGTGGACCTTGTCGGTCCTAAGTTCAGTGTTATCGTTCCGCTATATCGAACCCCTGTTGACTATTTGACCGGTATGGTCGGATCTGTTATCGATCAGGTCTATCAGAACTGGGAGCTTATTCTCCTCAACGCCAGTCCTGAGGATGCGACGTTGCAGGATGCCCTTACAAAGATTGCTGATAGCCGCGTGCGCGTCATCGAGCTCGAGGGAAACAATGGCATTTCCGACAACACGAATGTCGGTATCGAGGCCGCTTCGGGCGATTATGTCGTGTTCTTTGACCATGATGATCTGCTAGATCCCCTTGCGCTCTACTACTACGCAGAGGCGATTAATGAGGATGGGTCAATCGATGCCTTGTATTGCGATGAGGACTTCCTGAACGAGGAGGGGGAGTTTGTTGCGCCTCATTTCAAGTCGGACTTCAATCTAGATCTTCTCCGCTGCCATAACTACATCACGCATCTCTTGGCGGTTAGGGCGGCCTTTGCCAAGGAGCTCATGCTACGCTCTGCATTTGATGGGGCGCAGGACTATGATTTCCTTCTCCGTCTTGTTGAGCGTACCACGAACATCGTCCATATTCCTGATGTCTTGTATCACTGGAGAATCAGCGATACCTCGACTGCGAAAAGTGCCGGCAACAAAGGATATGCAGATGATGCCGGTAGGCGAGCTCTGCAAGAGCATCTTGATCGTTGCGGGATAGCTGCGACGGCTGAGCTGACCGATAATGCTTGCTTCTATCATGTTACCTATGAGGTCGTGGGCGATCCGCTGGTCAGCATTCTGATTCCGAACAAGGACAGTGTGAAAGTCCTGAAGCGTTGCATCGACTCAGTCGAAGACCTCACGAGCTACCGCAACTTCGAGATCGTCATCATCGAGAATAACAGCGTGGAGGAGGGGACCTTCACATATTATGAGCAGGCTGTCGCTCAGTACGACAATATTCGTGTTGTGACGTGGCATGGTGAGTTCAACTATTCGGCCATCAATAACTTTGGTGCGCGCGACGCCAAGGGCGATTTTATCTTGCTGCTCAATAACGATGTCGAGGTGATTGAGCCCAAATGGCTTGAATCGATGCTTGCCATTTGCCAGCGGCCTGAAGTTGGAGTGGTGGGAGCCAAGCTCCTTTATCCCGACGACACGGTGCAGCACGCCGGCGTGATTATGGTCAAGTGCCAGAGCATCGCAGAGGAGGCGAGCCCCGGACATGCCTTCTGGAATCTTGATCGCGACGATCCCGGATATATGCGCAGGGCTTCTCTGGTGCAGGATTTAAGCGCCGTTACCGGTGCATGCCTGATGACTAAGAGGTCTGTCTTTGATGAGCTTGGCGGGCTGAATGAGGAATTTGTAGTTGCATTTAATGATGTTGACTATTGTTTACGGGTGCGCGAGCTGGACAAGCTGGTTGTCTATACTCCAGATGCTCTTCTGTATCACCATGAATCCTTTAGCCGCGGTTCTGATGCTGTGGGCAAAAACATGATGAGATTCATGGGTGAGCAGGGCAAACTGCGTTTTGCCTGGAGTAAGTATTACGCCTGTGGTGACCCTTATCATCGTCCTGCTGCAACAATGGGTTACTATCCTGAGGTCCCACTGCTGAAGTAACCTTCCGACTTCAATGCTGCTGTTGGCTATGCAGCTTATCTAAAGCCGAACGCCCGAGGTTCGCCCTTCGGGCGTTCGGCGTTAAGATAGAGTGAACGTGACCATACTGAAGGAGCTATATCTATGAAGGGCATCATCCTCGCCGGCGGGTCCGGCACCCGCCTGTACCCGCTGACCACCGTCACCAGCAAGCAGCTGCTGCCGGTCTACGACAAGCCGATGATCTACTACCCGCTGTCCGTCCTCATGATGGCCGGCATCCGCGACATCCTGATCATCTCGACCCCCTCGGACCTTCCGAACTTCGAGCGCCTGCTGCGCGACGGGTCGGACTACGGCGTGAACCTGTCCTACGCCGTCCAGCCCAGCCCCGACGGCCTCGCGCAGGCCTTCGTGATAGGCGAGGAGTTCGCGGGAGGGGAGCCCTGCGCGCTCGTCCTCGGCGACAACATCTTCTACGGCAACGGCCTGGGACGGCACCTCCGCCGCGCGGTGGAGAACGCCGAGACGAAGGGCCTCGCCACCGTGTTCGGCTACCACGTCGACGACCCCGAGCGCTTCGGCGTCGTGGAGTTCGACTCCGACTTCAACGCCGTCTCCATCGAGGAGAAGCCCGAGCGCCCGAAGTCGAGCTACGCCGTCACCGGCCTGTACTTCTACCCGGGCGACGTGTGCGGGCGCGCCAAGCGGGTCGTCCCCTCCGCCCGCGGCGAGCTCGAGATCACCGACCTCAACCGCATGTACCTGGAGGACGGGCTGCTCTCCGTCGTGACGCTCGGGCGCGGCTACGCGTGGCTGGACACCGGCACCATGGAGTCGCTCCACGAGGCGGGCGAGTTCGTCCGCGCCGTCGAGCGCTCCCAGGACATGCCCGTGTCCGTGCTGGAGGAGATCGCCTACGAGAACGGCTGGATCGACCGCGAGACGCTGCTCTCCTGCGCCGAGCGCTACGGCAAGTCCGAGTACGGGAAGCACCTCAAGCGCGTCGCCGCCGGCGAGTTCGTCAACCAGAACCTCGACTACTAGTCGATACGTATCATTTCGTTAGGATGGGTCTCTTTTGTTTGAGAAGCTGAAAGAGCGCTATCACGAGTCCTTTATCATTCTGAAAGAGCTCGTCAAAACCGATTTTCTCCTCCGTTATCAAGGGTCTTTTCTTGGTATCGCCTGGTCGGTTCTCAAGCCGCTGATGCTCTTTTGTGTCATGTACGTCGTGTTCGTTAAATTCCTGCGCTTCTCCGATGGCACCGACACCTTTCCTCTGGTGCTTCTCCTCGGTATTAGCATGTGGAATTTCTTTACCGAGTCAACCAGCATGGGCTTGTCGTCAATCATCTCCCGTGGTGACCTTCTTCGAAAGGTCAACTTTCCTAAGTACATCATCGTTGTTTCGGCAACTATCAATGCGCTTATCTGCATGCTGATCAACCTGGGTGTCGTGGTGGTTGCTTGTATTCTTTCCGGGGTGCAGTTCACTGCCAATGTGTTGTGGCTTCCGCTTAACTTGGTGCAGCTTTACCTGCTCTCCTTGGGAGTTGCCCTTTTGCTGTCCACGCTTAATGTGTATTTTCGTGATGCGCAGCATATTTGGGAGGTTGTCCTTCAGGGCCTCTTTTACGCCACTCCTATCATTTATCCTCTTTCGATGGTTGAGCAAAAGCTTGCTGAGGTTGCCCCTGGCGCTGGTCTCCTTGTCGAGAAGCTCATGTTGCTCAATCCCGCCGCCCAGATCATTCAGGATATTCGACACAATCTTATTGCCCCTGCAACCACCCCGATTATCTGGGAGCTCTCGGGTAATATCTTCTTCCAGATGATCCCCGTTGTGCTTACCTTTGTTCTCCTGTTTTGGGGCATTCGCGTATTCAAGAAGCACAGCCCTAAGTTTGCGGAGGTGATGTAATGGTTTCCGATGAAAACACCAAAGTCGTTCTCAAAGTTGAGAACGTTGAGAAGTCCTTTCGTCTTCCCACCGAGCAGGCATCGGGGCTGAAACAGCTCCTCATCAACTGGACTAAAGGTATAAAGGGGTATCGCGAGCAGCAGGTTCTTAAGGGGATTTCGTTCGAGGTGCATCAGGGTGACTTTTTTGGCATTGTTGGACGCAATGGCAGCGGTAAGTCGACCCTTTTGAAGCTCATCTCCCAGATCTACGTACCCGAGCGTGGGTCAATTACGGTTGATGGCAAGCTCGTTCCCTTTATCGAACTTGGCGTTGGCTTTAATCCTGAACTCACAGGACGAGAAAATGTGTACCTCAACGGAGCGCTTCTTGGCTTCTCTCGTTCTGAAATCGACGAGATGTACGACGACATTGTCGAGTTCGCCGAGCTCGAGGACTTCATGGACCAAAAGCTAAAGAACTACTCTTCGGGCATGCAGGTTCGCTTGGCCTTCTCCGTTGCCATTCAGGCTCGTGGCGATATCCTTGTGCTCGATGAGGTCTTGGCTGTTGGCGATGAGGCTTTTCAGCGAAAATGCGACACCTTTTTTGCCAAGGTCAAAAAGGACCCAACTAAAACAGTGATCCTCGTGACCCACAGCATGGATGCCGTCAAGAAGTACTGCAATAAGGCAATCCTCATTAAGGATGGAGAGGTTGTCATTTCTGGAGACAAGAATGACGTTGCCGATCGATATACTCTCGAGAATCTTGCCTCGACGACAAATGATGAAGTTAAGGAAGGGGAATATCCCACCGGGCTAAGTGAAATCGTCCCTGTTTTGCGGGTTAATCCCGTCTCTTCACTTGCCGTTACTGAAGATAAGCCTTTTGTATTTGATATTGAATACGAGTATCGCGGAGTTGAAGATTTTTATCTCGCCATTGCAATGCATGATTTGAAGAGAGGGGGTATTCCCTTTGACTCTGGTTCGATCAAAATTGGTCCGGCCGGAAAGGGATCAGTCCGGTTCTCAATTCCCATTGGTTTGCTTTCGAATGGTAGCTACAAGCTGATAGCCTCGTTGAGGCTTCTGTCTAAGACGGTCGATGATGGAACTACCGATATGATCGCATTCACAAGTGGAAAGAATTCGTGCACGTTCGTTATTATGCGTAAGGACTGCGCCGATGATTATGCCCTGCTTTTGCCAAGCGCAATGAGTATTTCTCGAATTGACTGATAGCCTGCTCAGCGTGCGCCAGTTGGATGTGGCGCACGCTTTAGTCTATATATCCGCGCTGCTCGGCATCACGGATATAGAAATCTCGCATTAGGCGCCGGGGTGATAGCTTGAGGCCCTGTTCACGAGTCGACTCCTGCTTGTAAAAACCATCCTCATGGCCTATTGCTCTCTGTGCGTTATTTCCATGCTCCATGAAATGGTGGAGCATTTTTATATGGTCATGTCCGACCGCATTCCAAATTTGCGGATTTCCATTGACGTATGAGTTGATTGAGAAGCGGGGATGGGCCACGCGTCCCTCTTTAACGCCGTGTGTTAGGTAATGATCCAGTGCGAATGAAGGACAATCTCGAAAGGTGTCATGCAGGTCACTGTAGTGGGATAAATAGAAGGATGTGTCAAATACAGGGGAATAATCGATCCCATTTCGAACGGGATCGGGGCAATCTCCTCGGTATTGCTCGCATCTTTTAGGACATGTTTCCAGGGGCTGATAAAGTTCAGCAGCGGAGTTCGAAGGATCATAGACCGGGCATTGATAGGCGGCGCATTTATTTTTATATAGGTATACGTTGAGAAGCCGCTCCGAAATAAATCCGAAGACACGCTGCTGATAGGGCGTTCTTTCATCTAAAGGCGAGATGCGGCGACTTAAACGCGTCTCAATTTCAAACAGCCAAGTCAGGTAGCCGTCAAGAAGCTCCCTCTTGCAGATAATCATGTTGTAGGGGGCAAAGGATGCTTCATCCCTAACAAAACTGAGGAATGCTCGATAGTAATTAGGCTGGTATTTCTTGATTATTTCTGCAATTTGAATTAGGTCGGTTCCAGGATGAAAGGTCCTGTACTGCTCCGCAACAGAGACGAGGCGCCCCTTGCTTGTTAGGCAGGGAATGCGCTCGGGAATTATGCAGTCGTGGCTATCAAGGATGTGCTCGATTTCACGTTGCGTGATAGTGTGGCGTTTTGAGCCGGGAGACTCAAAATAGCGCCTGTAGTGCACAAGTCCTACCGTGTCCTCGGAGCTTTGCTTCCATATCCAATGAAGGCCGGTGAGCTCACAGTAAGTGCTGTTTAGCTTTGATATGTTGCCTTTATAGGTGTCATCGTAAAGCCAATTCTGCCTGCGATCCTTATGCGGGATTCTGTACGCTCCTACATATAAGGGCTGATAGAGTTCGTTGCACGGTAGATCAAGGTGCTTGTGAGACGCGATATAGATTTTCATTAAGAAGCACCATCCGCTATTGTCCAAAGAACTGCAGAGACTATTCTATTATAGGTAAAGTGACTCCATTTTATATGCCGTAGAGATATAGGAGATGGGCATGCCCGACACCACCTTCGAGCCCAAGCGCATCGTCGTCACCGGCGGCTGCGGCTTCATCGGCTCCAACTTCGTCCACCACGTCGTGCGCGAGCACCCCGGCGTCCACGTCACCGTGCTCGACAAGCTGACCTACGCGGGCAACCCCGACAACATCGCCGGACTGCCCTCGGACCGCGTTGAGCTCGTCGTGGGCGACATCTGCGACGCCGCGCTCGTCGACCGCCTCGTGTCCGAGACCGACGCCGTGGTCCACTACGCCGCAGAGTCCCACAACGACAACTCCATCGCCGACCCGTCCCCGTTCCTCAAGACCAACGTCGAGGGCACCTACACGCTCATCGAGGCCTGCCGCAGGCACGGCGCGCGCTACCACCACGTCTCCACCGACGAGGTCTACGGCGACCTGGCGCTCGACGACCCGGCCCGCTTCACCGAGGAGACGCCCTACCGCCCGAGCTCGCCCTACAGCTCCACCAAGGCGTCCTCCGACCTGCTGGTGCGCGCCTGGGCCCGCACCTTCGGCCTGCGAGCCACCATCTCCAATTGCTCCAACAACTACGGCCCCTACCAGCACGTGGAGAAGTTCATCCCGCGCCAGGTCACGAACCTCATCGACGGCGTCCGCCCCAAGCTCTACGGCGACGGCAGGAACGTCCGCGACTGGATCCACACCGAGGACCACAGCTCCGCCGTCTGGTGCATCCTCACGAAGGGCCGCATCGGCGAGACCTACCTGATCGGCGCCGACGGCGAGCTGGACAACATCACCGTGCTGCGCGAGATCCTCAAGGCCTTCGGCCGTCCGGAGGACGACTTCGACTGGGTGCGCGACCGCCCCGGCCACGACCGCCGCTACGCGATCGACGCCACCAAGCTCCGCCGCGAGCTCGGCTGGGCGCCCTCGCACACCGACTTCGCCGCCGGCCTGGCCGAGACGATCCGCTGGTACCGCGACAACGAGGCCTGGTGGCGCCCGGCCAAGGAGGCCACCGAGGCGAGGTACGCCGCCCAGGGCCAGTAGGAGCATCGCAGGCGCGGCCGCGCCCCGCGGCTCCGCCCCGAGCCCGAGCGGCGGGGGAGGGCCGGGGTCGCGGCCGCACTGATCAGAACGAGAAAGGCGGCCTCCATGGCGCTCGAATTCGAGAAGGAACTGACCGCGGCCGAGACGAACATCCCCGGGATGCTCGTGTTCGACCTGCCCGTGCACGGTGACTCCCGCGGCTGGTTCAAGGAGAACTGGCAGCGCGAGAAGATGCGCGCGCTGGGCCTGCCCGACATGGGCCCGGTCCAGAACAACATCTCCTTCAACGACCAGAAGGGCGTGACCCGCGGCATCCACGCGGAGCCCTGGGACAAGTTCATCTCCGTGGCCTGCGGCCGCGTGTTCGGCGCGTGGGTCGACCTGCGCCCCGGCGCTTCGTTCGGCCAGGTCTACACCTGCGAGCTCGACCCGAGCCGTGCCATCTACGTGCCGCGCGGCGTGGGCAACTCCTACCAGGCCCTGGAGGACGGCACCGCCTACACCTACCTGGTGAACGCCCACTGGTCGGCGGAGCTCAAGTCCACCTACACCTTCGTGAACCTCGCCGACCCCGAGCTCGGCATCGAGTGGCCCATCCCGCTCGACCACTGCGAGCTCTCCGAGGCCGACAAGGCCCACCCCGTGCTCGCCCACGCCCTGCCCATGGCGCCGAGGCGCACGCTCGTCACCGGCTGCAACGGCCAGCTCGGCCGCGCCGTGCGCGCCGCCGCCGAGGAGCGCGGCCTGCCCGGCTTCGACTACTGCGACATCGACGAGTTCGACCTCTCCGAGCCGGGGGACTACGCCAAGTACGACTGGTCCCTCTACGGCGCCGTCATCAACTGCGGCGCCTACACCGCCGTCGACGCCGCCGAGACGCCCGAGGGGCGCAGGGCCTGCTGGGCGGCCAACGCGGCCGGCCCCGCCCTTATGGCCCGCACCTGCGCCGAGCACGGCATCGCCCTGGTGCACGTCTCGTCCGACTACGTCTTCGACGGGACCGTCGGCAACCACCCCGAGGGCGAGCCCCTCAGCCCGCTGTCCGTCTACGGCCAGTCCAAGGCCGCCGGCGACCTGGCCGTGGCCGGCTGCCCGCGTCACTACGTCGTCCGCAGCTCCTGGGTCATCGGCGACGGCAGGAACTTCGTCAAGACGATGAAATCTCTCTCCGACCGCGTGGCCGACGCGTCCGACGCCCTCGACCGCGTAACCGTCGTCGACGACCAGCTCGGCCGCCTCACCTTCACCGACCAGATGGCGGAGGGCATCCTGCACCTGCTCGGCTACCGCGACGGCGACGTGGAGCCCAGCGCCCCCGCCGAGTACGGCACCTACAACCTCACCGGCTCCGGCCCGGTCGAGTCCTGGGCCGCCATCGCCGCCCGCGTGTTCGACCTCGCCAACGGCAACGGCGCCGCCGTGGGGCCCGTCTCGACGGCCGACTACTACGCCTCCGCCGAGGGGCCGATCGCCCCGCGCCCCACGCACTCGGACCTCGACCTCTCCAAGATCGCCGCCGCCGGCTTTGCCCCTCGCGACTGGACCGAGGAGCTCGCGGGGTACATGGCCGCGCTGTAAAGCCTGTTCAATTCATGCCTTTTAACCCGTCTGGGCTCACGGCCCAGGCGGGTTTTGCGTCTTTGTTAGAATGGACGGGTTGCATGAACAGTTTGGTTGGAGTGCCATGTCGTCTCTCGTCGGTCTTGTAAAAAGCTGCTATCACGGGCTCAACAACATGATCCGCCGCTCTCGTGGCGAGGACATGCGCTTCTACGCAGACGGTTTTCCCATCGACGCGTGGATGGACAAGTCCTACGACGAGTGGTTTCATGCGCACAAGGCGGGGGAGGCCGAGCTCGCGCGTCAGCGTGAGGCGTGGGTCGATTTCTCCATCCAGCCCACGTTCAGTTTCATCGTGCCCCTCTACAAGACTCCTTCCGAGTACCTTCACACGATGGTCGATTCGGTGCTCGCACAGACGTATCCGAACCTGCAGCTCGTACTGGTAAACGCCAGTCCCGAACTCGAGGCGCTGAGTGCGGAGGTTGCTGCCTATTGCACGCAGGATGCTCGCATTACCGTCGTCGACCTGGAGGATAACCTCGGCATCACCGAGAATACTAACGCGGGCCTTGAGGTTGCCGCCGGTGAGTTTTGCTGCTTTTTGGACCACGACGATGCCATCGAGCCTTCGCTGCTTTTCGAGTACGTATCTGCCATAAATGAAAACCCTGAGATCGACGTTCTGTATTGCGATGAGGATTTAGTTTGCCGCGACGAGAAACGAGGGGGTTTTAAGCACCTGCACCCCCTGCATAAGCCTGCATATGCGCCCGAGCTTCTGCTCTGTAAGAACTATATTGTTCATCTCATGACTATCCGGCGGACCCTGATCGACTCGATGCCCAAGCCTGATCGTCGCTATGATGGAGCGCAGGATTACAACATGGTCGCGTATTGTGCGGGTCACGCTCGTGCCGTCCATGGGGTGCAGAAGGTTTTGTACCACTGGCGCATCAGTGACACGTCAACCGCTGCCAATCCCGATGCTAAGCCATATAGTCGCAAGGCATATCGTCTTTCGGCCTTTAATGAGATTGATCGCCGTGTGCCCGGAGGTCGAATCATCGCGTCAGGGGCAGTCAATATCCATAATGTTTGGCTGTCGGATCCGCGGGCATCCGCATCGGTGGTCATGCTTGCCTCGGACTCCTCGTTTGAGGTTGAGCGTACGCTCGAGTGTTTCAAGCAGACTCCTGCCGACTCCTTTGCCGAGCTAATCGTTGTCGGAGAGTGGTCTGATTGGCTTGCGTCTCTCTGCAAGCGGTTTGGCGCGAAACTCCTCGATGTTTCAGCGGATGCCTCTTGTTTGGCTCGTTACAACGTGGGTGCTGCGGCGGCGAGCGGAGACGGCCTTGTATTCTTTGATTCTCTGTGCACGTTCCTCACTCCCGAGCCACTGCGCCAACTTGCGGGTTGGTGCTCGATGGACGGCATCGGCATCGCTGCCCCGAAGATTCTCTATCGCAACGGGACCAACAAATCCTATGGCGTTGCGGTCACGTCCGAGCGCATCATGCCCATGTACCGTGGCTATGACGATGATTTCCCCGGTTACCAGTGCAATTTGCGCGCCATGCAAAATGTGAGCGCCGTGGGGCTTCAGGGCATGTGTGTGCGCCGCGACGTCTTTGGGCGCATCGGCGGCTTTGACGCGTCGTTCGGCGCCGAGGTCGGTGCGGTCGATTTGTGTCGCCGCGTGCTCAACGAGGGTTTGCGTATCGTCGCCACGCCCACGGTCAAGATCGAAGTCGACGAGGCCGCTCCCGAGCGCCGATTCGATTGCGCTTCGAATGCTCCGGACTATCCTGCCGCTGACATTGCGCGTTTCGATGAGAAGTGGCCCGGCGTGCGTGCGGCGGGCGACCCGTACCTCAACCCCAATCTCGATCAATCCTCTAGTTACCAGCAGCTTCCTGCAAGGAGATAGCGAATGTCTGCGATTGACTTCAAGTTGATGAACGTCCTGCTCCACGTGGACGATCATGCGAAAGACGACCCCGCCCTGTATTACCGTGGTGAGCCCGAGGCAATCACATCTGGTGAGGCCGGGGCGTCCGCCCTGTGCGTCACCTCTCGTGTGGACTTCCTCACGTACGTGAACGGGATGTCTGCTCGCAAATGGCGGAAGTACGCGGGCTTGGACACAGCCTGGCTTCATATCGAGTTGTCCGGCAAGGGCGTGCTCGAGGTGCTCGGCGTTGCCGATGGTGCAGACGAGCCCCGCGCTTTGGAGACTCTAGATATCGACTGCGGCACCCCTACGGGATTCGACATCGAGGTTGATTTGACGGGGGAGGACCTGGTCGGTTTCGCACTGCAGGCCGATGAGGCGTCGCGCCTCGAGGTCGTTCGCGCCCATTACTTCGCGCGTGTCGATGAGGCACAGGTGAACGATGTCCGTCTGTCGCTCTCCACCACGACATTCAACAACGAGCGGTTCATTCTCCCCAACATCGACCTCGTCAAGGGGGCCGTTGCGGCGGAAGGAGAGCCAATCGCATCGAGGTTCCACATGTTCGTCGTGGACAATGGCCGCACGCTCGACGCTGCGGCTCTTACGGATGACATCGTCACGGTCATCCCCAATCCCAACGTCGGCGGCGCTGGCGGTTTTGCGCGTGGCATGATGGCCGCAACCGAGGAAGAGGGCGCCTTTACGCACGTCCTTCTCATGGATGACGACGTGCGCATCCTGCCCGAGAGCATTCTGCGCACCTTCAATCTCCTCTCCCTTGCGAGGGGACGCTACAAGGACGCGTTCCTGAACGGCGCCATGCTCTCGCTCGAGGATCCCGCACGCCAGTTCGAAGACGTGGCGCGCGTTATCAGCAGCGGCAAGTACGTCAAAATCAAGGACGATTACCGCGTGGACGAGCTCGCCGACGTGATTGCGAACGAGCGGGCCGATGTCGAGGTCGAGCAGGCATATGGAGCTTGGTGGTACAGCTGCATTCCCGTTTCCGCGATTCGCGAGAACGGGCTGCCGCTTCCCCTGTTTGTGCGCTGCGACGATGTGGAATTCGGTATTCGAAACAATCCGGTGTACATGACCATGAACGGTATCTGCGTGTGGCATGCGAGCTTTGAGGGCCGTTGGCGCGCCTCGGTGGACTGCTATCAGTTCACGCGCAACTTCCACGTGCTCACCGCCGTGCACGACTGCGCTTCCGAGCGCCTCGCGGTCACGCGTTTGAAGCGCAACGTGCGCCAGAATCTGCGCGATATGGATTACGGTGCCGCCGAGATGTTGCTCCAGGGTTTTGAGGACTACCTGGCAGGTCCTGAGTTCCTCATGCATGCCGATGGCGCCGCCCTCATGAAGGAGCACGCTGCCTTTAACGAAAAGCTCACGCCGGTGGGGGAGATGGATCCCGAGTTGCTCACCCGCGCGGGCGTGACCGAGGATGTGCTCTCCAGCGTTGATTTGATTGTCCGCGTTCCCACATGGTTGAAGATCTGGCGTTCCGCTCCATACGACAAGCATTATCTGCCCGATTTCCTATTGCGTGACGAACCGAGCTATCTGGTGAAGTACGGCCCTGGCACGATTGAGGGTTCGTCGGTCGCTCGCAAGACCGTTGTGTGCTTGGAGCCCACGCGCAAGAGCGCCTCCGTGCGTACCATGGACAAGGAGCGCTTCCGAGCGATTCGCGCCCGCGAGCGGGCGCTGCTTGCGCGCTGGCGCAAGGAGGGCGGCGCGGTGCGTGCGGCATATCGTGAGGCCATGCCCACGTTGACGTCGCGATCGTTCTGGGAGGGCTATCTCAAGGAGATGTCCGAGCGGGCCTAGCCGCAAGTCGCAACGACGAGCATGGCCACTTGACCGCGCTTTCGTCTATAATCATCCGTGCCGCTTCGATCGGCACGCACTTACGCGCCATTAGCTCAGCTGGATAGAGCACCGGACTTCTAATCCGATGGTCGAGGGTTCGAATCCCCCATGGCGCACCCGCAGACTGGAAAAGACCCTGTCGTCGAGTATCGGCAGGGTCTTTTTTCTATTGCGTGGTGGTGAATGGTCGCACAGGGCAACTCGATTTCCGTGTTCTATCAGGCCTTTTGTGGAATCGTGGAGAAACGTCACGAAGGCGGTCTTCCTCTGCTTTCAAACTCACTCCCCAATTTTGCTCAAACGTATTACAATGGGTCTGTCGTGTTTATGAGCACGTTCGGTTTTACCGCTCGTGCCACTTTAAAGGAGTCAGTTATGGTTTCTGATAAGGCTACGCTCGTTAACCCGCAGGGTCTCCACATGCGTCCCGCCGGCCTCTTCGCCTCCACCATGGGCAAGTTCGCCTCCGAGGTCACCGTTGTCGCCCCCGACAAGGAGGTCAACGGCAAGTCCCCGATGGCCCTCATGGCCGCCGGCATCCCTTGCGGCACCGAGGTCGAGGTCAAGTGCGACGGCGCTGACGAGAAGGAGGCCCTCGCGGCCGCCATCGAGCTCATCAAGAGCGGTCTGGGCGAGTAGTTCGCGCGTGAGCCTTGTCTTGATGGCAAACATCTAATCTCATAGGTGTAGATTGGCAGGCGTCCTCGCGATACGTGGGCGCCTGTGTTTTTGTTCCCCGTGCGCACGGATGGGGAATAGGAGAGAGGAAACGTAATGTACCAGGGAGTTAACGCTTCTGAGGGCATCGGCATCGGCACCGTCATGGTGGCCGTCGATCCCGACCTGACCTTCGAGCCCCGCGAGGTGTCCGACACCGCCGCCGAGAAGGAGCGCTATCAGGCTGCTCTGGCCGTCTTCTGCGAGAAGACCCAGGCCCAGGCCGACCACATGAAGGTCGCCGTGGGTGAGAACGAGGCCGAGATCATGGCCGGTCACATCATCCTCGCCCAGGATCCGGGCATGACGGACGCGATCAGCGGCGCCATCGATGGCGGCGCTTGCGCCGAGCAGGCCCTGGTGGACGCTTCCACCATGTTCGAGAACATGTTCCTCTCTATGGACGATGAGATGTTCCGCCTCCGCGCCGCCGACATTGCCGACATCCGCACCGGCATCCTTGCCGAGCTGCTGGGTGTCGAGGTCGTCGATCTCTCCGTCCTGCCCGAGAACACCGTCGTCGTCGTGCATGACCTGACTCCGTCCATGACCGCGACCATCGACAAGGAGCATGTCGCCGGCATCGTTACCGAGACCGGTGGCCGCACCTCCCACTCCGCCATCATCGCCCGCGCGCTGGAGATCCCGGCCGTCCTGTCCGTGGCAAACAGCTGCTCTGCGCTGCGCAACGGCATGACTGTCATCGTCGACGGCTCCAAGGGCGTCGTCATCGCCGAGCCTGAGGACTCCGTCATGGCCGATTACCAGGCTAAGGCACAAGCCTTTGCCGAGGAGAAGGCCGCTCTCGAGGCCTTCCGTGGCCAGGAGACCGTCACCGCCGACGGCATCAAGAAGATCCTCGCCTGCAACATCGGCAGCCCCGAGGACGTCGCCAACGCTCTCGAGCACGACGCCGAGGCCATCGGTCTGTTCCGCTCCGAGTTCCTCTTCATGGACGCCGCCGAGCTTCCCTCCGAGGAGGAGCAGTTCCAGGCTTACCGTAAGGTCGCCTCGGCCCTCAAGGGCGCCCCGGTCATCATCCGCACCCTCGATGTGGGCGGCGATAAGGAGATTCCCTACCTTCACATGGAGAAGGAGGAGAACCCCTTCATGGGCTTCCGCGCGGTGCGCTACTGCCTCGAGAACGCCGATCAGTACAAGGTCCAGCTCCGCGCTCTGCTGCGCGCCGGCGCCTTCGGTGATGTCAAGATCATGATCCCGCTCGTCACCTGCGTCGAGGAGGTTCGCGCCGTCAAGGCTCTCGTCGAGGAGTGCAAGGCCGAGCTCGAGGCCGAGGGCTTCCAGTACGATGCCAACATCGAGGTCGGCGTCATGATGGAGACCCCTGCCGCCTCCCTCGTCGCCGATAAGCTGGCCGAGGAGGCCGACTTCTTCTCCATCGGCACCAACGACCTCATCGGCTACACCATGTGCGCCGATCGTGGTAACGATCACATCTCCAACCTGTACCAGGTCTACTATCCTTCCGTCCTCCGCTCGATCAAGAACATCATCGAGAACGGCGTGAAGGCCGGCATCATGGTTGGCATGTGCGGCGAGGCTGCCGCCGATCCGCTGCTTGAGCCGCTGCTGATCTCCTTCGGCCTGGAGGAGTTCTCCATGTCCGCGCCGAGCATCCTGCGCGCCCGCAAGACCATCTCCCAGTGGACCAAGGCCGAGTGCGACGAGCTCGCCGAGAAGGCGCTCGCCTGCTCCACCGCTGCCGAGGTCAAGGAGCTGCTCGAGGCTGCCGCTCGCTAAGCTTTGCTTGCCGACTGCGCGTCCGCTCTCGCGGGTGGGCCGCAGTCGGCATCTTTGCGTGTGACGATAAAACGATTTATCACTAATGGTCTCGAAATTGTTTCCCAATTTGCGCTACGCTGTATAAAGCAGTGTGTCTACTTAGGAGGTTGTATGTTTTACACTCTGACCGCTAATCCCGCTGTCGACATGACGGTCGCCGGTCCGACCCTCGTTCCCGATGAGAACGTCCGCGCCAACTCCGCCAGCTACACCGCCAACGGCAAGGGCCTCGACGTGTCCTTCGCCCTCAAGAAGTTCGGCGTCGACTCCGTCGCCCTGGGCTTCTTCGGTGGCTTCACCGGCAAGTTCATCGTCGAGGAGACCATGAACCTTGGCTGCCTGTGCCGTCCCGTCTGGATCGACGGCGTCACCCGTATCTGCGCTTACATCAACGATGGCGAGCACGAGTACGGCGTCCTCAATCCGGGTGCCCCGCTTACCCCTCAGTATGAGGAGGAGCTCTACAACATCCTCGACACCAGCACCGGCATGGACTGCCTGGTTGTCTCCGGCTCCGTGCCCCCGCGTGCCTCCAAGGACTTCCTGGATCAGGTCATGGATCACGCTCAGGCCCGCGGCGCCGACGTTGTGCTGGACCTCTCCTCCGACAAACTCAAGAGCCTCGCTTCCAAGAAGCCGCTGCTCATCAAGCCGAATCACCACGAGATGCGCGAGATCTTCGGCGTTCCGGTGAACACCGATGACGAGGTCCGCGTTGCCATGAAGATGGCTCACGACGCGGGCGTTCAGAACGTCCTTCTGACTCGCGGTAGCCGTGGTGACGCCTACTTCTCCAATGGCGAGGACATCTGGTACGCCAAGCGTGAGTTCAACATCAAGCTCGTTTCCTCCGTCTGCGCCGGCGACTGCACGCTGGCGGCGTTCCTGCTCAAGTGGTACAAGGATCGCGATAACGTCGAGGAGGCTATGAAGCTCGCTATGGCCACCGGCGCCAACGTCGCCGAGAGCGTCGGCCTGGGCGACTTTGGTCGTGTCGACGAGTACTCCAAGCGCGTCACCGTCCGCAAGCTCGAGCGCAAGTAACGATCGTCCTCTTTGGGATGCGTTTCGCCGCCGGTCCATTCGTGGGCCGGCGGCTTTTTGCGACGGGAGTTCCACTTGGGGACAGGTACAAATTGAGACGTTCGCCTGTGGGGCTTGTGCGAACGGAATGTCTCAACTTGTACCTGTCCCCAAGTGAGCGCTTTGGGGTGCGGGGCTCGTGGCTCGGGTTGGTATACTGAGGCGCAGATTATGAGGAGGACTATGCAGCATTCGACCGATATCGTTTTCGCCGGTGAGACCCTGATGGGCTCCAAGCCCAGTGCCGCTTCCTTGACCGTCTTGTCTGCGCTTGAAGGAGCCGGGCTCGAGGCGTGGATCGTGGGCGGTTGGGTGCGCGACGCCCTAATGGGCGCCCCGGGGCACGATATCGATATCTGCTGCAGCGGATCGTGGGAGGAAAGCGCGGCTGCCCTGCGTTCTCGCGGCATCGCGGTCGTGGAATCGGGCGTCAAGTTCGGTGGTATCACGGCCGTGGTGGATGGCGAGCGAATCGAAGTCACGGCATATCGGCTTGACGGCTTTTACACCGATGGTCGTCATCCGGAGAACGTTCAGCGTGCAACGTGCGTCGAAGACGACCTTGCTCGTCGTGACTTCACGGTGAACGCCATGGCTTGGCATCCTGCCCGAGGCCTGCTCGACTGCTACGACGGTCGCGGTGATTTGGAGCGTCGTCAGATCTGCGCGGTGGGTGAACCCCGCCGCCGTTTTGAGGAGGACGCGCTGCGCATGTTGCGAGCGGTGCGCTTTGCCTGCCGACTCGACTTTGCCATGGAGCCTGCCACGGCGCAGGCCCTCGCCGAATGTGCGCCGTTGCTCGACCAGGTCGCTCGTGAACGCGTCGGCATCGAGCTCGAGGGAATCCTCGTCACCCGCCATGGTGGTGATGCGCTTATCCGTTATCCCGAGCTCATGTGCGCCGCCATTCCCGAACTCGCTCGCATGCGCGGTTTCGATCAGCGCACGCCTTACCACGCCTTTGACGTGTACGACCATACCGCTCGCGTCCTCACGGTCGCTGGTGAGTTGTCGCGTTTCCGCATCGATGGGGGCGATCCGAGCGCACCCCCGTCGCCTTCGCTCATGTGGGCGGCGCTCTTGCACGATATCGCCAAGCCCGATTGCTTTACCGTTGACGAGCGCGGTCGTGGGCATTTCTATGGGCATCCCGAGGCGGGTGCCAAGCTTGCTGAGAAGATCATGCGGCGCCTGTCGTGTTCAAACGACCTCATCCGCGACGTGAGCCTGTTGATCCACGACCATGATCGCCCCTTGGACCCCGATCGCATCAGCCTGCTTCGCCAAATGCAGCGGTTCGCGCGTTCCGGTGTGGACACGGCGCGGCTCATGGGGGAGCTGCTCGATCTCAAGCGCGCCGATACACTCGGCAAGGCATCGGGGTGTTTTTACTACGTCGAGGAAATCGAGCGCATGCGCGAGATGTGCCGCGAACTGCTCGCGAATCGCGAGGCGTACAGCATCAAGACGCTCGACCTGGCCGGCTCCGATCTGATCGCGCGCGGTATGGCGCCCGGTCCGCGCATCGGCGAGGCCCTCAACCGCGCGCTCGAGGGCGCGATCGTCGGGGCCGTTGCCAACGAGCGCGAGGCGCTCTTGGCGTATCTGGGGTTTTAGAGTCACATGCGCTTTCGAGCGCGACGAATACCTAGATAATGTACTATTGTCGCCGATTATTCTCAGGCGCCGCGTAGGAGGCGCCGCCGATTGAAGGGAGGCGCTCATGCATTGCGCCGTCACCCGTCGCTCTCTGCTGTCCGCTTCGATGTTTGCTGCGACCGCTTCGCTGGTGGGGTGTGGTGCCGACGCCGCTTCCCAGGGTTCGGCGCAAGACCACGATGCTTCAAAGAGCCAAGTCATCGTTGCCATGAACGCCACGAGCGAGCCCGCCGCGGGCTTTGACCCGCTTGTGTCCTGGGGTTGCGGCGAGCATGTACATGCGCCCCTCATTCAGTCCACGCTCGTCACCACTGCCGACGACCTTTCGATCGTCGGCGATTTGGCAACGGAGCACTTCTGCTCCTCAGACGGCCTGGTGTGGACCTTCACCATCCGCGACGATGCGGTCTTTTCGAACGGCGAGCCTCTGACCGCCTCCGATGTTGCTTTCACCGTCAACGGCGTGATTGAGAGTCCCGCCTCTGAGGCCGACCTCTCCATGGTGGAGCGGGCCGTCGCGGTGAGCGACACGGTTGTGGAGCTGCATCTTTCGAAGCCGAACAACACGTTGCTCTATACCCTGGCGGTGCTCGGCATTGTTCCCGAGGCATCGTATGGAGATGATTACGGGCACAATCCCATTGGGTCCGGTCCCTATGTCCTCAAGCAGTGGGATCAGGGACAGCAGGTGATCTTTGAAGCGAACCCCGGCTATTACGGCGAGGCGCCCGTCATGGAGCGGGTCATCGTCGTATTTATGGACGAGGACGCCGCGCTTGCCGCCGTGCAGAAGGGCGATGTGGATATCGCCTATACCTTCGCGACCCACGCCGATCGCACGTTCGACGGTTATGAGCTCACAGCATTCAAGACGGTCGACTCGAGAGGCATCTCGCTTCCGTGCATCCCGGCGGGAGGTACGCGCGTGCTCGAGGAAGATGTCGCGTACCACACGGGCAATGATGTCACATGCGACGTCGCGGTGCGTCGCGCCATCAACCTGGCGATTAACCGTGAGCAGCTCATCGACAACGTGCTGAACGGCTATGGTCGCCCCGCCTTTTCCGTGGGCGATGGCATGCCGTGGTCGTCGCCCGATATGCGCGTCGAGTGCGATATCGATGCGGCCAAGGTCCTGCTTGACGAGGCTGGCTGGAAGCCCGGTACCGACGGTATCCGCAAGCGCGACGGCGTGCGCGCCGCGTTCGACCTGTGGTATTCCTCGGATGACTCGGTTCGCCAGGCGACGGCCCATGAAGTGGCCAATCAGCTCGCCGAGCTCGGTATCGAGGTGAAGCCGCAGGGCGGTAGCTGGGACGAGATCTACCCGCATCAGTTCGAGCAGCCGGTCCTGTGGGGCTGGGGTTCCAACGCGCCCGTCGAGGTGTACGAGCTCAACTACTCCACCGGGTGGGGTAATTACAGCTGCCGCGAGAGTGCGGTCACTGATGCGTACCTCGACCAGGCGCTCGCTCAAACTGACGTCGAGGCCTCCTACGAGTATTGGAAGAGGGCCATGTGGGACGGGACGGAGGGCCCCGCTCCGCAGGGAGATGCCTCCTGGGCTTGGCTTGCTAACGTCGACCATCTGTATTTCAAGCGCGAGGGTCTCGTGGCTCCGCAGGGCAAGGCGCAGCCACATGGCCATGGTTGGTCTCTGCTGAACAATGTTGCGTCCTGGACCTGGAAGTAGCCATGGCGCGATTCGCCGCGAGGGAGGCCGTCCGATTTGCCCTGCTGATGTTCGTTGTCAGCTTTGCCACGTTCACACTCGTGGCCCTGTCACCCATCGACCCGGTTCAGGCTAATGTGGGACAGCAGGCCCTGTTGGGCATGAGCGAGGCAAAACGCGCTCAGCTTGCGGCGCACTGGGATGTGGGCGTTCCGTTGCTGGAACGCTACGGCACATGGCTCGTGGATGCCCTGCATGGCGATTGGGGCACGAGTCTTCGCTTCAACGCGCCCGTGCCCGCAGTGGTGGGGGAGCGGTTTGCGAGTTCTGCCGCACTCATGCTCATAGCTTGGGCGCTTTCGGGCATTCTGGGCGTGGCGCTCGGGATGGCAGCTGGAGCTTCAAAGGGCTCCCGGGTTGACCGCGTGATCCGCTGGCTGTGTCTTGCGCTGAGTTCGACTCCGGCGTTTTGGGTCGCGATTGTGGCCCTGATGGTGTTCTCCGTGTGGCTCGGATGGTTCCCCCTGGGCTTTTCGATGCCCATCGGTGCCGATCAGGCTACGGTTTCGTTCGCCGTTCGCGCTCATCACCTCGCCCTGCCCGCGCTCGTGCTCGCGCTGACCGGAGCCCCCGGCATCGCACTCCATACGCGCGAGAAGGCGATCGAGGTCATGGAGAGCGATTGCGTGTGCCTTGCGCGCGCACGCGGGGAGTCTACGCGCTTCATCGCGTTGCGACACGGGCTGCGCAACATCGTTCTGCCGGCGCTCACGCTGCAGCTCTCCTCGGTTGGCGAGCTCGTTGGCGGTACGGTCTTGGTCGAGCAGGTGTTTTCCTATCCCGGGTTGGGGCAGGCGGCCGTCACGGCGGGTTTGGGCGGCGACGCCCCGCTTCTCGTGGGCATCGCGCTCTTCTGTGCGGTCCTCGTGTTCGCTGGCAATCTGCTTGCCGATGTGCTTGCGCGTGTTGTCGATCCCCGCGTCGGACGGGGGGTCGGCCATGTCGAGTGATAGAAACGTGCTACATGCTTCGGGGGCCCGGCGCGATGCACGCGAGTCGGGGGCCTGCCGTGTGCTGCATGCCCCACAGTCTCGGTGCGACAATCGCACGCGCCTCCTGCGCGCCGGCTTGTTCGGCCTCATCGTGTTCTCATGCGTTATGGTTTGTGGCGGTCTGGTCCATGACGTCGCGCAGGTCGCCGATTTTTCGCAGAAGATGCTTCCGCCTTCTTTCGAGCACCCCTTCGGCACGGATCAGCTCGGTCGGGATATGCTCGCACGCACCGTCGCCGGTCTCGCGACCTCGCTTTCGATTGGTCTCGTGGCGGCGGTGGCGTCCACGGTCATCGCGCTGTTGTTGTCGGTCGCCGCGGCGATCGGTGGCCCGCGCGTCGACGCGATTGTTGCGGGCTTGATCGACCTCATATCCTCGGTGCCGTATCTCGTGTTGCTCATCCTCATCAGCTGCGCCGTGGGGCGCGGACTCGCGGGGGTGACGATCGGCATGGCGCTCACGCATTGGCCCAGCCTTGCCCGCGTTCTACGTGCCGAGATGCGCTCCGTCCTTGCGCGTCCCTATATTGCGCAGAGCCGCTCTCTCGGCGTCGGCGCTTGCCGCATCGCGATGGCGCATTTGCTTCCCGCCGTCATGCCGCAGGTGCTTGTCGCTGCGATTCTGGCACTGCCCCATGCGGTGTTGCACGAGTCGTCCATCACGTTTCTCGGCTTTGGCTTGTCCCCCGATGAGCCTGCCCTCGGTGTGATCCTGGCCGAGGCGATGGGGTATCTCACCGCCGGTGCCTGGTGGCTCGCACTGTTTCCCGGTGCGGTGCTCGCCCTGAGCGTGATGCTGTTCGCGCATGTGGGCGAGCTTGCCCGTTCGGTGCTCGACCCGCGTTCGATGCAGGAATAGGGGGTTCCGTGGACGAGATCAAGCACGGTCCGCATGGGGCCGCGGAATACCATCATCACCATACACATGCTGCGGACTCCCAGCACGTGGGATCGCACCATTTGTTGACGGTGGAACATTTGACGGTTACATATCGAATGTACGACCCGCGGGCGCGCTTTTGGCGTCCTCGCCGGGCATATCACGACGTTTTGCGTGATTTGACGCTCTCGGTGCATGAGGGCGAGATATTGGCCCTTGTCGGGGCGAGCGGCTCAGGTAAGTCGGTGCTGGCCGACGCCCTTATGGGCCTATTTGATGCAAACGCGGTCGCGAGCGGCGAGATGTGGTTCGACGGTAGCCGCGTTGCCCCTGGAGATCTCGGCAGCTTGCGCGGACATGGGATTTCGTTGGTTCCTCAGGGGGTTTCCTCTCTCGATCCATTGATGCGCGTTGGCGAGCAGGTGCGCGGTGAGGCCCGAGGGGCCGACCGCCGCGCGCGGAGGGAAGATACCCACCGCCGGATGGTCCGTCAGCGGGAGCTTTTCGAGGCATACGGGCTTGCGTCGGAAGTCGAGCGGATGTACCCGCACGAACTGTCCGGCGGCATGGCGCGTCGCGTGCTGCTCATGTGCGCGCTCATGGAGGAGCCGAGGTTGCTTATAGCGGATGAGCCGACGCCGGGTATGGATGATGAGTCCGCAGCCGTCGCCGCGCGCGATCTTCGGGCCTTCGCCCAAGACGGTGGTGGCGTGCTGCTTATCACGCATGACCTCGATTTCGCGCTGAGCATCGCCGATCGTTTGGCGGTGTTTCGCGAGGGGACTGTCGTGGAGGAGACATCCGTTTCGGCGTTCAGGCGCGCAGAGGCGCTCAGGGACCCGTATGCGCGTGAATTGAGTCGTGCTTGGATCAGGCTCCACGAGGACGACAATTGGGCTTCTGGGGCGCTTTGTGACGCTTGTGGCAAGCAGGGTGGTGACGGGTCGGTACTCGTCGCTCGAGAGCTTGCTTTTGCCCGTCGGAATGGCGGCGCAGTGTTCGCGGGGGTCGACGTGGACCTTGCGCCCGGTGCCCGCTTGGCGCTGCGCGGTGCGTCTGGCGCCGGCAAGACGACGCTTTGCCGCGTCCTGGCCGGCCAGCTCATGCCGAACGCGGGCGTCGTGCTGGTGGACGGCGAGCCCATCGGAGATGGATGGGGGCAGCGTGCGGGTCGGCGGTTCCGGGCTGAACGACCGTTCCGGGCGGATGGGCCGTTCAAAGAGGGCCGATCGCACCGAACGGGTCGCGCGTGCCCGGTGCAGCTTGTCTCGCAGCACCCAGAGGAAGCGTTCGATCCCGCGTTGAGCTTGCGCGCGTCTCTTGCCGAGGCAGGGGATGTGGACGGGCCGAGGGCCGGTCACTTGATGCGTATCTTCTCGGTGGAGGGGGAGTGGCTGAGCCGGCGGCCCCACGAGGTCTCTGGAGGCCAGCTGATGCGCGTCGCGTTGGTCCGCGCCCTCATGGCGTCTCCGCGTGTGCTCATTTGCGATGAGTCGACGGCCTCGCTCGATTTGCTTTCCCAAGAGGAGATCTGGCGTGCAGTGGTTGATTGTCAGGAGTCTGAGGGGTTTGGGTTGATCGTCGTCTCACATGACTCTTCGCTGGTGGAGCGCCTGGCAACTGAGGAAGCGTGGCTCGAAAACGGACACCTCGTTCGCAATTCGTCCACAAATTAAAATTTCTCAAATTGGGGCTTGCATAGACCGAATCGTTTCCGTATAGTATTTCCTCGCGTTGAGGCATGACGCACATCACTTTGGGATGTCGTCTAATGGCAGGACAGCGGATTCTGGTTCCGTCAATGGGGGTTCGACTCCCTCCATCCCAGCCATTGTGCGCTGTGTTTTGTCGCTTTTGGCCCGTTCGTCTAGCGGTTCAGGACGCCGCCCTCTCAAGGCGGAGATCACCGGTTCGAATCCGGTACGGGCTACCAAGAGTTTCCGAGGCACTCCGAGCCTCATTACATATGGCCCGTTCGTCTAGCGGTTCAGGACGCCGCCCTCTCAAGGCGGAGATCACCGGTTCGAATCCGGTACGGGCTACCAAAACTTAATTTGGCGAACCATGCTTTCTGTGGTTCGCCATTTTGCTGTTTGCGCAGGTCAGAGGGGGTGCAGAGGTTGAAGATGACCAACATGCCGCCCTCCGCGTCGACTTCGATTCGGTCCACGAAACCGCGCACGACGGAATCGGGTCCGCTGCACTTGCGGAGCTGGAAGAGCAGGTAGCGCACCATGTCGGGCTCGATGAGCGGGGCGCGCGACTCCATGTCCTGGATTTGGAGCGCCAGCACCTCGCGCTCGCCTTCGAGCGCCCTCAATTTCTCAGGTATGGTCCTGCCCGCGCCCGTCTTCGCGGCCAGGTCGATGAGGTTGTCAATCTCGCGGTCGATTTGCGGCAGGCGCTTCCTCATGGCCTCCACGGCCTCGCGCTCCACCGATTCGGATTCAGATTGGGCTTGCATCACGATGTCCACGATCGTCTCGTCGAGTTCGGGGTTCTCATCGAGCATGCGCGCGACGGCGCGGCGCACGCGTTCCTCTGCGTCCTCCTTGCGCATCGACGCGCCCGATGATTTCACGCGGTAGTAGTAGTGGCGCTTGCCGTTGCGCGAGGTGCCGCAGCACGATTCGTACAGGTTGCCGTCCGCGTCGAACATCTTGCCCGAGAGCAGGTACGACTCGTTCTTGACGCCCTTGCGTGTGCCGCGCGCCTTCAGCTTGCCGCGCACCCTGTCCCATGTCCCGCGCTCGATTATGGCGGGCATGCCGCCCTCCACGCGGACATCGCCCCAGCTGTACACGCCGACGTACTTCTCGTTCCCGAGCATCTGCGAGATGGACTGCACGCCGAACTCCCCGCCGCGCTTGCTCCTCCACCCGCCCTTGTTGAGGTGCGGGCGGCGGCGGCCTTGGTGGAGCCGGAGTCGAGCATCGCGAAGACCGCGCGGACGCCCTGCGCCTCGTGCTCGTTGATCTTGTACGAGCCGTCGGGCATGCAGTCGTAGCCGAAGACCTGGACGCCGTTGTGGTGGCACTTGAGGGCGTTCCCCTCCATGCCGCGCAGCACGTTCTGCGCGAGGTTGGCGCTGTAGTACTCGGCCATGCCCTCCAGCACCGATTCGAGGATGATGCCCTCGGGGCCGTCCGGCACGCCCTCCGTCGCGCTCAGGAGCTCCACGCCCGCTTTGCGCAGCTTGGCCTTGTACGTGGCGGCGTCGTAGCGGTTGCGGGCGAAGCGGTCGGACTTGTACACGATGACGCAATCCCAGTCCGATTTCTGGGCGTCTGACACCATGCGCAGGAACTCGGGGCGCCCCGCCGCGTTCGTGCCGCTCCGGGCCTCGTCGGCGTACGTCGCCGCGATCTCTATGCCCTCGCGCTCGGCGTAGTCGGAGCACACGCGAATCTGGTCCATGATGGATTCCTCGCGCTGCGCGTGCGAGCTGAAGCGGGCGTAGATGACGCCTTTTCGGGTTTCGGTTTTCCTCGGTTTGCGTGGCATAATGTCATTACCGCCCTTCGCGGTCGGAATGGGCGCGGTCGGCTACGGCCCCGCGTCCCCTTGGTCCCCTCCACCCTGTCTTGCTTGCGAGGCGGCAGGGTGGAGGGGCTTTTTGTTTTACGTCTTCGGTGACGATAGCGTCCGACCTAAGCGGATTCGCGGACGGACATGCCTTGTTGGATTTAAAATGACGCTTAAGCGGCGACTGGGTTTGACCCGTTGAGACGAATCTCCGCCCCGGGAACGCGAAGCACGGTCGGGAAATCACCGAAGTTCTCGCGGAAGTGCCATATCTCCATGTGGGAGAGCTCTTCCGTCGCTGCGTCGTACTGGAGGTACACGCCGTTCCCGGCCTCGACCTCGTGGCTGAGCGAAGTGGAGTCGTAGTCGCCGAAGGACACGAACAGGGTGTCGGTGATCGGCTCGTAGCAGACCATTCCCTCTTCTACTTCAATGACCTTCATGACTTATTGCGTGGGTTGATGCAGACCGTCTTGCCGCTAACAGGTTTGGTGTACCTGCTGAACGATATGAGCACACCGTCTGCATGCTCTATCTTGTTCTCGGCGAACGATACGACCGCTCTGCTGTACGGCGGTCTTCCACGCTCCTCCTCATACTTGTAGTATACATTCCTGTCGCTATCGGTGGATGAGACATCGATCCGCTCTGGCCTTTCGACACATATGCGCGCCTCCTCCACGGTCATGGAGTCGGGTCCCGTATGCCTCGACAGTGCGGCCCTGTTAATCGAGTCTATGCTCACGACGGTTCTTCCGAGCGGGTCCTCCTGCGTCCATACGGTTTGGTTATTCGGCATCGCCATGGGCGGTTACCTCCCAGCCCTCCGTGTGGCTGTTGAGCATGTCGCGCAGGGCGATCAGGCTCTCGTTCGTCATGTACACCCTTGCGGAGAGGACGCCCCTGACGCTTCCGTTCTCGCCGGGGATGTCCGTTGAGATGAAGTCGAGCCGCGTGTTCGGCCCGTTCGTCGCGGCCATCGAGAAGTCGGAGAAGCACCCCTTCCTCGTCTGCGGATCGTGGTCTATGCTGAGGCTGACGGCGTTCGCCTGATTGTTGTCTTCCATTGTTCTTCCTTTCTCGGCTCATGCCATATCCTTGCCCTCCACTCCTGCATGGGGTGGAGGTATTTTCTCTAGTCCGTTTCTTTCCCGGCCTGATTCCAGAACACGACGCCAAGCAGCCTAACTGGCTCGTCGTCCATAGCGATGATTATGTCCTCGTATCCTTCGAGGTAACTGTCCGGGGCGAGAACCAGTGTGGAGCTGCCGCGCAGGTAGCTGCGCACGACGCTTCGACCATCGGAGAACTCGGCGACCACGGCGGACCCGTTGCGAGGCTCCATGTCGGGATCGACGAGGATATGATCTCCGTTGTGGTAGCGGCGGTTCATGCAATCGCCCTCGACCGTGAGAGCGAAGCAGTTGGGATGACGGGACACGATGGACTGCGGGAACTCTACCTCATAGTCTGACTCGTCCTCGTCCATGCGTTCACCCGCGTGGGTGCGACCGAGGACGCGCACGGGGACCATTGCTGATGACGCTCTAAACGGAATTGTCGGAATTGACGCGCCTATATATCCATGTTCTTTCGCAGCAAGCCCCGCAGTGGACGAAAGAATGTCATCTGGCGTGAGTTCAAGTGCCTTACAAATCTTGTCGAGGTTGGCACGGCGGATGTTCTCGGTGTTGCCTGTTCTCCAACGTGAAATCGTCGCCGTGGTTACGCCAGCAATCTTCGCAAGGCCTTCGGGCTTTAGATCGAACTTGACCAGGAGCGTGTCGATATTCTCGGGGATTCCCATGGTGACCTCCTTTACGTTGGACTCAATTATACATTACGCAAAAAGATTTTCTCAAATTGACCATTGCATTTAACGTAATGTGGAGTACTATTGAGTTAACCAGAAGGGAGGGTGAATGACCGAAAATAATTTTCGAGCCGCCCGCCGCGCCTCTGACATTACCTTGGAGAGCGCTGGCGAGATTTGCGAGGTCTCGCGAGTGACCTACCAAGAGTTATCCCCGGGTTTTCGAACCCGGGGTTTTCTTTCTATGTACGCATCTCCCGGTGGCCACCTGTCCTCTCGTTGCCGCCCTCCTCGGCTCGTACTTTCAAATTGCCTATGGTATTCAGCCGTTTGACGAGGTTGAACTCAACTAATTCATAGTCAATTTGCGTGCCACCATAGATATTCGGCGCCTTGCCAAGATGCACCGTTGCAATTACGGCGCAAAAGGCCGAGCCCCCTGCGAGAGGGGGCTCGACGGTGGGTCGGACGGCGAATCGAGTGACTGCCTTCCAAAGGCTTTTTAGAGGCCTGGCCCAGATGCTTCTATGGAGGCGTGGGCCGGACGCTGCTATGACGACGTGGGCCGGATTTTGCCCGGCAACATGGCCCAGATTCCGTTACTGGTACCTTAGGCATTCGACAGGGTCGAGCTTGGCGGCGCGGCGGGCGGGATAGTACCCGAAGATCAGGCCGATGAGCATCGAGATACCCACCGCAATCGCTATGGCTGCGGGCTCAATGGCCGGGGTGAGCGTGGCGCCCGCTCCGCCCATGCCCGTCATGGATCCCATGTCCAGGCCAAACGCACCAGCGGCAAATGCAAGGCCCCAGGCGATGGCATAACCCGCGATGGTTCCTATGATGCCGCCCGTCACGCAGAGCGCCGCGCTTTCGGTGAGGAACTGCAGCGTGATGTCGCGGCCGCGCGCGCCCAGTGCGCGGCGCACACCGATCTCGCGGATGCGCTCCGTGACGTTGGTGAGCATCATGTTCATGATGCCGATACCACCGACGAGCAGGGAGATTCCCGCCACGGAGCCCATGATCAGCTGGAAGGACATCATGAAGGTGTCGAGCTGGTCGATGGAGGACTTCATGGAGTAGACCCAGATCATATCCTCGCGGCTCTCGTCGGGGATGCTCTTAATCTTGGCGAGCTGCTCGATGGTTTGCTCCTGCACTGACTCGATATCCGCACCTTCGCGGGCAAGGCCCACGACGCTCGATAGATAATCCCAACCATCGCTGAAATCCTGGCTCACCGTATCGGCAGGCAGGTAGACATTGCAGTAGTCCGTTCCGGTCATGCCGTCATCGAGCACGCCGATAACGGTGTAGCTCTTGCCTCGCAGCTGAATGGATTTGCCAACGGCCTCCGCGCCCGGGCTGCCAAAAAACGCTTCGATGCCGTTGCGGCCGATGAGCGCCATGCGCGATCGCGCCTCGGCTTCCGCTGCTGTGTAGATGCGCCCCTCGGCGAGCTTGGCGGTTGCGCCCGTCATCTCGAGAAACGAGGGGTTGGCGCCGGTGATGCCGCAGTTGATCGTTTTGTCGCCCACGCGAACCTCGGCATAGCTGTCGCGCGTGCCCTCGATGGCCTCATAGTCGGGTATGAGGCGGGCCAGGTCCTCGACATCGTCCTCTGAGAGCGGCTCGCCGCAGCTGATGTGGACGATGCGCGCGGCATTGAGGCCCATTCCGCTGATGAGGCCGTTGCGCACACCGCCGATGAGTGACGTCATGGCAATGACCGCGGCGATGCCAATCACAATGCCGAGGATGGTGAGGAGGCTGCGGCCCTTGTTGGCCTCAAGCGACCTGAATGCCTCGCGGCAGAGGTCTGCAAAACTCATAGGGCACCTCCCAGGTTCGTGGTTGATGATTGGCCGCCGCTTGCTGCGGAGGGCGTGGCGGCCGCGATGTCGGCGGCCGTTGCGCGAGCGACGCCAGTGGAGGCCGCTGCGGGGACATAGGCCCCTTCGTACACGCGGCCGTCGCGGATCTGGATGGCGCGGTCGGCCTCGGCGGCGACGCTCGCGTCGTGCGTGATGAGCACGATGGTCTTGCCTGCACGCTTGAGGGCGTGGAACGTGTCCATGACCTGGCGCCCCGTCACGGAGTCGAGGTTGCCGGTGGGCTCATCGGCCAGGATGATGGCGGGGTCGTTCACAAGGGCGCGTGCGATGGCGACGCGTTGCATCTGACCGCCCGAGAGCTCGTTTGTGCGATGGTCGTAGTGGTCGACGGGAAGGCCTACTGAGCGCAGGGCGTGGACGGCGCGCATCTCACGCTCGCGTCGGGGAACATCGGTGTAGGCGAGGGGCAACATGACGTTGTCGAGCACGCTCATGCGTGGGAGCAGATTGAAGCTCTGGAAGACGAAGCCGATGCGCAGGGCGCGAACTTCGGCGAGCTCGTCATCGGTGAGTTCCGCCACGTTCAGGCCCTCGAGCAGATACGTGCCCGACGTGGGGGTGTCCAGGCATCCGAGGATGTTCATGAGTGTGGATTTGCCAGAGCCTGAGGGACCGGTGATCGCCACAAACTCTCCGGGACTCACGGTGAGCGACACGTCGTGGAGGATGTGCGCCAGGCCGGCCTCGCTCTCAAAGATACGGTGGATGTGTCGAATATCGATGACCGGGCGAGAGCTGGTGCCTGTTGCGGGGATTGTCGTGGATGCGAGTGGGGCCACGGGTACGGTCGACGTGAGGCTCGCGGACGCCGCCGCGGCATCGGGCGTCGCCGGTGCGCCGCGCGGGATCGTCAAGGGGCTATCTGCCATTAGCGCACCTCCATGCCGCCGCCGGATGCGCCGCCATCCATCATCTCGTCCTCCGGCATGGCGCCGCCTGCGACCACGAGCACATCGCTATCGGAGAGGGGGGACTCGGGCATGTCGGAATTCTGGTCGGCAGGTGCGTCGGCGGGCTTGCCAACCACGGCGTAGTCGTCGTTCTTGGCTACAACCCGCACGTCAAGGCGCTCCGTGGCGTGCGTTTCCGGGTCGGTCTCGAGGTTCACATAGTAGGTCTCGCCGTCATCGGTGAGCAGGGCGGTCATGGGTACCATGACGACGTTCTCGAGCTTTTGCGTGGTGAGGGACACCTCGGCGGTCATACCGGGCTTGAGGTGCGGGTCGGGTGCGTCGATCATGATGTCGACGGCGAAGGTGGGAGAGCCGCCCATACCGTCGTAGGACATCTGGGCGCCGTCACCGCTCGCGATGGAGGCGATGCCCGTCACGCGTCCGGTCATGGAGAGGTCGGGGAAGGCGGGGCAGGAGATGGTCGCGGTCTGGTCGACGGCCACGCTCGCGATGTCCTCCTCCTCAACCTGGATGGTGACCTTCATCTTGGAGAGGTCGGCTATCTGCATGAGCGGGCCGTTCGTCCCCGCGCCGCCCAAGCTCTCGCCGAGATCGGCGCCCACCTGTGCGTTCATGGCCACGATGGAGCCCGCGGCCGGTGCCTTCACAGTGCGCAGGGCGGCCTTTGCAGCGGCGTCGTTGTAGGAGGCCTGTGCGGATTCAACTGCGACCTGCGCGGCGTTCACCGCCTGCTGAGCGCCGGCGACGTCTCCCGCGGGGCCGGCCATGGGATCGGCTGTGGGCTGGGAGGCGAGTTGCTTTGCCTCGGCGAGCGCCTGCTGTGCGGCCGCGAGGTCGGCACGGGCCTGACGCAGCGCACGATCGGCCTCCGCTACGGCGCGGTCGAGCTCGGGGTTCTTGATGGTCATGAGGACGTCGCCCTCTTTGACCGTTTGGCCGGCAACGACGTTGACGCTCTCGATTTGACCGCCTACCTCGGGTGTGATGACGGTGGCGGAGAGCGGCTGCAACGTTCCCTTGGCGTCGACGATGGTCTCGAAATCTCCCTGGACGGCAAAATCGGTAACGGCCTCCATCATCTGCTCGGGCTCTTTGCCCAGGATGTTGATGGCAATGGCCCCGCCGCCTATGACGACGGCTGTCACGCCGATCACGATGCCGCGGCGCATGAGCTTCTTGCGGCGGCGCTCGGCGCGCTTCGCCTTGAGGGCGGCGTATGCCTCGGCGTCGGAACCCTCAAGCGGGGTTTGGCCGTCGGGCCCGGCGTTGGATTCCGTGTTCGCCGCGTCGTCTTGGATAGTGGGGATGACTTCGGGAACGCGAAGCACCTTCGTCTCCTGCGGTTCGTCGCCGAGCGTGCTCAGGAACTCGTCCATCGGGTCGTTCTCACGGTTGGTATCGGACATGGGTCTTCCTTTCGGGTGGGGTGGACCTGATTCGGGAATCTCACCTCAATTTAGGGACTGTCCCTAAATTGAGGTGGGTGGTGAGTCGGATGGCGCCTAGATCGCGTCCTCGCGCAGGGTTTGCACGATGGAGCCGCTGGAGGACTTGCGAAGAGCGTACGCGGTCGAGACGGCGAGCACGGCGATCACCACGCCGACGGCGGCGATGACCCAGCCGAACGGCACCACGAAGCTGAGGCCCTCGAAGCTCATCATCATCGCCTGGTAAATGAAGAAGGTGATGACGGCGCCGAGTGCCAGGCCGATGGCCAACCCTCTCCAGGCGTATGAGAAGCACTCGAGGGCGATCATGCGCCAGAACGCACGCTGCCCCATGCCGATGCTCTTGAGCATGGCGAACTCGCGACGGCGCAGGATGATCGAGTTCGTGAGCGTGTTGAACACGTTTGCGACGGCGATCGCACCGGTGATGAGGATGAAACAGTTTATGAACAGCTGCACGGTCTCGCCTATGAGCCGCTTGGCGCGTGCGTCCTCGGCGTTGTTCGTCAGATATGTGCGGTACCACTCGCTGCCGGTGATCTTGTCGGCGATGATCTCGTTCATGCCGATTTCGACGGCGCGCGCGTCTTCGGCTCCAAAGGATAGATACGCGTACATTGTGTTGCCGTACGTGCCCTGCTCGCTGTGGAAGGCGAATGGCGTGGCGAGACTGCTTATATCCTTGTCATCGATGATGCCCTCGGAGCTCGCGGCAAGTGTGGGTAGCGCGCTCACGGGGAGGACGATCGTTGGCCAGATGGATGCATATGCTTTGATGGGCGAGGGGAAGGTCTTCACGATCGCCCCAACGGGCAGGTCGTACGAGTCCAGGAGCACCTCGTCGAGCGGGCGCGCGACCTTGCCGTAGATGGGTTCGCCGTTCTCGTCGAATCGGGCTTCGTCTCCCTCTCCGTATTCCTCATATCGGGCGACGGGTTCTCCGTCATCGACGCCCGCCTCGACGAACATGGCGTTCTCGGCGGATGCGATGTTGGTGAGGAGGTTCGCGGTGCCAGTCGAGGAGAACAGGTCGCGCACCGAATAGCGCTCCCCGTCGTTGGACTGGGTTCCGTTGAGCGCCACGGCGACAGGGTTCTTTGGGTCCCCGAAACGCTTGCGGTCGAGGCTGTTCTCATCAAGGATCTGATTCCACGATGCATCGTCGAGGAACAGGACGGAAGCTGGGGCGTAGACGGTGCCGTCGTCGGTCATGCCGCGGTCGGGCATATCGTAGTGCTCGCTTTGGCTTGAGAGCTCGCCGTAATCGATCATGCCGGGCTCGAAGCTCGCACAGAGGGACGTGAGGAGCATGTATCCCTCTCCGATCGCCCCATCGACTGTCGCGAGCGCCCGATATGCGTCGTCGATCTCCTTCAGCCCGTCGGATGTCGTCTCGTCGAGCTCCAGCCGCCTATTGAGCGAAACCTCGATGTCGCTGCCGCCGTTGTCGACGACCTGCGTGAGATAGTTCAGGTAATGCGAGATGCCGCCCGAGATGATGATGAGTGCGACCGATACGGCCAGGGAGGCGACGGCCACGCGGCCCTTCGCGCTGGCGCGCGTGAGGTTGCGGTGCGCGAGAAGGCCGGGCACTCCCCCGGCGCGCAAGCGCAGGTTGTCAAAGATGCGCCCGAAGGACGTGCCGTGGGCTCCCGCGCGGCGGCCTTTCCGCATCTCCCGGCGCTCGCGTCGGGACAGGCGCACGTCGCGGCTTCCGCGGATGGCGTCCACGGCCGAGATGCGGCTCGCGCGCCATGCGGGGATCGTCGCGCTGATGAAGACGGTTATGACAGCGAGCAAAGCCGATAGGGCGAGCACCGCGGGATTGATGGCGATCGTGCTGAAGCCGGTCTTTGCGAACGCTTCCTGGTCGATGAGCATTCCGATGCCCTCGCCGGCGAAGGTGAACACGGCGAAGGTTCCCGCAAGGCCCACCAAAAGGCCGATGGGGATTCCGATGGCTGCGAGCATGCTCGCCTCGGCGTATACGGTGCGGCGCAGCTGCCGCTTGCTGGCGCCAAGCGAGGAGAGTAGGCCGAATTGGCGGGTGCGCTCGGAGACGGCGATGGCGAACGAGTTGTATATGAGGGATATGGAGGCGCCGATGACGACGGCGGAGAGAATGAAGGCGAGCGTGTATAGGGTTCCCCAGATGGAACGGTCATCGGTCATGCCCTGATACCGCATGAGTGAATCATGCGAATATGCTGCGGTCTGGCCTTTCATATTCTCGATGTCGCCTCGGTTGCCGCCGCCGTTGAAGACGGCGTGGGGGTTGCCGGTGTAGTCCTCGATGAGCCCATCGATCTCGGTGCGGCTCTTCAAGTTCGTGGTGAGGTAGATACTCGTGGTGCGCACGGGGACTTCGGGAGAGGAGACGAACCCGAGGTGCCCGGGACCCATTCGTCCCCACACGTCGTCCTTCCTGACCCCCTCTGGGGCATAGAAGCCAACTACCTTGTAGGATTTCAACTCGCCGGGGTTCGCGAGGTACTCGCTGATGACGTCACCCGTCGCGCTTTCCGTTGTGTACAGGGATTCGTCGTACAGACAGGGTGCCTCCTGGCCAGACTCGACGTCGACAAAGGTTCGCTCGCCAAGCGCGAGGTCGATGACGCTACCGATCTCCAGGCTTCCGTCCCATGATGCGCGCGGGACGTCGTCGTCCTTGCCGCTCGTGGGGAGGCTGTCGTAGAGCCAGCTGCCGTCTTCGACGGTCAGGCCCTTGAGATTGTGGGTGAGCACGATCTCGTCAGGCGCCTGGGGGGCACGCCCTTCGGCGATGTGGGGGAGAGGCTTGAGGCCTTTCACCTTGTCGGCCGTGGGCCATTCCTGGACGCTGAGATAGCGTCCCCAATATCCCTCGAAGCTCTTCGGCATGATCGCGTCGCCGTAGGAGATGCGATCATAGCTGCGCGTGACGCGAGAATCGGCGTGCACGACATCGATTTCATCCTCGGGTACGTTCACGAGTTCGACTTGCCATGCGCCCTCGGTCACGATTTCGGCCTTGAGCAGGCCCTCATAGAGCGTGGCCACGCTCGTGAAGATCGCGGTGATGAGCGCGCAGGAGAGCGCGACGCCGATGATGGACACGATGGTGCGCGAGCGATTGAGTTTGAGGGAGCGTGCGGCGAAGTGCCAGAACACGCCCCTGCGGGGGAGGGCGCCCTGTGCGGCGTTTGCGCCTGCGGGCGTGGCGGTTCGGGTGTCTTCGGCCATCTTATGCCCTCCGCTCGTCACGGACGATGCGCCCGTCCTCGATGGCGATCACGCGGTCGGCCATGAGGGCGACGTCCTCGTCGTGGGTGATGACGATGAGGGTCTGCTTGAACTTCTTATTGGATGCGCGCAGCAGGCTCATGATCTCCGCGGAGTTCTTGGAGTCGAGGTTGCCGGTGGGCTCGTCGGCGAGTACGACCGAGGGGGCGTTCATGAGTGCGCGGCCAATGGCGACGCGCTGCTGCTGGCCGCCGGAGAGCTGATTGGGCAGGCAGTGCTCGCGGCCCGTGAGGCCCAGCGCCCGCACGAGGGCCGATAGGCGCTGCTCGTTGACGGAGCGTCCGTCCATCAGGACCGGCAGGGTCATGTTCTCCACCACGTCAAGGACGGGGATGAGGTTGTAGAACTGGTAGATGAGGCCCACCTCGCGGCGGCGGAACACGGCGAGCTGCTCGTCGTTGCGGGCGAAGATGTCCTGCCCCTGCAGTCTGACGGTTCCCGACGTGGGGCGGTCGACACCTCCCATGAGATGCATGAGGGTCGATTTACCCGATCCCGAGCTGCCGATGATGGCGATGAATTCGCCGGCCTCGACGGTGAAGCTCACGTCGTTCAGCGCGGTTACCGCCGTGTCGCCCGTGCCGTACACGCGTGTGAGATGTTCGATGCTGAGGATGTTCATGGCCGTCCTTTCGCCAGCTAGATTCCTATCAACGATACTGGACGAATGACCTTGCCCTGTCATGACCGCAATGTGACAGATGCGTCACGAATCCTCGCGTCCCATCCGCCGACCCGGCGTCATATACGCTCCGGGGCGTGGTTCGCTTCGCTCACAAAAACGCCCCTACGGTATATGACGCCGTGTCGGCGGCCGGGACGGCATTCTGCCCACCGTAGCTGCTACACGACGGTCTTGAAGAACACCAGGTTGAAGGCTGCGCCGGTGACGTTGCCGTTCTCGTCGCGGAGGTTCTCGGCGGTGAGGGTGCCTCCCTGCGCTGTCACGAGGCTCTTGGAGAGGGCGAGCCCGATACCGACTCCGGCGGGGTTGACTTCGCTCGGCGCGGCGTTTGCATCGCGCGAACCGCGGTAGAAGCGCTCGAAGATGTGTGGGAGGTCGGATTCGGCAATGCCCGGTCCGGTGTCCTCGATGCGGATTCGACATGCCAGGACGTCTTCGGTGACGCGCACGCTCACGCATCCTCCGGCCGGGGTGTGCTCCATGCAGTTTTTCAAGATATTCTCGAGGGCCTCGACGCTCCACGTGAGATCGCCCTCGTAGGAAGCTCCATCCTGCACGTCCGCGCTGAAGCGCACGTCGGCGATGTCGAAGGCGATGGCAAGCGGCTCGAAGCTCTTGCGCACGAGCTCGCGCGCGTCGACAGCTCCGCAAACGAGCTTGATCACGCCGGCGTCGATGCGGGCGAGTTTGAGCAGGGCGGCCACCAGGTCCTCAACGCGGGCCTGCAGCGTTTGGATGAGGCGCAGGCGCTCGACCAGATCTTCGGAATCACCCCGTGCGGAAAGACGGTCGCGGATGAGCTCGGTGGAAATGGCGATCGAGGTGAGGGGCGTCTTGAGCTGATGGGAGATGTCGGCGAGTGCGTCTGAGAGCGCGAGCTTCTCCGCCTGCAGTTCGTCGACGGTGAGGTTGAGCCGCGCGATGACCTTGTCGATTTCGCTCGAGAGGATGGCGAGCTCGCCTTCGCTCATGTCGCGCAGGCGGATGTCGCGCTCGCCCGCCAGCACGCGGTCGAGGTTGGCTGCCATTTTTGCCAGGGCGCGGTAGCGCCTGTCCGTGAGGATCATGAAGATGACGGTGACAATCAATCCGGTGACGAACGTGCATATGGCCGCGAACAGGGCAGCGCTTGCAACAGAGGCTCCCGATGTCACCATCGAAGCTGCCTCGTTGATGGAGGCGGTGGCGATGCGCGCGCCGCCGAGAGCGTCGAGCATGATGGAGCGCGTGACCAGGTACGTGGCAACCGTCCCGAGAGCTGTGACGAGCAGGCATGCGATAAGCGCGCGTCGGATTTCGCGATTCCTCAGCATGGGCTATCCCATCGCCTTGTAGCCGAGGCCGCGGACGGTTTGGATGAGTTCGGGTCGGCTCGGGTCGTCCTCGATCTTGTCACGGAGTCGCTTGATGTAGACGGAGAGTGTGTTCTCCTCGATGTAGGTGCCCGCACTGTCCCACAGGGCGTCGCGGATCATATCGCGGGAGACGAGCTTGCCTGGATTTGTGGCAAACAACAGGAGCAAGCGGTATTCGAGCGCTGAGAGCGTGAGTTCGACGCCCTTGCGCTCGACGTAGGCGCGATCGGTGTCGATGCGGATATTGCCCAGGCAGACGATGCGCCTGCTCGGCTGCGAGCGGCGGATGGTCGCGGCGATGCGGGCGAGCAGCTCGCGTGGCCGGAAGGGCTTGGCAACGTAGTCGTCTGCACCCATCGTGAGGCCCGTCACAGTATTGAATTCGTCATCGGAGGCGGTGAGGAAGATGACCGGGGTGCTCGGCGAAGTTTCCTTCACGGCGGCGCACACCGCGAAGCCGTTTCCCTCGCGCAGGGTGACGTCGAGCAGCACGAGCTGATAGGTGCCGGCAGACCCGGCGCCCGTGGCGAGCTCGATGGCACGCGTCTGGGTGTCGGCGGTGTCGACGCTGTAGCCCGAGCTCGTGAGAAGCTCGGTGAGGGCGTCGACGATGAGCGGATCGTCCTCGACGAGCAGGATGCGGGTGGTCATGTATGCCTCCAGATGGGGTTTCGCCTTGCATGCCGGCGTGTGCGGCGCGGGCGGTGCGCGGCTAGTTGTGGACGATCACGCAATCGCCCTTGGAGATGATGTCGAATAGCGCTGCAGCGCGGTCGGGGGGTAGGTTGACGCAGCCGTGGCTTCCCGTCCAGGTGTAGGCCTTGGGATTCGAGAAGCTCGCTGCGGACTGCCAGGTGGCGTCGTGCATGCCGACGGCGTTGCCCACGAACGGCATCCAGTAGGCGACCGGGGTCTTGTAGTCGGGCTCGCCGTCCTCGTCCTCGTCGAGTCCGATGAGGGTCGAGTTGCGTGCTTTGGCATTCAGGCTGAAGACGCCCGTTGGGGTTGCATTTCCGGTGTTCGGGTTGCCCGTGATACAGCCGCTCTCCCAGACGAGGTTGCCCGCCGCGTCGTAGTAGCGCGCGTGTTGCTCGGTCAGGTCGATGTCGCAATAGGCGCCCCAATCGGGCTTGCCCATGCCGCTCCAGGTTGCGGCGGAACGCTTGAGCGGAATCTCGATATCGCCGACCTGCTTGTTGGATACGGCGTCTTGGAGCAATTGCACGAGTCGCGCCTCATCGCTCATCCAGCCGTAGGTGCCGCCGCTCACGGTGACGGTCTTGCCGTCGGGGCGGGTGTAGGTCCGCTCGCTGCCTACGGTGTCGATATGCGTCTTGGCGAGCTCGTGCACCCATTGCCCCACGGGTTCCGTGTTGAGCGTTGGGTTCAGCGCCTCATCGAAGGTGATCCACTGAGCGAGTTGCGTGCCGTCGAGCGTGGAGACGACGGAGCCCCCCATCTTGAGGTTGACGTTCGTCCCAATGAGTTCGTTGGCACGGTCGATCGCATGTTGAAGTTCCTGCTCCGTGGCGCCGCCAGCAAGGGGAGTGAAGCTGCGCTCGGACAGCTCGACGCGCGCGGCGAGGGTCGACACGGCCACGAGCGCCGCGCGATCGATGGCGTCCTTGTCCAGCTTGCGGTTGGAGAGGGCCTTTGTGAGGGTGAACGAACCGGCCTCGGGATCGAAAGCACCGGCCGCATCGAAAGTTCCCACGCGCGTCGCGTTGAACTCATCGATTGCCGCGTCGAGGCTGGCCAGGAAGGCATCGCGATCGAATGTCTTGGGAAGCTCGATTTTGTCGAGCTCCGGTAGTTTGCCGGATTGCGCGTTGGCCGATGTTGCGTTCGCGGGTTTTTCGGGAGAGGCCATGAGGGCTCGGGCCAGGCGCACGGGCCATAGAGCGGGCTCGTTATGGGCCATGACGTTATCGACCGCACGGGCGGCATCGATCACCTCGTTTGCATGTTCGGCCTCGTAGGTCCAGGTAAAGCCGTCGCCAGAAACCTCGAGGACGTAGTCCTCAGCGGCGTCGCGCACGCGGGCGACCGAGCTGTCCCGGTCAAGCCAAGAGAGGTCGGCCCCCGCTACCATGGTGTTTGGGTAGCACGTACGGGAGAACACGAAGACGCCGCCGCCATAGAGGGCGATGAGCAGGCAGCAGAGGACACCGAGCGCCGCGGCGCCCTTGTGGCTGCGGGAGTGTTTGTCGTTATGCTTTTTTGCCGGCTCCTTGGCGTGCTTGGGAGCGTTGTGGGCAGCGTGGGATGACGCTCCGCGCTTTGCCCCGCTGGTCCCCGCCGTCCGACTACCGATGGGCAGGGGGGCGGTGACGTGTCCATTGTTGTTATGCGACTGACTTGTTGGCGTGTTCGACATCTCCGTCATATGCTGCTCTTTCACAGGTAAATCGGCGTTTCGCCATTATAGCGCGCCGTGCGGACGCTCTGCAGCCCGTGACAGATGTGTCATGTCTCAATTGGGGACAGGCACAAATTGAGGCCTTTTCGGCAAAACGCCTCAGGCCTCAAGGTGCGTCTCAATTTGTGCCTGTCCCCATATGAGGCGAGTCCTCATTTGAGGTGCGCTAGGAGCACATGCCGCAACGTGCGCAGGCGGACAGGGCGCTGGGGGCGGTGGCGATGCCTCCCTTTGCCGTTTCGCGCAGGGTCGTGGGAAGCGCATGTCCTACCTGCAACATGACGGCGGCCATCTCATCGAAGGGAACGAGCGACCGTACTCCAGACAAAGCGAGCTGGGCACCCGTGAATGCGGCGGCAACACCCTGGGCGTTGCGAGCCTGGCAGGGGACCTCCACAAGGCCGCCCACCGGGTCGCATACCAGGCCGAGCATGTTGGAGATGGTTATGGTGGCGGCATCGAGTGCCTGCTCCGGCGTACCGCCGTGCATCTGCACGAGCGCGGCTGCGGCCATGGCTGCAGCGGAGCCGACCTCGGCCTGACAACCGCCTTCGGCGCCGGCGACGCATGCGGTTGTGGAGAGGATGAGGCCCACGGCAGCGGCACAGTAAAGCGCCTCGGCGATCATCTCGTCGATCTCATCCCTACCCTGGGCGAGCAAGGGTGCCACGGCGAGGACGCAGCCGGGGACGACGCCGGCGGAGCCCGCAGTGGGGGCTGCCACGATGACTCCCATGGTGGCGGAGCGCTCGAGAACGGCCATGGCGCGCGCCGCCGCCTCGGTGAGGGTGCAACCAAGAAGGCTCGGCGCATACAGCGCTCTATTTTGGTCCACTCGCCGCGCCTCGCCATTGAGGAATCCGCCGAGGGAGCGTTGCGGCTGGGCGAGCGTGGCGGTGGTCTCGTCGCGCATGACCTCGATTACGCGGCGCATATTCGCGGCGGCGCGTTCGGCGCCGACCATCCGCTCCTCGCGCACGCGCATGACGTCGCCGATATTCATGTTCAGCTCGCGGCATGCGGCGAGTAACTGCTCGGCGTCGTCGAAGAGGTCGGGGACCGAGATTCCGGGTCCGAGCGCGGTCACCGATCCGGGCAGCTCGATGAAGGTCGCGTAGTTCACTAGATCGAGCGCGCGCACGATGGGCAGCACGTCGCGTTGGGGAGCACCATCGGTCTCGAAGACGGAATACGCCTGGCCGCCCGCCTCCGTGCGGTACGTGCGGCAAAAGGCGATGTTCATCTGCGCCTGGGCGAGCGCGCCGGTAAGCGATGCGAGCGCTCCGGGGGCGTCGCGGTGCGCGACGAAGAGCGTGGTGTACAGGCCCGAGATCTCGACGTGCACGCCGTTGATGGCGCTGATACGCATCTTTCCGCCGCCGAGGCTCTCGCCTCGGACGTCCGCCATGGAGCCGGTCTCACTCTCGAGGTGGATGTCGACGGTGTTGGGGTGGATTGACGCGTCATCTCCGCCGATGACGAACTCATAGGCGAGTCCGCGCTCCTCCGCCAGGGTGAACGCGTCTCGGATGCGCTCGTCGTCAGTGTCGAGTCCGAGCACGCCTGCAACGAGTGCGCGGTTGGTGCCATGCCCTTTGTAGGTGTGGGCGAAGCTGTTCCACAGGGTGAAGGTGACGCGCACAATGCGCCCGTCGAGCAGCGATGCGGCGACCTGTGCGCAGCGCAGGGCCCCGGCGGTATGCGAGGAAGAGGGTCCCACCATGATGGGGCCGAGCACCTCGAACGCGGAGGTGGTGGCAAACGATTGCGGCTTTGCGGGCATGTTGGGCTCCGTTCGAAGAGGCTCTATTCGTTTAAAGAGGAGCTGTTCGTTTACATGGTACCCACTCGTGTCACATGCGGGCCCATCACGAGGGGGTTCACCTGGCTGCCAGAGTCTCGTCGCCCTCACGCCAGGCGCGCCAAAGGCAACCAAAGTCACACGATGCCCCTCCTGAGGTGCAGCCAAAGTCACAAAATAGGCCCTCGGAACGTGACTTCAGTTATATCTCGGTGATAGTCCGGTGGGGTCTCAATGCATGTTCAACACCGCGGCATCTGCGGCCGCCCGATGGCTTGGGCCGGATAAACGTTGGGCCGGATAAACGCTGGGCCGGCCCCCATTCCCCCTGAGCGATTTCTGAGCAGCGCAAGGCTGAGCGAAGGGGGATGGGAGCCGACCCGGTCAGGTCGACTAGAGCGCCATCGGACGGGCGCGGTCGATGCGGGCGAGGCAGTCGTCGCGGCCGATGAGCGCCATGGTCTCGCCCAGCGGCGGGCTCACCATGTTGCCGCACTCGGCCACGCGCACGGCGCCGAAGACGAGACGCTTCTTCACGTCGAGCGCCTCGGGCAGCGGCTCGAGGGCGGCGTCGATGTTCTCCGGCGTCCAGTCCGTCACGGCTTCGAGTGCGGTCTTGGCGGCGTCGAGCACGGCGCCCAGGCCCTCCTTGGCGAGGCCCTTGGCCACGGACTTCTCGTCGTACTCGAGCGTCTCGGCGGTCTTGAAGACGGGCGCTGCAACGGCAGCGGCGTCGGCAGGCATCTTGGTGCGCGGGCGAACGATGGCGGCGAGGGCGTCCACCCAGGCCTCATCAGCCTCGAAGCCCTCGTCGATCAGGCCGGCCTCGATGAGCTGGGGCAGCATGATCTCGTCAGCGAAGGTCTTGTCATCCATCGCGTTGATGTACTCGGCGTTCATCCAGTCGAGCTTCTTGGGGTCGAAGGTCGCCGGGTTCTTGGAGATGCGGTCCAGACTGAACTTGCTGGCGAGCACGTCGCGCGGGATGACCGTGGTCTCGCCGTCGAGCGACCAGCCGAGCAGCGCCAGGTAGTTCACAAAGGCGTCGGACAGGTAGCCAGCGTCGCGGTACTCCTCCACCGAGGTTGCACCGTGGCGCTTGGAGAGCTTCTTGCCGTCGGCGCCCAGGATCATGGAGATGTGGGCGAAGGTGGGCACCGGCGCGCCCATGGCCTCGTAGACCATGACCTGGCGCGGGGTGTTGGAGAGATGGTCGTCACCGCGGATGACGTGGGTGATGCCCATGAGCGCGTCGTCCACCACGGTGGCGAAGTTGTAGGTGGGGGTACCGTCGGAGCGGAAGATGACGAAGTCGTCGAGCTCCTTGGCGTCGAAGGTGACCTCACCATGGACGGCGTCGTTGATCACAACGTTGCCGCGGTTCTCGGGCACCTTGATGCGCAGAACGTAGGGCTCGCCGGCGTCGATGCGGGCCTGGGCCTCCTCCGGCGTGAGGTCGCGGCAACGGCGCTGGTAGCCCTGGAATGGGTCCTTGCGGGCCTGGGCTGCCTCACGGTCGGCGGCCAGCTGCTCGGGTGTGCAGAAGCAGGGATAGGCCTTACCCTCTGCGAGCAGGCGCTCGGCGGTCTGCTTGTAAAGATCCAGTCGCTCGGTCTGGGAGTAGGGGCCAAAATCGCCGCCGACCTCGGGGCCCTCGTCCCAGTCGAGGCCAAGCCAGCGCATGGCGCGCAGGATGATCTGGGTGTTCTCGTCGGTGGAGCGGGTCGGGTCGGTGTCGTCGATGCGCAGGATGAAGGTGCCGCCGTTGGCACGGGCGAAGGCCCAGTTGTAGATGGCGGTGCGGGCGCCGCCGATGTGCAGCTTGCCGGTGGGCGAGGGCGCAAAGCGGACGCGGACGGAATCGCTCATACTCATGCTCCTTGTGATTTGGTCGGGTCAATTTGATTCATTATAGGACATGGCAAGTTGTCTTATCCGGAGCGCGCATTGCTTTCGAGGCGTCTAGGGATGTTGCCACATTCGGGCCTGGGGTCATGTGTGTCACATTCAGCGTGCGGCGGTGAGCTCACGGTGCATCCGCGCTTCTCATGGAGATTACTTGCATGAAATGTTTGGCTTGCAAGCATGTTTTGCTCTGAAACGCCCGGCCCTTCGTTTAATATCAACGTTTTTTACCTAGTTCAGATTCGGATCAGCCATGCCCGGCTCGTGTCTCAGGTTTATCTTGATGCGATTGGGATCGTCGGTTTTAAGCTCCTCTCCCGACTGTCGGAAAGGAGACGAGATGCCGACAATCAGCATGTTTCTGGGGATTGTGATCCGAATGAACTGGCTCGAACATAATCCGCCACATTTTCACGCCGAATATCAGGGGCACAGGGCAGTGTTCGATTTGGATGGAAATCTCACTCACGGAGAAATGCCTGTAAAACAGAGCAAGTTGATTTCTGCTTGGGCCGTCCTTCATGCCGATGAGCTTCGCGCGAATTGGGAACTTTCGAGCAGGAGGGAGGAACTTTACCGCATTGACCCCCTTCGATAACATGAAGGTCCTGAAAGGAGGGCCATCATGTATTTCGACGTTGCATCGGTCGTCGCCAATGACGATTTCACCCTGAGCCTTGTGTTCGAGGATGGAAAGAGCGGCATCTACGACATGAAGCCTCTGATTGGCAAGGGGCCTTGGGAGCACCTTGCCTCGCTATCTTTTTTCAAGACTGTTTCGATTGACTGTGGTACCGCGGTGTGGCCCGGGGATATCGATATCGCTCCGGAGGAGCTGTACGAGAATTGCATCGCCTAGACGAGTTTCGGTGACGTAGGTGTTCAGGCGCTTGGACTTTCGTCAATTTACAGTGTGCTTTTTCGGCGCGTGGGCGCGATTTGGCACGGAGCGGTACAATCTATCAGCCACATGCCCGGCGGAATGGTAACGGTCGCCGGGTTCAATCATGAAAGGGGCACCTATGCCAACTGAGAATCGTTCCACCACGGAACCGGCTCGCGCCACCGACTTTGGCGCAGATTCCTTCGTCTTCACCTCCGAGTCGGTCACCGAGGGCCATCCCGACAAGATCGCGGACCAGATCTCCGACGCCGTGCTCGACGCCATTCTGGCCAAGGAGGCCGAGCTCGAGGCCAAGGGCTACGTGGCGCCCAACGGCCAGCCCGCCAAGCTCGAGAACGTCCGCTGCGCCTGCGAGACCTTTGTCACCACCGGCACCGTGATCGTTGCCGGCGAGATTCGCACCGAGGCCTACATCGACGTTCAGAACATCGCACGCGAGGTCATCCGCCGCATCGGGTACGATCGCGCCAAGTTCGGCTTTGACTGCGACACCTGCGGCGTGCTCAACCTCATTCACGAGCAGAGCCCCGACATCGCGCAGGGCGTGGACGAGTCCTTCGACGCCCAGGCCGGCCGCACCACCGACCCGCTCGACCTCATCGGCGCGGGCGACCAGGGCATGATGTTCGGCTACGCGTCCAACGAGACCCCCACGCTCATGCCCATGCCGCACTACCTGTCCAGCCGTCTGGCCGAGCGTCTCGCCGCGGTGCGCCACGATGGCACGTTGCCGTACCTGCGCCCCGACGGCAAGACCCAGGTCACCGTGCGCTACGAGGGCGGCAAGCCCGTCGCCGTCGAGACCATCGTCATCTCCACGCAGCATGCGCCCGAGATCGAGGACATGTCCATCATCGAGGCCGACATGCGCGAGCACGTGATTGCGCCCGTCATGGAGGCCGCCGGCATCTCCTGGGAGGGCGCGGACCTCTATGTGAACCCCACCGGTCGCTTCGTGGTAGGCGGCCCTATGGGCGACACCGGCCTCACCGGCCGCAAGATCATCGTCGACACCTACGGCGGCATGGGCCGCCACGGCGGCGGTGCCTTCTCGGGCAAGGACTGCACCAAGGTGGACCGTTCCGCCGCGTACGCCGCCCGTTGGGTGGCCAAAAACGTGGTCGCCGCCGGCTTGGCCGAGCGTTGCGAGATCGAGCTCGCCTACGCCATCGGCGTGAGCTACCCGCTGTCCATCATGGTCGATACGTTCGGCACCGGACGCGTCGATGAGGCCACGATCACCGAGGCCGTCAAGCGCGTGTTCGACCTGCGCCCGGGCGCGATCATCCGCGACCTGGACCTGCGTCGTCCCATCTACGAGAAGACGGCTGCCTACGGTCACTTTGGCCGTGAGGACGCGGACTTCACCTGGGAGCGCACCGACCGTGTGGCGGAGCTCCGCGCCGCCTGCGGGCTGGCCGAGTAGCCAATTTCGCATGAGGGGCCAGGATTCGCTCTTTCCCGAACTGAATACGGCCGATCAGGGGGCGTCTGCGCAAGCGGGCGCCCTTTGCCCCCTGGGAGGGGCGGCGCCCGGGGGAGACGGTGCGCCGGTAGAGTCTGGGCCCGTTTTAGGCTATGTCTCCGTCGTGATCGATATCCCCGCTCGCGCGCTGTCCGAGCCCTTTGCGTATGGGGTGCTCGAGGCGCTTGACGAGGCCTGCCAGGTGGGCGCCACGGTTCTCGTTCCGTTTGGTCGGCGCGTCGAGGCGGGGTACGTTGTCGCGCGCTCCGAGTCGCTGGGAAAGCTCCCTGGTGCGGAGGGTCTCGAGCTGTCTCGCATCAAGCCTGTTCGCGAGGTCGTTGCCGCCCCGGCGTTCTCTGCCGCCTCTGCCGAGCTCGCGTTTTGGATGGGCCGCGAATATGTGGCGCCTCTCTCCGAGTGCCTGCGCCTGCTGCTGCCCCCGGGCGGTGCCGGCAAGGTCGTGCGGCGGGAAGATGGCTCGTATGCATATGAACCGCCGACCGTCACGTCCGTTACCGTGCGTTGGGTGAGTCTCACCGAGGAGGGACGGTCGTTCGAACCCGCCGAGCGTGCGGTGCGCCAGCGCCAGCTCATCGATGCGCTTTCCTGTGGCCCGGTCACCACGCGCGAACTCAACCTCATGAACGGCGACCTGTCCACCGCGATCCGCTCGCTCGAGAAGCGCGGCGTGGTGACGGTGGAGGAGCGCCGCAGCTGGCGCGGATGCGAGGGCTCCACCACGCTTTCCTCCGCAAACGCATCCGCGCCCAAAGAGCTCACGGCCGGGCAGCAAAACGCCCTCAACGCGATCGCGCGGGCTACCGAGGCCGCGTCCGGTGACGTGGTCCTGGTGGACGGCGTGACCGGTTCGGGCAAGACCGAGGTGTATCTGGCCGCCATCGAGCGCGTTCTGGCACATGGTCGCTCGGCCTGTGTGCTCGTGCCCGAGATCTCGCTCACGGCGCAGACTGTTGGTCGCTTCCGCTCGCGTTTCGGCGACGCGGTGGCGGTGTTTCACTCGCGCCTTTCCGCGGGCGAGCGCCTCGACCAGTGGGATATGGTTCGTTCGGGTGCGGCCCGCGTGGTGGTGGGCGCGCGCTCGGCGCTCTTCTGCCCGCTTGCCGACCTCGGCCTCATCGTCATCGACGAGGAGCATGAGCAGAGCTACAAGCAGGGAAGCAGCCCGCGCTACCACGCGCGCGAGGTGGCTGCCAAGTTGGCGCAGCTCCATGGGTGCGCCCTTGTGCTGGGGTCCGCCACGCCGTCGGCCGAGGCGCTCGCACGCTGTGAGGCCGGTGGCCACGGGGGTGCCCGCTGGACCCGGGTCGAGATGCCCGAGCGCCCCGGTACGGCGCGCCTTCCCGAGGTTATCGTGGCCGACCTGAGGCGCGAGTTCGCCTCCGGCAGCCGTTCGATTTTCTCGAAGCCCCTGCTCGATGCGCTCGACGAGGTCGTGGAGAGGCGTCAAAAGGCCGTGCTGCTCCATAACCGACGTGGGTTTGCGAGTTTTCTCATGTGCCGGGAGTGCGGGTGTGTGCCCACGTGCAAGCACTGCTCCACGGCGCTCACCTACCATGAGCGCACCCATACGCTCGAGTGTCACACCTGCGGTTCCTCGTATCGTGTGCGGCCGTACCCCGAGTACGGCAGCGCTTGCCCCAAGTGTGGGAGTCGCTACCTCGCCAAAATGGGGCTGGGAACCCAGCAGGTTGAGGACGCCCTGCGAGCGCTGTTGCCCGAGGACGTGGCGGTGATTCGCATGGACGCCGATTCGACGCGCACCAAGGGCGCGCATCAAAAGCTGCTCGAGCAGTTCGACGCCGCCGAGTGCGCGGTGCTGCTCGGCACGCAGATGATCGCCAAGGGCCTTGATTTCCCCGAGGTGACGCTCGTGGGCGTGATCAACGCCGACTACGCCCTCAAGATGCCCGATTTTCGTGCGGGGGAGCGCGCGTTCGATCTGCTCGAACAGGTTGCCGGTCGCGCCGGTCGCGGAGAGGACCCGGGTCGCGTGATCATCCAGACGTACCTGCCCGATGAGCCGGTCATCCGCGCGGTAAAGACGCACGACCGCTCTGTGTTCACGGAGCACGATCTGGGCATGCGCCGTGAGGCCCTGTATCCGCCGTATGTGCGGCTCGCCAACGTGCTGGTGTGGGGCAAAGATGAGCGCGCGGCTCGAGGTCTGGTCATGCGCATTGCAGAGGAGCTGCGTGTCGAGTTTGGCTTGGACGCGGCACCCATGCTGCACCCGGTGGTCGAGACGGGGAGTGCCGGCGTTGAGTTTTCGTCTCGCGAGCTGCTGAGCCGCCCGCAGATTTTGGGCCCCACGCCGTGTGTGATCGAGCGGGCCAAGGACCGATATCGTTTCCACATCATCGTCAAGGCGCCGCTCAACTGCGACCTATCCGGGGTTCTCTCCGCAGCGGTCTCGCGCGCCGGCACGCGTCCCGGCGTGAGTATCGCCGTCGACGTCGACGCCTACGACCTCATGTAGCGTGTTCCAAATGGGGACAGGTACAAATTGAGACATTTCAAAACGCTGCTCGTCCACGGGGCGGACAGCTGGGCGCCGCTCGCGACCGCAGAATGTCTCAATTTGTACCTGTCCCCATTTGCGCCATTCGCGCCTGCGGGGCTGGTGGAGATGCTTCGCGCGCACATATCGCCCATCACCTCGGCGGGCAATGCGGGTACTATAGAACACGGTGAATACGTGCGGGTTTGCGCCCGCGTACGAAAGGAAGACCATGGAGATCAACGGTATCGTTCTGTCGCCGGACCCGCGTCTGCGCCAGGAGTGCGCCGAGGTCGAGGAGATCAATTCCGACCTTCGCGCCCTGGTTGAGCGCATGAAGGTCCAGATGTTCGAGAACGGCGGCTGTGGCCTGGCCGCCCCGCAGGTGGGCGAGACCATCCAGCTCGCCATCGTGGACACCGAGTACACCTCCGAGAAGGATTACGACCCCTACGTCCTCATCAACCCCGTGATCGTGGAGCAGTCCGACAACCTCGTGCCCTACAACGAGGGCTGCCTGTCCATCCCGGGCATCAATTGCGAGATTCGCCGTCCCGATCACGTGGTGGTCGAGGCCTACAACCTCGATGGCGAGTGCATTCGCTATGAGGCCGCCGGCGACCTGTTCTGCGTGTGCCTGCAGCACGAGATCGACCATCTGCACGGCAAGACAATGTTCGAGCGCCTGCTTCCGCAGCAGCGCATGCACGCTATGAGGCAGTACCAGGACGCGCTCGCCCGCGGCGCCAAGCCCGGCGAGACGGAGTAGCCATGCGCGTCGTCTTTATGGGTACGCCCGCCTTTGCCGTTCCGTCCCTGCGTAAGCTCGCCGCGGCTCACGAGGTTGCCCTGGTGCTCACGCGTCCGGACGCCGTGCGTTCGCGCGGCAAGAAGCTCGAGCCGTCACCGGTGAAGGAGGCCGCACTCGAGCTCGGCCTGCCCGTGATGGAGGCCAATCGCATGACGCCCGAGGTCCTCGACGCCCTGCGCGCTGCCGAGGCCGAGATCTTTTGCGTTGCCGCCTACGGTTGCATCCTGCCCGACGAGGTGCTCACCATGGCTCCTTTGGGCTGTGTGAACGTTCATGCCTCGCTGCTGCCGCGTTGGCGCGGTGCGGCTCCCATCCAACGTTCCATCCTGGAGGGAGATGCCGAGACCGGCGTGTCCATCATGCGTATCGGCCACGGCGTGGACACGGGTGCGTATTGCGCCCAGGCGAGTTGCGCGGTCCCCGGTAAGTCCGCCGACGAGCTGACGGCCGAGCTGGCCGAGCTCGGCGGCGATTTGCTGGTGAGCTCGCTGCCTGCCATCGCGGACGGTTCGGCCGTCTGGACCGAGCAGGACGAGGCGCTCGTGACGCATGCCGCCAAGATCGCCAAGGCGGAGCTGCGCCTCGATCCGGCTGCTGGGGCCCTGGAGAACATCCGTCGCGTTATGGCCTCCTCCAACGCGGCGCCCGCGCGCTGCGTGATCGCCGGCAAGCCCGTGCGCGTGATGCGCGCCGCAGCCGTCGATGCCGCCTCGCCCAGTGTGGCAGCCGGCTCGTTCACCGTGAAGGGCGGGCGTGTCTATATGGGTTGCGCCGATGGTTCGCTTGAACTCATCTCAATCAAGCCGGATGGCAAGCGCGAGATGGACGCCAAGTCCTGGGCCGCCGGCCAGCGTGAGGATGACGGGGCATGGGGTTGCCTTGAGTAAGACGGCCAAACTGTCTCCGGGGCGCCTTGTTGCCCTGCGCATTTTGATCGCCGCCCGCGAGTCGGGGCGCTATGCCCGCGAGCTCGCCGCCGACGCCTGCGCATCCGCTTCGCTCGACACGCGCGATGCCGCCTTTGCGCGCCGTCTCGCGCTGGGTGTCACGGGTTGCAGCGGTTGCTTGGACGACGCTCTCAACAGCGTGCTCGACGATCCGCGCTCGCTTACGGCCGACGTGCGCGATGCGCTGCGTATCGGTGCGTATGAGCTGCTCTACCTGGGGACTTCGCCGCAGGTCGTGGTGAGCCAGGGCGTGGAGCTCGCGCGCATGTGCGCTCATGGGGCCGCCGGCCTCGCCAATGCGGTGTTGCGTCGCGTAGCGGAAGGGGCGAATGCCTTCCTCGCCGCCAAGGATGCTTCCGAGCAGCATCGCGCGATGGTGTCGTGCGCCCGTCGCGCCGGCTTGCCCACATGGCTCGTGCGTAGGATTGTCGACTCGCTGGGGGAGGAGCGCGCGCAAGCCATGTTTGCGTGTCAGCTCGAGCCTGCTCCCATCGCGGTGCAGGTCAATCCGTTGCGCTCCGAAGCGGTAGAAGATGCCCTCGCCGCCGATGGCGCTCGATCGTTGGAGCTTCCCGGTGCGTATACGGTCGACCGCGTGAGTGAGCTCGTGCGTTCGAATGCCTTTGCGCATGCAGATGCCGTCGCCTCCGATTATCACGCGCAGCTCATTGCCGCCGCGGTTACGCGCGAGGGGTCCTGCCTCGAGATTGGCGCCGGTCGCGGCACCAAGACGTTCATGATGCTCGCCCATGCCGAACGCCGAAATCTTGATCACGAGCATGTTGCGCTCGACTTGTACGAGGGTAAATGCCAGGCGAATGCGCAGCGCATCGAGTGCTCGGGGCTGGGGGAGATCTTTACGGCCGCGGGTGATGCCACCGACTTGGACGCGTGTCTTGCCGCGTATGACGAGCAGCTGGGTCGAACCGCGCTGTTCGACACCGTGTTTGTGGATGCGCCGTGCTCGGGTACGGGCACCATGCGCCGCCATGGGGAGATCCCCTGGCGACTCACGCCTCAGGAGTGCGATCGCGACCTTCCCGAGCTTCAGCTTGAGTTACTGCGGGAGGCTGCGCGCCGCGTTGGCGCTGGCGGGCAGCTCATCTACGCGACGTGTTCGGTGCTGCGTGCCGAGAACAGCCAAGTGGTTACCCAGTTCCTCGGGTCGTCGGAAGGGGAGGGCTTTGCCCCCATGCCGCTGTCCGATGCCCTTGCCGCCGCTGGCCCCGCGTATTCGGGCGCTGTCGAGGACATCGCCGCACACGAGATTCCGATCGGGACCTTCCAGAGCTACCCGCACCAGGGCGGTTTCGACGGCCACTTCTGCGCCCGCTTCATCCGCGTCTAAGTCGCCACGTCTCAAATGGGGACAGGTACAAATTGAGACCTTTTGGGCTGAGGCTTCAAGCTCGATGCCCAATGCAAAACAGCCGGAGGCATTGCCCCCGGCTGATTTGTTGCAATTTGTACCTGTCCCCAAATGAGACAGTTTAGCCCTGGCAGCAGCTGCAGCTGCCGTTGGTCGCGCTGGTGCAGGAGCCGCCGCCGCGCTGATCGGTGTTGTAAAAGCCCGAGCCCTCGAACTTGATCCCGCTGGCGCTGAAGACCTTGTCGGCGGAGCCTCCGCAGGTGGGGCATAAGACCTTGGGGCGCTCGGTCATGCCGTGCTCAACCTCGAAGACGTTTCCGCACGACGTGCAGCGGTAATCATAACGTGCCATGGTGATGACATCCTTCCTTGCTGTTGTTCCCCGTCGCTAAGCAGGCACCGCGTGTCGTGTCCGATAGGGGAGACGCGCGGCGCCCGTTTGCGCTCGGGCGTATTCGTTCGCACGATGGTTACTGTACCCAAAAGAGTCTCGTGCGATGTGAGGGGTTTATGCTCTCGTACGTCCGGTCTCGGAAAGCACCCCTGCGATCTTGCGCTCGTAGTCGCAGATCAAGCCCTCATTGGCCTGCCAGCTCCAGTTGCCCTCGGCCACGCCTGGCACGTTCATGCGAGCATCGTCGCCAAGGCAGAGCAGGTCTTGCAGTTGCATCATGACGAGCGTCGCCGGGCTGTCAAGCGCATGGCGCATGATTTCGCCCGCCAGGTAACGCGCGCCCTGCTCGTCGCCATTGGAGCAGAACGACTTCTGACAGAACCCGACGAGCGTCGAGGTGTCGTGCGTCGAGGTGTAGAGGACCTTCTCATTGTGCGGCCAGATTTGCTTGCGGATGTCGTAGTCCGCGAACTCCAGAACGTCCATTCCGGAAAAACCGCAGCTTGCAAGCAGGGCGCGCACACCGGGAGTGAGAATGCCCAGGTCCTCGGCGATAAGCGGCAGCGGTCCGAACTCCTCGAATGCGCGCTGGAACAACTCGATGCCCGGTCCCGGCATCCAGGTGCCATCTGCTCCGGTGCCTCTTGCGGGAATCGCAAAATAGTTATGGAAGCCCAGGAAGTGGTCGAGGCGCACGCGGTCGTACAGCTTGAACGAGCGGCGTAGGCGGGCAAGCCACCATACGTATCCGTCTTTGCACATATGATCCCAGTTGTAGGTGGGATTGCCCCAAACCTGTCCGGTGGCTGAGAAGCGATCCGGCGGGACTCCCGCGATCTCGTAGGGCATGCCGTCCTTGCCGAGTGAGAACATCTCGGGTTCGCTCCACGCGTCGGCTGAATCGTCCGAGACGTACATCGGGATGTCGCCGACGATCTCAATGCCCTTCTCGTGCGCGTAAGCGAGCATCTCGGTCCATTCGCGCTCAAAGCGGAACTGGACAAAGGCATGGTAACGGGCGCGATCGGCGAAGCGTGCATCGGCGAAGATGTCGACGTGGTAGCGACGCAGCTCGTCGGGCCAGCTATGACGGCTGATGCCGTTCATGGCGTCCTTGACGGCCATGAACGCGCAGTACGGGTCGAGCCAGCTCTCATTCTCACGAGCGAACTCGAAGAACTCTCGGTTGGTAAAGCCCCCTTCCGCCTTGAAGCGCTCGAAGGCGTGTTTGAGCTCGGTGCTCGTTTCCTCCAGCAGATTGGGGTTTCCCGCGAAGGCGGACGGTCCGGCGTAGGGGGATCCAAAGGAGTCTGTGGGATTGACCGGCAAGACCTGCCAATAGCGCAGGCCGGTGGCAGCGAGATGATCGATAAAGCGGCGAGCGGGTGCGCCGAGGGTGCCCGCGCGACCTGCGTTGGGAAGTGAGGTGATATGCGCGATGACGCCGGCGCCGCGCTTGAGCGGCTTTTGCAGGCGCTGCTCCTTACTGGAATACACCACGGCCGATCCGAGTGGCCATAGGCGTACCTCCGCGCAGTCATCGGCCCCTCGCTTGAGGTCGGTGCCCGAGACGAGATCGAGCGCAAAATCCCCCTCGATGGGAACGCGCACGGAGCGCGCATCGGACAGGCTGTGATTGATGAGGACGCTTGCGACCTGGCCATCCGATCCGCGACGGCGGTAGCACAGCACGTCGTCGTTGTACGCGAACGCATCGAGTGTCCCGTCAACGAGGAAGGGGAGTGCACGGCGCAACATGATGGTGTTTCGAACCATGTTGAGCATGTCGCGGTCATGTACGGCGTCGGGTGTGGGCAGCGTGCGGCGGTTTCCGGGATCGGAGAGGCCCTCGAGGGCGTATTCGTCGCCGTAATAGATGGAGGGGACGCCAGGAAGCGTCATCTGCATGAGCGTGGCGAGCCAGAAACGTCCCTTGGCCAGGCCCATAGAATTCTCGTCGAGGCGGAAGCGACCGCGCTCCTCCTCGGGCAGCTGGCTCTCGTCGGGGCCGCCGCCGAGCACGGAGGCAATGCGCGGCTTGTCGTGGCTGCCGAGCAGGTTGAGGCAGCAGGCCAGCGCCTCGGGCGGGTAGTTTTCACGCAGCGTCTCGATGCGCTCGGCGCACTGGTAGGCGTTCTCCCCGTAAACGAGAAAACCCAGTATGGCATCGCGCAGCGGGTAGTTCATGGCCGAGTCGAGCTCGTCACCCAGCAGGTATTTGCGCAGCTTGCCGTAGGCGAGTTTGTTAGATGCATCCTCCCAGACCTCGCCGAGCAACAGGCCGTCGGGGCGTTCCTCAAGCACCGCTGCTTTGATGTCCGCGATAAGCTCATCCGAGAGCTCATCGGCCACGTCGAGACGCCAGCCGCGTGCACCGGCGCGCAGCCAGGTGCGGACCACGCCGTTTTCACCGAGTAGCAGTTCGCGTACACGATCGGACTTCTCGTTGAGGTCGGGCATGTTCTCGATGCCCCACCAGGAGCTGTATGTCCCGTCTTCGTTCCAGCAATACGCGTCATGCCAGGGAGAGTCTTCGCCCTGCCATGCGCCCTTGCCGGGGTAGTTCCCAAAGCGGTTGAAGTAGATGGAGTCGTCTCCCGTGTGGTTGAACACGCCGTCGAGAATGAGCGAGATTCCTAGCTTGTCGGCGTCCTGGGCGAGGCGACGGAAGTCCTCCTCGGTTCCGAGCATGGGGTCGATCGTGAAGTAGTCGGCCGTGTCGTAGCGGTGATTACTCTGCGCTTCGAAGATGGGGTTGAGGTAGATCGTCGTGACGCCCATGGCGTGCAGGCGGAAGAGGTCCCGGCGGATCCCCTCGAGCGATCCGCCGTAGAAGTCCCAGCTCTTGATGGATTTGTCCTCGTTGCGCTCGTATACCGGCGGTTTGTCCCAGTCCATCACCAGGTGCTTGCCAGGGCCCTTGCGGGGCTTGTTGACGACGGCCTGGGCGCGCTCGAGCCAGTGCTCGTCGCGCGCGTAACGATCGGGGAAAATCTGGTATACGATGCCGCGCTCGTACCAAGCGGGACGGGTTTTGCGGTGCTTATACACGGTGATTTGGAACGAGGGGACGTCTGCGCGGTCGGTATAGGTGACCGACTCTCCGCCCGTGGCGCCATCGCGCGCGCCGACCTTGAGCATCGACCCATCGGTGCATGTCACGCGGAAGCTGTACCATAAGATGCACGGTTCGGAGCAGTCGATGGACGCTACCAGGGTGTTGGATTCACCGAGGGTCATTGGGATGAGCTCTTCGCCGCGATCGTCGACCCATGTGCGAGCTTCACCTTTGAGGAATCTGGCATCGGCGTCTTCGACACGCAATGTGAGATGAACGGTGGTTCCGGCAACAACAGCGCCAAACGGTACGCGATATTCCGATCGGCGTGAATTATGAAAAAGCCTCATGAGACAGCTAACTAAACGAACGGATAATGCCTGTTCATTATACAGGTTGCAGTGGGTTGGTTCACTGCCGGCGGTCGGGCGTCCTTTGGGGATTCGAGGCGCCTGTACATGAAAATGGCCGAGGGAATATCGCCCTCGGCCCGTATAGCGCGGCTGGATGTGCGCGCGTCTCTTATTTGCGCTTGCCCCTGCGGGTTGCCTTGGGAACGACCTTGGTCGTCGAGGTGGCGGGCTTCTTCACGGGCGTCGCTGCGGGCTCATCAACGGGAGCGATCTCGGGTTCGGCTGGCTGTGCTTCCTTGGTGGGCTTTACCTCTTCGGTCGGGGCAGCTTCGGTCTCGGATTGCGGCAGAGGGATGTCAGGGCGCAGGTTGTGATACATCGACATGTAGACGTCGGCCGAACGAGTCCAGCTGAAGTCCGCGGCCATGGCGTTGTCCACGAGCTTGTTGAATGCGGCGCGATCGTCCCAGAACAGGTGTGCGGCGCGGAAGACGGTGTCGGCCATCTCGTCGCCGTTGAAGTTTGCGAACGAGAAGCCGGTGCCCTCGCCTGTGAACTGGTTGTACGGTGCGACGGTGTCCTTCAGGCCGCCGGTTTCGCGCACGATGGGCAGGGTGCCGTAGCGCATGGCGATCATCTGCGACAGGCCGCAGGGCTCGAACAAGGACGGCATGAGGAACAGATCGGCGCCCGCGTACATGCGCTGGGACAGCGCGGGGTCGAACTGGATGCGCGCGGCCATGGTTCCGGGGTACTTGCCCTCGAAGTAGCGCAGCGCGTTCTCATAGTCGGTATCGCCGGTGCCGAGCACGGCCACCTGGACACCGCCGGAAAGGATCCGGTCGAGCGCGTACGTGACCAGGTCCATGCCTTTCTGGCGGGTGAGTCGCGTGACCATGACCATGAGAGGACGGTCATCGCGGACCTCCAGACCGAGCTCCTCCTGTAGTCGGGCCTTGCAAACGGCCTTGCCGGAACGGTCGCTGGCGGTGAACTGCGCGGGGATGCGCTGGTCGGTGGCGGGGTCGAAGCCCACGGTATCGATGCCGTTGACGATGCCCTGCAGAATCGGTGCGCGGCGCCGCAGGATCCCATCGAGGCCCTCGCCGAACTCGCCCGTCTTGATCTCCTCGGCGTACGTGGGGGAGACGGTCGTGATGGCGTCGGTGTAGTTGAGGGCGCCCTGCATGTAGTTGACGGCGTCGGGACCGCAGGTGAGCTGGAAGGCAGCTGCGGGAATATGCGCCAGGCCCAGAATGTCGTTCAGCACCTTGGCGCTGTACTGACCCTGGAACGCTATGTTGTGGATGGAGAACACCGTCTTGATGCTCTGGTAGAACGGCGAGGCCTGGTAGAACTCGCGCAGGAACACGGGGGCCATGGCGGTGTGCCAGTCGTTGCAGTGCAGGACATCGCACGTGAACCCGTTCAGAACCCCGGGCAGGTACTGGAGGGTCTCGACGATGGCCTTGGAGAAGAAGGCGAAGCGCTCTCCGTCGTCGAAGAACCCGTACGGATAGCCACGGCTGAAGTAACGCTCGTTGTCGATGAACAGGTAGTCGACGCCGAGGTGGTTGAGGCGCTCGATGCCGCAGTACTCATTGCGCCAGCCGAGTGGGACATAGAAGTCGCACAGGTGCTCCATGCGGTCCTTGTACTCCTGGGCGATGGTGTCGTATTTCGGAACGAGCACGACGACCTCGGCGCCCGCGGCTTTGAGGGCCTGGGGCAGGGAGCCCGCCACGTCGCCGAGGCCGCCGGTCTTCACGAAGGGCGCGGCTTCGGCGCTGGCAAATGCGACATGGAGTTTCTGCTGGGGGGATTCGGTCATATGGATGCCAATCTCTTGATGCGCGCGTTGCTTCGCGGCGTCGAGTTCAGTGATTCTGTGCGGATACGCCGCCTGAGTCGTGTGCTCGAGGCGGCGTATTTATCATATGCGCGCCTGGTGTGCCTCAGGCGCGTCGGCTGCGCGTGCGGCCCTAATTCTCGATTGCGACCTTGGGTACCACGAGCACGTTGTCGGGCGTACCGGTGAGGACGGTCCCGGCTTCCACGACGTTGTTCTTGTCCACGATGGCGTTCTCGACGCGCGCGCCGCGCTTGATGACACAACCCTGCATGATGATGGAGTTGGCCACGTAGGCGCCGCTCTCGACGATGACGTCGCGCGAGAGGGTGGAGCCGCGCACGGTGCCGTCGATGCGGCAGCCTGCGGAGATGAACGAGTTGGTGGCGTTGGAGCCGGAGCTGTACTTCGCGGGCGGCGTGTCGTGAGCCTTGGTCATGATCGGGCGGCTGTGCGTGAACAGCTGGTGCATGACGTCGGGGTTGAGCATTTCCATGCTCCGCTGGTAATAGCTCTCCTCGTTGAACATGCCGACGGCGAGGCCCTTGAACTCGTAGGTGCACACGTCGATGCGACCGAAGTCGGGGCGGATGGCGTCGAACAGGTCGAGGTAGTCGAGCGTCTCGTACTGCTCGCAAAGCTCGAGGAGCAGGTCGCGGTTGATGATGAAGCAGTCGAGGAACTGGTTATCGCCGTAGGCGCAGCCGCTCTTAAGGTCGGTGACGCGGCCGTTCTCGTTGATGTCGAGCTTGGTGACGTCCTCGAGCTGGCGGTCGGCCTTTTTGTAGATCATCGTCACGCCGGAGCCGCTGCGCTCGTGCGCATCGATGACGGCGGAGAGGTCCATGTTGAAGACGATGTTGGTCGCGCTCATGACCACGTAGGGCTCGCTGGCGCGCTGGAACAGTATCTTGTTGGTGTTGATGTCGCGCAGCAGGAAGCGGATGCCCTTTTTGGCGGTGCCGTAAGCGCTGCCCTGGAGTAGGAACAGACCGCCCTTCTTGCGATCGAGCTCCCACTCGCGTCCGCTGCCGAGGTGGTCGACGAGCGAACGGTAATTGCCCGGAAGCACCACGCCGACGGTGCGGATTCCCGCGTTCATCATGTTGGACAGCGGGAAGTCGATGAGGCGGTAGCGGCCCATGAACGGGATGGAAGCGAGCGGACGGCATTCAAGCAGGTGGCTGTGCTCTTTGCTCGTGTAGTTGGCAGTGATGTAGCCGATGGCCTTGCGGTTGATCATCGGATCATTCCCCCTTCCCGATGACGACGTCGTTTCCAACGACGGCGGTATCCTTGGTCATATCGACGCTTCCGAGCTTGACGCCCTCTTCCACGACGGCGTTCTCGCCCAGGATGGCGCGCACGACGTGCGCCCCGTCCTTCACGATGGCTCCCGGCAGCAACACAGAATCCTCGACGATGGCGCGCTCGCCCACCACGCAGTCTGTGGAGAGAATCGAGTGGCGCGCGGTGCCGTAGACGCGGCAGCCGTTGGAGACGAGGCAGTCGTCAACGCGACCCTCGGGTCCGATGAAGTGGGGAGGACGGGTCGAGTCGTTGCTCATGACCGGGAAGGACTTGTCGAACAGGTCGAACTCGGGGTTGTCGCCGAGCAGGTCCATCGAGGTCTCGTGGAAGCTCGCGATGGTGCCGACGTCCTTCCAGAAGCCATGGAACTCGTACGTGTGCAGGCGTTTTCCCTCGGCGAGCAGCTTGGGGATGATGTCGTTGCCAAAGTCGTGGCTGGAGCGCTGGTCGACGGCGTCCTCCTCGAGCGCCTTCACGAGCACGTCAGTGGAGAAGATGTAGATGCCCATGGAGGCGAGGTTCGAATCGGGCTTCTCCGGCTTCTCGGTGAACTTTACGATGCGGCCGTCTTCGGGGTCGGCGGTGATGATGCCGAAGCGGCTGGCCTCCTCCCACGGTACGGGCATGACCGAGACGGTGAGGTCGGCGTTGTGCTCGATGTGGCTCTCGAGCATCTTGCGGTAGTCCATGCGATACAGGTGATCGCCGGACAGGATGAGCACGTACTTGGGGTCGTGGTTCTTGATGTAATTGAGGTTCTGCGTGATCGCGTCGGCGGTGCCGGCATACCATGCGCCGCCGTCCTGCGTGGCGTAGGGCGGCAGGATGGAAACGCCGCTGCCGTGCTCGGCGAGGTCCCACGCGCGGCCAGAGCCGATGTACTCATGGAGCTGGTACGGACGGTACTGGGTCAGCACGCCCACGGTGTCGATGCCGGAGTTTGCGCAGTTCGACAGCGAGAAGTCGATGATGCGGAACTTGCCGCCGAAGCTGACGGCCGGTTTTGCGATCTTAGAGGTGAGGGCCATCAGTCGGCTGCCTTGGCCTCCCGCGAGGAGCATCGCGATGCATTCTTTGCTTGCCATCAATCTCTCCCTTTATCCGTTGGATGGTTGCGGATGTCTTGTGCGGGATATCCGTGTCCGGAGGCGGCTCCCCCGTCTTCGCCGCTTCCGTCGCCTTATTGGTGCGCCGGCCGTTTCCCAGCGCGCCGCACCTCCTTTATGCGTGCCAAATCTCGTCGCGGTATTCGCGGATGGTTCGGTCGGAGGAGAACCAGCCGGACATCGCGGTGTTGTGCAGCGCGCGGCGGTTCCAGTCCTGGGTCTCGGGATAGGTCGCGGTGAGCTTTTCCCAAGCGTCCACATAGGAGTGGAAGTCCTTGAGCACCAGGTCGTAGTCGTTGTTGAACATGAGCTCATGATGGATGCTCTCGAAGTTGCCGGATTGAGCGGCGAAGGTGCCATCGACGAGTTGGTCGATGATGCGGCCGAGGCGCGCGCGATCGGAGTTGACGACATCCCAGGCGAAGTACTGGCCGGAGGCGCGCAGGGCGTCGACCTCGGGCGTGGTGAGGCCGAAGATCGCCTCGTTCTCGCGGCCCGCCAGATCGACGATCTCGATGTTCGCGCCGTCCATCGTGCCGAGCGTGAGGGCGCCGTTCATCATGAGCTTCATGTTCGAAGTGCCGGAGGCCTCCTTGCCGGCCGTGGAGATCTGCTCGGAGATTTCGGCGGCAGGGTAGATGAGCTGGGCGTTCGAGACGCGGAAGTTCGGGATGAAGCAGACCTTCATGACGTCGTTGACGCGCGGGTCGTTGTTGACGACCTCGGCCACACCGTTGATCAGGCGGATGACTTCCTTGGCGAAGGTGTAGCTCGAGGCGGCTTTGCCCGAGAAGATGAAGGTGGTGGGCTGAATCTTGAAATTCGGATCGGCGAGACGACGGTTGTAGAGGTCCATGACCTTCATGATGTTCAGGAGCTGGCGCTTGTAGGCGTGGAAGCGCTTGACCTGGACGTCGAAGACCGTGTTCGGGTCGATGGTGAGCCCACACTCGCGCTTGACGTAGTCGGCCAGGCGCTGCTTGTTGGCGAGCTTGGAGGCGCCGACGCGCTCAAGGAAAGAGGCATCGCCTTCGAAGGCGGTGAGCTTCTCGAGTTCGCGGGCGTCGTCGAGCCAGCCGTCGCCGATTGCCTCGGTCACGAGTTTGGCGTAGGTGGGGTTGGCCTCAGCGAAGAAGCGACGATGGCTGATGCCGTTAGTCTTGTTGTTGAACATCTCCGGGCGCATGGCCGCGAAGTCCTTGAGCGTGCTCGCCTTGAGGATGTCGGAGTGGATCTTTGCGACGCCGTTGACGGAGTGGCTGCAGATTACGGACAGGTTGGCCATACGGACCTCGCCATCCCACAGGACGGCGGTCGCGCGCAGTCGTTCGGCGCTCTCGGGCTTGCTCATGTCGAAGCTCTCGCGCCAGCGACGGTTAATCTCGTCGATGATCTGGTACACGCGGGGCAGCAGGGTGGAGAAGGTGGAGATGGGCCACTTCTCGAGAGCCTCGGGCAGGATGGTGTGGTTGGTGTAGGACACCGCGTTCGTCACGATCTCCCAAGCGTCGTCCCAGGTCAGGCACTCTTCGTCCATGAGGATGCGCATGAGCTCGGGTCCGCACATCGCCGGGTGCGTATCGTTGGTATGGATGGCCACATAGCGGGGCAGCTCGTTCCAGGCCTTGCCGTGCTCGCGCACAAAGGTGTCGAGGAGGGTGCGGATACCCGCGGCAACGAATAGGTACTCCTGCTTGAGGCGAAGCAGGCGGCCGTGCTCGCCGGCGTCGTTGGGATACAAGATGGCGGAGATGGCCTCGGCATTTGCACGGTCGCGGTCGGCGCCGGTGTAGTCGCCGGCGTTGAAGGCGTCGAGATCGAAATGGTCGTCGATGGGCTCGGCGCTCCAGCAGCGCAGCTTGTTGACGGTCTCGCCGCCGTAACCGACGATCGGAATGTCGTAAGGCACGGCCAGGACGTCATCGGTCCCCTCAACGGAGTAGAAGGTGCGGTCGCCCTCCTGGCGTGAGACGACGTAGCCGCCGAAGCCGATGCGAACGGCCTTGTCGGGGCGCTTGACCTCCCAGGGATAGCCCTTGGAGAGCCATTCATCGGCTACTTCGACCTGACGGCCATCGACGATTTCCTGCTTGAAGAGGCCGTAGCGATAGCGCATGCCGTTGCCGTAGCCCGCGATGCCCTCGTGGGCCATCGAGTCGAGGAAGCATGCGGCGAGGCGACCGAGGCCGCCGTTGCCCAGGGCCGGATCGGGCTCCTGGCGCTCGATCTCGTCGAGATCGCCGCCCATGTCGGCGATGGCGTCGGCCACGAGGTCACGAATGCCGAGGTTCAGCAGGTAGTTGTCGAGCAGGCGACCGATGAGGAACTCGATGGAGAAGTAGTAGACACGCTTCTTGCCCTCGGTGCGGTTGCGCTCGTCGGTTTTGGCGGCAATGACGCGAGCATCGCCGGCGACCATGTTGGCCAGCGCGGTGAAGCGGTCGATATCGCTCGTATCCTCGAACTCCTTGCCGGACAGTGCGCGCACGTGCTGGCGGTACTGCTCGATGAACTGCTCTTTGTTCTCGTAGATCTTATCCATGGTTTCCTTTCGAGAAGGGGTCGGGTTGGTGATAGTCGCAAGCGCGCACGATCGGCCCGGCGTGCGGTTGCGTCATCGTGGGCGCGAGGCGCTCCGAAGTCGGTGCTTACTTCGCGCGGGATGTCCTGGTTTTGGACGCGGCCTTTGTCTTTGGCGTCTTTGCCTTGGGAGGCTTGTAGGAGGAGGCGCGGCGACGGCGGTAGACCAGGCCGGCGAGGCCGGGAACGGCGATCTCGATTGAGTTGTCGCGCATGTTCCAGGGCTCGGGTTTGGAGGAGGCCATGTCGACCACCGGAAAGCCGGATCCGCCAAAGGCCGGATTGTCCGTATTGAAGACGAGCTCCCAATCGCCCTCGCGCGGGGTTCCCACGCGATAGGTCTCGTAGGATGCCGGGTCGAAGTTGATCAGGATGAGCAGGTCGTCGGCCGGCTTATCGCCGTGGCGCACGAAGCTCACAATGGACTGCTCGGAGTTGTTGGCATCGATCCATTCGAAGCCCTGCTCGGTATAGGCGTTTTGCCACAGTCCGCGCTGCTTGGTGTAGAAGTGGTTGAGTGCCTCGATAAAGCGCTGTTGAGCGCCGTGGGTGGCGTCGAAGTCTTTGGCGAGGAACCACTCGATGGACTCGTAGTAGCGCCATTCGATCTGCTGGGCGATCTCGTCACCCATGAAGGAGAGCTTGGCTCCGGGGTGGGTCATCTGGTAGAAGGCGAGCGTACGCAGACCGGCGAAACGGCGCCAGTCGTCGCCCGGCATGCGTCCGATCAGAGAGCACTTGCCGTTCACGACCTCATCGTGCGACAGCGGCAGGATAAAGTTCTCCGAGAAGGCGTACATGATGGAGAAGGTGAGCAGGCTGTGGTTGCCCGGGCGCCAAGGGAAGTCACACTGCATGTAGTGCAGGGTGTCGTTCATCCAGCCCATATCCCATTTGAGGTGGAATCCCAGGCCGCCGTCCTCTGCGGGATAGGTGACCAGGGGCCATGCGGTGGATTCCTCGGCGATCATCATGACATCGGGGAATTCCTTGCCCACGGCGCAGTTGACCTGGCGGATAAACGCGGAGGCGTCGAGGTCCTCCTCGGTGCCGTATTTGTTGAACTTCTTGTCCGCTGGGTTGTTCACGCCGAAGTTGAGATAGAGCATGCTCGATACGCCATCCATGCGGATGCCGTCGACATGGAACTGTTCGATCCAGAAGAGGGCGTTGGACACGAGGAAGCTGCGAACCTCGGGGCGGGAGAAATCGAACTTGTGTGTGCCCCAGTTGGGGTGAATCTCGCGTTCGAAGAGCATGCGGCCGTTGAAGGTCGCAAGTCCCTCGGCGTTGGCGCAAAAGCCCCCGGGAACCCAGTCCAGAATCACTCCGATACCGGCCTTGTGGCAGGCGTCGACGAAGTGCATGAGCTGTTGGGGGGTGCCGTAACGAGAGGTTGCTGCGAAGTATCCCGTAGCCTGATATCCCCAAGATCCGTCGAAGGGGTGCTCGGAGAGGGGCATGACCTCGATATGGGTATAGCCCATCTTCTTGACGTAAGCCACGAGCTCATCGGAGAGGTCGTCGTAGGTGTAGTACGTTCCGCGTTGCGCCGGGAACGGATCGCCGGGGCCGGGCCAGGTGCCGTCTTCGCGTGGCTCGCCCTGCGGTTCGTTGCCATGGCGCTTCCAGGAGCCCAGGTGCACCTCATAAATGTTGAGCGGGCTCTTCATGATGTCGCGCTCGGCGCGGCGATTCAGCCATGTGGCATCTTTCCAGGTGTATCCACCGAGGTCCCAGAGCTTGGATGCTGTTCCAGGGCAAGTCTCAGCGTAGAAACCGAACGGGTCGGCCTTCCAGAGGAGCTCCCCCGCATCGGTTTCGATCACGTATTTGTAAAGCGATCCCTGCTCAAGGTCGGGGACGAAGGTCTCCCATATATCGCTATTGCCGGCACGTGTGAGCGGCGTTGCCTTGGGGTCCCAGCCGTTGAAATCACCGACGACGTGCACGCTTGAGACCTGAGGGGCCCAAACGCGGAAAAGCCAGCCTTCGGAGTTGCCTTGAACGTCTTTGTGGGCGCCCATCTTTTCCCACGCGCGCTGCCACATGCCGGTTCCGAACAGGTGGATGTCGTCATCCGTGAGCATGAGGTTGGGTTGTGCAGCGGCAACGGGCCCCTTGGCGAGTCCTTGGGCCTTGCGCTCTGTCTTATTGGCGGTCTTCGATGTGATGGCCATCTCAACCTTCCGATCGTATGCGCGGCGTTCTGCCGTAAACCAACGATACGTCTCGGGCTCGGCATGCGTACTTAGACGGAAGGGGACGCAGATGTGCTGCGTTCGTTCCACTCGCATCGACGCATGTGGAACCAGTGACGATACTTACCGTATCACTCGTTCATCACAAAATAGACAAGAATGCGGCAATCGGTATAAATCGCCCCATGGGTGAAACAATCACATTTTAGCTTGACATGCTGGGCTTTTTGGTAAATACCCCGTAAGCAAGGGGTTTGATAAGCAACCTACTGTAAGGGCCTGTTTTGAGCTGCGTTTGCCGCGCGCATGATCGCGAAATATTGGGTAAGATGGCAATTTGTCCGTAATTGTGCTATGCGTCAGGTGGTCTTATATGAAAGGCATGAGCAGCGTCCTCGAAACCCAAGCGGATGCGTTGCGCGTCCTTCTTGTCGGAGGCTCACCGCAGACCTGCGATGCCGTGTTTCTCAAGCACCTGTATGCCGGCTGCGATTTGGTCGTGGCAGTGGATCGGGGTCTCGATGCGGTGCTGGATGCCGGACTGCCATGTGACTTGTTCTGTGGCGACGCGGACTCGGTGGGCGCTCGCGGCCTGTTGGCGGTTCGTCGTTGCGAAGAGGGAGAACCCTCTGAAGTTTTGGCCGTCGAACGTTATGACCCGTATAAGGATTTTACCGACCTTTCGCTCGCCCTTCGCGCGATCGATTCGCGTTGGGGGAGCGTCGAGCTGGTGTGCACGTGCCTGACGGGGGGACGGCCCGATCACGCCCTCGCAGCACTTGGCTGCATCTTGAGATGGGACGGCCCGGTTTGCCTCGAGGAACAGGACTTTTCCGGTCGCCTGCTCAGGGCGGGCGCGTCATGGCAGATGACGGGCTTTCAGGGTTCGACGTTTTCGTTCGTATGTCTGAGTCCCGTCGGGGTCGTATCCGAGCGGGGGATGGAGTGGGAGCTCGATCACAAACGCGTCGAGCTGTTGAGCGATTTGGGCATCTCGAATATCGTCACGGATGATGCCGAAGTGACTTGCCATGAAGGCGCCATCGCGGCGTATCTCATTCGCTGACGCGTGCAAGTAGTTTTGAAAAGCTAACGGCCCCGGAGATCGTCTGTCTCCGGGGCCGTTGCCATGAACGCGTTCTCGCGCGGGTTGCCAGGCTGTTAGCCCATGTAGTCCACGACGTCGATCCAGCTCATGAGGAATTCATCGTTGACGTCGGTGCGCTTACGGGAGAGCTCGGCGGCGGCGACGATGGACATCCACTGGCGGACGACCTGCATCGGGACGTCGGCGCGGTCGCAGTACAGTTCGAGATAGGCATCGGCCTGCTGCTTGTCGTTAAGGGCGAACAGCAGGTAGGTCATGGCTGCGTCGGCGGCAGGGGAGCCCTGAGTCGCGTGGGCCCAGTCGCAGACGTAGAGCTGGCCGTCCTCGGCCACGATGACGTTGCTCGGGTTGAAGTCGCCGTGGCAGATCTGGAACTCCTTCTTCATACCGTCCAGACGCTCCATGAGGTTGTAGCGGGTGGTGGCGTTGATGTGCTGGAGGCCGTTGATCATACGGGCGTACTTGTCACGCTGACGGTTGAGCAGCGGGGAGCGCTCGGCGTGAATCTCGACCTGCAGGTCGACGAACTGCTCGAGGTACTCGTAGAACTTGGCGGGTTCGGCTGCCATCTTGTCGGCGAGCGTCACACCCGGGACCTTCTCGGTGAGCAGGCCCCAACCCTCACCGGCGACCTCGGAGACCTCGAGGGCCTTCGGGGCGCGGATGCCGGACTCGGAGATGCGGGCGAGGTTCAGGGCCTCGTTGAAGACATCGGAAGCCGGCTTGTTGGAGTTAAAGACCTTGGCGATCTTGTCGCCAAGGTCGTAGACCTTCTTGTTGGAGTGCTCGACGATAACGGTCTTGGACTCGGGCAGATTCATGGTGTGCCTTCCTTTCTGAATGGGTCTACGCCATCAATGGATCTACACCATCTTAGGACGCCCGTGCCGCCGCTCGCGATGAGTTGGGTGAGCGGCGGCAAACGGGCGGGAAGCGGATGCGCTTACAGGACGGCGTAGTCCTGGGGCTCACGGCCGTAGTAGGCGTCGAGGTAGAGCTCCTTGATCTCGCTCATCAGCGGGTAGCGCGGGTTGGCACCGGTGCACTGGTCGTTGAACGCCTGCTCGACCATCTCGTCGAGGGACTCGAGGAAGTAGGCCTCGTCCACGCCGTAGTCGGCGATGGTCTCCTTGATGCCGATGGTGGCCTTGAGCTCCTCGAGCTTGGCGCAGAAGTTCTCAAAGACCTCACGGTCGTCCTTGCCCTCGACGCCGCAGTAGCGGGCCATCTCGGCGTACGCGGCGAGCGCGTTGGGGTAGGGGTACTGGGAGAAGGTGCCCATCTTGACCGGGGCCTCGGCGGCGTTGTAGCGCATGACTCGGGTCAGGATGACGGCGTTGGCGATGCCGTGAGGCAGGTGGTGGAAGGCGCCGAGCTTGTGGGCCATGGAGTGGTTGAGGCCAAGGAAGGCGTTGGCGAAGGCCATGCCGGCCATGCAGGAGGCGTTGTGCATCTCCTCACGGGCGTGCGGGTCGTTGGCGCCGTTCTCGTAGGAGCTGGGAAGGTTCTCGAAGACGAGCTTCGCGGCCTTCATGGACAGGCCCTTGGTGTAGTCGGACGCCATGATGGAGACGTAGGACTCGATGGCGTGGGTCATCACGTCGATGCCGGAGGCGCTCGTGAGGCCCTTGGGGGCGGTCATGGCGTTGTCGACGTCGACGATGGCCATGTTCGGCAGCAGCGCGTAGTCGGCGAGCGGCCACTTGATGCCGGTGTCCTTGTCGGTGATGATCGCGAACGGGGTCACCTCGGAGCCGGTACCGGAGGAGGTGGGGACGGCCACGAAGTAGGCCTTCTTGCCCATCTCGGGGAAGGTGAAGATGCGCTTGCGGATGTCCATGAAGTCCATGGCCATATCCTCGAAGTTGCACTCCGGGTGCTCGTACATCATCCACATGATCTTGCCGGCGTCCATGGCGGAGCCGCCGCCGACGGCGATGATGACGTCAGGCTCGAAGAGGGCCATCTGGGCGGCACCGCGGCGAGCGCACTGCAGGGACGGATCGGGCTCGACGTCGTAGAAGCAGTCGTGCGCGATGCCCATGGAGTCGAGCTTGGCCTCGATGGCGCGGGTGTTGCCGTTCTTGAAGAGGAACTGGTCGGTGACGATGAAGGCGCGCTTCTTGCCCATCACGGTGCCGAGCTCGTCGAGGGCGACCGGCGTGGAGCCCTTCTTGAAGTAGACCTTCTCGGGAGCGCGGAACCACAGCATGTTCTCGCGGCGTTCGGCCACGGTCTTGACGTTGATCAAGTGCTTCACCCCAACATTCTCGGAGACGGAGTTGCCACCCCAGGAGCCGCAGCCCAGGGTGAGGGAGGGCTTCATGCCGAAGTTGTACAGGTCACCGATGCCGCCCTGGGAGGAGGGGGTGTTGATGACGATACGGCAGGCCTTCATGGTGTGCTCGAAGAGGGAGATCTTCTCGGCCTGGGCCGGGTGCACGTAGAGGGAGGCGGTGTGACCGGGGCCACCGGCGAGCACCAGGTGCTCGGCCATGTCGACGGCGGTCTGGAAATCGGGGGCCTTGTACATGGCCAGGACGGGGGAGAGCTTCTCGTGAGCGAACTCCTCCTTCTCCAGATCGACGGACGTGACCTCGGCGATCAGGATCTTGGTCTTGGCAGGGACCTCGATGCCGGCGAGCTCGGCGATCTTGGCGGCGGGCATGCCGGGGATGCGGTGGTCGAGCGCGCCGTTCTTGAACATGGCGGAGCGCAGGGCCTCCATCTCGGCGCCCTTCTTCACGAAGTAGCAACCGCGGCGGGCGAACTCGGCCTTGACCTCGTCATACACGGACTCGAGGACGGTCACGGACTGCTCGGAGGCGCAGATCATGCCGTTGTCGAAGGTCTTGGAGTGGATGATGGAGTTGACCGAGAGCTTGATGTCGGCGGTATCGTCGATGATGACGGGGGTGTTGCCGGCACCGACGCCCAGGGCGGGCTTGCCGGAGGAGTAGGCGGCCTTGACCATGCCGGGGCCACCGGTGGCCAGGATGATGTCGACGTCGGCCATGACCTTGTTGGTGAGGTCGATGGAGGGGACGTCCACCCAGCCGATGATGCCCTCGGGAGCGCCGGCCTTGACGGCGGCGTCGAGCACGAGCTTGGCGGCGGCGATGGTGCACTTGGCGGCAGCCGGGTGCGGGGAGATGATGATGGCGTTGCGGGTCTTCAGAGAGATGAGGCACTTGAAGATCGCGGTGGAGGTGGGGTTGGTGGTCGGGATGACCGCGCCCACGATGCCGATGGGCTCGGCGATCTTGGTGATGCCGTAGGCATCGTCGCGCTCGATCACGCCGCAGGTCTTGGTGTCCTTATACGCGTTGTAGATGTACTCGGCGGCATAGTGGTTCTTGATGACCTTGTCCTCGAGCACGCCGCGGCCGGTCTCCTCGACGGCCATCTTGGCCAGGGGGATGCGGGCCTTGTTGGCTGCCATAGCGGCCTCGTAGAAGATCTTGTCGACCTGCTCCTGGGAGTAGGTAGCAAAAATCCCCTGGGCCTCACGCATGTGCGCGAGCTTGGCCTCAAGGGATTCGATCGAATCTACGATTTCGGGGGCGGCGGCAACGGTAGGTTTCTTCGCCATTCTGCTCTCCTTTGCGAGAAGCGGGTTTTCCCAACAAGTCGTACTCTATAGTAATGAAACGCTTCATTATGGCGAATGGCGGATATTCAGCCGTAAACGGTCGAATGGAGCGCTTCAATAGCATGAAACATCACTATTTGTGTTTAAACCGTGGCGTATTCCCATCAACTGAAACGTTTCACTCATTTCATTGGAGATCTCAAAATGTGATCTCAATTGGGGACAGGTACAAATTGAGACGTTGATGTCTGTATTCCACAGGGCTTCCTTCAATCACATCTATATTTTGGTTTGTTCTGGCTATGTCGGTCAGATTTGGATTAGATACATGCGCAGACGGGTGGTCATGAAATTGTATTCTCGGCGCCATCGAGCCTATGACAGCAAGAATGAAGTTGACCTTGCCGTCGTCATCGATGGCGCCAGGCGGTTTAGTTCGACAGGAGCGGTAGACATATGGCGAGGACGGGAAGAGTTCGATGCGAAACCGATCTATACCATGTGACGATTCGCGGTTGCGGTCGTCAGATCATTTTTGAGGATGCGGTGGACAGAAACTTCTTTCTCGATCGTTTGGAGCTGCTTGCTGCGCAAGAGCGCGTCGATGTGATTGCGTATTGCCTTATGGACAATCACGTGCACATCGTTCTGTTCGATCCCGAAGGAGACCTCGGTGTGTTCATGCAGCGACTCTGCTGCGTGTACGCAAGGTACTTTAACGAGAGGCACGACCGGTCTGGCCACTTGTTCCAGGGAAGATACTCGAGCGCTGCAGTTGAAGACGTGCGCTACCTACTTACGGTCGTACGTTATGTTCACGATAATCCCGTCAAGGCGGGGGTCTCAGGGCGTGAGTGTTATCAATGGAGCAGTTATCGCGGGTATGTCGAGAACAAGGGCTTTGTTTCACGCGGTCTGGTGTACGAGCTGATAGGTGGCGCGGCGAGGTTCGTTGAGTTTTCCTCTTCTGAAGACAGCTGGCGTGATTTGGCCCGTGTGATGCACTCCGATGGGGTTGGAGTTCTGGAGGTTGCCCGTACTGCCCTGGGAGGCAGGGACCCACTTGTAATTGGGGCGAGTCCGAGGCCGGAGCGAGACGCTTGTATACGGATCCTCTCCGAGTGCGGATTGAATGTGTCTGAGATTTCTCGCATCACGGGCGTGTCACGCAGGGTGATTTCGCGTGTAGCTGTTCAGAATTAGCCTGCATTGCGATTGTGGTCGACCATGTGCCTGCCTGGCGTCCTCCCCAACGCCCTTGCGGGCGGAAGCGATTTCCTCCTGTTTCGGTTGACGCACCTCGATTGCATGTCTCAATTTGTACCTGTCCCCAATTGATACCGACGGGAGCGGTACATTGATACAAAAAACGCCCCGGCGATGCCGGGGCGCTGCGTATGCAAGCAAACGTTTGTCCAAAGAGGGGAGTGCTTAGGAGCGGGCCACCTTCTGGGCCTTGAGGCAGCTGGTGCACACGTTCATCTTGCGACGGACGCCGTTCACGACGACGTACACGCGCTGGATGTTCGGACGGAACTTACGGTTGGAGACGCGGTGGGAGTGGCTGATGGAGCGACCAGCAACGGGGTGCTTACCGCAGATTTCGCAAACTTTGGACATGTCAGTGACCCTTCTTAGGCGACCGAAAATGAGGTCGCGTGAACAAACAGCAATGAACTATACCATAGAAGCCCATTCATGTGCGGAATCTCCACAATGAACGAGAAGTGTGCGCTCCGCGGCGTGGGATGCAGCGCGCGGACCACATTATACGGCCGTCATGTGCGTGCGCAAGTGGTTTGACCTCCACCTTTGACAGATAGTTATGAGGTACCTAAATTGTTGAGCTTTTATGGAATGGGGCTCTTACGGTTTCAGGGCGCATGAGATGGAGAAAATACCGTTCGCAAATTTCGTCGTTTGAGTTGTAAGTGCGTTTGGGGGAGGCACCGGTGAAGATATTCAGGTTCCTGAGACATCACAAGGCCAATCTCGCGTTGGCGCTCGCGCTACTTATGGTGCAAGCATATTGCGAGCTCACGTTACCTTCGGTCATGAGTGAGATCGTCGACACCGGCATCAGCCGGGGAGGCATCGAGGATGTGGTGCCCAACCGCATCACCTCCGATGACCTTGGCGATGTCGAACTCTTGCTGACGCCCGGTGAGGTCAATCGCGTCGAGGCGCTCTATTCGAGTCCCGATGCCGATGGCGTCCGCATATTCGAAGGGAATCTTCGGGACCGTGATGAGATCAAGGGCTTTTTGGGAGAGGCCGAGATGATCGCATTCATGCTCGAGCGCGGTGTGCCGGTCGACTCCGTGGTTGAAGATGCACGCGAGGCGGCCGCGCTTAAGGCCGCGGTGGGCGATACCATAACCATCGATACGGTCAGGGCGCTTGCTGGGGCACAGGCAGATGGGTCGCCTGATTCCACGCTGTTCGATCCGTCGGCCATTCGGGCTGGCCTGCATCGCGCACTCGGCGCGGACGGCGGGGCCGTTGTCGCCTCCCAGGCCATCGAGTTCGTCAAATTCGCTTATGAACGCGCCGGCTTCGACCTTGCCGGCGTTCAGACCGATTTTCTCGTTCGCGAGGGTGCACGCATGTTGACGTACGCGGTCGTTGCGGCGCTGTGCGCCATCGCGGCCGCGTATAACGCATCGCGTACCGCGGCTCGCATCGCTCGCGATCTTCGCCATGATGTGTACGAGCGCGTCCTGTCCTTCTCGCCCGCGGAGATGGGGCGTTTTTCGGAGGCCTCGCTCATCACGCGCGCCACGAATGATATTCAGCAGGTGCAGATGGTGTTGGTCATGTGCATGCGCATGGTGCTGTTCGCCCCCTGCATGGGCGTTGGTGCGGTTGTGAAGGTCATAGGGTTCGGCAGCACGGGGCTTCAGTGGATCATCTTAGTTGGTCTTGCCGCCATCATGGTGGTCATCGGCGTTCTCATGGGCCTCACCATGCCGCGTTTTCGCAGGATGCAAGAGCTCGTGGACCGCAACAACCTCATCGCGCGCGAAATCATCACCGGTGTCATGCCGATCCGGGCTTTTGGACGCAGCGATAGCGAGCGCAAGCGTTATGACGAGGCCAATCGCGAACTCACCGGTACTTATATATTCACGAATCGAGCGATGTCCTTCATGATGCCCGTGCTGATGATGCTCATGAACATCATCTCGGTGGCCATCGTCTGGTTCGGCGGCCACGCCGTGGACGCGGGCGGCATGCAGGTTGGCGACCTCATGGCGTATATGAATTACACGATGCAGGTGATTATGTCCTTCATGATCATCACGATGGTCGCCGTTATGCTGCCGCGCGCCGACATTGCCTCTGAGCGCATCATGGAAGTGCTTTCAACCGAATCGAGCATCGTGGATCCCGCACATACGCTCGAGGGCCCGCAGAGTCATATAACCGCCGACGGTGAGCGCGTCGACTGGAGCGGCGTGCTGAGCTTCGATGACGTCTCGTTCACCTATCCGGACGCCGAGGCTCCGACGCTGGAGCATGTCAGCTTCACCGTGAAACCGGGGCAGACGCTCGGCATCATCGGATCAACGGGGTCGGGCAAGACCACGCTCGTCCAGATGATCCCTCGTTTGTACGATGCGACCGCGGGGTCCATCACGGTCGACGGGGTCGATGTGCGTCGTATGTCTCTGCATGAACTTCGCTCGCTCATCGGCTATGTCCCGCAGAAGGGCATGCTCTTCTCGGGCGATATCGAGGGCAACATCGCCTACGGCGACCCCGATATGGCTCATTCGGATGTCGAGCGCGCCGCGCGGATCGCCCAGGCCTCCGAGTTCATCGATGCCAAACCGGATGGCTATGGCTCCGCGATCGCTCAGGGCGGCTCAAACGTTTCCGGGGGTCAGCGGCAGCGCCTATCGATTGCGCGAGCGCTTGCGGTCGATCCGAAGATCCTCGTCTTTGATGACAGTTTCTCCGCGCTCGATTACAAGACCGATGCCGCGCTGCGCGCGGGACTGTCCCATGAGCTGCACGACGCCTCCGTCGTGATCGTCGCCCAGCGCATCGCGACCATCATGCACGCCGATCAGATCTTGGTGCTCGATGATGGTCGCGTCGTGGGGCAGGGCACCCATGAGGAGCTGCTCCGCGCATGTGAGTCGTATCGCGAGATCGCGATGAGCCAGCTTTCCTCAGAAGAGCTCGGCCTGGATGAAGGGGAGGTGCGCTAGCATGCCCGCACATATGCGTCACGGCCACGGTCCCACGACCGAAAAGGCTAAAGATTTCAAGGGCGCCGTTGTAAAGGTCGTGCGCTATATCGCGCACGATAAGCTGGCGTTGTTCGTCGCCATTGCGTGCGCGGTGGGCTCGGTTGCGTTCAATGTCATGGGGCCGCGCGTGCTCGGTGAGGCGACTACGGAGCTGTTCCGCGGCATCGCCGCGAAGGTCGGCGGTACGGGCGGGGTCGATTTTGCGCTTATCGGCCGCATCTTGGCCACTGTTCTGTGCATCTACATCGCCTCCTCCGCCCTCAGCTTGGTGCAGGGCTGGCTCATGACGGGCGTCACGCAGCGCGTTTGCTATCGCTTGCGCCGCCAGATCATCGAGAAAATCGATCGCATGCCCTTGGCCTATTTCGAGCGGGTCAGCACGGGCGATGTGATGAGCCGCGTGACGAATGACGTCGATACGCTCGGCCAGTCGCTCAACCAAAGTGTCACGCAGCTGATCACCTCGGTGGCGCAGCTGATCGGCGTGAGTGTTCAGATGCTCTCCATCTCCGTCGCCTTGGCGGGCGTCACGTTCCTGACCATACCGCTGTCGCTGCTCGGCGTTGTGTTGGTCGTCCGCGCGTCGCAGCGCCATTTCCGCCGCCAGCAGGTGTTCCTCGGTTCGGCGAACGGCATTATCGAGGAGAGCTTCGCTGGCCAGACCCTTATCCAGGCTTACAACAGGGCCGAGCGGGCGCTCGGGGAGTTTGATGAGGTGAACGAAAAGCTGTACGAGTCGGGTTGGCGTGCACAGTTCCTCTCCGGCGTTATGCAGCCGATCATGGGCCTCGTCGGCAACCTCGGCTATGTCGCCGTGGTCATGATGAGCGCCTTCCTCATGATCTCCGGCCGCATCACGGTCGGCAATGCGCAGGCGTTCTTCCAGTACATCCGCAACTTCACGCAGCCCATCACGCAGCTTTCCCAGGTATCCAATATGCTGCAGATGCTGGCCGCCGCCGCTGAGCGTATCTTTGAGTTCCTGGACGAGGACGAGGAAGATGACCCCGTGCCCCTTTCCGAGTCTCTTCGCGCCACGGGTTCTGTTGAGTTCGATCATGTAAGGTTCGGCTACATCCCGGAAAAGACCGTCATTCATGATTTCAACTGCTCGGTCGAGCCCGGGCAGACGGTCGCCATCGTTGGCCCCACGGGTGCCGGAAAGACGACGCTCATGAAGCTCCTCATGCGCTTTTACGATGTGAACGCCGGCTCGATTCGCGTGAACGGCGCCGATGTCCGTTCGCTGCCGCGCGAGGACCTGCGATCGAATTTCGCGATGGTCCTGCAGGACACGTGGCTGTTCAAGGGCAGCATCCGGGAGAACATCCGCTACGGCAACATCGAGGCCGATGACGCCATGGTCGAGGCGGCGGCCCGCACTGCGCTCGCAGACCATTTCATCCGCACCCTTCCCGGAGGGTATGACTTCGAGCTGAACGAGGACGCCTCCAATGTCAGCCAGGGGCAGCGCCAGTTGATCACCATCGCACGCGCCCTGCTTGCAGACCGCCCGATCCTCATTCTCGACGAGGCGACCTCCAACGTCGACACGCGTACCGAGGAGCGCATTCAGCGCGCCATGGACATCCTCATGGCCGGCCGCACGAGCTTCGTCATCGCACACCGCCTTTCCACCATCCGCTCGGCGGACGTGATCTTGGTGCTGCGCGACGGCGATATCGTCGAATCCGGCTCGCATGAGGAGCTGCTCGCGAGGGGTGGTTTTTACGCCGAGCTGTATAACAGCCAGTTCGATGAGGGGGCGGATGAGTAGGCGTTCCTCGTGTGCGCCGTCTGTTTTGTCTGTGCCGGAGCGCGCGGAGTTGTAGAATACTCGGATGTATGCTCGATACGCCGACGCGCTCGCGCGGAAGGAGAACCTCATGACTGAACCGATCGCCGGGACCCTGAGCGTCTCGAACGAGGTCATCGCCGATATCGCCGGCTACGCCGCCATGTCTTGCTATGGCGTCGTCGGCATGGCCGAGCAGATGCAGGGTGCTGAGAGCGTCCGCCTGCTTCCCGGGCAGCGCCTGCGCAAGGGCGTGCTCGTCACCACCACCGAGTCCGGCCTGACTGTCGACCTGCACGTCGTGCTCGAGGCGGGCGTCAACATGCGCTCCGTGTCCGACAACCTCTCCAGCTCCGTGGCATTCACGCTTTCCGAGATCGCCCAGATCGATCCTGCGAGCCTCAAGATCGCCATCCACATCGACGGGATGAAGTCCCGCTTCTAGGCGCCCCGCGCCCTCCTGCATTCACGAGACGAAAGTGCCAGAACAGATGATTGCAAAGACCATTCGAACCTGTTTCCCCATCGCCGTCGCGGCCGTTGCCGACAAGGCTGAGGAGATCAACAAGCTCAACGTGTTCCCGGTTCCCGATGGAGACACCGGCACCAATATGTCCCTCACGCTCCAGTCCGTCGTGAAGGAGCTCGCCGCACTTTCGGTCGACGCGGACATGGACGGTATTGCCGGCGCCATCACCCACGGTTCCCTTATGGGCGCCCGCGGAAACTCCGGTGTCATTACCTCGCAGATTCTGCGCGGTGTAGCCGAGGGCCTGCGTGAAGCCGGGGAGCCCATCTCCTCCGCCGATATCGCCTCTGCGTTCCGTCGAGCCGTCAAGGTCGCCTTCCAGGCGGTCCGCAAGCCTATCGAGGGCACCATCCTGACCGTCCTGCGCGACGTGTCCACCAAGGCCGACGAGTGTGAGAAGCGCCGCATGAGCGTTGAGGAGACGCTGGACGCCCTTGTGGTCGAGGCATATCAGTCCGTCGCCCGCACGCCCGACCTGCTGCCCGTCCTCAAGGAGAACGGCGTCGTCGATTCGGGCGCTTTCGGCTTCGCCGTCTTCCTCGAGAATTTCGTGGCTGCCGCTCTCGGCCGTACCTCCAAGGTCGAGAACTTCTCCGCCACCTTCGAGGCCGACACCAACTCCGCCAAGGCCGGCGCGCTCGACCGCGTGAAGATCGAGGCGAACGACGACTGGGAGGGCTCCGAGTTCCGTTACTGCAACGAGTTCCTCTTCAAGGCTGAGAAGCCCTTCGACGAGGACGAGGCCCTGAAGTTCCTCGGCTCTATGGGCGATTGCGAGCTGCTCGTTGGCGCGTATCCCGACTACAAGGTTCACGTTCACTCCAACACTCCCAACCTGGTGCTCGAGCACATGCTTCAGTTCGGTCAGGTCTACGAGGTGTTCATTCACAACATGGATCTCGAGGTCGCCGAGCGCACCGCCAAGATTCACGCCGATCAGGAGGCTTCCGCCGAGCCCGCCAAGCCCCTGGGCTTCGTGGCCGTCGCCGCCGGTTCCGGTGAGGCCGAGATTCTCGAGTCCCTTGGGGTCGACGTCGTCGTTTCCGGCGGTCAGACCATGAACCCCTCCACCGCCGACCTTCTCGAGGCCGTTTCTCGCGTGAACGCCGAGTCCGTTATCATCCTGCCCAACAACGGCAATATCCGCATGGCAGCCGAGGCCGCTGCGAGTGCGTGTGAGGACAAGCATGTTTACGTTGTGCCCACCAAGACCGTTCCGCAGGCGTTCTCTGCGCTCTTCGCCGTCATGCCCGACATGCCCGTCGAGGATCTCGTCGAGGCGATGACCGAGGCCAAGGCCTCCGTCCGCGACGGCGAGGTCACCCGCGCCGTCCGCGATTCCCAGGCTTCCGATGGCGCCCCCATCCATGACGGTGACGTTATGGGCATCATCTGCGATTCGATTGATATCGTGGGCTCCGACGTGCATCAGGTCACGCTCGATTGCATCAATCGCATGATGGATGAGGAAGAGGGCGATGCTCTCACCATTCTCGCCGGCCAGGACATGTCCGACGAGGATTTCGAGAAGCTCATCGAGGCCATTGAGGAGGCCCAGCCCGATCTGGAGATCGACGCCCATCGTGGCGAGCAGCCCCTGTATCCCGTCATCTTCTCCATCGAATAGGTTTTCGATCGCATGGCCGCAGACCTGAGTGTCCCGCGCGCTTCTGCCCGCCTGTCGCGGGCCTGCGCGCTGTATGAGGATGTAGCGCGGCTCAAATATGTGTCAGGCACACGTGAGGAGGCCCTCCGCCGGCTCGGTATCGAGCGGGTGGGGGACCTCCTTTCCCATATCCCGTTTCGCTATCTCGATTTCACGCGGGCGTATACGATTGAGAGCGCTCCGTTGGGAGAGGTCTGCACCATCGTCGGTACGGTCGATAAGGTTTCAAACCGTCCGACTTCTAAGCCCGGCATGACACTCACCGAGGTGTTTCTCGTCGACGAATCGGGTGTGCTGAAAGTTGCCTTTTTCAAGCAGCCCTGGTTGGCTCGTGAGTTTGCCCGCGGCGACCGCCTTGCGTTGATTGGCAAGATGGAGTTTGCCTATGGGTTCAAGCAAATGGCATCACCTCACTTCGAGAAGCTCGATGGTGGGGGAGCGCGTGCGGGTATCCAGCCGGTTCACCGGGTGACAGACGGCATATCCCAGGCTTGGATGCGTCGCATAGCGTCGGTTGCTCTGGAACAGGTCGGTGTGTTCTGTGATCCCGTGCCCGCCCCACTGCGCGCCCGCAGGCAGCTTATGAGCCTTTCGCGGGCCCTGCGTACCATCCACTTCCCGCGACTTATGAACGAGGTGCAACTCGCTCGTCGTCGCTTGGCATATGACGAGCTCATGTACCTGCAGCTCGCGCTGCGCCTTCGAAACGACGGCGACCTTCTCGACGTCGCGCCGTTTGCGCACAGAGTGGGCGCTCGCGTGCGTGCCATGCGCGAGGCGCTGCCTTTTGCGCTCTCGGATGAGCAGGAGGCCGCGGTCTCCGATATTCTCGGCGATATGTGCGATGCCGGGCATGTGATGAACCGACTGCTCCTCGGCGATGTTGGCACGGGCAAGACCGCCGTGGCCTGCGTCGCGCTCGCCTGCGCGGCGGATTCGGGTAATCAGGCGTGCGTTATGGCGCCCACCGGCGTCCTTGCGCGTCAATATGCCGTCAAGAGCGGCCCGCTCCTCGATGCCGCAGGGATATCGTGGGCACTGCTCACCGGCTCGACGGCCGCCTCGGAGCGCTCGTCCATACTCGAGCGCGTCGCATCCGGTGCGCTCGACGTGGTGTTCGGCACCCATGCCGTCCTCAACGACGACTTGCGCTTCAGGCGCCTATCGCTCGTGGTCATTGACGAGCAACATCGCTTTGGAGTGGGTCAACGCAATGTCCTGCGAGGTAAGGGGCCTGGTGCTGACCTACTTGTCATGACGGCCACGCCGATTCCGCGTACGCTGGCGTTGTCGGTCTACGGTGACCTTGATACGAGCATCATTCGCCATCGTCCCGTGCCGGGTGCGGGCGTTTCGACGGTCGCACTCGAGAGCGGCAGTCGCGACATCGCGTATGGGGCAGTTCGAGATGCCCTGGCCCAGGGCCGGCAGGCCTACATCATCTGCCCGATGGTCTCCCCGCAAGATGCGCCCGAGCAGCTCGACGACGTTCCCGGGCTCGACATCGACGAGAGCGGCCGCGCACGACAGGCCGTAACCCTGCACGATGTCGAGACGGAGGCGATCGATATTCGCCGCCTCATACCCGGCGCACGCGTCGAGGTGCTGCATGGCAAGATGGCGCCAAAGGCGAAGGACGATGTCATCGACAGATTTGGAAAAGGCGAGATCGATATTCTCGTCTCGACGACCGTCGTCGAGGTCGGCGTCGACGTGCCCAACGCCACCGTCATGCTCATCGAGAACGGCGAGCGGTTTGGTTTGGCCACCTTGCATCAGCTGCGCGGTCGCGTGGGACGAGGGTCGAATCCCGGCACCTGCTATGTCTTGACCGAGGTTAGGCCCAAACGCGGATCTAAGTCGCCCGCGTGGGAGCGCCTCCAGGCGCTGGCAAAGACCGATGACGGGTTCGAGCTCGCCGAGATGGACCTCAGGCTCAGGCATGAGGGCGAGATCCTCGGCCTGCGCCAGCACGGCGGCGTCGCGCTGCGCTTCGTCGACCTCGATGCCGACACCGACCTTATCGAAGCCGCCCATGAGGACGCTGAGGAATTGTTGCGATACTCCCGCGATTTGACTGCTTGCGCTACCATGCCCATGCGCCATGAAGTCATTGCGCGCTATGGAGATGTTTTCAAGGAGGTAAGCGGCGGATGAGGATCGTTGGAGGGGAGTGGCGCGGCCGTCCCATCGATAGCCCCAAGGGGCGCGATGTGAGCCGCCCCACGACCGATCGCGTGCGCGAGGCCATCGCCTCGATGCTCGAGAGTGCGCTGTCCGAAGGTATCGAGGGCTCCCGCGTGCTCGATGCGTTTGCCGGTTCGGGTGCGCTCGGCCTTGAGGTGCTTTCTCGCGGTGCAGAGCATGCCGTCTTTTTCGATCTCGATCGGTCGGCCGCTGCTCTTGTGAAGCGAAACCTCGCCAAGCTCTCATGTGCCCCCGCTCGCTTTCAGGTAATGTGCGGTGACGTGATTGCATCTGCCCGCCGCGGACGCGTCCCAGGCGGGCCGTTCGATGCGGTTCTCATCGACCCGCCGTATGCACTCGGTTCGCAGCCGGCCATCGATCTTGTCGAGGCCTTGCGTGGACATGGCCTGCTCGCCGATGGAGCAGTTGTGATGTTCGAGCGCACCTCCTCGACCCCCGCCCTATCGATCGTAGGGTTCGAGACGGTCAAGGAGAAGCGCTACGGGCATACGTGCATCGACCTGCTGCGCATGGAATAGGAAAAGGTATGACCAAGAAGATTTCGCACGTGTTGGTGCCTGGCACCTTCGACCCGATCACCTTCGGCCATATGGATGTGGTTCGCAGGGCCCTGCGCATTTGTCCGCGAGTGACGGTCGCCGTGGCCGAGAGCCTGGGGAAGAACGGCGTGGGCACGACGTTCACGCTCGATGAGCGCGTCGAGCTCGCGCGCCGCGCCCTGGACGGCATGGGCGGCGTCGACGTGATGCCGTTTACGGGACTGTTGGTCGATTTTGCGCGGGAGGTGCAAGCCGACGCGGTGGTCAAGGGCCTGCGCGCCATGACCGACTTCGAGTACGAGCTGCAGCAGGCCGACCTCAACTATCGACTGGATGCCGGCCTCGAGTCCATTTTCGTCATGAGCTCGCCTGAGTACGGGTATCTGTCCAGTTCGGTGGTCCGTCAGATCGCCTCGTTCGGGGGAGAGGTGGACACGTTCGTCCCGCCCTGCGTGGCGGCGGCCCTCAAAGAGCGATTTTGTGGTCTACCAGCCGCAATCTGAAATTTACACAGATGTGGTACCATGAATCGTTAGAGTAATCAGCAGAAAGGAGACCCTCATGCCGGTCGATAACCTCCCGGGTGAGCGCATCGAGAGCTTGGTCGATGAGCTCGAGGGCATTATCGAGGAGGCACGTCCGCCGTTCGGCAAGGGCGCGCAGCAGAAGATCATCGAGACAGACGTGTTCTTCAACATCCTCGATGAGATTCGCATGAGCTATCCGGAGGAGTGGCAGAAGTCTCGCCGCATCATCAAGGAGCGTGAGGAGCTGCTCGCAAGCGCCGCCGCCCAGGCGGACTCCATCATCGCCGATGCCCAACAGCAGGCGCTCACCATCGCCTCTGAGCAGGAGATTGTGCGTCTTGCCCAGCAGCAGGCCGACGATATCCGCGATCGTGCCAACCAGTATGAGCGCGAGACCCGTTACGCTGCCGAGGACTATGCCGAGCAGGTCTTCACGCATCTGGAGGAGAATCTCAAGAGCTTGACGGGCACCGTTTCCCGCTGCCGTCAGCAGCTCAACGATAGCGCCTCCCAGAACCAGGGTCAGGGCTGGTAGCCATGAGTTGCCTGGGTTCCGTGACGGTCGACCTGTCTGACAAGCTCGAAAACCCCGGTGAGTCGTTGCCGGTTTCCGGTCACATCGATGTCGATGCGTATATGGTGGGCGATAAGGAGCTCGCTCTGCCCCACGGTGCGAACTATGATGTCGTTTTGACCAACGCCGGCGATGGCATCCTCGTCACCGGTATCGTGCGTGCGGATGTGACGGGGGAGTGCGACCGCTGCCTCGAGACCGCCGCGTTCGAAGTCTCCGGTGAGATCGAGGAGTACTACCTCTTCGAGGAGCCCTCGGATCCGGAGGAATATGAGGACGGCTTCGAGCTCGTGAGCCCCGACCGCGTGATCGATCTTGGCGAGGCTATCTCGGATGCCGTTGTGATGGACACGCCGTTCGTCGTTCTGTGTCGTCCCGATTGCGAGGGTCTGTGCCCGACGTGCGGTGCGAACCTCAATGACGGCGACTGCGGGTGCGAGAAGCAGTCCGAGCAGGCTTGGGTCGATTCCGAAGAGAATCCCTTCGCGGCCCTTAAGGCCCTGAAGTTCGATGACTCGAATGATGAGTAACCGTAATTTCTGGGGATTGTTTTTAATATTTTGTGTGTAACGGTGATTTCTGCTACTATCAATGCTTGCGCGTAATCGCCGCCAGTTATGAGTTGTAAGGAAGGTCAACATGCCAGTACCTAAGCAAAAAAAGGGTCGCGCTAAGACGCACTCTCGTCGTTCGACGAACATGAAGATCAACGCTGCTTCCCAGTCCACCTGCCCTCGTTGCGGTGCCGTGAAGCTCCCGCACCACGTGTGCGGCAACTGCGGTTTCTACAAGGACCGCGAGGTCATCGTCGTCGAGTAAACTCGACTGGCGGTTACGTTGAGTTTCATAATGGCCGGCTCGTTGAGTCGGCCATTTCTGTTTAGAGAGGCTACGTATGAGCGATGTTCGCATCTGCGTCGACGCCATGGGCGGAGATGAGCCGGCAGAGGTTGTTCTCGCGGGTATCGAGGCCGCCCTTGAGGCTGATCGTTCCTTGACGGTACTCGTCGCGGGCCCCGAGGATGTCGTTGTTCCGTTCTGCGACTCCCATGAACGCGCCGAGTCCCTCGTCGCGCCCGATGTGATCACCATGGAGGACGATCCGATCAACGCGGTCATGACAAAGCGCAAATCGTCTATCGTTCTGGGGTGCCGCGCGGTCAAGAAGGGCGCGGCCGACGGCTTCTTCTCCGCCGGGTCCACCGGCGCTATCACCGCGGCGGGCACCGCCTACGTCACCCCGTTCAAGGCCGAGCGCGACGGCAAGAAGACTGCCATTCGCCCCTGCCTCACAAATGCTCTACCCAACCGCCGCGGCGGTTTGACTGTCATGTGCGACATGGGCGCCAATCCGGATGTCGAGCCGTGGGATATGGTTCGGTTCGCCCAGATGGGCGCTGCCTATGCGGCCTGTGTCCTCGGCGTCGATGAGCCGAGCGTCGGTTTGCTGTCCAATGGCACGGAGGAGCACAAGGGCAGTGCCTTCACACAGTCCTGTTATCCGCTCATGGCGGAGCACGTTCCCGGTTTTGCCGGCAACTGCGAGGGCGGGGATATCATCAGCGGTTCGGTCGACGTTGTGGTATGCAACGGTTTCGACGGCAATATCGCCCTCAAGTCCATTGAGGGTGCGGCCAAGTTCATGATGGGCGAGCTCAAGGCCGGCATGACCGCGAATCTCAAGGGAAAGGTCGCGGCCTTGCTCATGAGGGACAAGCTGCGCGCTCTCAAGCACAAGCTCTCCGGCGATGCCAAGGGCGGGGCGATCCTGCTCGGTCTGCGCGGCGTGGTCATGATCGGCCATGGCGCAACGAGCGCAGAGGCGGTAAAGAACGGCACGCTTGCCTGCGCGGAGGCGGTGCGCGCATGCCTCGTCGAACGCGTCCGGGAGTCCATGGGACTCGAGGCGTAGCGTCATTACACCCAACGTACCTTCCCCGGCTCTTCGCTTGTTCGAGGGCCGGGGTTTTCATACGTCGCTCTTGTGGCCGCGCACGTTTTGTTGAAATGCGAACCTTGCGACGCTTTCCGTGTACACGGGCCGAGGGCGTTGCTTGGGGTAGAATGAGCACCATATGTGCAAGGTCGGCACTGCGCCGGCCAATCGGAAGGGAGCTATTCATGGCACTCGATCGTAATGATATTTTCGCCAAGGTGTGCGATATCGCGTCCGATGTCCTCGGCGTTGAGGCGGACGAGCTGTCCGAGGCGACCACCTTCGATGACCTCGATGCGAATTCCCTCGATCGCCTGCAGCTCGTCACCGCTATGGAGGATGAGTTCGACATCGAGATCGACGACGACAAACTGATGTCCATCAACTCCGTGGCCGAGGCCATCGACGCCATCGCTCAGACCCTGGGGGAGTAGGTTTTGTCCATCGCGGATAAGCTCGCGCTCGCGCAGGAGATCTGCGGTCACGAGTTCACTGACGTACAACTGCTTCGCAGCGCCATCACGCACCCCTCGGCTGTTGAGGGGGAGCCCGTCTCGGCCTCTTACGAGCGCCTTGAGTTCTTGGGCGACTCGATTCTCGGTTCGATCGTCGCGCTCTCGCTCTTCAAGACCTACGGGGCGTTCGACGAGGGCAAGCTCACCCGTCTCAAGGTATCGCTCGTCTCGGGCGCCACGCTTTCCGAAGTCGGACTCGAGCTGGGGATCGACAAGATCATCATCCTGGGCGCCTCCGAGCAGGGGACTGGTGCTCGCGGCATGCACTCCGCTCTCGAGAACGTCTACGAGGCCTTGATCGGCGCCCTGTATCTGGACGGCGGTTGGGATGTCGCCGAGGCCTTCATCACGCGCACGCTCAAGCCCCATCTGGCCGATGAGCGCGCCGAGCACCCGTCCAATCCCAAGAGCTATCTGCAGGAGTGCGTTCAGTCCGACCGCATGGACCCTCCTGCCTACAAGGTGATCGGCGAGGATGGACCGGCACATCAGCCGACCTTCACCGCCGTCGCGCTCGTGGACGGCATCCGTCGCGGGCGCGGCACCGGTTCCTCCAAAAAGGAGGCCGAGGCGGCCGCCGCTCTTGATGCCCTCGAGCGCATGGGCTACACCACCAACGGTGTCATCTTGAAAAAGAAACTCGGGTAGCAGGGGGTCGCGTGTATCTGAAGTCGCTGACCCTCAAGGGGTTCAAATCCTTCGCGGACCGCGCTCACATGACGTTCGAGCCGGGTCTGACGGTCATCGTCGGCCCTAACGGATCGGGTAAATCCAATGTTTCCGATGCCATCCTGTGGGTCTTGGGCGAGCAGAGCGCCAAGCAGCTGCGTGGTCAGGCCATGGAGGACGTCATCTTCTCCGGTTCTTCCGCGCGCAAGCCGGTTGGCGTCGCGGAGGTCACGCTCGTGCTCGACAATTCCGATCACATGTTGCCCGTCGATTTCGACGAGGTCGCGATCACGCGTCGCATGTACCGTTCGGGCGAAAGCGAATACCTCATCAACTCGAGCCCCTGCCGCCTGATGGACATTCAAGACATCCTGCATGATTCGGGCTTGGGCAAGGACACGCACTCCATCATCTCCCAGGGCAAGCTCGATGCGATCCTTCAGAGTCGCCCCGAGGAACGTCGCAGCCTCATCGAGGAGGCCGCTGGCATCTCCAAGCATAAGCGCCGCAAGGAGCGTGCGCTGCGCAAAATCAAGAGCATGGACGAGCACCTTACCCGTGCCCGTGACATCAATCGTGAGATTTCGCGTCAGCTCAAGCCCCTCGAGCGCCAGGTCGATCGTGCCCGCAAGTACAAGGACCTGTCCGCGCGCGCCAACGAGCTGACCCAGATCCTCGCCGTCGATGAGCTCCGTCAGTTGCAAGCCCAGTGGGTTGACCTCGAATCCGCCTCGCGTGAGAGCGCGGCGGCGCTCGAGCTTGCGCGCTACCGCCTCTCCGAAAAGGAGCGAGAGCTTGAGAAGCTCCAGGTCATGCTTGAGGAGAAGGGTCTGTTCGTAGGCGATCTGGGTGAGCAGCGCCGCCATATGCAAGACGTCGTTGGGCGCATCGGCTCCGATATGCGCCTGCTCGAGGAGAAGGGCCGCAACATGGTCGCGCGCCTTTCTGAGATGCGCGGCACCCTCTCGGCCTCGGAGCATCAGCGCAAGCGCACGCTTGAGGAACTGTTCGATATCAATCGCCAGCTCGATGAGGAGCGTGCCGCGGCAGAGGTCGCCGGGGTCGACGTCTCCTCCCTCGAGCCCGCCGCCGACGAGTTGCATGCTCGACGCGTCGAGCTCGATGAGCTCATCTCCACGCTCACGCGTTCCGTGCGCGACGCCCAGCGCAATGCCGACAACGCCGCGCTCGAACTCGTGAAGGTCCGGGAGACCCTTTCCAACGCCGAGATCGAGGACGGCATGTATGCCAAGCGTCTCGAACAAGTTGACGACGAGGTCGATGAGCTCCGAGCCTCTCTCGAGCATCGCCGCGATCGCTCCGTCGAGCTCGAGGCGGAGTTGGAAGATGCCCGCAAGGACCGCCAGGAAGCCAAAGACGCGCTCGATGTCGCGATCTCGGCACTCGCCCAACTCCGCGAACAGGAGGGAAATGCCCGCACCAAACTGGCGGACGTCCGCTCCGAGCTTTCCGGCCTGCGCAAACTCGACGCAAGCCTCGCCGATTCTTCGCCGCTCGCCGCGCGTGTGGTGAGCAATCGGCCACAGGCAATCGCTGCCCGATTGGGCGACCTCATCGAGGCTCCGCTCGAGCTCGAGGGCCTCGTCGAGCAGCTCTTGGCCGAGGACATCGATGCCCTGGTGTGCATGGACTCCGCCGCGCTCACGTCCGCCGCGCAGTTCGCGCTTTCCATTGACGACGCTTCCGGGGAAACGTTGATGGTCTCTCGCGACATCGCCCCCGCCGACGCTCTGCCTGAAGCTGCGGGCCGTCGCTTGGTCGAGCTCTTGCAGGTGCGTGACGGGTACGCGCACGTTGTCTGCGCTTTGCTTGGCGGCATCTACCTCGTGGATTCCCTCGAAGATGCTCTCCAGGCGCCGGTTTGCCCGGGTGTTTTGTATGTCACGTCCGACGGTGCTCGCGTCCGCGATGGCGGCGTCGTGCGCGTCGGCCGTTCTTCCGGCGCGGCTTCCGGCGCGCTCGAGCGTAAGCGCCGCATTCGCGAACTCGAAGGCCTCGAGCCTGACTTGTGCGCCGTGTTCGACGCCGCCGAGCGCCGTGTGGCCGAGGCAAACGACGCCATCGAGGATGCGCGAAGCCGTGATGGTGAGATTGCGGGGGAGATCTCGCGCTTTGAGGGCGAGCGCACGTCCCTGCTTTCCGAAATCGGCCGTATGGAGCACTCTCTCTCCACGAAGCTCGCGGAGCGCGCCAATTTGGCTCGGCGCCGTGAGGACGCCGCTACGGCAGTTCGGGCCGCCCAGCCGCGTGTGGACGAACTTGAGATCCAGCGCGATGAGGCCCGCGGTGTCGTCGATGAGGCGACCCGTCGCCTGGCCGACGCCCAGGACGACCTCGAGCGTGTCCGCCGCGATGATTCCGAGGCGGGTTCAAAGCTCGCCGACGCCAAGGTTCGGCTCGCTCGCGCGAACGAGCGCGTGCGCAGCCTTTCCGCCCGCGTTCCCGAGCTCGAGAAGCGCCTTGACGGCATCGACCGCCGTATTCGCGGCACCGAGCAGTCCGCCCGCTCCCTCGAGGTTCTTCGCCTGCGTGTAGACCCGCTGCATGATCGCTATGAGGCCCTGTCCGAGCGCGCGCTTGATTGGGCCGCTCGCTTGAGGGACCGCGCTTCGCTCGAGGAGGCCGATTCGGCTTCGCTCAAGCGCACGATCGAGGATGCAAAGGCCGAGGTCGCGCGTGCTAAAGTCGAAGTGGATATGGCCTCTTCGTCGGTCAATGAGCACAAGATCACCCGCGGCAAGCTTGAGGTTCAGGTGGATGCCGCCGTCAAGGCGATCACCGCCGACGGCTCGACCGTTCTCGAGGACGCCCTCAGGCTCCCCGCGCCGACCGACCGCGCCGCCGCAGAGCGTGAGCTCAACAGCCTCGTCCGCCAGATCAACAACCTGGGCCCCGTGAACCAGGTTGCCATGGAGGAGTACGAGACGCTCAAGAACCGCGCGGACTATATCGCGGGGCAGCTGGCCGACCTCGAGAACGCGCGTAAGGCGCTCACCAAGATCACCGCTGCCATCGACCGCAAGATGCGCGCGAGCTTCCTCACCACCTTTGAGAAGGTCGACGAGAACTTCCGTGAGGTGTTCCAGATGCTGTTCCCGGGCGGTCAGGCCCATCTCGAGATGACCGACCCCGAGCATCCGGCGGACACCGGCATCGAGGTCGTGGCGCAGCCGCGTGGCAAGCGCATCACCAAGATGATGCTCATGAGCGGCGGCGAGAAGAGCCTCACGGCGCTCGCGTTGCTGTTCGCGGTGTATCGCACGCGCACGGTGCCCTTCTACGTGCTCGACGAGGTCGAGGCCGCGTTGGACGACTCAAACCTGTCCAAGCTCATCGGCGCCATCGATTACCTGCGTCAGTCGACGCAGCTTCTCGTTATCTCCCATCAGCGCCGCACCATGGAGGATGCGGACGTTTTGTACGGCGTATCTATGCAGGCCGACGGAGTCAGCCGCGTGGTCAGCCAGAAACTCGATCGTGAAACCGGAAAGGTCGTGAATGCCTAATGGGTCTGTTCGATTCCCTCAAGCGCGGACTGGAGCGCAGCCGCGAGGCTTTGAACGAGGTCTTCTACTTCGGTGGTGAGGTGGATGAGAGCTTCTGGGAGGACCTGGAGGACACCCTCGTCATGGGAGACATGGGTGGTGAGATCGCCATGCGCGTCACCGACGACCTGCGTGAGACCGCGGCCCGTAAGAACCTCAAGACCGCCGATCAGCTGCGTGGCGCCCTTGCCGAGCGCCTGTGCGAGTTCTTCGTCGAGCCCGAGTCCGACATCTTCGACGATACGCCGAGCTGCGTGCTGTTCGTGGGTATCAACGGCGCCGGCAAGACCACCACGGTCGGCAAGATCGCGAGCGCCGAGGCGGGTGCCGGCAAGAACGTCGTGATCGGCAGTGCCGACACGTTTCGCGCCGCGGCCATCGAGCAACTCGATGTGTGGGGTGAGCGCGCAGGTGTGCCCGTCATCAAGCGCGATCGCGGGTCCGATCCCGCGAGCGTTTGCTACGACGTGCTCGACCAGGCCGATAAGCTGGGTAGCGACCTCGTTCTCATTGACACGGCGGGTCGTTTGCATTCGAGCCCCGAGCTCATGCGCGAGCTCGCCAAGGTCGTGAAGGTCACCCGCAAGCGCGCCGAGTCGTGCGACGCGGGCCCCATGCCCGTGCACGTCGTTCTCGTCATCGATTCCGCCACCGGTCAAAACGGCCTGGCCCAGGCCCAGGAGTTCAACGAGGCTCTCGGTTTGGACGGTATCATCATGACCAAGCTTGACGGCACGGCCAAGGGCGGTATCGCGTTGGCGGTGGCCGAGCAGCTCAAATTGCCGATTTACCGTATCGGTGTCGGTGAGCAGGTCGAGGACCTGCAGCGTTTCGATGCCTCGTCCTTCTGCCGCGCGCTCGTCGGTTTGAATTAGCTCGCATCGGCATACACCTCGGCCCGGAGGCAGGTTTCACGTCGAGGTTTCATCAGTCCTGTTCCGATCTCAGTTTCGCGCCTGCCCCGATTTGAGACGCATCTGATTGTTGGGAGAATCCATGGCAGCTTTCGGCTCGCTTTCCGATCGCCTGAACGATACCTTCGACCGCCTGCGCGGCAAGGGCAAGCTCACCGAGGCGGACATCAACGCCGCTATGCGCGAGATCCGCATGGCCTTGCTCGAGGCGGACGTCAACTACCGCGTCGTGAAGGACTTCGTCACGCGTACCAAGGAGCGCTGCCTCGCCTCCGAGGTCATGGAGTCTCTCACTCCGGCGCAAAACGTTGTCAAGATCGTCCTCGACGAGCTCACCGAGCTACTTGGCGGAACCGAGAGCAAGCTCGTCCTCTCAAGCCGCATTCCCAATGTGATCATGCTCGTGGGCCTGCAGGGTTCCGGTAAGACCACCGCAGCCGTCAAGCTCGCCTATATGCTCAAGAAACAGGGCAAAAGCCCGCTTCTCGCCGCGTGCGACGTCTATCGTCCCGCCGCCGCCGATCAGCTCGCCACCCTCGGCGGCGAGATCGGCGTGCCGGTGTTCCGCGGCGATGGCGCGCATCCGGTCGATATCGCCCGCGCATCTATCCGCGAGGCAGTCGACAACATGCGCGACGTGGTCATCGTCGACACCGCCGGCCGTTTGCAGATCGATGAGCAGATGATGCAGGAGGCCGTCGACATCAAGAAGGCGGTCAAGCCCGATCAGGTCCTCATGGTCGTCGACGCGATGACCGGTCAGGATATCGTCAACGTGGTGTCCACCTTCGCCGAGCGCACCGACTTCGACGGTGTGATCATCTCCAAGCTCGACGGCGACGCCCGCGGTGGCGGCGCGCTGTCCGTCCGCGAGGTCACGGGTAAGCCCATCAAGTTCGTCTCCATGGGTGAGAAGCCCGATTCCCTTGAGGTCTTCAATCCCGAGCGCATGGCCAAACGCATCCTCGGCATGGGCGATGTCATCGGTATCATCGAGAAGGCCCAGGAGGCCGCGACCGCCGAGCAGCTCGCCTCTGCCGAGCGCATGCTGCGCGATGGCTTCACGATGGACGACATGCTCGAGCAGATGAAGGCCGTCAAGAAGATGGGCGGCATGAAGGGCATCCTCGGCATGCTCCCTGGTGGCCAGCGCGCTCTCAACCAGATGGGTGGCAACCTCGACGAGAAGATCTTCGATCGCAACGAGGCCATTATCCTGTCCATGACGGCCGAGGAGCGCCGCCGCCCCTCCATCATCAACGGTCAGCGCCGCGCCCGTATCGCCCGCGGCTGCGGTCTCACGCCGACCGACGTGAACGCCCTGATGAAGCAGTGGGGCGAGATGAACAAGATGATGGGCAAAATGCGGGCTATTACCCAGCAGCAGATGTCCGGTAAAAAGGGCAAGAAGGGGAAGAAGGGCAAGAAGATGCGCATGCCCGGTATCCCCGGCATGGGCGGCGTGAATATGAACCAGCTCATGAATCAGATGGGCGGCATGGGCGGAGGCATGTCCGATATGGACAAGCTCATGCAGATGAACGATCAGTTCAAGCGGAAGTAGGATCTTGTGAGCAAGGCAGACAAGCTATTCGTGTCCATGTGCCGAGACATTCTCGATCACGGTACGACCACGGAGGGGGAGAAAGTCCGCCCGGTTTGGGAGGACGGCACCCCTGCCTACACCATCAAGAACTTCGGTGTCACCAACCGCTACGACCTGCGCGAGGAGTTCCCTGCGCTGACGCTGCGCCGCACCGCGCTCAAGTCCGCGATGGATGAGATCTTGTGGATCTACCAGAAGAAGTCCAACAACATCAACGACCTCAATTCCCATATCTGGGATCAGTGGGCCGATGAAACGGGTTCGATCGGCAAGGCGTACGGGTATCAGATCGCGCAGAAGTCGCACTACAAGGAGGGCGACTTCGACCAGATGGACCGTGTCCTCTACGATCTCACCCACACGCCGTACTCGCGTCGCATCATGACGAATATGTATACCTTCTCCGATCTTTCGGAGATGCATCTGTATCCGTGTGCCTACAGCGTCACGTACAACGTGACCTCCGAGCCCGGTTGCGACAAGCCTGTGCTCAATATGGTTCTCATGCAGCGTAGCCAGGACATTCTCGCTGCGAACAACTGGAACGTTTGCCAGTACGCCATCCTGCTCATGATGGTCGCGCGTCACTGCGACATGATTGCAGGCGAGCTTCTGCACGTGATCGTCGATGCGCACATCTACGACCGCCATGTCGACATCGTGCGCGAGCTCATCGAGCGTCCGCAGTATCCGGCGCCCAAGGTCTCGCTTAACCCTGAGGTCACGAATTTCTATGATTTCACGACGGAAGATTTGATCGTCGAGGACTATAACCATGGTCCTCAGGTCAAGAACATTCCGATTGCGGTCTAGGCGGGCATCATGACGTGTGAACTCAAGGCCATCGTCGCGGTGTGCGACGACTGGGGGATTGGGCGCGATGGGGACATGGTCGTGTCCAATCGTGCGGATATGAGGCACTTCGTCAATAAGACGAAGGGACATCCGGTCATTATGGGCCGCAAGACGCTCGAGAGCTTTCCGGGCGGCCGCCCGCTCAAGGACCGCCGCAACATCGTGCTGACGCGCGACGAGGCGTTCTCCCGTGAGGGTGTCGAGGTCGTTCATTCGGTCGACGAGGCGCTTGCCGCGGTTGCGGATGAGGACGTTGCCTGGGTTATCGGTGGGGGAGCGGTGTATGGGCAGTTCCTGCCGTATTGTTCAGAGGCCGAGATCACCCATAATCATGTGACGCATGAGGTTGATACGCATTTCCCCGATCTCTCGCAGGATCCCGCCTGGTATGTCGCGGGGCGATCTGATGTCCAGGTGGTCCAGCCCGGACAGGGTGATGAGGGGATCGCATTCGAGTTTGTCACGTATCGCCGTGGGGACTGCTGATGGCAGACGTGCAGATCATTCGTATCGAGACACTCGACGACCCGCGTCTCGAGGCGTACACCAAGCTCACCGAGCGCCAGCTGCGTTCTGTGTTGGAGCCCGAGAAAGGGATCTTCATCGCGGAGAGCGGCAAAGTCATTGAGCGTGCGGTTGAGGCGGGGCTCGAGCCAGTGAGCTTTCTGTTGGGGGAGCGTTGGCTCGAGCAACTGACACCGTTGCTCGACAAGGTCGCCGATGCGCATCCTGAGCTTGAGATCCCTGTGTTTGTGGGGGCGATGGACCTACTGGAGCAGCTCACGGGCTTCTCCGTCACGCGTGGAGCCCTTGCGGCGTTTCGCCGACCGCCACTTGCCGATCCGGGCGCTTTTCTCGACGGGCTCGTCGAGCGTGCCGATGGTCGCCCGGTGCGCGTGTGCGTGCTCGAGGGCATCGTCGACCATTCCAATGTCGGTGCGATCTTTCGCTCCGCCGCCGCGCTCAATGTCGACGGCATCCTGGTAAGCCCCACGTGCGTCGATCCGCTGTATCGTCGCTCCGCGCGTGTGTCCATGGGCACGGTGTTCCAGGTACCTTGGACGCGCATCGGCAGCGAGGCACGCGCGTGGCCGTATGACGGCTTCGAGGTCCTCAAGGGTGCGGGGTTCACGTGCTCTGCCATGGCTCTTTCCGATGATTCCGTCTCACTCGACGATCCGTCGCTTCTGGATATCGAGCGCCATGCCATCTTCATGGGCACCGAAGGTACGGGACTGCAAGCCAGGACTATAGCGGGGTGCGACAAGACCATCCGCATCCCCATGGCACATGGCGTGGACTCCCTCAATGTGGCTGCGGCAAGTGCCGTGGCGTTCTGGCAGCTTTGCCCCCATGTCGACAACGGCTATCACTACCGTCCGGGCATGTTTGCCTAGTCGACCTCTGCACCTTTCATTTTCGTGCTTTAACGCCGCGTTGTTTGGGGACTGCGACCTGCCGATAATTGGCGAAGGGTTGCGGTCCCCATGTTGTTGCCGTAGGCTCGTATGGCTGCAGTTGAACGGGGATGGGGGAGCATATGGTAAAACGTGCCGGGAATGGTTCGATCGACGTCACACAGGGTGTCATTTGGCGTCAGCTTCTTGCCCTATGCGTACCCATTTTCTTCAGTTCCTTCTTCCAGCAGGCCTATGCCCTCATCAACACGTATATCGTCGGGCAGTTCGGAGGCAAGATCGCGCTTGGTGGCATTCAGTCCACGCTGTCCCTCTCTGAGCTCGCAATTGGTTTTTGCGTCGGCCTTGGTGCCGGTTGTGCTGTGATTACCGGTCAGTTTTTCGGCCAGCGTGACGACGACCGGCTCTCTCGTTCCGTCCACACCGCCATGACGCTCGCGCTCATCATCGGTGCTTGCATATCGGTGTTCGGAGTCATATTCTTGCCGAGCATCCTCACGCTTATGGGGACGCCCGACGAGCTCATGTGGGAGGCCGTGGCTTATTCTCGCTGCTATTTTGGGGCCATGGTGTTCTCGCTCGTCCTCAACATGGGCACCGCTCTTTTGCGCGCCGTGGGCGATACGCGTGCGCCCGCGCTCATCATTGCGAGCGGCTGCATTTTCAACGTGGTCTTCGACCTGATTTTCGTCGCCTGGTTCAAGATGGAGGCTCTGGGCTGCGGTATCGCGACGGCTCTCACTATTGCGATCAACGCCTCTATGGTGCTTTTGCGCCTCATGCGCGCCGATGGACCGTGGCGCCTCGAGCTCTCCCGGCTGCGCATCGACCCCGTCATCTGCAAGAGTATGGTCGCCACCGGCCTGCCGTTGGGGATCCAAGCCTCACTCTATTCGATCTCGAACATCATCGTGCAGTCCACGGTGAATTCTTTCGGAGCGGACGCCGTGACTGGCTGGGGCCTTGCCGCCCGCCTGGACGGCATCGTGTGGATGGTCACTGAGGCGCTCGGCGTGGCCATGACCACGTTCTCCGCGCAGAACTTCGGCGCGCGGAATTATGACCGCATGCGCCGCGGTTACCATACCTCGCTCGTCATCACGGTGACCCTCATCGGATCGATGGCGCTGTTCCTCATCACGTTCGTCGATCCGCTGGCCCGATTCTTCATTGATGATTCCGCGGTGGTGGGCTATACCTCGACCATGATTCATTTCATCGCGCCGTTCTATCTGTTCTATTCGATTGTCGACAACACATCGGGCGCCATCCGCGGCTCCGGCGAGAGCCTGCGCCCCATGTTGCTGACGGTTGTGGGCACCGTGGTGTTTCGTGTCATCTGGCTGCTCGTCGTGGTGCCGATGCACCATATGCTTCAGACCATGCTGATGGTGTATCCGGTTACATGGATTCTCACGGCCTGCCTGTTCGTCGCCTATCATCACTTCGGTCATTGGCTCAGCCATGCCGAGCGCCGTCGGGACAAGCTTGAGCTCTCCATCTAGCGCTTCGCTCATCCGTTTAGATTGCGCCCCGCGGGGTATCCTGAACCAGATACTGAACGTACGGACGGAGTCTTTCCATGGAAATGGACGATCACAAGCGTAGACGCAACATGATCCTCTACGTGCTCATCGCCTTCGCGGTGTACCTCGTTCTCAGCAATGTGCTGTTCCCGAGCTTCCAAAACGGCGGCATGCAGGTCGAGGATGTCACGTATTCCCAGCTGCTCGATGACCTTAAGGACAAAAAGGTCAAGGAGATCAGCTATACAACCGATGACGCGCAGGCCATGTACACACGCAAGGGCGAGAAGGACAAGGCCTATCGCACCACCACTATGCCTACCGACGTCGATTTGACGAACCGCATCGAGGAGGCAGGTGCCGAGCTCAAGGTCACCATCCCCAAGCAGGATTCCGGTATGTGGACCTACCTGATGGTGACCGTGTTCGCACCCATGCTCATCTTCTTCCTGCTCGGCTGGTGGCTCAACCGTCGCATGAAGAAGGCCATGGGAGACGACAACCCCTCCATGGATTTCTCCGGCGGCGGCTTTGGCGGCCTGGGCGGCGGCAACCTCGGTAAGTCCGGTGCGCGCATCGTCGCATCCAAGGATGTCGGTGTGACCTTCAAGGATGTTGCCGGCCAGGAGGAGGCAAAGGAATCTCTCAAGGAGGTCGTGGACTTCCTCGAGAACCCGCAGCGCTACGAGGAGATCGGTGCCAAGTTGCCGCGCGGTGCCCTGCTCGTGGGTCCTCCCGGCACGGGCAAGACCCTGCTCGCCAAGGCCGTTGCCGGCGAGGCCGGTGTACCGTTCTTCTCCATTTCGGGTTCCGAGTTCGTTGAGATGTTCGTTGGCCGCGGCGCCGCCAAGGTTCGCGACCTGTTCAAGCAAGCCAAGGAAAAGGCCCCCTGCATCGTCTTCATCGATGAGATCGATACCATCGGCAAGAAGCGTGACGGTGGTGGTTTCTCTGGAAACGACGAGCGCGAGCAGACGCTCAACCAGCTTCTCACCGAGATGGACGGCTTCGACAACCAGAAGGGCATCGTCGTCCTTGCGGCCACCAACCGCCCCGACTCGCTCGACGCCGCATTGCTGCGTCCTGGTCGCTTCGACCGCCGCGTGCCCGTCGAGCTGCCTGACCTGGCCGGTCGTAAGGCCATCCTCGAGCTTCATACCAAGGATGTGAAGACCGAGCCCGGCATCGACTTGACCACGATCGCCCGCGCCACACCCGGTGCCTCCGGTGCCGATCTGGCAAATATCATTAACGAGGGCGCCCTTCGCGCCGTCCGCCTCGGTCGCAAGCGTGCGACCCAAGAGGACTTCGAGGAGAGCGTCGAGGTGGTCATAGCCGGCCAGCAGCGCAAGTCCACCGTTTTGTCCGATCACGAGAAGCAGGTCGTCGCGTACCACGAGATCGGCCACGCCATCGTAGCGGCTCGTCAGAAGGGCTCGGCTCCGGTCACCAAGATCACCATCGTGCCCCGCACGTCGGGCGCCCTCGGCTATACCATGCAGGTGGAGGAAGATGAGCGCTTCCTCACCACCAAGCAAGAGGTTTTGGACAAGCTCGCCGTCTATTGCGGCGGCCGTGCTGCTGAGGAGCTCATCTTCGGCGAGATGACCACCGGTGCCGCGAACGATATCGAGCAGGCTACCAAGCTCGCGCGCAACATGATTACGCGGTTCGGTATGTCCGAGGAGTTTGGCATGATGGCGCTCGGCACCGTTCAGAACGCCTACCTCAACCAGGACACGTCGCTCACCTGCGCTCCCGGCACCGCGGAGCGCGTTGACGCGGCCGTCCTCAAGCTCATTACCGAGGCGCATGAGCGCGCCATGCAGATCCTGAAGGAAAACAAGTTCAAGCTGCATGAGCTCGCCCATTACCTCTACAAGAAGGAGACCATCACGGGCGATGAGTTCATGAGCCTTCTCACTCGCGAGAATCCGCTCATGCCGAAGAGCCCCCAGGAGTAACAGTGGCTATCGCTCGCGGCTGAAATCCGACCCCGCCCGCCCATGTGCGAGCGGGGTCTCTGCGTGCGAATGGTCTGAAAGGACAAGATGTTTGAGACGACTTCCGAGCTGAGATTCGCCGTCTTGATCGATGCCGACAACGTTAGCGAGAAGTACATCAAGGTAATCCTCGATGAGATTTCCAACGCGGGCGTTGCGACGTACAAGCGCATCTATGGCGATTGGACGAGTCCACGATTGGCGAGCTGGAAGAGTTGCTTGCTCGACCATTCGATCATTCCCATGCAGCAGTACAGCTACACGTATGGCAAGAATGCCACCGACTCCGCGATGATCATCGACGCGATGGACATCCTGTATTCGGGAACGGTCGACGGATTCGCCATCGTCAGTTCCGATTCCGATTTCACGCGGCTCGTCGCCCGTTTGCGCGAAAGCGGCATGATCGTTATCGGCATGGGCGAACAAAAGACCCCCAAGCCGTTCATCTCTGCCTGTAACCAGTTCAAATACCTTGATCTGCTCTATGCCCAGCGGCAGGACGAGGAATCTGAAGACGCGCAGGATGCCCGTGATGACACCGATATGGCGGCCTCGTCGGGAAAGACGCCCTCCCGTCGACGTCGCCGTCGACCTGGCGATGCCGGCGGCAATACGTCCGAGTCTTTCGATTGCGCCTGTGAGGATGTCGATGATGAGCTTGAGGGGGAAGTGACGTTCGGCGAGATGAGCCGAGCCGATAAGCGCCGCCATCTGCGTGCGATTCGCTGCGCCATCAACGCCGTCATCGATTCCTTCGGCGATGAAGACGGCTGGATCTCCCTGGGGCTGCTTGGCGATCAGCTTGGGAAGCGTCTTCCCGATTTCGACGTTCGCAACTACGGGTATAAGCGCCTGCGCCCGTTTTTGAAGTCCTTGGGTGTCTACGAGTTTGATGAGCCGGTGGGCGAGCAGGGAAAGCGCCAGATCAACCTTCGCCAACGTGATGTGTGATGACCTGCCGGTCTTCGTTTCGTCCCGGTGAGGGCATCGTGGGGGAGTACGGGTGTTTTCAAGGGTTCTCGGTGCGGGGATTCCCGTGGAGGAGTTGAGGTTTTCCTTGGGTTCGACCTGCATCTTGTGTATACTACCAAGCTGTTTGTTCAACCTATGTGCCGGCGTACGCGTGCGGCACCTCTAGAAGAGTAAGGAATCTGTCATGGATTACATCCGCGCAATCGAGCGTCAGCAGATCCGCGAGGACATGCCTCGCATCCTGGTCGGCGACAACGTCAAGGTGCACTACCGCATCAAGGAGGGTGACCGCGAGCGCGTCCAGGTCTTCCAGGGCGACGTCATCCGTCTCCAGGGTGCCGGTTCTCGCGAGACCTTCACGGTCCGCAAGGTCTCCTATGGCGTCGGCGTCGAGCGTACCTTCCCGGTTCACTCCCCGAAGATCGCCAAGCTCGAGGTCGTGCGTCACGGTAAGGTCCGTCGCGCCAAGCTCTACTACCTGCGCGACAAGGTGGGCAAGGCTGCCCGCATCCCCGAGAAGCGCTAAGTCGCTTTTCGCGGAGTACAGATCCGCAACAGGAAACGGGCCGCTCTTTGGGCGGCCCGTTTTCGTGTACATCGAAGGTGCGCCCAAGCGTTGAGAGGGAGAGCCGGTATGGCCAATATGACGAGTTCCGCGTCGGCAGCCCAGGTCGCCGCCGAGCTGAGCAGTGCGTCCATCGACCAGATCGAGGCTTTGGTCGATCGGTATTCGGAGGATCCGCGGGCGCAGGTTCAAAAGGCGTGCGAACGCGCCTTGAAGCGGCTTTCTAAGGAGCGTGCGGAGCGCGAGCGTGTCGGTGCGATGTACGAAACCATGGCACAGCTTGGCGGCGAGGGAATCGTCGTCGGTGTTGATGAGGTGGGGCGCGGGTCAGTTGCCGGCCCTCTGACCGTTTGCGCCGTGTGCCTTCCCTCCGAGCCGCGCATTTGGGGAATCAATGATTCCAAGCAGTTGACTCCCGCAAAGCGCGAGATACTCGCCGTTCGAATCGCGGAGGTTGCGACGGCTGTCGGCATCTGCCATATCGCCTCTGCCCGCATCGACGAGATCGGCATGGCTCGCGCCCTTCGTGAGGCGGTCGCCGGTGCCGTTGCCGACACGGGCCTGGAGCCCGACTGCGTGCTCATGGATGGTAATCCGTTGGGTGCCGTTCCCAATGAGCGTGATGTTGTGAAAGGTGACGCCAAGGTCGCCTGCATTGCCGCCGCCTCCATCGTCGCCAAGGTGACTCGTGACGAGCTCATGGTTGAGCTCGATGCGGAATATCCCGAATATCATCTCGCTCAATCGAAAGGCTATGCCTCGGCCGAACACATCCAGGCAATCAAGGATCACGGTCTGTCTCCCGTCCATCGCGTGAGCTTTTGCGGTAATTTCCTGGAGACCGCTCGACTTTTTTAACGTTTCCCATCCCCTCTCAACCAAACCACCGCACGGTCTCTCGCGTTTTCTCTTTTGGGCAGATTGGTTCCAAAGTGCTTTGGAATCGCGTTCGTATTGCCCTGAGGCCATTCAAAAGCTCGGGTCCATACTTCGACTCACCCGATGTGAGGAGGCGCTATGGGAACGAACAGGCAAAGGGATCTCGCGCGAGAACTGGTCGACCGCATGCTTTCGGGCGATGATATCGTGTTTGGACATCAGGATGCCGATGGCATGTCGAACAAGCTCCTGGGGTCCCTGGGTGAAGAGCTCGCTGCGCGATATCTTGAGCAACGAGGCTATGACATCATCGATCGGAATTATCGTTGCCCTGAGGGGGAGGCCGATCTTGTCGCCTATGATCAGGATGACGACGGAGTCGTGTTGGTTGAGGTTAAGACGAGACGTTCACGTTCTGAGCGAGGCGGCGCGTATCCCGAAGAAGCGGTTACCCCTGAGAAGCAGCGTAGGTATCGTCGGATTGCCCTGTGCTACGCGGCGGATCATTATCCGGTTCCATCCATCCGATTTGATGTCATAGGGGTGACCCTCAGGCCCGCCAACATCGGTGAGATAAGGCATCTATGCGGCGCGTTTGATTGGTCGGGTCGCTGATGCCCGGGTCTCGCAGGGTGTACGCCGTCCACGCTGCATGCATTCGCGGCGTGGAGGCGTTTCCCGTAACAGTGGAAGTATCCGCATCGGGCACGATTCCCGGTCTTACTATCGTTGGCATGGCCGACGCGGCGGTGCAGGAGGCGCGGGTTCGCATCCGCTGCGCCTTGCGTGCGAGCGATTTTGAGATTCCGCGATGTGCGTTAACGGTGAGCTTGGCGCCTGGAGACGTGAGGAAGACGGGTTCGGGATTTGACCTTCCCATTGCGGTGGCCATTCTGGCTTTAACCAATCAAATCCCAGTTTCCGGACTCGATGACTATCTTTTTGCGGGAGAACTCGGGCTCGATGGTTCGGTCAACGCCGTCAGTGGAGAAGTCGCATATCAGCTCCTCGCGCGGGACAACGCCCTTTCCTTCGCCGGCGGACAGGGCGGCACGCATGTTCCGGTTCAGGGCGTGGCCTGTGGCATCTTGTCTCATATCGGCCATTTGAGACTCGGTATCGATGCGGCACTTGGTATGCCTGTTTCGACAGAGTCCCCTGCCGATCCTTTGGTTCCGCCACTAGATTACGGCGATGTGGTTGGGCAGGAGATCGCGAAGAGAGGGATTGCCGTTGCGGCCGCTGGCGGCCTCGGAATGCTCATGGTCGGGGCTCCCGGATCGGGCAAGACAATGCTCGCGAAGAGGATGACGACCATTCTGCCGCCCCTTGATGAGGATGAGCGCCAGGAGGCGCTATGTATCCACTCGGTATTGGGAGAGCCGGTAGATTCCTTGCTCCGGGGTGAGAGACCTTTTAGGAGCCCGCACCACTCGGTTTCCGTAGCCGGTTTGGTTGGCGGTGGCAGGCCCGTGCATCCGGGTGAGATCAGCTTGGCGCATGGCGGCGTTCTGTATCTGGATGAGCTCGGCGAGTTTCCCTCGACCTCGCTTCAGATGTTGCGGCAGCCAATTGAGGAGGGAAGTATCCGCGTTGTACGCGTCGATGGCGCCTTCACGTTCCCCGCGCGGTTTCAGCTCATAGCCGCGAGCAATCCTTGTCCGTGTGGATACCTCGGCGATCGTGATATCGCTTGTCGTTGCTCGGATGCCGCAATCGAGCGATATCGGACGAAGCTCGGAGGTCCGCTCGCCGATCGAATCGACTTGATTGTGGACGTTGCACGACCGGATCCCGACCTGATTGTCCGGGGTGCGGAGGGGAAAACAAGCTCGGAATTGCTCGAAGACGTGATGCGTGGCCGAGAGTTTCGTTCGTGGAGGGTTGCCAGCCGAGGGGACGGCGATGGCCATGATGGGCTGACAAGTATCGATGCGGCTATCGCCTCGCAGGCTCTTAGCAACGAGGGAAAAACCGCCCTTCTAGAAATCGCGAGAAGAAAGCACCTGACTGGTCGCGGGATCGTGCGACTTTCAAGGGTTGCCCGAGCCATTGCCGACATGGCCGAGTCGCAGACCATTGAGCCTGCCCATCTTATGGAGGCATCGCTGCTGCAAGGAAGGAGGGGAGATGGGGAAGCCTGCTGACGGTATCGAGCTTCATAGAGGTGATGATCGCTACCCAAAGACTGTCGAGGAGCTTGCAAATCCGCCACAGACCCTTTACGTGAGGGGCGATCCCAGCATTTTGGATGCACCGTCTCTGTCGATCATCGGCGCACGCAAATCAACTCCTTATGGTCGGGCCATCGCGGAGATGGCCGGTCGAATCGCAGCAGAGTCTGGGATCGTTGTGGTTTCGGGCGGGGCTCGAGGATGCGATCAGGCTGGAGGGATGGGCGCACTGAATGCCGGCGGACGGCATGTCGTGGTTTTGGGTACGGGTGCAGACGTCGTGTATCCGTCGAGCGCCGGCCGATTGATCGATCGTTCATTGCTTCAGGGAGGATGTGTGCTGTCGCTCGAGCCGTGGGGTACGCAGCCCATGAAATGGGCCTTTCCCAAAAGGAACCAGGTGATAGCGGCTCTTTCCGGGGCGACGTTCGTTGCAGAGGCCGGCATGCCCTCGGGCACGTTCAGCACCGCCGAGGCGGCGAATGCGCTGGGTCGTGAGTTGCTGGCCGCTCCTGGTTCGATATTCTCCCCCGAGTCACGGGGTGCGAATTACCTCATAGCCAACGGGGCGTGTTGCATTGCGGATGAGGAGGCCCTCGAGGTCGCCATTTCGAGAATATACGGGACTCTGCGGTTTTCTCGTCCCGATGCACGTGGGTTGGACGGTTTGGATACGAATGGTCGTCGCATGGTGGACATGCTGCTGGCCAATCCGATGCGCGTCGATGATCTTGCGTCCGCCCTTGGGGTCGATCCTCTTGCGTGCTTGCAGCTTATTGGAGACCTCGAGGTTCATGGCGTCGTTGAGCGATTGGTTGATGGAAGGTTGGCGCTGAGCAGCATTGCGCTTCACGCGCTTACGCGCTTGGGGCAGAATGGTTGAGATGCATTCGACGTAAGGGAGATGAATATGAGCTTTGAACGCGTGACGGTTATCGGCGGAGGTCTATCGGGCAGCGAGTGCGCCTGCCAGCTCGCCGATCGCGGCGTACCCGTTCGCCTGTATGAGATGCGGCCCGATCATTCTTCTCCTGCGCACCATACCGGCTCGCTTGCTGAGCTCGTTTGCTCTAATTCGTTCAAGTCGACTCGCGTGGACTCCGCCGCCGGGCTTCTCAAGGAGGAGCTCCGTAGGATGGGATCAGTTCTCATCGATTGCGCTGAGCGCGCTTCGGTCCCCGCTGGAGGGGCGCTCGCCGTCGATCGCGAGCGCTTCTCCGCCCTCGTTGAGGAAGAGGTGGCTCGCCGTTCCCTTATCGAGGTCATTCGCGAGGAGGTTGTGGATATCCCTGAGGGTCCCTGCGTCATCGCCGCGGGTCCGTTGTGCTCTCCCGCCCTTTCCGACAAGGTGCTCGAGCTCGTGGGCGGGGATGCCTTGTCATTCTTTGATGCCGCCGCTCCGATTGTCGATGCGACGACGATCGACAGGTCAATTGTGTTCACCCAGTCTCGCTATGACGAGCAGGGGGGCGGGGATTATCTCAATGCCCCCTTCACTAAGGATGAATACGACGCATTCATCGATGCGCTCGTTGGTGCCGAACGTGTTGTGTTGAAAGATTTCGAGCGCCGTGATTTGTTCCAGGCCTGTCAGCCGGCCGAGGAAGTTGCGCGAACCGGCCACGATGCCATCAGATTCGGCGCTATGAAGCCCGTGGGTTTGACGGATCCGCGTACGGGCAGGCGTCCTTGGGCCGCCGTTCAGCTGCGTTCTGAAAATGCGGAAGGCACCGCATACAATCTTGTCGGGTTCCAGACGAACCTCACGTTCGGTGAGCAAAAGCGGGTGTTCCGTATGATTCCCGGCCTGGAGAACGCCGAGTTCTTCCGTTACGGTGTCATGCACCGAAACACGTTCGTCGATGCACCGCGCGTGCTGGATGGGTCTTTTGCCGTTCCGGGAACTCGGGTTCGTCTTGCCGGTCAGATCACCGGCACTGAGGGTTATACCGAGGCGGTTGCGTCTGGCCTGTTCGCCGCGCTCAACACGTTTGCAGATTTGAGCTCCACCGGCCGCGTGTCGCTTCCGCTCACGGGCGCCTTTGGTTCACTTGTCGCGTACGCGACCTCGAAGGATACGGTCGACTACCAGCCGATGCACGTCAACTTCGGTGTGGTTCCCCCGCTTGAGGACGGCAAACGCCGCAGCAAGCGTGATCGCTATGCCGCTTATTCGGCTCGCGCACTCGCTGATCTCGACGCTTACATCTCAACCCGACCGGATTTGTTCGGCGAGCGCGGGCGGGCTTAGGTGGCGCCCTCCAGTCTTCAAAGCGAGCTGCTTGCCCAGATTGATGATTTCATCGTTTTCATCTCGTGCGTTGAAGGGCTGTCTCCCGAGACGGTCAGGGCCTACGGCCAGCATTTGGAAGCGTACGCCGATTGGTGCGAATCACACGCGGTCGATGGACTCGATCCTTCATCTCGGGACTTGAGGTCTTATCTTGCCGAATTTCGTCGCGATGGTCGTGCTTCGACTACGGTTGCCGCGCACCTTTCCGCGCTCCGATCGTTCTTTCGCTGGTTGGAATATTCGGGACATCGGGCGGGAGCGGTCCCTCTTGCGACGGTTGCCCCCAAGCAGCGTAGGGAGCTTCCTCATGTGCTGACTGCGGAGGAGCTGGCGGCTCTGTTCGATGCCCCCGATCTTTCATGTCCTGTCGGCTTGAGGGATGCCGCCATGCTCGAGCTTTTTATCGCCACGGGCGCTCGCATCTCCGAGCTTTCCCGGATCGAGCTCGGCGATGTCTGCGTGGCTGAGAGACAAGTGCGCCTTCTGGGCAAAGGCTCCAAGGAGCGAATCGTCCCTCTCTACGCGAGGGCGATCGAGGTATACGAGAGGTATCTTGAAAACGGAAGGCCCATTCTGCTACGGCCGCCCGCGCTCGGCGGCGACGCGTGCCGTGCGGTGTTCGTCTCCGACCGGGGAAGGGCGATGAACAGCGATGCGCTGCGATATCGTTTTGACGTATTAATAAGAAGAGCCGGTATCTCATCTGACATAACGCCCCATGCGATGCGCCATACGTTTGCGACTGAATTGCTCGGCGGGGGAGCGGATCTTCGTAGCGTGCAGGAGCTCCTTGGGCATGCAAGTCTCTCTACGACCCAGATTTACACGCATTTGACACCGGATCGACTTAAATCTGCCGTCGCGCGGGCGCATCCTCGTGGATAGAGTTTGTGGGCCCTTGGCAATGGCGGTCGGACCTGCTACCATGCATCAGGTTGCGAATACGCAACGTTCCATCACACACGCACGGCTACACGCCGGCCGCGGTGCTCGGGCTAAGGTAGCACAGGCTCGAGTGGTCGGAGTGGTCGACACCGTGCGAAAGAAAAACCGGGAGGTAAACATGGCTACCAAGATTAACATCCGTACCCTGCTCGAGGCTGGCTGCCACTTCGGTCACCAGACCCGTCGTTGGAACCCCAAGATGAAGCCGTTCATCTTCGGTGAGCGCAACAACATCTACATCCTCGACCTCAAGCAGACCATCGTCGAGGCCGACAAGGCTTACACCTTCCTGAAGGAGACCGCTGCCAAGGGTGGCAAGGTCCTCTTCGTCGGCACCAAGAAGCAGGCTCAGGAGGCCGTGAAGGCCGCCGCCGAGCGTGCCAACATGCCTTACATCAACCAGCGCTGGCTCGGCGGTATGCTCACCAACTTCGTGACCATCCGCTCCCGCATCAACCGCCTCGAGGAGCTCGAGGGCATGGTCGCCGACGGTTCCATGGCCCTGCGCGGCAAGAAGGAGCAGGCTGTCCTGGGCAAGGAGCTCGCCAAGCTGCAGGCCAACCTCGGTGGCGCCCGTGAGCTCAAGAGCACCCCGGCTGCTCTCTTCGTCATCGACACCAAGCGCGAGGAGAACGCCATCAAGGAGGCTAAGCGCCTCGGCATCCCGGTGGTCGCCCTCATCGACACCAACTCCGATCCCGACGTCGTCGACTACGGCATTCCCTGCAACGACGACGCCATCTCCGCGATCCAGCTCATGAGCGAGCTGTTCGCCGACGCTTGCCTCGCCGGTTCCGGCAAGGAGCAGATCTCCGAGGCCGAGATGGCCGCTGAGGCTCCTGCCACCGAGGCCGCTGCCGAGTAGGCAACCGTACCCCGTTAGGTAACTTCCTTCGAAAGGAACGAACATGGCTCAGATCACCGCCGCTATGGTCAAGGAGCTCCGCGAGATGACCGACTCCCCGATGATGGAGTGCAAGAAGGCTCTCGTTCAGGCTGAGGGCGATATGGACGCCGCTGTCGACATCCTCCGCAAGAACGGCCTCGCCGCTGCCGCCAAGAAGGCTGGTCGCGATACCAACGAGGGCGCTGTCGCCGCTTACATCTCTGAGGATGGCACCAAGGGCGCTCTCGCCGAGATCGCTTGCGAGACCGACTTCGTCGCTTCCAACCCCAAGTTCACCGGCTTTGCCGCTGAGGTCGCCAAGGTCGTTTGCGACAACGAGCCCGCTGATGTCGAGGCTCTCATGGCCTGCGACATGAACGGTGAGACCGTCGAGGCTGCCCTCACCGAGATGATTCACGTCATCGGTGAGAACATGAAGGTCTCCCGCACCACCGTTCGCAAGCCCGCTGCCGGTGGCGTTGCCTCTTACATTCACATGGGTGGCAAGATCGGCGTCCTCGTCGAGTTCTCCTTCGAGAAGCCCGAGACTGCTACCGCCGAGGCCTTCAAGGCCTTCGCTCATGACGTGGCCATGCAGGTCGCCGCTACCGCTCCTATCGCCGCTGTCCGCGAGGACGTGGCTCAGGACGTCATCGACCACGAGGTCGAGATCTACAAGGCTCAGGCTGCCGAGTCCGGCAAGCCTGAGGCCATCCAGGAGAAGATGGCCATTGGCCGTCTCGAGAAGTTCTTCAAGGGCATCGTCCTGAACGAGCAGGATTTCATCAAGGATTCCAGCCTCACCATCAAGGCCTATGCCGAGAAGGTCTCCAAGGAGCTCGGTGACACCGTCAAGGTCGTCGCCTTCGATCGTCTGGTTTGCGGCGAGTAATTTCGCAATGAGCTAGTTTATGCAGGTCGTGGGAGCACTCCCACGGCCTGCTTTTTCATGTGCCGCCAAGCGAAGGCGACGCGTGTTCTTCATCCCTGCTAGAATGGGAACAATTCCGTACTAAGGAGGCATCCTTGTCCGATTACCAGTACAAACGCGTTCTTCTCAAGATTTCCGGCGAGGCGCTGATGGGCAGCGCCGATTACGGCATCGATCCCGCTATCGTCGAGCGCATGGCCGCCCAGGTTAAGCAGCTGCATGACGAGGGCATTGAGGTCGCCGTCGTCGTCGGCGGCGGCAACATCTTCCGTGGTGTCGCAGGCTCTGCCAAGGGTATGGAGCGCGCCCAGGCCGACTACATGGGCATGCTCGCCACGGTCATGAACGCTCTCGCCCTGCAGGACGCCATCGAGCGCATCGACTGCCCCTGCCGTGTCATGAGCGGTATACAGATGAACGAGGTCTGCGAGCCCTACATCCGCCGTCGCGCGATGCGCAGCCTTGAGAAGGGCGACGTCGTCATCTTCGCCGCCGGTTCGGGTAACCCCTATTTCACCACCGATACTGCGGCCGCTCTGCGCGCCTGCGAGATCGGCGCGGACTGTCTGCTCAAGGCCACCAAGGTCGACGGCGTGTATGATATGGACCCCGTCAAGAACGAGGATGCCGTTCGCTTCGACAGCATCAGCTATCATGAGGTGCTCGTTCGCGGCCTTCAGGTCATGGACGCCACCGCGACCGCCCTGTGCCAGGACAACCACATGCCGATTATCGTCCTCAACATCGATGGGGATGACAACATCAAGCGCGCGCTGGCGGGCGAGCCCGTCGGTACCGTCGTCATGGAAGAGGAGTAAGTCATGTCCGATATCCGCGAGAACATGGACAAGGCCATCGATAGCCTGAAGCACAACTTCGCCAAGGTCCGCACCGGTCGCGCTAACGCCAACGTGCTGTCCGATATCACGGTCGACTACTACGGCGTGGCCACCCCGATCACCCAAGTCGCCGCTATCAAGGTCCCCGAGGCCCACATGCTTGTCATCGAGCCCTGGGACAAGGCCCTCGTCAACGCTATCGTCAAGGCGGTCACCGCCTCCGATCTCGGCATTACCCCGAACTCCGACGGCATTGTCGTTCGCCTGCCTTTCCCGGCCCCCACGGAGGAGCGCCGTCGCGAGCTCGTCAAGGAGTGCCGCGAGCTCGCTGAGCACGCCAAGATCGCCATTCGCAACATTCGTCGCGACGCTAATAACAAGCTCGAGCGCGATGAGGAGCTCACCGAGGACGACGTTCGTCGCGAGCAGGCAAAGGTCCAGAAGGCGACCGATGAATATGTCGCTCGCGTCGAGGAGCTTCTGAAGGCCAAAGAGGCCGAGGTCATGGAGATCTAGTCATATCAGCATTTCCGCTGGTAGAAGGCTTGCATAAACGCTCTGTGTCCCTATTTGTCCCTAACGTCATCTAAACGGGTCGCCAACTCACCCCAATCGCACGCTCTAGCCATCTCTTCAACGATGATTTTTACGTCCGCTTTGAGGTAGTAGCGGCCCGTTGTCGTGCCGTCAGAATGACCCATCATCTTCTCGAGAATCTTGTCGTTGATTCCCTTGCTCGAGATCCATGTGCGCCAGGAGCGGCGAAGCGCGCGGAACTGACGCGGTTCCACTTTGGCCTTCTTCAAGCACTTGTTGAAGTCTCGGCGAATCGTCCTCTGACTCATCGGTTCGCACGTTCCCTTATCGCTGAGCCATTGCAGCCCGTTCGCCTCAAGTTCGTCCCTGATCTCGAGCAGGCGTATGCTCCACGGCGGAGGAACCACGACGGACCTCGGGCTCCACTCGTTCTTGAGGTCGTTCTCGCTCGATATGCGCCCCTCGTTGTCCACCTGCCTGGGTATGTCGGCGCAAGCGAAGGTCATGCCGTTGGCTTCCATCTTGTACACCTCGGACAGCATCGGTGCTACGGCCTCTCCCGTCCTGCATCCGGCTATCGCCGATAGAATGATAGCCGCCTCACACGGACTGCCCTTAACTGCGGGCAGGATCTCCGAATGAATTTCCTCGAGCGACCATACGCCGCCGTCGTCATGCTTCTTCGCCTTGGTCGGCATGCGGTACTTGTATGACGCGACGTTCTTGTCGATGAACTCGTTAATCATGCACTTGTCCAGGATGAGCGACAGCTGCGTTAGCGCGCGTTTCCCGACCTGCTCCGTCATACCGTCGAGCCATTCCTGAATATCGCTGTATTTTACGGCGTCCGCATATACGTCACCCCAGCGCGGGCCGACGTGGACCCTCCATGTAGACATAACCTGGTCGTACGTGCTTGTCTTCACGCTCTCCCGGCTTCCGCGCTTGCTTGGGCGCGGGTTCTCGAGGTAGCTCTGGTGCATCGCGTTGTATTCGGGTAGGAGCAATGAATCCCAGGCCTGGGCGATGGTCGGTACGGGCTTGTCCTCGCCATGGAGCAACCTCAGCTCCGCGAGCTTGCGGTCCCCGTCGCGCTTGCTGCCCTCCACCGTCATCGTATGGCGCATGTAACCGCGCCCGTCGTGCAGGTCCGCCCAGTAACGCAGGGTGCGGTAGCCCTTGCGGCGGGCTGGTTTGTTGCTGCCCCATGAGGCGCGCGTTTTCCGTGGCATAATAGACTCACCCCTAACGAGACGGAGGATTGATGGCAAGGGACGATATGCACGTCGTGATGTACACGATCCTGAAATATCTCTACGACTGCCTTAAGGGCGGCGAAACGCCAGATCCGTCCAAGTTCTCCGCGACCGCGCTGCAAATCAACGAGAAGTATTGGACGGCAATCGTCGCCGACCTCGTGAACCGCAAGTACATCCGTGGCGTGACGGTGTTCCACAGTCCTGACGGAGACAGGGTGCAGGTCATCAAGCCGTGTGTGACCATCGAGGGAGTCGAGTTCATGATGGAGAACACGCTTATGAAGCGCGCGCTCGACTACATCAAGGAGGCTAAGAGCGCCATCCCGTTCGTGTAATGGCATAATAGAAGGACCTCCAATCGACCCTAAGTTGACTTACCCGTCGTTGCATTCGGTTGGTGGTTGCGGCCCCGTTCCCCTGTTCGCCTTATTTTGGGGAGCGGGGCTTGTCTATTTGATTGCCGATTATTCGTATATTGCCTTGAGCTCTGTAATCTCGTCGGCGCAATCTTCGATGAGGTAGGTCATTTCGTTCAGGTCATCGGTCGCCTTTTCGACGAACTCGACATATTGCTCCATGTCACTCGCAAGCGATGCTTGGACCATGTTCGACGCGTTTGACACGCTGTAGTCTGAAATTCCTTTTAGCATTGAGTACATTTCTTCTGCTTCAACAGGAATCTCATCAAGGTGGCGGATCTCACGGTCAATTTCCTTCACCTTATTGCTTTGCTCGTAAATGAGGTCCATGTCAGCTGGCTCGCTCGACTCGAATCCGGCGCGAAGCACTTCGTCAGATAATTCAGCGCAAGCCGTGCTCTGTTCGTCCATCAGTTCAAGTGCGGTTTCGATGAACGCATTCATGTCCTCCTCGCTCGTTTTCGGGCCTCCGCAGCCAACAAGCATTACGGCCAGCGCGCCGATCACAGATAGCCTTGCAGCCTTCTTAAACATGACTTCCTCCTAGTCTGTCTCTTTCCCTGCCTGATTCCAGAACACGACGCCCAGCAGTTTGACTGGCTCGTCGTCCATGGCGATGATGATGTCCTCGTAGCCTTCGAGGTAGCTGTCAGGGGCGAGGACGAGGGTAGAGCTGCCGCGCAGATAGCTGCGGACGACGCTACGCCCATCGGAGAACTCGGCGACAACAGCGGACCCGTTGCGAGGCTCCATATCGGGGTCAACGAGGATGTGATCGCCGTTGTGGTAGCGGCGGTTCATGCAATCACCCTCGACCGTGAGCGCGAAGCAGTTAGGATGGCGGGAGACGACGGACTGCGGGAACTCCGCCTCGTAGTCTGATTCATCCTCGTCCATACGTTCACCAGCATGGGTTCGACCGAGAACGCGCACGGGGACCATGGCGGAGGAGGACTTAAACGGGATCGTATTGATGGAACCGCCAGCATACCCATGTTCCTGTGCGGCAAGTCCAGCGGTGGACGAGAGAATATCGTCTGGCGTGAGTTCAAGAGCCTTGCAGATCTTATCCAAGTTGGCCCTGCGGATGTTCTCGGTATTTCCTGTTCTCCAACGTGAGATCGTTGCTGTTGTAACTCCAGCGATCTTCGCAAGGCCTTCGGGCTTTAGGTCGAACTTGACCAGGAGAGTGTCGATGTTCTCGGGGATTCCCATGTTGACCTCCTTTACGTTGGACTCAATTATACATTACGAAAAAAGATTTTCTCAAATTGACTATTGCATTTAACGTAATGAAGGATACTATGGAGTCAAACAGAAGGGAGGGTGAATGGCTGAAAACAATTTTCGAGCCGCCCGCCGCGCCTCTGACATTACCTTGGAGAGCGCTGGCGAGATTTGCGAGATCTCACGAGTGACCTACCAGCAGAAAGAGACGAACCCTGGCAACTTCCGCTTGTCGGAGCTCAAGGCGCTTTACGAAGCGCTGTCCGACACCTCTAAGGATATTATTCGCCAGGCTGTCGTCTTTTTTATTTGCGGCGACGATTACATTAAACGTAACTAGTTATACGAAAGGAGGAAAACATGAACGACATTCAGAAGTTTACCAACGACGAGTTCGGGACCATCCGCGTTGCAGACAACAATGGTGAGCCGTGGTTCGTTGCTAAGGACGTGTGCGATGCGCTCGGTATTGCTACCAACCACGTGAAGGACGGCCTCGATTCCGATGAAGTTCGCAATCTCCCTATTACGGAGATTGGCCCCAAGAAGGGCGGAAAGGCTCCGCTCATCGTATCCGAGCCCGGCTTCTACAAGCTCGTGATGAAGTCCCGCAAGCCCGAGGCGAAGGCGTTCCAGCGTTGGGTCACTCACGAAGTGCTCCCGTCCATCCGCAAGCAGGGCGGCTACATGCCTGCCCGCGCGGACGAGACCCCCGAGCAGATCATGGCCCGCGCTCTCATGCTCGCCAAGGACACCATGGACCGCCAGCAGCGCGAGATCGCGGAGCTCCGCCCCAAGGCGCTGTTCGCCGATGCCGTTGCCGCGTCCGATGGCACCTGCCTCATCGGCGAGCTCGCCAAGATGATGCGCCAGAACGGCGTCCATGTTGGCCAGAACCGCCTGTTCGAGTGGTTGCGCCGCGACGGGTTCCTCGGCAAGACCGGCTCCAACTACAACGTCCCCACGCAGATGGCGATGGAGCGCGGCCTGTTCCGCATCAAGGAGACGGCGGTTACCCACTCCGATGGCCATGTGACCGTCAACCGCACCCCCAAGGCCACAGGGCGTGGGCAACGTTACTTCATCGACCGCTACTGCAAGGCGTAGCAATTATGAGTGCTATTGATGGCCTTGCAAAGGTCGGTGAAGTCAAGACAGCGAAGCAAGCTCGCATCCTTATCGACGAGGCGAAGCGAGTGGAGCAGTTGCTACGCGCCGTCGATGATCTGCATGACAACCTAGTAAAGCTAATTGACCACGAGATCTCCGTTTATACGGCTATCAGGGACAGTGGTCTCGCCCATAAGGTCACAGGTATATCCGCCCGCTATGCATGTGAGCAGTTCTGCAATCTCGATGAGCACGGAATTGGCGTTCTTCGTGAGCAGTGCATCTGCGAAGGCATTACCGTTCGTGGCAATTTCGAGCGTGATCGTATAGCGGAGCGTGAGAAAGACAAGCTCAAAGCAGTCGTTGTTCAAGCGGACGAATCAGTCGAGGCATTCAGGAGGAATGGCATCGTCAACATATCTGGTGTCTCCAGCACATCCAGAGACAGCGATGTCGCATTCCTCATCGATGCGGCAAAGGACCGCCTAAAGGACCGTTTGCTTGGCGCTGGTGCGGTTGGAATCGGCGATGGCGTCTACGTTGATCCCATCAAGTACAGAAAAGACGCATGGCAAGCGCTCATCAAGAGGCTGCAATCAATCGGCAATGACATAAACGCCGCTTGCCGTCTCTACTCACTGCTCGTTGATAGGCCAGATGAGGAACAGATGACCTATCTCGACTCAATTTGCTTCAAGGGTTTCTGCGCTAGGGCAGAGGCGATGTGCGGCAGATAGCCGCCAAAGAAAGGAGAACCAAATGAACAAGTACTTCGAGCAGAACGAGTACGCTGGCTATGACTTCATCGACTTGCACCATAGGCTCACGCGCGCCTATTCCGTCGTTGCCTCAAACCTGTTTTTCCAAGAGGCCAAAGACGATCTCAAGTCCCAAGAGCACCGCTTGAAGCTCGCTAGAAGCGCGTTCTATCTCATTGCCGTATGCGAGGCGATTATCGACCTCGTTGGTGAAGACGAGCGTGAGAAGGCGTTGGCGGAAGTCAAAGATGAACTCCGTCCAGGTGACGTGGATGAGTTGTTCAAACATCTTCTCGACATCCTCCTGAAATAACCCAATCCCATGAGCCCCGTGCCCGGGCGGTGCCGAACTTCTGAACACGAGAAGTATGGCTAACACCGGTGCCGTCCGAGCGCGGGGCTCGGCCTTCTACGCGGTGCGCTCCGATAGTGCCTCCTTACCCAACTGCCCATTTCACGATGACGGGACGGAGCGCACCGCATGGCAGGCCGTTTACATGGGCGCGTCTGGAGATACATCAAAAGCAATGTGTCGGCATAACGGCCAGGCGCGTCCATGCGGGCGACCGCGAGAACCTTGAGAACCGAATAGTGATGGGGCCTCACGCGGCCCCTGAGAAAAGGCGTGATAGCGCAGCCGTCCACGCGAAAAGCGGAAGCGGAATGGGCGGCAAGAGCAATGCGCGCTCGTAGCTCAATTGGATGAGCACCAAGCTCCTACCTTGGATGATGCGGGTTCGAGTCCCGCCGAGCGCACCAACCACTTATTAAACAAAAGTCCCCTCCGCCAGACCAACAGCAGAAGGGGACAGCCAATCAACCAGAAAGGCAGGTGCATTATACCCCAAGCGTATGTGGAGGTTTTGTGTCCGATTCTGAAATGAAACTCAACGGTGTTTCACGGGATGAAAAGCGCAGGTGGACGGACGCAGAGGTTCGCTACCTGTCTGCTCACAGGGCCGATGGGTCGTACCTCATCGCCCATGTCCTCAAGCGCACACCGCTGAGCGTGAGGGTGAAGGCGGCTCGTCTGCACATCTCCCTCGACCGCAAGCCCATGAAGGTCTGCCCGATCTGCGGGACGTACTTCGTGCGCGACAACAAGGCGGGCCGCTACGGTATGTGCCAGGTCTGCTGGGAGAGACGCAAGGCCGACGCCATGCGCGAGAGGGCGGCGGAGAGAGCCGCCCAAAGGGACTACGACAACGCGAAGCACCGCAAGAACACCGGGGGCGCTTGATGGTCAAGGTCATGTGCCCCCGTTGCGGGAAGCTCCACCAGAAGGGCCAGAGGTGCCCGTGCTCGCCGTCCAAGTCGAATTGGCGGCGCAGCAAGGAGCAGGAGCGTAGTCGCAAGGCCGACAACCCGTGGAGGACGGGCTACTCCTCCAGGCAATACCAACAGGCGCGCCAGACCGTCCTCGAGATGACGGGCGGCAGGTGCGCAGTAAGCGGCATAAAGATCGCAGACAAGGTGCATGGCCGATGGGTCATGCGCGGCAACGGCGGAATCCACCATCGTGTGCCTTTGTCACAAGGTGGCTCGAACGACGTGACAAATCTCGTGCCGCTATCAACAGCAGTACACAACCACATAGAAGCAGAAAGGAGGCGCAGGGATGCAGCTCACCGCTAAGGACCCAACCGCCCAGCTCATAGACGAGCTCGACGAGGTTATCGCAAACTTCAAGAAGCGCATGGCCGAGCAGCCCATGCCATGCGGTAGCCGCGCCCTGGCGTTCGCAATGCAGGCGGGTCTCCCACCGCGCATGACCTACAACGTCAGCGACACGGCAAAGTACCTCGGCGTCGATGTAAAGACCTTGCGCGAGGAACACAAGGCTGGGCGCCTGGCGTTCATTATCCCAGTTGGGCAGGAGCGCGGCGCGCGGATAAAGGTGGATGAGGTGGACCGATGGCTCGCAGAGAACTGATCGACCGCCTCGAGTTCTTCATCCCGACCAATCGCGTCGCAAAGAACGGGCGCAAGCAGGGGATGGACGGCCTCAACGAGATCGTCCGCCAGTCGCGCGGCAATGTCCACCTGGCGAACAAGCGCAAATATGAGAACGAGCGCCACGTCGCCAAGTACGCCCTCGAGGCCATGAAGGAGGCGGGCTGGGTCGCGGACGAGCGCCTGTGCTTCGTCGAGCTGACCTTCATCGAACCCGACAAGCGTCGAGACGACGACAACGTTTTCGCCGGCGCCAAGTACATCCTCGACGCGCTGTGCCGCCCGCACCCGCGCGGTGGCCGCATCATCCACTCCAACGGCGTCGGCGCGTTCTTCGACGATGACCCGTTCCATGTCGCGCTCCATTGCAAGCGCGGCGAGCCTGACAAGCAGAACCCCGGCGTGAGGGTCCGCATCACGAGGATGGTGGAAGATGGCAGTTAAGGGAGAGGGGTCACTGTTCACGCTCGTGAGGACCCCCGATGGGGACCGCGAGGCATGGCTTGATCAGCGCCGCAAGGGTGTCGGCGGGTCGGACGTGGCGGCGATCATGGGGCTTTCCCCGTACCGTGGCGCATACGAGGTCTGGGCCGAGAAGTCAGGCCTCATCGAAGCCCCCGACATATCGGACAATCCCGCAGTTATCTGGGGCAATATCCTAGAGCCCGTGGTCGGCGAGCATTACGCCGAGAACCACCCGGACCGAGAGGTGCGCAGGCTCAACGCCGTGTGCCAGTCCATCGAGCGGCCCTGGGCTCAAGCGTCGCTGGACTACGAGGTGAAAGACCCCGAGCTTGGATGGGGCGTCCTCGAGATCAAGACGGCTGGCCAGCGCAGCGAGGACAAGTGGGACGACGGCGTTCCGCTGTTCTACCAGACGCAGGTGGCCCACTACCTGTCCGTGACGGGCCGCGCCTTCGCCGACGTGGCCGTACTCATCGGCGGGCAGGACTACCGCGAATACCGAATCATGCGCGACGAGGATGACATACGCGCCGTCGAGAGCGCCGTGGACGAGTTCTGGCAGCGCGTGCAGACGGGCGATGAGCCGCCGCTAGACGGCTCGCCAGGCGAGGCCGAGGCCCTGCTCAAGCGCCACCAGACGAGCGACGGAGAGGTCTGGTATTGCGGCGACATGCCGCGCGAGGTCGCCGACTACATCTACTACAAGGAGACGGCGGACGCGGCCAAGGAAAGGCTCGCAAAGGCGGGCAACGCACTCAAGCAGCTCATAGGTGACCACAAGGGCATCAAGTGCCCCGACTACATCGTCACATGGCCGCGCGGTACCCGCAAGACGTTCGACTCCAAGCGGTTTATGGCAGACCACCCGGACCTGTACGAGCAGTACGCCAACGCCGGTCCGTCCAACTCAGGTATCAGAATCAAGGAAAGGAAGAAGTAAATGGGAGACATCTCCAAGGCGAGCGGTGAGCTTGCAACCGGCAAGAAGGACACCTTCAAGGACTACATGCAGAAGCTGGCCCCGACGTTCCAGTCGGTCATGCCCAAGGGCTTCACCTCCGAGCGGCTGGTCCAAATGGCCATCAGCGCACGCAACCAGACACCGAAGCTCGCAGAGTGCGATATGAGCAGCTTCCTGAGCTGCTGCCTCCGTTGCGCGTCTCTCGGCCTCGAACCGAGTGCAGTCGATGGCCTCGGCAACGCCTACATCCTGCCGTACAAGGAAAAGGGCGGCAAGATGCTCGCACAGTTCCAGCTCGGCAAGAACGGCATGCTCGAGCTGGTCAAGCGCAGCGGACTGGTTTCCACCATCCGAACCCAGTGCGTCTACGAGGGCGACGACTTCGACTACTACGAGGACGAGGGCGGGCTTCACTTCCACTACCGCCCGAACCTCGAGGCTCCTCACGGTGAAGCCAACCTGAAGCTCGTCTACCTGTCCGCCCACATGAAGGACGGCGGAAGCGTGTTCCTCGCCATGAGCAAGAACGAGGTCGATGCGATCAAGGCCCGCTCGAAGGCCCAGGGCTTCGGCCCGTGGAAGACCGACTACGAGGCCATGGCCGAGAAGACCGTCATCCGCCGCGCGTTCAACCGTGGCTTGCTGCCCCGCTCGGTCGAGGTGGCCAAGGCCGTCAGCCAGGACGAGACCACGCCCGAGGTTTATACCGAGGACGGTCAGCGCATCTTCGGCTACGAGGACACGGCGGACGATGCCGAGGTCATCGAGGTCCCCGACAACGTGAACCCCGAGACGGGCGAGGTCGTCGATGCCTAGCGGCGTCGATTTCAGCGAGATACAGAGGATGGCCGACGAGTTCACCGAGGCCGTCGGCAAGGACAGGGAGGGGGCCAAGCGCCTCCTCCTCCTTTATGCGGGCGTAGACCGCCTGAAGGACCTCACCGAAGTGCAGGCGAGGGACGTAGAGGGCTACATGAGGTCCGTTATCAAGCTCCATAGAGAGAGGAACAAATGAGCATCAATCGAGTAACCATCAGCGGCAATCTCACCCGCGACCCAGAACTTCGTGCCACATCTGGCGGCGCTCAGGTCTTGAGCTTCGGCGTGGCCGTGAACGACCGCGCCAAGAACCAGCAGACTGGCGAATGGGAGGATCGCCCCAATTTCATCGAATGCACCATGTTCGGCACCCGCGCCGAGAAGCTGGCCCAGTATCTGCATAAGGGGTCCAAGGTCGTAATCGAGGGCAAGCTCCGCTACTCCCAGTGGGAGAAGGACGGGCAGCGCCGAAGCAAGCTCGAGGTCATTGCCGAGGAGCTTGAGTTCATGTCCCGCCAGGACGGTGGCCAGCAACAGATGCAGCAACAGCCACGGCAGGTCGTTCATATGCCTGCTGTTTACGAAACCGACATCCCGTTCTAGGGGCAAGTCGTGCCAGAGGTGAAGCGATGCGGGCAGTGCGGAAAGTTGCTGCCCATATCCGAGTTCCACAAGAAGAAGAACAGCAAGGACGGGCACCAGGCCATGTGCCGCTCATGCAAAGCGGAGTACGGCAGGGCCTGGTACGTCATGAACAAACCCAAGAGAAAGAAGGTAGCGCATCATGCCTAGCACACTCCCAACCCAGACCGCCGAAGACCTCGCCAAGTTCCAGCGCAAGGCCATGGAAGCCCGAATCCGATACGCCGAGACCAAGCAGCAGCTCAAACACGGCGAACGATCGCTCAAGTCCGTCTTGGACGACGATGACTTGCAGCGCATGCGAGTCCGAGACGTCATCGCCGCCCTGCCAGGCATGGGTAAGAACAGCACCGAGAAGCTCATGGACAAGATCGGCATCGCCAAGAGCCGCCGCATTTCCGGGCTCGGTGCCCGTCAGTACAAGGCCCTCCTCGACAAGTTCGGCGAGTAATGGAGGCCCGCACTTGCGAGCAGTACGTGCTCGGCGAGCTTGAGTACTACAAGGGGAAGTGCGAGGAGCTTGAGGACGAGCTCGCTCTGGTAACTAGCCAGTGCGAGCTTCTTCAGGCCAACCTCGACGCGCTCCTAAAGAGGGGAGGGGACTGAGTGAAGGTCGGTCAGAAATGGTCGCCCGTTGAGGATGAGGTCATCCGTCGATCATACGAGTCAGTCCCGACCAAGAAGATAGCCGTCGCGCTTGGCCGCTCTGTCGCCGGTGTGCGCAACAGGGCCTCGATGCTGGGCGTCAGGCGCGAGCGCCCGTGGACCGAAGATGACGACCGCGCCCTCACGCGCATGAGCGGCATTGTCCCAGACGATGAGATAGCCGTCTCCCTGAATAGGACAAACGGCGCTGTCGTGGCCCGCAGGAGGCATTTGAAGGCCCTCGGGGCTGCGATCAGGCCAGGGCGCAGGAGGGGTTCGCATGGGTGATTTCAATCTGCCTGACAACTGCACGGGCGAGCAGGTGGACGCGGCGCACGGTGAGCCGGACCGCGACCGCGTGTGCATGTGGTGCCGCCACTGCATCGAGGAATGCTGCGACATGGGCCTGTGCGAGCGGAGGCTCAAGAGCGAGCCGCAGGACTTCGACTCGTGGCTGGGTGTCGTGGACTACATAGGGGACGCCCGCGTGGACATGCAGGTGGACTCCTGCGCGCACTGGAAGGAGTACTGATGGAGGCGACATGGCCGCTGACCCACAACCGAAGGCCTTGGACCGAGGTGCAGGACGACGTGCTGCGAGAGGCCTACGGCAAGGCCCCGGTCGAGCGTATCGCAAAGGTGCTGGGCCGCACCGTCTCGGCGACCGTGGTCCATGCGCGCAAGCTGGGTCTTACCAAGGGATGCCGCGTGTGGACCGCCGAGGAGATAGACCGCCTCGCCGAGTTTCGGAGTCACATGACGATGCGCGAGGCGTCGGGGCTGATGGGGCGCTCCGAATGGGCCTGCCAGCGCAAGGTGCTGGACATGCGCAAGGCGGGAGACGAGCGGTTCAAGAGGATTAGGAAAAGGAGAGGCGAATGACAAAGGAGTTCGACAAACGCAACGCGGCTAAGTCGCGCAAGGTGTGCGAGGCGATGGCCGAGGCGGCGAGCACGGGCAAGCGCGTCCTGACCGAGCGCGAGCGGCGCATCCTGGATATGTGGCCAAAGTTCGAGGAAGAAGTACCAATGAATAACTTCATGGGTGAAATTTGGAAACCCGTCGCTGGATTCGATGGCAAGTACGAAGTCAGCAATTGTGGGAGAGTGCGAAGCATAGATCATGAGGTGAAAAGCCTTGGAGGATGGAGAACAGTAAAAGGTCGTGTTCTCAAGCAGAGAGTTGAGCACGGATACTGTCGCGTTCAGCTGTCTATCGACAAGAGCAGTCATCCGCACAAACAGGTTCATAGACTTGTTGCTGAGGCGTTTGTGCCAAATCCCGAGAATAAGCCAGAGGTTAACCATATCGACGGATGTAAAACGAACAACTGCTCGGATAATCTCGAATGGGTGACATCCTCTGAGAACAGCATCCATGCCTTAGAGAACGGATTGCAGAGCCATAAGTCCGACGAAGAAATGCAAAAAATGTGGGAAGCATCAAGCAAGCCGGTGATTCGTGACGATGGCGAATGGTATGCGAGTGCGTCGAAGGCGGCGGGGTCTATAGGGGCAGAACGTTCATCGGTTGCAAAGGCAATCAGGCGCGGCAGCAGCATCTATGGGCACACGTTCCGGTACGCAGATAAACTCAAGCGCCCCGTTCAAAGCGTCTTGGACGCCGACGGCGTGGAGATCAAGGTCGGAGACACGGTGTGGTTCAAGGGGAACCCGCGCCCGTATGCGGTTGTCGGGGTGAAAGACGGGAGTGTCCGGCTGCACAGCAAGACGCATTGCAGCGAAGAGAGCGCAACCACTGTCTGGACAGATATTCTCACCCACATCGCTCCCGACAGCTGGGAGCGGCTTGAGGATGACGCCGAGTTCAACGACGAGACCGGCATCGTCGGCGGAAATCTCGACATCGTCCGCCGCGCGAAGGCGCTCGCGGGAGTGGGGGTGGGCCGATGAGGAACGGCAAGACGATGACGTTACTCGTCAACGGGCTGGAAGCGGAATCCACGCGCTTCGACGGCACGCCCGGAAGCGTGAGGGTCGCCGCCAGCGGCTATGGCGACGAGGTGTCGTTCAGGACCGACGCGAAGAGCGCACCGGCAATCGGCGCGAAGTTGAAATTGACCGTGGAGTGGGGTGAGGGCGAATGACCGAGGTGCGACAAGACTGCGACATTACTGCGAAATCAACTGCGAAACCCGACGCCGTTTCCCACCCCGCCCACTACACATCGGGCGGCATCGAGGCCAAGGACGCGCTCAAGGCAGCGATGGACGGCAGCGAGCTGTCCCCGATGGCCTTCTACTGGTGGGGCTGCGCGTTCAAGTACCTGTGGCGGTGGACGAGCAAGAACGGAGTCGAGGACCTGCGGAAGTGCAGGCAATGCATCGACTTCCTGATTGAGGAGGTATCCGAATGACCCGCGTGAAACTGACCAGCGTCCGAACGTTCCCGCACGTCGCGCCGAACAAGCCACAGGCCCTCAAGGTGCTCGAGGAGGCGAGCGAGACGGTCGAGGCATGCAAGAAATGGCTCCTCGCCGACGGTTTCCAGAAGTGCAACGCCGAGCAGGTACCAGCCGACTGGGCCGACGCCGAGTTCAACGACCTCATGGACGAGATCGCCGACACCATCCAGGCGTCATGCAACCTCGCGGCGGCGCTGGGCGTGGAGGACCTGACGCCGTACCTCGCGCGCTGCGAGGAGAGGAACCGGCATAGGGGGCGCTATGACGAGTAAGCGCTGCGCCGACTGCATCCATCTCGCGCCGTGGCCCGAGCGGATGAAGTTCGCGCGCGAACACATGGAGACGATGCCTGAAGACTACCCCCTGTGGGCCTGCATGAGGCACATGGCGAACGTGCGCGCCGTGTCCCCGTATGACGGCACGGCATGCATTTACTTCGAGCGCGGCAACAGGGACGAATACGTGAAGGAGGCATGCCGATGACTGACGAGGAGCGCTGCGAGGTGGCGGCGGAACTGAGGAAACTTGCAGCGGTCACAGCGTACGTACACTTGCCCGACAGCAATCTCGCCAGCCTATTGTTCAGCGCCATACATAACGGCACCGAATGGGATGTTAGCGACAGAAACCCTGATGGCTTGTTCCTCAACCGCCTCGCCGACCTCATCGACCCGCACGACGAGACGTGCGAGCTTGAGCTGACGTGGGGCGGACAAACCAATGCGCACGTGCGCACCTACGAATGCACCGGATGCGGCAAGTCCTGCGACGGCGTGTGGGGCGAGGACTACGAGTTCTGTCCCTATTGCGGAAGGAGGGTCGAGTATGCCGACGAATGACGAGCGCCGCGAGGTTGCGGCGAGGCTGCGCGAGCCATTTGACGTGTTGCCACAAGGCGGGTACTACCATGCGAGCCACACCCTGTTCGGCATGGGCCTATACGCGAGCAGTGAGGGCGCGCTGCGGCTCGGAGTCCGCCGCCTCGCCGACCTGATAGCACCGGAGGAGCGGACGTGCGAGCGCGGGATAGAAATGTTCAGCCACGCTTATCCGAATGAGATTGTTTGCGACAGCGACTGCGTGTCTACCTATGTTTTCCCGCTCACCTGCGGACATGAGGTCGAGCTTCTTGAAAACAAGTGGCCGAGTTATTGCCCGCACTGCGGAGCGCGGGTGATCAACGATGCTTAACGACCAGATCATCGCCGACAACCGCGCCCTCATCGCCCGCAACCGCGAGCTCGAGTGCGAGCTTGCCAGCCTCAAAGCCAAGCTGGGAGCCGTGTCCAGAATCGCGGACAAGTACCACGACAGAGCATCGACCATCCTCGAAGGCTGGGGAGACAAGCCAATGGGAGGCACCGACCTCGGGCGCTTCCATGCCTTCGAGCAGATGGTCGGTGAGATAAGGGAGGTGCTCGGCTGATGGCCGACAACTACATGATCTCGAGGGCCGACCTGCTCCGTCTCGTCGCCCTCCTACAGCGCCGAAGCATCGGGGTCAAGTACGCGGGCAACCGCCTACGGGTGACAGAGGCGAGCGCCGGGTCCTACGTCGTCAACGATTTCACGTTCCGTCCGGTTGGGAGGGTGGTCGATGGCAAGTGATGTGAAGATCAGCTACATCAACCTTCCCGTCACGTTCGACCAGGCGCTCGACGGCATCGCATACGACCATGGGGAGCAGGGTCTGGGCAAGGCCCTGCGCCTCCTTTGCGCTTGTGCGTCCCAGCAGTCGAAGTGCCCCGAGTACATGCTCGACGTCACCGGGGAGAAGGGCTGGAAGCTGCTCGCGGGGCGTCTTCGGTTCGACAGCGTTAAGGACTGCATGGACTTCATCTCGGACATGCGAGCCGAGGGCCTGTGCGCGATCGTCGCCGAAGACGGGCGCGAGTACGTCGCATGCCCCATCGTCTCCGCTTGCGTGGATGCTTACAAGGGCAAGAGCGAGCGGGCCAAGAACGCCGCCAGGGCAAGGTGGAGCAAGAAAAACGAGCTAGAGGGCGGGGAGTCCGAGTAGGGCACCCGCCCTTTTTTTTATGCAGACGCACATGCATATGCATATGCACATGCATTGCATACGCATATGCATCCGCAATGCGGACGCAATGCCATAGATTGATAGATAGATTGATAGATAGATAGATAGAGAGCGGCCCCCAGTCGGAGTGGAAAACCCTATCCTGGGGATTGTTGATAACCTGTTGATAACATGTGGACAAGTAAGGTACGATGGAGCCCTAAAGCCGTTCGGGTTTGACGCGCAGGGACCGCAACCCTGGCCCGATCGGAAGTGCGAGGGACCGGGTACCTACGGAGAACGGTGAAGCGCGGAGTCAGGCCCGCAGGGACGCCTCGGGCAATCCTCTAAAGCAAAACCCCCACCGGGCTGTCCCGATGGGGGTTCTTTCATTTGGCCCTACAGGGCGTCCAGATATGCTTTTGCGGCCTTTTCGGTTGGGTGGAGGACAACCAAGCGGGGTTGCCCTCCTCGGGGCACTCTAGGCCGTCTGGGCCGCTCGCGCGGTACCCGATGGTCTCGCCGGTGATGATGTCTGGGACGGGCTCGATCAGGTAGCGCCTGCCGTTGGCGGCCTTGTACTTGGGGGAGGGCATTAGTCTCCTTGCCTGTGTCTAGTAGCGGATGGTCTTCGAGCTCGAGCGCGTCTTGCGCTTCGGCTTCGGCTCGTCGTGGTGGAAGCCCTCGTCGAGAGGGCGTCCCGCGAGGGTGGACGCCCCCACAAGGCCCATCATCATGGCCCAGAGGGCGTCGCCGAGGTCGGTGCCGACCTTCGGGGCCTTGCCGGGGCTAAGCAGCTCCATGGACTTCAGGTCGGCGCGGGTCAGGTCCTCGTCGATCGCGTCGCAGGTCATCTCGCAGGCGTTGAAGCGGCGGAACAGGTAGCCGACCGGATTGGTCGCGGGCTCCGTCACGACGTAGGCCTCGCCTGGCTGGTCGGTGGCGAATATCTCGATTGGCAGGCCGTCCACGTTGAAGCGCGGGTGTCGGGACTTGATGCCTGTGTGGTTGCACATGGTTTACCTCCTTGGATGATGATAGCGCGGCGAGCGGACGCTTGCCCGCCGCGCTGGGGTCTGGTTCGGTGAATGGGGCTAGGCGGTTGGGTACGCGCCATACATCTCGATTGCCCTTCGGTCGATCTCGCGCCACATATCGCGCTTGTTTATGCCGAGCAGGTCCATCAGGGCGCACTCGATGCCCTTGCCCTTCGCGTTGAACGACCCTGCTGCGCTTGCAACGTCGACCATCTCGCTGGTGGCGCGCTTGTGCTCCCTCTGTATCCTGAGCAACTTCGCCTTTTGCGCTCTTCCGTTCCAATGGAGCATCGCGGCGTAGTCGAGGAGCTGCTGCACGTTATCGGGCTGGCTGTTGAAGTCGAACATGGCTTGTCCTTTCGGTTGGGGGGGGCGACGTCCTGCCGCCCACCTTCGGTTGTCTAGTCGGCGAGGCCCAGGCGCTTGAGCTCGGCGTCCTCGGTCTCGGATATGGCGGCGATTGCCTCGAGGCGCTGGGCCTCGCGCTGCTCCCAGATCCTGGCGAGGTCTGCGGACATCCTGGCGTCGTGGATCGCTGACGTCGCGCGGCAGATGACGAGCATGAGTACGGCCAGGGTGATGAGCTTCAGGGCGCGCATTAGCGGGCCTCCATCGCGGCGATTGCCCCGGTGAGGAGCAGGCGCATATAGAACTCCTTGGCTTCGGCTTCGTCGGCGAAGTCGTGGAAGGTGAGGGCATCGCCTTCGGTCTCGCGCCACGTGACGCGGTAAGTGGTATTCTTGTCCATGGTCATTTCCCTTCTGACTTGACCTTGCGGCCTCGGGTGTAACGGACTCGGGGCCGCGCTTCGTTTACGTGCTATGCGACCCCGCTGATAAGTTCGGCGAGCTCGTCGCATTTGCTGATGACCAAGACGCGGCATTCCTCGCGCGTCAGGCGCCCTTCTGCAAATTCGCTCACCGCGTCTATCAGGTCCCGCATGGCGCGCCACTGCATTGAATACGTGCGGTCAAACTCGCGTTCCAGCTCCTCGTTCTCGGGGTCGTTGCCCCATGCGGCATCTGCCGCGTCGCACTCCTCGCATGCCTTTTCATATGCCGCGAGCTTGCTTTTAATGGTCTCCATGGTCCTTCTCCTTTGTTTACAGCTCGAACTTGCTCACGTAATCGCTGAACGGGCACACCTTGCGCGCGGGGCGATCGGTCGGGCCGCTCTTCGTCCACACCCATCCATGCCAGAGCTGGAGGCCGTCGGCCTTCACCAGCTCCATGGCCGCGTTGGCCTTGCGGATGTTCCACTTGAACCGGCTCACGTTGCTGCTCTTCTTCATGGTCTTCCTTCCTTTCTGAGGCCTACGCCTCGAACGTGATTACCTGCTCGGCGTTGTCTTGGTCGATGTCGTCGACGCACTCGCCGACGCCCACCAGCACCGAGACCCAGCCGGAGCCGTTGGCGTCCAGCAGGTCGCGGGCCTCCTCCTTCGCGCCCCCGATGGCGGCTTCCAGCTCCTCGGGCGCGACGGCCTCGGCGTACTCGTAGGCGCCGCAGGTCTCGGGCTGCTCGAGGTCGTCCGGGTCTGGCTTCTCGCCCGTGTCCCACTCGATGACGAGCATGTAGGTCTCTCCGTCCTTGTACATGACTTCTCCCTTCGTGGTAGAATCTCCCGTGGAGCCGGGCGGCTCTATTTCGGCTCTGAACCGCCCAGCTGTTTGTTGACGCGGCTAGTCTTCGGACTGGTCGCGTTTTGCTTTGGCGTATATGACCGCCGCCGCAAGCTTGACCAGAGCCGAGACGAGACCGAGCAATGTCGTCAACTCGTCCACGGGATGCCTCCTTAGCCGGTCCTTGCTGGTAGCGCCGGAGGCGGTGCGCCTTGGGATGTGCTCCCTTGGCGTGACTACATAGTGAACGATATGCATAGACAATACAACCGAACAATATGTATCTCCACATAGTCTACATATCGAACAATATGTATATGCTGAATCTGCTAAACTTGCGGCAATAGCAAGGAGGATAAAAGTGCAGGTAAATAAACTAATTGCAACGGTAGTTGAGCGTAGTGGCAAGTCATACAATCGGCTTAGCGCTGACCTTGGTAAGTCGCGCGAGTATGTGCGACAGGCTGCAAGCAAAGCGGCACCGTCGATTGCCACCGTGGCAGACGTTGCCGACGTGACAGGCTGCGACGTGTGCATCATAGATCGTAAGACGGGCGCGATTGTCGCCACGGTGACCCCGCCGCGCAAGGCGAACAACTAGACAACACAACAGCAGACCACACAGGGCCGCGCCGATGGGCGCGGCTTTTTTTATGCCGAGACGGCGCGGGGCGTGAGCGAAAAACCGCCGGGGGGAGGGGGTAAATTCACGAAACCCCGCCACCGGTACCCAGCGGCTCCCCCTGATTTTTTTACTGGTACGAAAAAATGAGAGCCGCGTTACGGAACCGTTACTGAACGTGTTACGCAACGGGGGAGACCCGCGTGACCATGCCCGCCACGGAGGTGGCGCATGGAAAAGAAATGCGGTTGGTGCGGCCAGAAGTTCGAGTCTAAGACCAAAAGGGCCGTCTTTTGCAGCCAGAAGTGCAAGCAAGCACACTACAGGGCGCGTAAAACCCAGATAGCCCTGCCAGAGCTGAACATGGAGGTTGTCGAGGGCGGCAAGAGCCTGGGGTCCAAGCACCTCGTTCTTGCGCTGTCCCAGATCAAGGGCGGCGTTGCGACGCTCGACGCCATGTCCCAGTGCGGCCCGAAGGAGTACAGGCTGCTGTGCGAGGTGCTTGCCGCCAACCTCGCGCAAGTGCTGGCGGAAGTGGGCCTGTAATGGGTCGCATGCCAGACGCGCACGCAATCAGGCGCACCAAGGACAAGGCCGTCATCATCCCCGAGACCGTCGAGGCAAGTTCCCTGACCCCTCCCGAGACGGTGCTGGCCCACCCGCACATGACCGAGCTTTGGACGTCCCTCGTCGGCTCTGGGATAGCCTACGAGGAGCGCGACATACCGCTTATCGAGCAGCTGGTGTGGGACTTTGAGACGGTCGAGCAGTGCCGCGCCCGCGTCATGGGCGCTGACGGCCAGATGAAGCTGATGGTCCCCGTTGGAGAGCCAGACCCCGACACGGGCGAGTACCTGAAGTTCATACCGAACCCCTACCTCAAGCAGATGCGCGAGGCCATGACGGAGGGCCTGAAGCTGGCAGACCAGCTCGGCCTGTCCCCGATGGCCCGCGCACGCCTGGGCCTCACGCAAGCAGCTGGCAAGGCCGCAACGCTGTCCATCGCCGAGACCATCGACGCCCTCATGGAAAAGAGGGGACGATGAGTTACAGGACACCGTGCGGGCGCATGTCGGCGGAGGGTGAGCGCCAGGTAGAGCGCGCAAGGCTGTTCGCCGAGGGCTTCCTCACCTACGCTGGCGAGTCGGAGCTGTGTGGAGAGCCTTACGAGGTCTCCGACTGGCTGATGAAGAACATCTGGCGACCAATCTTCGGCACGGGCACCATCGACAAGCGCACTGGCAGGTTCCGCCGCCGCTTCCGCCGCGTCCTCGTCGGCGTTCACCGTGGCTTCGGCAAGTCCCAACTCGCCGCCGTCATGGTGCTGACCATCGCCACCATGGAGCCGCTGCCCAACGGCCAGTACGGCATCGTCGCCGACTCCAAGGAGAACACGGTGATGGTCCAGAACTACATCAAGACCATCATCCGCGCCAACAGGCAGCTTTCCGAGGCGTGGCACATCTACAAGGACGTCATCAGGAACGACGCCACGGGCCAGGAAATCCACGTCTACCCGTACAAGGAGGCGGCGCTTCAGGGCAAGCACTTCCACGTGCTCATCGGCGACGAGATTCACGTCTGGCGAGACGATGCCGTGTGGAAGGCTGGCGTCTCCGGTCAGGCGAAGATCTGGAACGCGCTCACCATCGGCATCACCACCGCAGGCGCGAACCGAGACGGATTCCTGTTCGAGCTGTACGGCAAGCTCAAGCGCGACAAGCACGCCTTCGTGTGCTGGCTCGGCATCACGGATGGTGACGACCCGAAGGACCGCAGCTGTTGGAAGAAGATCACCGCCGCTGGCCGCATCACCATGGAGGAGCTCGAGGAGCAGTACGAGTCCGACAAGATGGACGACGGACGCCCCGGTAAGGGCTTCGAGCGCTACTACCTGAACCGAACCCCGATGGACGAGGTTGAGGAGCCGTTCATGCGCCGCGCCGACGTTGAATCCTGCGCCCGCAAGGGCAGCGAGCTGAACATGGACCAATGGTTCTGCGTCGGCGTGGACGGCGCTGTGAGGGGCGACACCCTGGCTGTCGTCGCTGCCCAGCGCACATCAGGGCAGGAATGGGCTTTCAAGGAGTGGTGCTGGGAGAAACCAGGCCCCATGGAGGTCTACGACTTGACCGAGGTGGCCGACGTGCTGCAACAGCTGGCCGTGCAGCGCGGCAACCCGATGATCGTCACCGACCCAGCCCGCATGCAGTTCCTCGTGAACTGGCTGGACCGCGAGCGCGGCATGGAGCTGGTCGAGATGCCCCAGCAGCCGTCCATCATGTGCCCCGCCTCGGAGCTGCTGGCCCGCACCATATCGACGCGCCATGCGGCCCTGTCGCAGACCCCCGTCCTCGCCCAGCACTGCATCAACGCGGTATCCAGCGAATCGAAGGCGTACGGTCGCCGACTGGCCTCCGAGAAGGGACGCCACGGCCAGGGTACCAGGCGCATCGACGCCGCGATAGCCGCCGCCATGGCCATGTACTCATACGACAACAACGATGACGAGACTCCCAGCGTGTGGAGCATCGACCTGTAGCGGGGGAGTGCCCGCCGACAATCTCCGCTGTGGGGCTTTTTCCTCCTTTCACCCACACCCGAGTGATCTCCCGCAGGTGACGCCTCTCCTGCGGGGGACGTCGGGGAGACCATGCCGCCCGTAGAGATTAAGGAGCGCCATGGGACTCTTGGACAAAATCTATAACGCAATCCACCCAACCTCTCCCGTGCCAGTCGCAGGCGGGCCCAACATCGACTTCATGGAGGTCCGCGAGGGCGGCAAGGTAATTCGCTACGAGCGCGGCAACCACCGCGAGGCCTACTACGGAAACGCCTACCGCGCTTGCGCGCTTGCCAAGGCGAGGCCGCTTGCGTCCCTGCCCGTCCACGTCTACGAGCGCAAGGGCGGCGTGAGGGTCGAGGCTGGCGGCTACACCGCCAAGGACCTCTCAAGGCTTCTCAGGACCCGTTGGAACCCGTTCATGACGGCCCAGGAGGGCTTTCGCTGGATGGACATGACCAAGGACGCCAAGGGCAACGCCTTCGCCCGCGTCGAGTGGTCCGGGCCTCGTATCGTCGCCATCTGGCCGCTCTCGGGCGAACCTGAGGTCCGCATGACCCCCGCTGGCGGTGTTGTCTTCAAGTACGCGGGTGACAAGTTCACGCCAGCTGGCAACTACCTGTCCCGTGAGATCGTGTGGGTGAAGTCCCCAATCATCGACGACGATGGCCTCATGGGAGTCAGCCTCGCACAACTCGCCGCCCGCGAGTTGGGGCTGTCCATCGACATCGAGGAGTTCTACTCGAAGCTCATCACCAACGGCAACCACTTCCCCGGCTGGCTCGAGACCGACCAGAAGATGGACGAACAGGGCATGGAGCTGTTGAAGAAGCAGCTCGACGACGGCTCCGGCATCGTCAACGCTGGCAAGCTGCGCGTCTTCGACCGTGGCATGAGGTACCACAGCACGGGCTACACGATGGTCGATATGAGCCTCGTGGAGCAGGAGAAGTGGATCCTGCAACAGACCTGCCGCACCCTGTCCGTGCCGCCGCAGGAGGTCTTCGACCTGTCCAACGCGACGTACAGCAACATCGAGCAGGGTGCCCTCAACTTCGCCAACAAGACCCTCGTGCCTGAGTGTGCAGAGATCGAGCGCGCGTTCTCATGCGTCCTGTGGGACGCGGGCATCGAGAACGCCTACGTGCAGTTCGACCTCAACGGCCTGCTGCGCGGTAACTACAAGGACCGCATGGAAGGCTACCGCATCGGCCTCTACAGCGGCTTCTACTGCCCCAACGACATCCGCGCCAAGGAGGACATGCCCCCTTACGAGGGAGGCGAGCTGTTCCTGCGCCCGACCGCCTACGCGACGGTGGACCCCGCTAGTGGCGAGGCCGTGTACCCGACCTCCGAGGCCCAGCAGGGTACGGGCGGTTCGGGCGAGGACCCGGACGGCGGCGCTCTGAACGCTATCCACGAGGACATGCGCGCCCGCATCGCAGAGCGTTTGAGGGACGGCGGGGACTCCGAGAAGTTCAGGGACTTCGCCACGCGCGTCCTGACCCCGTATGCCAACGCCTGCACCATGGCCCGCATCAAATACGACATCAAAGCCGACATTGAGGAGATAGTCGCAAATGAAGGACATTAACGTTTTCGGCCCCATCGGCGACTTCTGGGACGACGCGGCCACAACCGCATCCGACTTCGCAGCACAGCTCAAGGAGGCTGGCGGAGACGACGTGACGGTCCACATCAACTCGGGCGGCGGCGACGTGTTCGACGCCAACACCATGGCTGAGACCCTGCGCGCCTACAAGGGCCGCACCACCGCGTCCATCGAGGGGCTTGCCGCCTCCGCAGCGTCCTACTTCGCGCTGACCGCAGACGAGGTTGTCATCGGCCCGTCCGCGCTGCTCATGATCCACAACCCCTATACCTGCTGCCGTGGCGAGGCCTCCGACATGCGCAAGACCGCAGACCTGCTGGACAAGCTGCGCGGCACCATCTCCGCCCAGTACGTCAAGAAGACTGGCATGGAGCTCTCCGAGGTGGAGGCCCTTATGGACGAGGAGACCTGGTTCACCGCCGAGGAGGCCGTCGAGCGCGGGTTCGCGGACCGCATGAGCGACGCGGCCCCCGTCGCCGCCTGCATCGACGAGAAGATGCTCGGCAAGTTCAAACACGCCCCGGAGGGCATCGCAAACGCGGTCGATGAGCCTGCGGGGGAGGTAGAGCCGACCATGCCCCCCAGCACAGGCGAACCTGCCACGGAGGCCGTGGTGGATGAGGCGGGGGCCGCTTCGCGCGTCGTGTGCGTGAACGGTGCCTTCCTAAAGGTGGAGGGCTAGAGCGCGAAGGAGCGCACATGAAATCCTCTATCGAAATCCACAACGAACTTCTCGACCTCGATCAGAAGATCAAGTCCGCCGAGAACTCCTTCAACGCCTCCGAGGGCGAGGAGCAGGTCGCTTACCGCGACGCCATCAAGACCTTCCAGGGCAAGAAGGACGCTCTCAACGAGATGCTGACCGACGTCCTCGCAGCCGAGGAGAAGATGCGCAACGACGGCGGCGTCCCCGTCATCGCAAGCACCCCGCAGCCGAAGAACGAGCACGTTGACTTCGTGAACGCCTTCCTCGGTTCCCGCGACGGCTTCGAGAACATCATGGCCAAGTATGGCGAGAAGATGGCCTTCACCTACGAGCAGGTCATGAACGCCGCCGACCCGACCTACAAGCTCGTCGATCCCAAGAAGACCAGCTACAACCTGCCCTCCAACATCATCGAGATGCCCATGGGCGTCATCGACGTGATCTCCAAGGGCACCACCGACTCCAACATGGAGTACATGATTCCGAAGTCCTTCACCAACAAAGCCGCCGAGTGGACCCCCGGCACCGTCAAGGCCGAGTCCGATGAGGCCTGGGACAAGGACGAGGCGAGCCTGTTCACCCTGGCCCACCACATGCCCATCTCCAAGCACACCGCCTACCACTACGGCCAGCTCGAGTCCATCATCAAGAACGACCTCATGTACGGCTTGAAGCTCAAGGAGGCCGACGCCCTCCTGAACCTGGACAACGGCGCCACCAAGAAGGGCATCCTCAAGAAGACCGGCATCCAGACCTACGAGAACGCCGCTGGCGACACCGTGGTTGACTCCATCCGCAAGATGAAGACTAAGTCCTGGATGGCCACCGGCATGATGCCGACCCACCTCGCTGTCCACCCGCTCGTCACCGAGCATCTGGATCTGATGAAGGACGCCAACCAGCGCTACATGCTCATCAACGTCAACGGCAAGGTCTGGGGCCTTCCGGTTGTCGAGGACGTGAACCTCGTCACCGACCCGTCTAGCGATGCGAAGTACGGCGCGCTCATGTTCAATGCCAACGCCGCCACCTGGTACACCTCCGAGGCCGACGCCCTTTCCATCGGCTTCGTGAACGACCAGTTCACCCGCAACGAGTACACGCTTCTGGCCGAGGGCGAGCACCTCATCACGGTCCAGCGCCCCAAGTCCTTCGTGTACATGGCCGACGCCCTCAAGCTGACGCCCGCCGCTGCCGCCGCTTCCATGGCCCGCACCAAGGCCAAGGCCTAATGACCCGCCTCGAGCCAAATACCAGGCTCCGCTGCTCGCTCGTCGAGCTCGATGAACTCGAGCTCGCGGGCGGGCCGTCCGCTGCCACCGTCAACTACGCATCCGATGGCTCTTCAGAGCCGTGGAGCGGTGGCAAGGTGGCCCTCAAGTCCTGCCCAGACCTGCTGACGGTCGAGTGGGAACTCAGCGGCGTGAAGGTCTCCGCCCAGCTCGACGTTGTGGCTTCGAGCTACTGCACCGTCGAGGACATCAAGTGCTACCGCTCCGACGTCTACGAGAACGACGTACTGGTGGACGAGACGGTGATCGCCGCCCGCTCCCGCGCCATCGAGACCATCGAGCGAGAGGCTGGCCGCTTCCTGCAACCCGTCATGCGCGTCGGCGTGGTGGACCGCCCGAACTGCTCGAACATGAGCGTCCCGTTCGTGGATGGCCGCATGGCCACCGACATCATCACCCCCGTGCGAGCCGCGGGGCAGGACGGCAGCAACCTCACGGTCCACAAGGCAACAGAGGTGTCGCTCGACGTCATCGGCGTCCCAGTCGGCGAGTTCGCCGAGGTGGCGCTCGTCATGGGCCTGAACCCGACGCCCTCCGAGATGAGGGACGCCGTGGTGGCCCTCGCGTCCTACTTCCTCGCCCCGAAGGCGGGTCCCGAGAACGCATCGTCCATGAGCACCGAGGCGGGCGTGGTCAACTACGTCCTCGCAGGCGTCGGCGGTGCAGCGACCTCGCTCCCCGAGGTCAACGCGGTCATCTCCCGCTACGGCGTCAAGCGCCTGTTGGTCGGGTGATCCCGTGGTGTTCTCCGAGTGCATCAAGTACGTCGAGGGAGTTGCCGAAAAGGCGCTTGCCGACTGCGACCCCAAGCCGTTCGTGAGCATCGGCGGCTCGACCACCGGCAAGCCCTTCGAGTTCATCGTTCGCGAGCTGCCCGAGTCCGTGAACATCGGCGACCGTTCGACGGCCACGACCATGGGCATGGGCGCGCGCGGATGCTACCGCGTCGAGTTCTCCATCGCCTGTCAGGCCTGGGCCAAGCGCAAAGGCGTGGACAAGGCGTCTGAGACGGTCCTCGGCTGGGCCGAGCGTTTCATCGCCGCCATCGCAGCCGACAGGACGCTCGGTGGCCTCGCCATCCATGCCGAGCCGTTCGTATCCCAGGGCGGCACCGCCTATGAGAACGACCGAGCCCTCTACCTGGCGGCAATCGACCTGGGTGTCCGCGTCAAGGCGGAGATAGACCCGCTAACCATCAACTAAGGAGATTCACATGTCCGTCAATCCCTCCATCGCGTTCGCGGCTGTCGCCTTGCAGACCGACCGTGACACCGCAGCCGAGACCCCCAAGTACCTGCACGGCCTGACTGGTGGCACCCCCTACGCCGTCTCCAAGAGCACCGCGTCCCGCGCCGTATCCTGCGGCAACCGCGCGGCCTCCAACGCCCGCGTCGAGTCCATCGAGGCCAACCCGACCGTGAACACGCTGTGCTACCCCGACGTGTTCCCGCTGTACCTCTACGCCGCCCTCGGCGCTATCAAGTCCAGCCCTGATTCAACCGCAGGCGCTGGCTACCATAAGCACGTCATCACCATGGGCGCCGACCTGCCGTACCTGACCCTGTGGGGCCAGCTCGACAAGGGCATCGGCAAGACGGTCGGCTGCCGCGTGGGCAACCTCCAGATCACCGCCTCCGGCAACGACTACCTCGACGCCGCGATCTCCCTCATGGGCATCGACTCCAAGTTCGGTCTCTCCGAGATCCCCGGCGCGCTCAAGGCTTCCTGCTACGACGGGCAGTTCATCACCACGGACTGCGAGTTCAAGCTCGACACCGCCAGCGCCGACCCGAAGGTCGCCCTCGTCTCCGAGGCATCCTTCACCATCGAGAACAACGCCGCAGCGCAGTCCTCGCTCGGTCGCGCCATGCCCCGCGACATCGGCATCGGCCAGCTGGCCGCTGGTGTGAGCGTGACCACCATCCCTGACGACTTCAAGCAGTTCCAGAAGATGCTCACCGGCTCCGAATCCGCCACCGACGTCTCCTCCAAGGTCGTCTTCGGCTCCGTGTACGCCAAGTTCGTCCTCGACTCCGACGCCAAGCAGTACATCGAGATCAAGTACGACCACGTTCCCTTCAGCGCCGAGTTCCCCGAGGCCGACCCCGAGGGCAACGAAGCCACGATCCAGTTCACCTGCGACTCCGCCATCGTCCGCGACGCGAAGTCCAGCCCTGTGACCATTACGGTCGTGAACAAGGTCGAGAACTACGCCGGTGCCGCAGCCGCCGCCATGTTCACCGCCAAGGCTCCCAAGGCATCCAAGTAGCAGACGGCCCCAGCGGATGGGAAGGCCCCCGAAAGGGGGCCTTTTTCATGCCGCGTCGGCGGGGGAGGGAGGGCCGATATTTCCCGCAGCGCAAACGGATGAAAGGAGCGCGCTGTGAAAAACGGAAAGTTCGTCTACTCCAAGCCCGGCAGCGATGAGGTCATCGGCGAGGTCGTCTACGCCAACGGTTTCACGATGCTCGCCCGCGTCGCCCTGAGCTCCAACGGAGTCAAGTACCCCGACTCCGCCACGGTGGCCTGCCTCGCTGGTCTTATTGCAGGCGAGGAGGCTGGTATCGAGGGCGTCGAGATCGGCAATCTGCACAAGGTCGATGAAATGAAGATCGCCCGCGCCATGTGCAAGATCGACATCGACCTCGTGGCCGAAGACGAGGACGAGGCCGAGGAGGTATCCGAGGCCGACGCAAACCCTACGGATACCTCTGGCGAGAACTGCTAGCCCTGAGCAGGTACGGGGGCATGTCGGTGCCGGAGGTAATCGACATGGCCCTCGGCATGCCGCGCCTGTTCTTGCAGATGGCATACGACGCCGAGCTAGCGGCGTCACGCGAAAGGGATGCGGACGGAAAGCCCGAGTGGAGGAAGCCGGGGGAGACAGCCGTCCGAGCGCGCGACAGGCTCCGCGCGGAACGCGAGGAAGCAAAGAGGCGGTTAGGGGTCGGCTGACGTGTTCTCAATCCGCGTTCAGAACCTCGACAACGTGATAGCTGGGCTCAGGGCCGTGGACTCCGAGATGGCGTCCGAGCTCAAGCGCGGCATCAAGGAGCTCGTGCGACCGACCTACGATAAGGCGAAGACGTACGCGGGCGGCTTGGGCGATAACCCCACGGGTTCCTACGCCAAGTCGCTCGCCCTGCGCACCTACGCGAACGGCGTGAAGTTCGTCTCCACCGACCCGGGCGGCGGCGTCATCGAGTTCGCCAATCCGGGTGCGGTGATCCTCGAGGGCAAGAGGGCTGGCCGCAGGGCTGGCGTACCGCTCGGCAGCGCACCTCCGCGCGCCCTGCTTCGCGCGCTTCTCGAGGACGAGGAAGAAATCGTGCGCGAGGTTAGCGACCTCGTGCAGAAGACCTGCGACGAGGGGTTGTTGAGCCTTGGGTAAAGCATCAATCACAATCGCCGTAAGCTCCGTATTCAACGGCAACGGCTTCGACAGGGCGATAGACGGCGCATCCAGGCTCGGAAACAAGCTGTCCCGCATGGAGAAGCTGACCGCCCAGAGCGCCAACTCCATGACCTCCAACATCGCCAAGGTCGGCGCTAAGTGGGAGTCCATGGGCGATCGGGTGGCCAAGGTCGGCGACAAGCTGACCAAGAGCCTGACCCTGCCGATGGTCGCTGGCGGCGCTTACGCTGGCAAGATGGCCGTCGAGTTCGACACCGCCCTCGCAAACGTCCGCAAGACCTCCGACCTCACCGAGTCCGAGCTCGAGGAACTGGCGAAGTCCGCCCTCGAGCTGTCCAAGACGCAGCCCGTGGACGCGCAGACCATCCTGAACATCGAGGCCCTGGGCGCGCAGCTCGGCATCAGCAACGGGAAGCTGGAGACGTTCGCCAAGACCGTCAGCGGCCTCGACATCGCAACGAACATGAACGCGGAGACCGCCGCCACGGAGATGGCCCGCTTCGCCAACATCGTCGGCATGGCAGAGGACGAGTTCAGCAACTACGGCTCCACGCTCGTCGCAATCGGCAACAACATGGCCACCACCGAGTCCGAGGTATCGCAGATGGCGATGCGCTTCGCGTCCGCCGGTGCGCAGGCTGGCATGTCCGAGGCTCAGATACTCGGCATGGCCGGTGCCATGAGCTCGCTCGGCATCAAGGCCGAGATGGGCGGCTCCGCGTTGTCGCAGATCTTCGTGTCCATCGGCAAGGCGGTCGCCAACGGCGGGGACGACCTCGAGGCGTTCGCCAGCCGCGCCAACATGAGCGCGGAGGAGTTCAGGCGCGCATGGGGCGAGGACGCCGCTGGGGCGTTCAACTCGCTCATCGAGGGCATCGGCGGCGCAACTGCTGCCGGTGAGGACATGAACGTCATCATGGGCGAGCTGGGCTTCACCCAGATTCGCCAGTCCGACGTCATGCGCCGCCTCGCTGGCTCGACGGAGGCCGTCACGCATAAGCAGAGCGTCCTCTCCAGTGCCCTCGAGCTTTCCACTAGCGCGTGGGAGCAGAACACGGCGTTGCAGAAGGAGGTTGACCAGAGGAACGAGTCGATGGCCTCGCGCATCGAAGTTCTCAAGAACAAGCTTAACGCCATCGCCATCACGGTCGGTCGCCCACTCGTCAACGCGGTCATTGACGCGGTTGAGGCGCTCGACCCGATGATTCAGGGCGTCGCAGACGCGGCGCAGGCCTTCGCCGACATGGACGAGGGCGGTCAGCGGGCAATCATCGCCATGGCCGGACTTGCGGCGGGCGCTGGCCCCCTCATGTCCCTCTCTGGCCGTCTGATGGATGGCTTCGGCTCAGTCACGTCCAATCTCGCCGTTTTCACTGACGCGATGATGAACCTGGACGGCGCGAACCTGCGCACCTACGGCAGCGCAAAGTCCTTCATCTCCGCGCTCGGTCTGTCCAAGAACGCCGCCGTGAAGGCCGCTGGCGGCGTGGACAAGTACGTCGAGGCGTGGGATGCGATGGTCGTGTCCGCTGGCAAGGTCAAGAAGGCCGAGAACGCCATGAACGCTGCCATGGCTGCATCCATGATGACCTCCGGCGAGGCGAGGCAATCCTTGCTCGCAAAGGCGAAGTCGCACAACCTTGACATGATTGCCGCTGTTGACGACTACAGGGCTAACGCGAAGCTCGTCTCTGCGTTCGGCAACTCGACCAAGGAGGCCAGGAAAGCCGCCGAAGGCATCAAGTCGCTTGAGCCGTCGCTGCGCGCCGTCGAACGTTCGATGGGGTTTAGCGAGGCAACCATGGAGGCGTACAGCGCCGAATTGGCAAAGAGCGCCGCAGAGGCCAAAGCCGCCGCCAAGAACGCCGACGGACTCGGACTCGCCATGAAGAGCGTGGCCATGCAGATGTCTGGAATCATGCTTGCAGGCACCGTGGCCGTGTCGGTCGGTCTCCTCGCCGCCGCGTTCGCAAAGTGCGAGGAGAGGATGCGCGCCGCCGCCAAACGCCAGGAGGAGCTTGCCAAGGCTTCCCAGACGTTCTCGGACGTTGCTGGTGGCTTGACCGCATCCGCCGAGGGCGTCGCAACGTCTTACGAAACTGTCGCCAAGGGCGCTCGTGAGGCCATGGAAGGCGTCTCCGAGATGAACGCGAAGGCGCAGGAGACGTTGAGCCAGTTCGCCGTGTCGAGGGAATCGCTCGAGAACTACGTCGCCACCATCGAACAGCTCGGCAATAAGGGGAGCCTGACGGCGCTCGAGCAGGGCAAACTGTCGCTCGCCGTCGAGGGCTACAACAAGATCACCGGAGACTCCGTATCTATCACCGACGCGGCCAGGGGCTCACTCAGCAAGAGCACCGAGAAGATTCTCGAGAACGCCCGCGCATGGGAGGAGAACGCCCGCAAGCAGGCGCTGCAAAACGTCGTCCAGGGCTATATCGAGGCCCAGGTCAAGGCGGAGATAGAGCTTAAATCCGCGACCGATGCTTACAACAGGGCACTTGCTGAAAAAGAGCTTGCCTACCAGAGACTTCAATCTGCCGCTGCTGCTGGTAGGACCGCAACGCAGGAGGAGCAGAAGGCATACGAGGACGCCTGCAATGCCGTTATCCAGATGAAGGGAGCGGTCGAGGAGGCGCAGGTCGGTGTCGATAGCGCATCGCAGTCGGCATCTGAAGCCATGGCTGCAATGGCGCTCAACTCCTCCAACCTCGCAGAGAGCGTCAAGAACGACATTGCCGCGCAGGAGCTCTGCTACCAAGACTTCGCAATCGCGGTCGCCACGAGCCTTCAGGAATCTGGACAGAGCGTCGGGACGTTCCAGGAGAACCTTGCGGCGCTCGGTGCCGACACCAGCAAGATGCGCCAAATCGGTTCCGCGAATTTTGACGAGCTCTGGAAGTCCTGCAATGGGGACGTTGGCCTGATGATCCAGAAGATCAACAGCTACAACGGCACCGACCTCAAGAACAAGGACGCAAACGTGCAGGCCCACGGCAACGTCCCAGACGGTTCCGCCAAGAGGGCCACCGACGACGCGAAGAAGTCCATCAGCAACCTCAAAGACAAAGAGGTGAAGGTCGAGGCCAAGGGCAACTTCGACTCGGCGCGTCACTCCATCTGGGACCTCGGCAACGCAATCGGCAACCTGTTCAGCAAGAACCTGAACATCAGCGCCAACGGTCTTCGCACAAAGCACGCTAGCGGAGGCATAGCCCTCCATGCGGCTGGCGGCATCGCAACCCGCGCAACCGACATCACGCGCCACATCGCTGGCGAGGCGGGTGCCGAGGCGATAGTCCCGCTCACCAACCGCCATTACGTTACGCCGTTCGCGCAGGTTGTGGCCCAGGAGACCGTCGCTGCCATGCGCGGCGGCAGCACTGCGCAGCGGGCAGGCAACACCTACGTGCTGAACATCAACGGCGCTCAAATCCAGTCCTCGTCGCCCCGCGTCATGGAAGCGGTCGAGGTGATCTTCAACGAGATGGAACTCATGAACATGATGGGAGTCCGATAATGGCAGAGGCATGGGGCGGAAACGTCCGCAACTGGCGAGGCGGCGTCGCGGCGTGGGTTCAGTCGGAGACCTCCACGACCGCCACCATCCGAGTGGTTGCACGCTGGCAGTCGCTCGCATATGGCTTCAACGTGGCGAACGGCAACACCGCCTGCGTGAGCTGCGATGGCCAGTCCAGCGGATGGGTCGGCGTCGGCGGGGTGTACGCTGGCAGGGGTCAGACTGTCACGAAGGACATGCTCGTCCGCGACTTCACCGTTGCCAAGCATTACGGCGACGGAAGGAACGTTGGCTGCTACGGAGGCTTCCACCTAGGTGGATTCCAGGTCGGCGATTCCGGAGCAAACTGCAACGTCTGGATCGGCGGCATACCCTACTCGGCACCTAAGCCTCCGGTTGGTTTCACGGCTGAACGCGAAAGCGACGATGTCGCCGTGCTCGAGTGGAGCGGCGATTACACCGGAATGGACGGCGCGTACCCGTGGTCAAACGTCCTCATCGAGCGCAGGATCGACGCTGGCGGATGGGGTCAGATAAAGGAACTGAACTGGGACGCCACGTCTTTCCGCGACTCCATCTCGGCCGGCCATCGCTATGACTACCGTGTGCGCTCGAAGGGACCGGGCGGACATTCCGGTTACGTGGAGTGCCCCGCCTACGTCTACACCACGCCAACTGCGCCGAGCGGCTGCGCGGCGGTCCGCAAGTCCGACAGCAGGGCGGACGTGTCGTGGCGCATCGCCGAAAACGCCGCCGAATCCTATAAGAACGTCCTGCTCGAGCGCAGGACGAACAACGGCGGCTGGGTGCAGATCGCAACCCTCGGAGCGACATCGGTCAACTATGCCGACACGGGCATCTCTGGGAACTCTCGCTATGACTACCGCGTAAGGGCCACAAACGGCCTCTACTCGGACTACAGCACCCAGAATGACTACGTCTACACCACGCCCGCCGCTCCCAAGTCGGTCTCGCTTGCCAAGATCGGCGGCACCCGCGTCCGCATCTCAATCGAGGCGGCTAGCCCCTGGGCGGACAGCTACCTCTACCAGCTCTCGCTGAACAGCGGCGGATGGAGTGCCGAGAAGAGCATGGGCGCGAGCATCGAGGTCGATGCTGGCGGCGGTTCCGTCAGGGCGCGTGTCCGGGCCAAGAAGGGCGACCTGTATTCCGGCTACCGCGAATCTGAAACTGTCACTACCGTTGTCCCGCCGAACGCCCCGACCCTCTCCGAGTTCGCCAACGTCTACGCGCTGCCCGCCACCGTGCGAGTTTCCTGGGCCAAGGCGCACCCCGACGGCTCCGCGCAGACAGCGGCCCAGGTCGAGGTCACCGACCCGAATGGCCATACGAGCGTCGTGGAGGTGACAACCGAATCTCATGCGGACGTAAGCGCGACGGTCGAGGGCGATCACCTAGTTCGAGTGCGCACGAAGGGCCTCGACCCGTCCTGGGGCGCGTGGTCCCCCCAGGGCACATTCCACGCCGAGAACGCCCCCACGGCGCACTTCGTCACACCGTCCTCCGATGGCGAGGTCATCGACCTCATCCCGTTCGTGGCAACGTGGGATATAGTCACGTCATCTGGCGTCAGCTCCCAGGAGATAAGGCTTCTCACCGAGACTGGTGACGTGCTCCACTCCGCGCAGCTGCCGGTCGATGCGCGTTCCTACTCGTTCTCGGTGGACACGTATCTGCCCCAGAATGAGAGAAAGTACATCGTCCAGCTCACGGCGCTGGACGGATACTCGCTCGTGGCACAGGCCAAGCGCCTGATCTCCACGAACTACGCCGAGCCTGCCGAGCCGAAGGTATCCGTCACCAACGTGCTCGGCGACCTCTCAGCGCGAATCGTCGTGTACAAGGGCGAGGGAGACAGCCCGGAGTCCCTGCTGACGGTGATGCCGACCGTGCGCCTGTCCGTGGCGCGCATGCTCGATGACGGCTCGCAGGAGATGCTCATCGATGACCTGGCGAGCGGCAACGAGGTCATCGACAGGTTGCCTCCGTTGAACGTGGATTACACCTATCTGGTCACTGCATACAGCGCGGCTGGCACGGCAACTACGGCTGAGGTTGTCGCCCATATCGACTCGGACGGGTCCGAGGCGTTCAACTTCGGCGTGGACGCTGGCAGGGCGATTTTGCTCGGATTGGACGCGGATGCAAGCAGCGGCACATCTCACAGCGGCGAGTGGTTCGAGTTCATCAACGGTGTCGGCTCCTCATCGCTGCCCGCGTTCTACCCGGACGGCGGTATGAGCTCCAGCTGCTCGCACTCCTACATCGTCACGACCGCAGACGAGTACCGCGAGCTTGACGCCATGAGGCGCGACCGCTCCAACGCCGTCTGCTGGTTCAGGGACCACTGGGGAGGACGCCACCGCGTCAAGGCCGACTGGACGCTCGGCTACTCGGCGAAGAACTACGGCACCTGGAATGTGAGCGCGTCGCTCACGGAGGCTATGTGGGAGGGTCCGCGCAATGGCTAGGTGGAGCGAGAGGTTCACGAACACCAGTTACCGCTTCATGCGCGTGGACCGCAAGACTGGCCTCGAGACCGCCGTCCTGAACGCCTTCAAGGGTGGCACCGTGACTAGGAACGACGACACGCGAATCAAGGAGAGCGCTGAGTTCCCGATGGTTGACGAGGTGGATTTCGGCCCCGACCTCGTGAGGGTCTACATGACCGTCGAATGGGCTGGAGGGGAGACCGAGGATGTCGTCCTCGGCACCTTCTTGCCCGTTGTCCCCGGCAGGTCCATCAGGGCAGGGTACTCGACGGCGGGCGTCCGCATGTATGGACGCCTGCAAGAGTTGCTGGATGACCGCTTCTCGTCACCCGTGACCGTATCAAAGGGCGAGAACGCCGTGGCCGTTGCAAAGAAGGTGTGCGAGGACTGCGGGCTCACCGTCGTCGCGGAGCCGAGCGACTACACCGTCACCGACACGAGGGCCTACGGCATAGGTGCGGAGCAGAACAACTCCGAGATCGGAGACACCAAGCTCGACATGGTGAACGACCTGCTGGACCTAGCTGGATTCCGAGCCGCGTTCACAGACCCGATGGGGCGCGTCGTGTTCGAGAAGTACCGAGACCCAGGCGAGATCGCCCCGTCGTGGACGTTCTCGCAGGACGACCCGAACGTTAGGCTCGACCCCGCTATCGAGGAGGAGCGCGACTACACCGACGCCGCCAACCATGTCGTCGTCATCTACGGCCCAGATGAGAAGGGCAAGGTCATCGCCTCCGAGGCGTGGGACCGTGACCCCGATAGCCCGCTTTCGACCGTAAGGCGAGGCAGGACCATCACGCGCGGCTACTCGTACATGGGACTGCCTCCAGGCAAGACGGACGGCGAGATGCAGGCATATGCGGACAAGCGCGCACAGACGATGCTGTCCACCGCCCAGTCCGTTATATGGCGTCTGAGGATGCGCCACCCATATGTTCCCGTCAGGGTGAACGACACGGTGGACGTCTCATACAGAAGCGGCGGCATCGAAGGCAGGTTCCAGGTGCGCGCCCAGACGCTCACGCTCGGCGGCGGCTGCGCCGTCGATTCCGAGGTCCGCGTTTTCAGGAGGAGGTCGTGATGCAGATGAGCCAACGCGAGGAGGCCGCTTACAGGGCGTTGGGCCGAAGGAGCGCAAAGGCGTCCAACAGGAACGCGCAGATGCCAGCTTTCAGGCGCGACCGCATGGTCGTGAAGGCTGTGCGCGGGAACGTGCTCGACGTGGACGGAGGCACATCAGCGATCCCCGTGAAGCTGTCCTCGGTGCCCATGACGACCGCCTGCTCCGGTGTGATGGTCGGCGACGTGGTTGTCGTAGACACCTACATGCACCAGCCGCTCGCGGTCGGGGTGCTCGCCAAGTAGCGGGGGAGCGCCCTCATACCATCCTCGAAGACAAAGATAGGAGCCCACCATGGCAAAGTCCGACGACCGTTTCCTAGTCCGCGCTTCCCAGGACGTCTCGCTCGATGGCGAGATCTGGGGCGCAGAAGTTCATATGAGCGACGGCAGCACGAAGACCTACGGCATAGCCGGTGCTGACGGCCAGGCCGAGGCCGCTCGCAAGGAGGCCGAGACCGCCCGTGTCAACGCCGAGGCAAATCGCGCCGAGGACGAGGCCGCCCGTGTGGACGCCGAGTCAAAGCGCGTCACAGCCGAGCAGGAGCGCGCCGCCCAGCAGGTCAAGAACAACGCCGACCAGGCGGCGAACAACGCCGCCGCGCAGGGATTGCAGGTCGTGAAGCTCAACGAGGGCCAATTCGACCCCGACACCCTCATGCCCACGGTCTCGGGCGAGGTCGGCAAACTGTACTTCGTCCCCATCCCCAGTCAGGCAATGAGCGCCCTCGCCGCGCTGATGGACGTGCCTGCAGGTGACGGTCAGGACAACTACCTTGAATGGATGAGCATCGACGGCAAATGGGAGCGCGTCGGCATGTCCAACGCCACGCTGGTCGGTCTCACCACCGACGAAATCGACCGTATCGCCGCTGGCGAGCAGGTTGCGAGCGAGAGCGTCCTAGGCGGCACCGGCCTCACGTATCTGTGGGCGAAGCTCAAGACCGCCTTCGCCGCTTTAACCCACAAGCACGTCACCGGGGACGTGACTGGCCTCGACGCGGCGCTCGGTGACAAGGCCACCAAGGCCGAACTCAAGACGGTACAGGATTCCTTAGGCCGGTTTACGAAGAGCGTCACAATCTGCGGCACAAAGACCGTCTCCTGCGATAGCACCAATGTGCAGCTCTTCACAAAGCAGGAGCTGGACTCGCTGGCATCTTCTGTCGGCGCGTCCGCCGGTACGGCAGTCATCAGCGTGACGAACGCCGACTGGTCCAAGGCCAACGTCGTGCCTCTTGGCGTTGTCATCACCGACAGCATCGTGGTCAGAACCGACGCGCTGGGAACGGGAAGCGCTGACCTCAATTACGCCATCACGTTCAGGGCTTAACTACCATGCGAGGCCGACCACGCCCGTGATTTTCAGATCGTGATACATGGCGGATGGCGCTTATGTAGCCGTCGAGGGTGTTCTGACGGCATTTGGCCGTCTTCGCGGTGATGTACAGATCGCAAGTCGCGGCGACGTTCATAGGTGATTCCTTTCTTTCAATTTATCGGTCGAAAACCCAGACCGTCTGGTCCGATTCTGCGCCTGAACGGTCTGGTTTTTTCATCGCACGGCGGTCCTCTCGGGGGCCGCCTTTCTCATGCAGCGCCGACCCCGTTCAAGCGGGGGAGGGCGGGCGTTTCATCGCGCCTAGACGAAGGCGGGAGGTGATTTACGCCAATGGACAACTTGATCGGCACCGCCGCCAACTACCTCGTCACCGCAGTGCTCGCCGCCCTCGTCGGGTGGCTCGGCTCGCAGATGAGGCGAGAGCGCGACGAGCGCGACAAGCGCAAGACGCACGACGACGCGATGGAGATGGGCATGCGCGCGCTGCTGCGCCAGCAGCTCATCGACTACCACCGCGAGTACGTCGTGTCGGGCGGACCGTGCCCCGTGCGCATCAAGGAGCAGGCCACGTCCGTGTACCAGGCCTACCACAGTCTCGGGGGCAACGGCACGGGCACCCAGCTCTGGGAGGAGATCATGCGCGCCCACGTGGACGCGCCAGACGACATCTAAGGAGAACGACATGCAGATCAACTGGAAGGTCCGTTTCAAGAACCCCGTGTTCATCGCGCAGCTCGCCTGCGCCGTCGTAATGCCGCTCATCGTCGGCATGGGCGCGGAGTGGGCCGACATGACCACGTGGGCCGCTCTCGGCTCCACCATCGCCGCCGCGCTCGGCAACCCAGTCGTGGTCGTCTCGATGCTCACGTCCGTCTGGGCCTGCATCACCGACCCGACCACCAGCGGCATCTCCGACAGCAAGTCCGCCCTGGAGCGCACCGAGCTCAAGGGCAATTACAAGAAGGAGGCCTAACCATGGCCAAGGTATTCGCAATCGCAGGCCACGGCGCAGGGGACCCCGGCGCTTGCGCCAACGGCTTCAGCGAGGCCGCTCAGGTCCGCAAGCTCGCCGCCCGCATGCAGGCCCTCGGCGGCTCCGAGGTCATCGTCGGCGACATGAACCGCAATTGGTACAAGGACAACGGCATCGGTCGCGGACACTGCCCCAAGGGCGTCCCCGTCATCGAGCTGCACATGGACAGCGCTGGTGCGGGTGCCAAGGGCGGCCACGTCATCATCAAGGAGGGCTTCAACCCCGACGCCATCGACAACGCCCTCGCGGCCTTCATCGGCGGCTTCTTCCCCGGTCGCTCCAAGACCATCGTCGGACGCTCCGACCTCGCCAACCCGAACCGCGCCGCCCGAGCTGGCGTGAATTACCGCTTGGTGGAGTGCGGCTTCATCTCCGACGCCGGTGACGCCGCCAAGTTCGATTCCCAGATTGACGAGCTCGCCAGGGGCATCCTCGCGGCCTTCGGCATCGGCGCGTCCGCCCCCGCACCCGCGCCCGCGCCCGCCCCGCAGCCCGCCCCCAAGCCGCAGGGCCTGGCCGTGGACGGCTACTGGGGCGAGGCCACCACGCGCCGAATCCAGGAGGTGCTCGGCTGTCCGTTCAAGGACGGCAAGATTTCCCGCCAGAACCCGCAGCACAAGCACCGCCTCAAGGCCTGCACGGGCGGCTGGGAGTTCTCCGCGCCCTGGGGCGAGCAGCCGGGCTCGCAGACCATCGGCGCGATCCAGCGCGCCTGCGGTGTCCCCGCAGACGGCTTCATCGGCCCCGACACCATCAACGCCATGATCCGCCACTTCAAGCCGACCTCCGGCGCGAAGGTGGAGGACGGCAAGCTCGACGCGGGCTCCCCGACCGTCAAGGCCATGCAGCGCGCGCTCAACGAGGGCCGCTTCTGATGGCGGGAGGCATCATCATCATTTGCTCGCTGTGCGCCGTCGCGCTGGCGAGCTACATCATCGTGAAGATTGGAGGCCGCTGATGCTGGTCCACACAGCGCAGGTGCGCGGTCGCAAGATCGCATGGGACAAGCGGGAGGTCGTGCAACATGGTCTCAACGCGGACCGCATCAAGTTCGACCTGGACTCCGAGTTCCGCGGCTGCGATTCATACCAGGTGGTCCTCTGCGGCCCGTCGCTCGAATCGCCCAAGCGCTACATTCCGGACAAGGACATGACGGTCGCCGTCCCGCCGTCGCTCATGGAGTCCACAGGCCCCGTCTCCACGTGCCTCCTGGGCTACGTCGGCGGCGAGGTCCGCGTCGTGACCGCGCAAGAGCGCTACCCGCTCGTGGTCGTGGAGTCGGGCTTCACCGGCCCGCTAGACCCCGGCGAGGAGCAGCCCGACCTGTGGGCGCAGATCATGTCCGCAGAGGCCGCGCGAATCGAGGCCGAGCTTGTGCGCGAGGCGGCTGAGACCGCCCGAGCCGACGCGGAGGCGAAGCGCATCGCAGCAGAGAAGGCCCGCGAGACCGCGAGCGCCGAGGCCGTGAAGGCAGCGAACGAGGCTGCCGCGAAGGCCGAGCAGGCCGCGCGGCAGGCCGAGGACCGCGTCACCGCAGCCATCGCCGAGGTCGCCGAGGCGGAGCAGGCCCGAACCGAGGCCGAGAAGGCGCGCGCTGCGGCGGAGTCCTCGCGCGCAGAAGCGGAGGCGGCGCGAATCGCGGCGGAATCCAAGCGCGAGTCCGCCGAGGCGAAGCGCAAGGCCGACTCGGCCAAGGCCGTAGCAGATGCGAGCGCGGCCACCTCGGCAGCCAACGCGGCAGCGGGGAAGGCGGACGCGGCGGCGCAGACTGCGACCGATGGCGAGGCGTCCCGCGTGGCCGCCGAGACCGCCCGAGCCAAGGCGGAGCAGGCCCGCGCGACCGCCGAGACGGGGCGCGTGGAGGCAGAAGCAACCAGAGCCGCAAATGAAACCAAGAGAACAGAGACATTCAACACTAAACTTGTCTCTTGGAATTCAAAGGTGGATGCAGCTTGCAAGAAGGCAACAGATACAGCGAGCAAAGCGGCGCAGGACGCGAAGACGGCCACAGACGCGGCTATTGCCAAGACTGAAGAAGCAACCCAAGCAGCTGTAGCCAAAGCGCAGACAGCCACAGACAACGCCACAACGGCAGCGAACAAGGCCGAAGCGGCAGTTGCACAACTACCAGTTCCTTCAGGAAACGTTTTAAAGGGTGAAGCGGAATCAACCTTCATTAATCTCCATGACTCTTGGAAGGCACCGATTCTTAAAGGCAAAGTCTTAGGGCAGAGCAATCAACTCACAACCACTGGCAAGAACCTATTAGGCGGGGAACGCTACGTATCTGGTTACAACATCAGAGGATTTAAGAACATCCTGAAGCCAAACACCAAATATACCTACTCAAGTAGCGGTATCACAGACGGTAAAGCGGGCTTTAAACTTCTCGCCTTCAACGCCCAACAGAGCAAGGAGATTGGCCTGACAGTCGGTTATATCAAGAACGCTTCCGAAACCTTCACCACGCCAGAGAACATCGGTGAGTTTGAAGAACTCTTCCTTGGCGGCAATTACACCGATGCTGGAAAGAACTGCATTAACAGTCATTTCCAAATCGAAGAAGGCGCAAAGGCAACCGCTTATGAACCCTACACGGGCGGCAAACCATCCCCATCACCTGATTGCCCCCAAGAGATAACCAATCTCAACAAGGCTGAATTGGTGGTTGCGGGCAAGAATCTACTCGGAATTTACAGTCTTCCAAATCAGCCCGATTCAGGTATTTCTGCGAGTATGGAAAACGATAAATCAGTCATAGTTAATGGCATGACTACTAGTAGCAATATTGATATAAAGATAATCGATGACAACACTAGGGTGACACTCCTAGCAGGGGTTTATACACTCAGCGTTGATTCCATCGGATTCCCGAAAGACTGCATATTTTTCATTCGCAATGCTTCTGACAATACGTGGCTTGCGAATACCAATGTGGAAAATCCGACAATCACCATCTCTTTGGACAAACCAACGATAATCAGCGAGTGCAGCGTGCGTGTACCAACGGCTGGCACTAAGTTTTCCAATGCTCGTATCGCCGTACAGCTCGAAGTCGGCGGCAATGCAACTGGGTATACCGCGCCCGCGACGAAGGCTTTAACCCCAATTGACTTAAAGGGTAATGAACTTTGCTCACTACCCAATGGGGTAACGGATGAAGTTGTAATTGACGCTGAAGGCAATGTTAGCCTAATCAAGCGAACTAAACAGTATGACTGGAATTGCGCTCAGGTAATCAAGGGCACGGGACGCAATTACGCGGTTGATAAGGTTCTTGACATTGGGGCGAACTACACGGGGCTTGTCGCGGAAAAGGCTATCAATACTGTCAACAACACCATCGGTATCTGCTACGTCAATCAAAAGATGATTTACGTCACAGTCCCCGAATCGGTGACAACGAAGGAACAGGCCAATCAGCTCTATGGCGGAATGAAGGTAATCTATCAGCTTGCCGAACCGCAAACCATCCCTCTAGGCAAGGTTGAACTCCCCGCACTTCCAGAAGCAACCTCAAACGTCTGGAACGATGGCAACATCCCCGCAAACGTCTATATCAACTACCTAAAAGACGTGAACATCGCCTTCGCAGACCTCGAATCCAAGCTCACCCAGGCGGTCGTGGCAGCCGCCGCGAACCTATAGGAGGAACCATGTTCGACCTCTCCACCTTCGTCTTCGGCGGCATCATGGACGGCATCGCCCAGGGCCAGAGCCGCTTCGTCATCACCGAGCGAGCCGCAGCTTGGATGGCGCGGGGCGTCCTCGCGCCCGAGCAGATGCAGGCCATCTCCGACGCGCTGGACGCACGCGACGCTCCCGCCGAGGACACCCCGACGGTCATTCCAGAGATCTAATCGCAACGCCCCCTCTCGCATCGCGCGGGAGGGGGTGCTTTTGTTTTCGATTGGACTAAGTTGCGCCCCTCCACTGCCTTCGGGTTGTGGAGGGCTTTTTCTATTTCGCGCCCCGGTCCTCCCACATGCGGTCGAGCGATTCAGCGCAGGCACCGAGCGCGGCGATGACGAGCGCGAGCCTGGGGTCTGGCCGCTCTGCGGACACGTCGGACAGGACGGCGGACGCGCCCTCTATGGTCTCGGTCAACTCGGGGATGGTCATGGGTTGCTCCTTGGTCTCGGCGCCCCTCGTGGCGGGGTGTTTCTGTGTCCCAAGTGTGTCCCTAATGTATGTTCTTGTGAATCTTATCGGTCTGATAGAATGTATAACCCGAGCTACAGACTCTTAGGAGGTTTACAGTTGCTTATCTTTCAGAACATGGAGATCTAGTCATGAACTATGACATCGAAAAGCTCAACGAGTTCTTCGCCGAGCATCCCGATGACATCTCGATCGCAGATATCGATATGGCGCGTATTCCGCGCCATATCTCCTGCATCATGGACGGCAACGGCCGATGGGCGACCTCCCGTGGTCTCGGTAGGGGAGAGGGCCATAAGGCCGGTATCGTGGCGCTGCAAGACGTCATCACCGCTTGCGTTCGTATGGGCGTTGACGTTTTGTCCGCTTACGCCTTTTCCACGGAGAATTGGAATCGCCCTCAGGCTGAGGTCGATCTGCTCATGTACCTCTTCGCCAAGACGTTCGTCGATGAGCTGCCTTTGCTCAAACGTGAGAACGTGCGCGTCGAGTTTCTCGGTGACATCTCTGCGCTCCCCAAGAAGACCCGCGACGTCTTTGAGCGCGGTCTTGCCGAGACGCGCGATCATACGGGCATGACGCTCGCCCTCGCCGTCAATTACGGCGGGCGGGCCGAGATCACCCGTGCCGTCAGGCATATCGCTGAGGCCGTTTCGACAGGCGATATTGCCGTCGAACAGATCGACGACGCCCTCGTTGCCGATCACCTCTATACGGCGGGTCTGCCTGATCCCGAGCTTGTCATCCGCACGTCGGGTGAGCTGCGTGTCTCGAACTACCTGTTGTGGCAGATCGCCTATTCCGAGTTTTATATCACCGATACGTATTGGCCCGATTTCGATCGATGGGGGCTTGTCCGCGCCATTGCCTCGTTCCAGGGCCGTGACCGCCGATTCGGCGGTCTTTCCCGGGCTTAAGGCCGGGGGAGTCTCAAGGAGTTCATCTTGGATTCTAAGGAAGCTACCTCTAAAGCTGCGGCGACCGTGAAATCCGGCGGTCGCCTTCATTCGTTTATGGTGCGAGCCGGGGCCGGCATCGTGTATGCGGCGCTTTTCATCGGGTCTTTGTTGTTCGGTGTCGTACCCACTGCCGTTTTTGCCTCGGTTATGTCGGTGCTTTGCTGCTATGAGTTTTATCGCATAATGCGACTGGACGGTAAGGTTCCCAATGAATTCGTGGGACTCGTCGCCTCGGTGCTTTTCCCGCTGTCCGTCCTGGTCGACCCCGTGTGGCTCACGGTCATCAATTTCCTGCTCGTGTTGCTCTTGGGTCTGTGGTATGTGAAGAACCCCCGCACGCGCATCGCCGATGTGGCGGTGACGGCTTTCGGCGCCATCTACACCGGCTACATGCTATCCGCCATCGTTTTGCTTCGCGAGGCCATTCCCGGCTGGGAGGGCGCGTTGCTGTCCATCGGCGTCTGTGCTTCCCTATGGCTCTCAGATTCCTTTGCCTACATGGTCGGTAGTCGCTTTGGTAAGCATAAGATGGTTCCCAAGATCTCCCCCAAGAAAAGCTGGGAGGGTTTCTTCGGCGGACTTTTTGGTTCCGTCGTCGTATGGATCATTATCTGGTGGACGGGCCTGTATGAGATCAACCTCTGGTTCTCCATTCTCTGCGGCGTGGTGGTATCCATCATGGGCGTGTTCGGTGATCTGCTCGAGAGCCGTATCAAACGAGGTGTCGGCGTCAAGGATTCGGGCAATCTCATTCCCGGGCATGGCGGCATGCTCGATCGGTCCGACTCTTTGATCGTCGGAGTCATCACAGCCTATCTTATGCTTCACCTTGGGGGTGTCCTGTAATGGCTGTCGTCGACACGCCTTCACGTACGCGCGTTGCCATCCTCGGCTGTACGGGCTCTATCGGCACGCAGGCGCTCGATGTTTGCAAGCAGCACTCTGACAAGCTCGAGGTCGTTGCGCTGAGTGCGCATTCGCGCACCGAGAATCTGGTTCATTTTGCACACGAGTTTGCTGTGCGACATGTGGCGGTCACGTCTGAGGCGCATCGTGGCGACGCGGTCCTCTCGGAGCTACCCTCCGCGTGCGAACTACATACCGGCTCTCGTTGTGCCGAGGAGCTCGTCGAGCTCGAGGATGTAGACGTGGTCCTCGTCGCAATCGTGGGCGCCGCGGGCCTTTCTGCCAGTCATGCTGTTCTCAAGAGCGGCAAGCGATTGGCGCTTGCCAACAAGGAGTCCCTGGTCGTGGGTGGCGATTTGCTGATGCCCATGGTCCAGCCGGGTCAGATGCTTCCCGTTGATTCGGAACACGGTGCCATTTTCCAATGCCTGCTCGGTGAGAATCCGCGCGAGGCGCATTGCATCTGGCTCACGTGTTCGGGCGGCCCGTTCTATGGGCGTACTCTCGATGAGCTTGCCGATGTTACTCGTCATGATGCCTTGGCCCATCCAACGTGGAACATGGGTGCGAAGATCACCATCGATTCCGCCACCCTCATGAACAAGGGTCTTGAACGCATCGAGGCCATGCATCTGTTCGGTATGGATATCGATCGCATCAAGGTGCTCATCCAGCGTGAGTCCAAGATTCATTCCATGGTCGAATTCGAGGATGGCTCGGTCATGGCGCATCTCGGTGCCTCCGATATGCGCATTCCCATCCAGTATGCGTTTTCGTATCCCGAGCGCTGGTCCACTCCCGCCACGCGTGTCGATTTCCGCGAAATCGCGCAACTTACATTTGGTGCGCCGGATATGGAATCCTTCCGCTGCCTCAAGCTCGCCGAAATCGCCGGCAAGCAGGGGGGTACGCTTCCCTGCGTGCTTAACGCCGCTAACGAGGTCGCCGTCGACGCATTCCTGCATGACGCCTGCACGTTTACTGGCATCGCCGATGTAGTGGAGGCGTGTATGGATGAGCACGACTGCCAGAAGGTCGTTTCCTTCGAGCAGCTGGCCGATGTCGACGCATGGGCTCGTGAGCAGGCGCGAGGTATCATCTCGTCCCGTTTCTGATGAGTTTGGATTATATGGACGCTTTATTTGGAATTCTCGGCCCCATCTTTTGGGGCCTTCTGCTTCTGTCGGTCCTCGTGTTCGTGCACGAGGGTGGACATTTTCTCGCCGCGCGGGCGTGCGGCGTTCGCGTGCTCGAGTTTTTCCTCGGCATGCCCTGTCGTTTCAACATCCACCACGTTTCCAAGCGCATCGGCACGAAGTTCGGCGTGACCCCGATTCTTCTCGGCGGGTACGCTGAGATTTGCGGTATGGATCCAACCGAGGTCCCCTGCGCCCCGCAGGTCCTTGCTTGTATTCATCGTCATGGTACGGTTGAGCTCGAGATCGTTGCCGAGGAGCTTGGTCTGTCGTTGGATGACGTCCAGGATGCCTGCTCGCTGCTCTATGGCTGGGGCTCCATCATCCCCGTTGAGGTTGAGGTCGAGGATGTCGAGAAATCCCACGGCGGCGACTTTCCGCAGGCGTTTGCCGCGGTCTCTCGCGATCGGTCCGGTAATACGGTTTATGACGGTCGCACGTTCGATCGCGAGCATGCCACTGACGAGGGCGATCCCTGGATCCCTCCCATGACCGATGCCGAATTCTTCGAGCTTGAGCGTTCTCATACGTACATTGGCAAGGGATTTTGGAAGCGTGCCTTCATGTTGGTTGCGGGTATCGCCGTCAATATCCTGACTGGTTTTCTGCTCGTAATCGCGGTCTATTCCGCGCTCGGTGTCTCAACACCCATGGACCTCAACGTCCTGGGCGATATCGTCGTTGATTCTCCCGCTCAGCAAGCTGGTCTTCAGAAGGGCGACCGTGTGATTGCCGTCAATGGGGAGCAGGTCGCCTCTTGGATCGAAATGACTGATGCCTTGAACGCCACCGGCAAGAAGGACCCGGTCGAGCTTGAGCTGTGGCGTCCCAACAACCAGAGCGATGCGTTCGAGCATCTTCCCTTTGACGAGAATTCGGGAGACGATTCCTGGGCTCGCGAGAACGGCTCGTTCATGAGTGTCGAGGTGTCGTTCGACCCCGACGGGATGTTGGGTATCAATGCACCTGTAAAGGTGATTCGCCTCAGCCCGTTGCAGTCTTGCCAGATTGCCATCGACAACATCGTCACTACTGCGCAGTCTGTCGCCAGCCTTCTCAATCCGCGTCACACGATGGAGGTGCTCGACAACTCAACGTCAGTCGTCGGCATTTCCGTGATGTCTGCTCAGGCAGCTGCGGCCGGTCCTGCCACGTTCCTCAACTGGGCGGCGCTCATCTCGTTCTCCCTTGGTTTCATGAACCTGCTGCCCATTCCGCCTCTCGACGGAGGCAAACTGTTGATCGAGGCGATCCAGGCCGTTACGCGTCGAAAAGTTCCGGTCAAGGTCCAGACGGTTATTTCCATGATCGGTATTGGACTGTTCGGCTTGCTGTTCGTCTACATGTTGGGCTCGGATATCCTCCGCTTCTTCTAGCGGTGGCAATGAAAGGGGAGTGCCATGCAAGGTCTCGCTCGTGAGCGCACGCGTCGTGTGATGGTGGGTTCCGTGCCCTTAGGCGGCGGGTCTCCGGTCGTGGTGCAATCCATGACCTGCACACCCACCGTGGATGCCGATGCAACGCTTGCCCAGGTCAACGCATTGGTTGACGCGGGATGCGATCTAGTTCGGGTCACCGTGCCCTCACGGGAGGCGCTGGGGCCCTTCGAGCGCATCTGTCGCGAGTCTCCTGTGCCGATCGTGGCTGACATTCATTTCGATTACCGCCTCGCGATCGGAGCTGTTCGGGCTGGAGCGGCCAAGCTGCGCATCAACCCTGGCAACATTGGTGACTGGGAGCGCGTCGACGCCGTGATCGATGCGGCTGGTGAGGCGGGTGCGGCCATTCGCATCGGTGTCAATGCCGGTTCGCTCGACAAGCGTATCGCCGAGCGTGACGGCCTGACGCAGCCGGAGAAGCTCGTCGCCTCGTCGCTCGAGTTTGTAGAGCATTTCGAGAAGCGTGGATTCGACGACATCGTGCTTTCTGCTAAGGCGCATAGCGTGCCCACCACGATCGAGACGTATCGCGCGCTTTCGCGCGAACTGCCCCATGTCCCGTTGCATCTCGGCGTGACTGAGGCGGGCACCGTGCAGCAAGGTACGATCAAGAGCGCCGTGGGTCTTGGTGTGTTACTCGCCGAGGGCATCGGTGACACGATGCGCGTGAGCCTCACGGCCGATCCAGTTGAGGAGCCGCCGGTGTGCTGGGGGATCTTGCAATCGCTTGGTCTGCGCCGTCGCAGTCCGGAGCTCGTGAGCTGCCCCACGTGCGGCCGTACTCAGGTGGATCTCATCGGCCTGGCGGAAGAGGTGGGGGAGCGGTTGAAGGGTTGCTCCAAGCCTATCTCCGTCGCCGTCATGGGTTGCGTGGTCAACGGACCCGGAGAGGCGAGCGATGCCGATGTGGGTGTTGCCTGCGGGCGCGGTGTCGGCATGGTGTTTCGCCATGGCGAGGTTATCCGCAAGGTGCCCGAGGACCAGATTGTGGATGCGCTCATGGAGGAAATCGACAGGCTTTGATCAATCCCACCGCTCTGGTCCAGACATAATTCCTTCAGGCGTGGTTCGCCTTCGTCATCACAAAAACGCCTTGCGGAAATATGTCTGGACCGGAGCTGTGATTACTCTACAGCCAGACAAGATTTCGGCGCATTAGCTGGTATTATCGAAGCGTTTGACGCAATTGATATAAGGAGGTCGCTGTGTCTAAGACCCGAGCGATGAAGATGTCCAATCTGTATGCCCCCACGCTCAAGGAGGACCCCGCGGAGGCCGAGCTCGCGAGCCATCGCCTCATGTTGCGTGCGGGTATGATCCGCAAGCAGGCGGCGGGTCTTTACAGCTACCTGCCCCTCGCATGGCGTTCTCTGCGCAAGATCGAGGATATCGTCCGCGATGAGATGGACGCCGCCGGCGCCCAGGAGCTGCTCATGCCCATTATGGTCGATGCCCAGGTGTGGCGCGAGTCCGGTCGCTACAACGTGTACGGCCCCGAGCTCATGCGTATCTCCGATCGTCATGAGCGCGAGTTCGTTCTCGGCCCCACCCATGAGGAGACTGTCACCGACCTCATCAAGAACGAGCTCAAGAGCTACAAGCAGCTTCCTGTGAACCTGTACCAGATTCAGGACAAGTTCCGCGACGAGATGCGCCCCCGCTTCGGCCTCATGCGCGGTCGCGAGTTCATCATGAAGGACGGCTACTCCTTCAACGCCACGCAGGAGTCCCTGCAGGAGACCTATGACGATATGAAGCAGGCCTATGCGAACATCTGCGAGCGCTGCGGTCTCAAGGCGCTGCCCGTCGTGGCCGATTCCGGTCAGATCGGTGGCGACACCTCCGTTGAGTTCATGGCTCTCGCCGACGCCGGTGAGGCTGCTCTCGTGTACTGCGACGCTTGCGGTTACGCTGCGGACGACGAGGCCGCTTCCACTCAGGTCGCCGTTACTGAGGGTCCCGGCGACGGCACCCTGCAGAAGGTTCATACCCCCGGACTCACGACCATCAAGGAGGTCGCGGAGTTCTTCGAGTTCCCCGAGAACGGCACGCGCAAGGCGCTCGCCCTCATCGACGTCGAGGGCAATCCGGTTGTCGCCATCGTCCCCGGCGATCATGAGCTCAACGACTGCAAGGCCGAGCATCTCTTTGGCGAGGGCTTCCACCTCATGACCGACGAGGAGCTTGAGCAGTACGGCCTTTGCAAGGGCTTTATCGGGCCGGTCAACCTGCCCGAGGGCATTCGCCTTGTCTGCGATGTCACCCTGCGCGATTCCAAGCAGTGGGCATGCGGTGCCAACGAGGTCGATTACCACTTTACCGGCGCCTGTCCGGGTCGCGATTTCGAGCCCGACGCATGGGAGGATCTCATCACGGTCGTTGCCGGCGACCCCTGCCCGCATTGCGTCGCCCCGCTCGCCGGTGCCCGTGGCATCGAAGTGTCCCAGGTCTTCCAGCTCGGCACCAAGTACTCCGAGGCCATGGGGGCGACCTTCGCCGATGAGAACGGCGAGGAGAAGCCTTTCCTGATGGGTTGCTACGGTGTTGGCGTTTCGCGCACCCTCGCCGCGTCTGTCGAGCAGCATCACGACGAGAACGGCATTATCTGGCCCGTGTCGATTGCCCCGTACGAGGTTTCCATCATGCCGCTTGACCCGACGATCCCGGAGTGCGCCGAGGTTTGCGACCGCCTGACTGCGGAGTTCTGCGAAGCGGGCATCGAGGTCATCGTCGATGATCGCGACATCCGTCCCGGCGTGAAGTTCGCCGATAACGACCTTATGGGCTTCCCGTACCAGATCGTGCTGGGTAAGCGCGGTCTCAAGAACGGCACGGTCGAGCTTAAGGATCGCGCTACGAGTGAGCGCGAGGACGTTGCGATCGATGAGGTTGCCTCCAAGGTCGCCGATCTTGTGATCTCGCAGCGCCGTTAGAGTTTGTCCTTCATGGGCGCACGTGCTCAAAGCATCGTGCGCCCATGTTGTTGTGCAGCGTTTACCTGGGAGAACCTCCAATATCAGACTTCTTTTCAAAAAAGTCTGAAAAAGTGCTTGCACAGCTTTCGAGGTTCCCGTATAGTACTTCTTCGTTGCAAGGGGGCGTAGCTCAGCTGGGAGAGCGCTTGACTGGCAGTCAAGAGGTCAGGGGTTCGATCCCCCTCGTCTCCACCACTTGCTTCTTTCTTTCTCTTCATGGGGGCGTAGCTCAGCTGGGAGAGCGCTTGACTGGCAGTCAAGAGGTCAGGGGTTCGATCCCCCTCGTCTCCACCATGAGATTTAAGGCCAGGGTTTTCGCCCTGGCCTTTTTATTTACGATTTTCATGATTCTGTATATTTCATTCCGAAATGCATGTCAGGATCCTTTGACTAGATTCGCGGAATCTGATCTGATTGCTCGCTTTTCGGGACCCTGCCCCCACCTGAGGGAGGTCCTTCATCAGTTCATCTAATAAACCGGGTGTCGCGTTATTCGCGGAACACGGTGTCTCGTTGCCCGGGGACTGCGACCTTCCGCAAACGGGACACCCCCGCCGGGAATTCAGCTCGGTCGAAGTCTAATATGTAGAAACCGTGTGCGGGCGCTCATCGGGGGCGCCCGCTCCGTTATCTATTGCGAGAGGGGGTGGTGCGCGTGGCGCACGAAAGTCGCGGGATGGAACCTGCAGGAGTTAGGCGGCTCGTCGAGGCCCATTATTCCGACGTCTACGCGTACTGCCGCAGGCACACCGAGTCGGTCGACGAGGCGGAGGACGCCGTTCAGGAGGTGTTCCTCAGGTTCGTCGGGGCATCCGGGCGCTATCGGGACGACGGCAGGCCGCTGGCCTACCTGCTCACGATCGCGCGCAACGTCTGCGCCGACTCGCACCGCCGTGGCGCGATGCGCGCCGACGAGCTGCCCTGCGACGAGGTCCTCGCCGACCCGTCGCCCGGGTCCGGCTCGGCCGACAGGCTGTCCGCCGTTCGTCGCGCGGTCCGGGCCCTGCCAGACGAGGCCCGCGAGATCGTCGAGCTCAAGTTCGACCAGGGGCTCACCGCGGTGGAGATCGCGCGCGTCACTGGCCTCAGCCGCTTCGCGGTGGCGCGCCGGATCGGCTCCGCCCTGTCGGACATCAGGGAGGCCCTGGCCTCCGAGGAAGGGGACGCATGATGGATCACATTCCTGACCGATCGCCGGAGCGGGAGCTCGCCCGCCTGTTCCGGGAGGAGCGCGAGGGCTGGGACCGTGAGGCGGGCCGCGCCAGTCTCGTCGAGGCCTGCGTCGCCGCCTGCGAGGCCGAGGCGGCCGCCCTCGGGAGGAGGGGGCCGGAGGCGTCGCTCCCGGCGTTCCTGGCCGCCCAGGCCCGCTTCACGCCGCCCGGCGCCTGGGTCGCCATCGCCGCCGTGTGTGCCCTGACGGTCGCGGGTGCGGGAGTGGGGGCGGACGGCCCCGCCGCCTTCCAGGCGCTCTCCTCCGCGGGTGGGCTGCTCGCCCTGGTGTGCCTCGTCGGCGTGACGCGGTCCAAGCCGTTCGGCATGGGCGAACTCGAGTCGTCGTGCCCGTTCAACGCCGTGTCGGTGTCCTTCGCCCGCCTGCTGCTCTTCGGGGTCCCCAGCGTGCTCGTGTTCGCGCTCGGGTCGGCCTCGGCGGGGGCCCAGGGACTGGGTGCCGCCAGGGCCCTGGCCCTCATGGCCGCCCCCTACCTGACGGCCTGCGCCGGGGGCCTTATGTGCGCCAGGCGCGCCGCGGGGCCGGACGCCGGGCGCGCCGCGGTCGCGTGGGCCTCCTCGGTCACCGCCGCGTCGGCGCTGTTGTTCTACGCCGCCCCAGTTGCGTACGCGGCGGCGAGCGCCTGGGCCTGGTGCCTCGCGTGCCTGGCCTCCGGGTCCTGGTGCGCCTCGGAAATCCATGCGTGGCTGGGCGAGGGGGCCCGGGGCTTCGCGCCCCGGCGCGGGGACGTCCGGTCCCCGCTCGACATCTGATTTCGATAGAAGGGAGAATGCGATGGAACTCGAGCTCGATAGGCTCACCAAGCAGTACGGCCCGAAGATCGCGGTCGACCGGGTCAGCGCCCGGCTGGGGGCCGGCGTCTACGGGCTGCTCGGCGCCAATGGCGCGGGGAAGACGACGATCATGCGCATGATATGCGGCATCTTGCGCCCGACCTCGGGCGAGGTCCGTCTTGACGGGCGCCCGACCGCGGAGATGGGGGGCGAGTTCCGGGCGCGCCTCGGCTATCTCCCCCAGGACTTCGGGTACTACCCGGAGTTCACGGCGCTCGACTTCATGGAGTACATGGCCGCCCTGAAGGGCCTGGACTCCCGCGGGGCACGCACACGCTCGCTCGAGCTGCTCGACCGGGTCGGGCTCGCCGGCGAGGAGCGCCGCCTCATCCGGACGTTTTCCGGTGGCATGAAGCAGCGCCTCGGTATCGCCCAGGCGGTGCTCAACGACCCGGACGTCCTCGTGCTCGACGAGCCCACCGCCGGCCTCGACCCGAAGGAGCGGGTGCGGTTCCGCAACCTCATCGCGAGCTTCGCCGCCGACAAGGTCGTCCTGCTGTCCACGCACATCGTCTCTGACGTCGAGTGCATAGCCGACAGCATCCTGATGATGCGGGCGGGGTCCTTGATAATGCGGGGTGCCCCGTCGGAGGTCGTGTCGCGCGTCGACGGCATGGTCTGGGAGGCCCGCGTCCCGGCTCGGGAGGCGGATGAGCTGTCGACCGCGTCGCGCGTGGTCAACGTCCACCACATGGGGGACGGAACGGCCCTCGTCCGGTTCCTCTCCGGAGACGGCCCCTCCCGCGTGCCCGGCGCCGTCAGGGCCGAGCCCACGCTCGAGGACCTGTACCTGCACGTGTTCGACGAGAGCGGGGCGGAGGGCGGCCCCGCGCCGCTCGCCGGGCCCGCTGACGCCGATCGCCGCGGGCGCCGCGGCGCCCATTTCGGAGGTGGCCGACATGCTTAGCCTTATCAAGTTCGAGCTCAAGAAGATGCTTACCCGCCGCGTGGCCGTCGCCGCGAACGCCGGCGCGATCGTCATGCTCGTCGCCGTCATGGCGCTCAACGTGATGCAAGCCAGGGCCGAGGGCAACATCGGGGAGATCCTCTCGGGGCCCGAGGCCATCGCGCACCGCCGCGAGGTGGCCGAGGCCCGCGCGGGCGATCTCACGCCAGAGCGCGTGGCCGCCGACATCGCCCGCTACCAGGAGATCGCCTACGAGAGGCTCAACCCCGAGGAGCTCGCGGAGATGTCTGACGCGGCCGCGTACGAGGCCGTGGCGGAGGCGTACGACGAGGCGACGCGCCTGGAGCTCTACGATCCGTACTACATCACGCTGCTCAAGCCCTGGGCGGTCAGGGGCCTGGAGCCCTACCAGTACGCTTTCCGCGTTAGCCCCGAGATGGCGCTCGACTTCTACGGCGCCCTGGCGGCCAGCCTGCAGGACTCCCTCGACGAGGGGATGGGAGGGGAGTGGGTCTACTCGCCGGCCGAACGCTCGTTCTGGACCGAGAAGGAGGCCGGCGTGGCCGAGCCCATCGGTTACGGGTGGTCCGGCGGCTGGGACAACATCCTCGATTGCACGGCGTTCCTCCTCTTCGCCATCTTCGCCGCCTGCGTCACGGTGACGCCCCTGTTCGCCTCCGAGTACCGCGAGGGGACCGACGCGGTCCTCCTCTCGTCCCTAAACGGGCGCGGCAGACTCGTGGCCGCGAAGCTCGCGGCCGCCGCCCTCTACGCCACGGCCCTGTTCGCGGCCGGCGCCGCCATCGTCTGCGGCGTCTCCCTGGCCTTCTACGGTGCCGGAGGGGCGGACCTCACGATCCAGAACTATGCTCTGGCCTCGCCCTACAACCTCACGATGGCGCAGGCCGCCGCGCTGTACATCGGCATCTTCTACCTTGTCATGCTCGGGATGCTCGCCCTGACGCTCGCACTCTCCGCGTCGACGCCCTCTACGCTCGCCATCATCGTGACCGACGTGGTCGTCCTGTTCGTGACCGGCCTCCTCCCGTCGGCCGGCGTCGGGGTGCTGCGCCACATCCTCACGCTGTTCCCCATGGGGCTGCAGTCGCCGTTCGACATGTTCGCCGCGCTGTTCTCCTACCCGGTGGGGCCGGTCGTGCTCGACCTCATCGGCATGGCGGCCCTCGTCTACGGCGCCCTCGTCGCGGTCGGCGTCCCCCTCGCCCTGGGCCGCTGGTGTCGGCACCAGGTCGCCTGATCGGCACCGCCGCGCCCAACCGAGGCCTTACGCGCGGATTAATCACTAATCAATCACGACGGCTCCTAGTGCCGATTGCGTGGTATACTCCCTCTCGCAGGAATCGCTGCGATTGCAGAATTTGCGTTGCGTCGGTTTTCGCGTTTACCCGGAATTGCCCTGAATGCGTCTTTTCGCGCGGATTTGAGGTTAATCGGACTTCCCGGCATCAAGAGGCCAGGTGTTCGATCCCCCTCGTTTCCACCATGAGATTTAAGGCCTCCGGGAAACCGAAGGCCTTTTACATTTACGCATGTGATGCAACATTCTTAACGGGCTCTTGGCGCAACGGTTAGCGCAGGGGACTCATAATCCCTGGGTTCTGGGTTCGAATCCCGGAGGGCCCACCATCAAAACAGCAGGTCAGACCGCGTGTCTGGCCTTTTTCTTTTTCGTGCCCGATGTGCAACGCCGTGCACGGCTATCCGGCTAAATGAGTCGAAAACGTTCGCCTGAGGCGAGTAGTGCCTCACCTGAATCGCGATTTTAAAAAATGTATTGCACCGTCATCCAAATTCGTGTTAGTATTCTCCTTGCTGAAAAGCACGGGCGATTGGCTCAGGGGTAGAGCATATCCTTCACACGGATGGGGTCACAAGTTCGAATCTTGTATCGCCCACCATCACACATTAAAGGCTCCAGGTAACTGGAGCCTTTTTGCTATAGAGACTCAGCGACCTTGTGAGGGTGACATGATTCTCCTTGTCGACAAAATCGAGAAGTCTTTCGGCGCGCGGACCCTGTTCACGGGTGCCACGCTCCAGGTGAATGCCGGCGAGCGGTACGCCCTTGTCGGTCCCAACGGTGCCGGCAAGACGACGCTGCTCAAGATCATCATGGGCATCGACAGCCCCGATGCGGGGTCCGTTACGTTTGCCAAGGATGCCAATGTCGGCTATCTCGAGCAGGAGACCAAACTCGCCGGTGATATCTCCATCATCCAGGAGGTTATGGACGCTGCGATTGAAATTAAGACGATGGGGGAGCGCGCCGAGGAGCTTCAGCTCAAGATTGCCGAGGCTGGAGAGTCCGGCGAGGTTCCCCAGGCTATGCTTGACGAGTATGGTCATGTGCAGGACCGCTTCGAGCGTTTGGGTGGCTACGAACTCGAGAGCAACGCGCGTCAGATTCTTGCCGGTCTGGGTTTTAAGCCCTCGGATTTCGATCAGCCGTGTTCCGAGTTCTCTGGCGGTTGGCAGATGCGCATTGCGCTAGCCAAGCTGTTCCTCCGCCATCCCGACGTCCTGTTGCTCGACGAGCCCACCAACCACCTCGACCTCGAAAGTGTCCAGTGGCTGCGCGGGTTCATCTCCGCCTACGACGGCGCTGTGCTGATCGTCTCCCACGACCGTGCCTTTATGGATGCCTGCGTGGATCACGTGGCGGCCCTCGAGAACCGCCGTATCACCACCTATACTGGCAATTACAGCTCCTATCTTAAGCAGCGCGAGGACAACCTCGAGCAGATGCGCGCCAAGCGCGCCGCCCAGGAGCGCGAGATCGCCCATATGCAGGTATTCGTCGATAAGTTCCGTTACAAGCCGACCAAGGCCGCCCAGGCCCAGGAGCGTATGCGCCGCATCGAGCAGATCAAGAGCGAGCTCGTGATCTTGCCCGAGGGTCACAAGCACGTCAATTTCAAGTTCCCCGACCCTCCGCGCTCGGGCGATATGGTCATCAAGCTCGAGGATTTTGCCAAGCGCTTCGGCAGCAAGACCCTTTACGAGCACGCCGATCTGACGCTGTATCGCGGGGACCGTGTCGCGCTCGTCGGACCCAATGGCGCCGGCAAGTCCACGCTCCTCAAGATGCTCATTGGCCAGGAGGCGCCGACTGAGGGTACCCGTTCGCTCGGCACCAACGTCGGCGTGGCGTACTACGCCCAGCACCAGCTCGAGGGGCTTAAAGAGGGAAATACCGTCCTGCAGGAGATCGACTCCGTTGCCCCGACCTGGACTGTCCCTCAGCAGCGCAGTTTGCTCGGTGCCTTCCTCTTCGCCGGCGAGGACGTCGACAAGCGCGTGGGGGTCCTTTCCGGCGGCGAACGCGCCCGCCTTGCGTTGGCCAAGATGCTCGTTGCCCCCGAGGCGCTGCTCTGCCTCGACGAGCCCACCAACCATCTCGATATCGATTCCGTCGACATGCTCGAGAACGCCCTCAAGAGCTTCCCGGGCACGATCGTCCTCATCTCCCACGACGAGCACTTGGTGCGTGCTGTGGCGAACCGCGTGGTTGATATCCGCGACGGAAAGATTACCGTTTACGACGGCGATTACGACTATTACCTGTTCAAGCGCGAGGACTTGGCCGCGCGTGCCGCGGCTGAGGCGGTTGAGCCTGAAAATGCCTCCAGGCAACAGGTCCCGCAACGCGCCGACGAGCCTCAGGCTGCGGCGCCTCGCGAGGGCAAGAAGACCAAGGAGCAAAAGCGTGCGGAGGCCGCCGCTCGCGCCGAGCTCAATCGCCGCCTCAAGGGTACGAAGGACCGCCTCAAGAAGGTCGAGGCCGAGCTTGATGTGAAGCGAGCCCGCTACGACGAGCTCATGGCTCTCATGGCCAGTGAGGAACTGTATGCCGACCAGGATAAGTTCAACGCCGCGCTCGTGGAGTACAACGGGCTCAAGCAGGAGCTTCCGGCTCTCGAGGACGAGTGGCTCGAGCTGTCCACCACGATCGAGGAGGAGACTTCCCGTGGACTCGCGTAGGGCGCTTGCCGTTGCCTTGTCGCTTCTGGGTTTCGCTTTCAGATTGTTCGCGCTCGGCCTCTGTGTGCTCACGGTCGTCTTATGCTTCAACGGATTCGCGACGATGCTCGGCATCGTGAATTTTGTCGTCGACCTCACCCGGGCGCTTCCGGATATCATCGCGGGCTATGGTTTGATTCCCACTCCCTTTGGCGGCGTGTTCCGCTTCGATTTTGCAGTCGTGGCGGCGGTGTGCTTCTTTGTGGATTACCTGCTTGGCCGCATCTCTCAAACCATCCGCTAGGAGGAGTAGGGTGAATTTCGACTATCTGTTCGGCTTGCTCGCAAGCGCAGCTGCCGTGATCATCGGCATTGTGGTGCATGAGAGCGCCCATGCGCTTGCCGCCTACCTGTTGGGCGATCGCACGGCTCGATCACAAGGGCGCATCTCGCTCAATCCACTTCGCCACATCGATCCCTTCGGCACCATATTGCTGCCCCTGATCATGATCTTGGCCGGCGGTCCCGTCTTTGCATTTGCCAAGCCCGTGCCCGTCTATCTTGGCAACCTCAAACATCCCAAGCGCGACGAGGTGATCGTCTCTCTGGCGGGTCCTTTGAGCAATATCGCCCTTGCCTTCCTGGGTGCGCTTCTTTTGCGCGGCCTGGCCAACGATCCCGCGCTGTTCGCAGGTGGTCTGGCACAGTACGGCCTGGCTGCGCAGGTCGCTCCGCACTTGGTTCGCTTTTCGTTGACGCTCATGAGCGTCAACCTCTCGCTCGCGTTCTTCAATTTGATCCCGCTGCCGCCGCTCGACGGCTCTTCGTTGCTTGTCCTGTTTCTCAAGGGCCGAGCTCTCCAGACGTATTACGAGGTCCAGCGCTATTCCATGCCCATTCTGATCGTCGTTCTGTACGTGTTGCCGAGTCTGCTGCACATCGATTTGATCGGACTTTATTTCAGCATCACGGTCGATCCCTTGTATCTCAACCTTGTCAGCTTCGCTTTGGGGCTTTAATGCCTGTCGGTGCGCTACACTCAGTGCGTATGCGTTTTTAGAGTGAGAGGGGGATCGCATGTCGTATCGCGTGTCCACGCAGGTCTATTCCGGACCGTTTGACCTTCTGCTTCAGCTTGTGAGCAGGCAAAAGGTCGATATCGGCTCGATTTCCATCTCCGAGGTTGCCGAGCAGTACCTCGCCGAGGTCGAGCGTCTCGAGGCGCTTGACCTCGATGTCGCGAGCGATTTTCTGCTCGTCGCCGCGACTCTGCTCGATATCAAGGCCGCGTCGCTTGTCCCCGACGATTCGTCCAATGTCACCGAAGACGATGACTTGGACGACGAATTCTCGGGCCTGGATGCCGATTCCCTACGCGAGGTCCTCATCCAGCGCCTCATAGCCTACAAGCAGTTCAAGGGCGCCGCTGCCGCGTTGGGGGCCCGTATGGAGGCCGAGAGCCGCATGCATCCGCGCGTTGCCGGCCCCGACCCTGAGTTCTTGAACTTGATGCCCGATTACCTTGCGGGCATCACGCTGCGCGGCCTTGCCGTCATTTGTGCGGATTTGGATGGCAAGCGCGAGACGTTCCTGCTTGAGGCCGAGCATGTCGCCCCCAGTCGCGTGCCCATCGAACTCACGGTTGCCTCTGTCGACCGCGTCACGATCTCGCGGCCCCATCTCACGTTCCGCGATCTTCTGGATGGGGATGCGACCACTGAGCAGATCGTCGCCACGTTTCTCGCCATTCTCGAATTGTCAAAGCGCGGCTCTGTCACGCTCGAGCAAGACGAGAACTTCGGCACCATCCGCATCGACCGAGTCGAGGGCGCGCCCGAGTACCGCCCCGAGGACGGTTCGCTTTTTGACGAGGAGGACTAATGGAGCACCTGAGCGAGCTTGAAGCCGGCTCCATCAAGGGCGCCCTTGAGGCGCTGCTGCTGGTTTCGAGTGATCCTGTGAGCGCAAGTCAGCTCGCGGGTATTCTCGGTTCGACCCCCGGTGAGATTGCGTCCCTTCTGGCCGATCTCAAGGTCGAGTATGAGGAGGCCAATCGCGGTTTTCAGCTGCGCGAGGTCGCAGGGGGTTGGCGCCTTTTCACCCATCCCGCGTTCCACGACCAGGTCGAGTCCTTTGTCCTGTCATGGGATACTCAGCGCCTTTCGCAGGCCGCCCTCGAGACGCTCGCGGTCATCGCCTATCATCAGCCGGTCACGCGCGAAATGGTCAAGGGCATCCGCGGCGTAAACTCCGATGGCGTCATCTCCTCTTTGGTGGATAAGGGCCTCATTCGCGAGACGGGCCGGGATCCCCAGCGCGGCCAGGCCATTCTCTACGGTACCACCAACGCGTTCCTCGAGAAGTTCGGCTTGCGCTCCACGCGCGATCTTCCCGATCTCGAGCAGTTCGCCCCTGATGAGCAGGCTCGCCAGTTCATTCGCGAGCGTCTTTCCGGCAGATCCATCCAGTCGACCCTCGATGAGGTGGACGAGGATCTGGAAGAGGAGCGCGAGCTCATCTCCACGGATGAGGGCAACGCTGACGTCGGCGCCACGTTCGATGGCGATTCGTTCGACAAGGATCGCGATGCGTAGCGCCAGTGAGGGCTCGCCGCTCGTCCATGAGGGCGACTCGATGCTGGTCCCCATGCGCTTGCAGCGCTTTCTCGCGCGCGCAGGCGTTGCGAGTCGGCGTGGGTCGGAAGGGCTCATGACTGCCGGGCGCGTTCGCGTCAACGGCGAGGTCAAAACCGAGCTCGGTACGAAGGTCGACCCGCGATGCGATGAGGTCACGGTTGACGGCGTTCCCGTCGTGCTCGGCTCCGGACCCGCCTACATCATGCTCAACAAGCCGGCCGGGTTCCTCACCACGATGAGCGACCCGCATGGGCGTCCCACCGTCGCTGAGCTCGTGCCCAGCAAAAAGTTTCCCGGGCTCTTCCCGGTCGGCCGTTTAGACATGGACACGACCGGCCTGCTCTTGTTTACCACCGATGGTGATTTGGGCCAGCGCCTGCTCCATCCGTCTCACCATGTGTGGAAGACGTATCGCGCCATCGTGGACGGCCGCTGCTTGGATGGAGACCTGGAGCCCTTGCGGCGCGGGCTCACCCTCGACGACGGCCTGTGCCAGCCCGCGCGGTGCCGCGTGCTCGAGCCGGCAGATGCTCGCATCCCCGGCTTCCCCCGGCTCGATCCGGGGACGACGGCCGTCGAGGTCATCATCCGAGAAGGCCGAAAGAACCAGGTCAAGCGCATGCTCTCCAAGATTGGTCATCCCGTCATCGCCCTGCATCGCTGCCGGTTCGGCGAATTGCGGCTCGGGGACTTGGCTGAAGGCTCTTGGAGGGAACTCACCGACGAAGAGGTCGCGTCGCTCAAATCCGCGCCGCGGCTGGATCTATAGGAGGATTACATGATCATCGCCATTGACGGGCCCGCCGGTTCAGGCAAGTCCACCATCGCCTGCGAGGTGGCCACGAGATTCGGCTTTTCCAAGCTCGATACCGGCGCTATGTATCGCTCTGTCGCGTTGAGCGCACTGCAGCGCGGCATTTCGCTTGAAGATGCTTCGGCGACTGCTCAGCTTGCGCGCGACATTCACATCACGTTTGGCGCTGAGAATCACGGCAACGTCTCCGTCTTCGTGGATGGGGTCGACGTCTCCGACGCGATCCGCACCCCCGAGGTGGACCGCAACGTCTCCGCAGCGGCTGCCAATCCCGAGGTTCGCGCCGCCATGCTCGACCCGCAGCGCCGTTTCGCCGAGGGCCGCGATGTTGTTGCCGAGGGCCGCGATATCGGTACTGTCGTCTTTCCGGAAGCGGAGCTCAAGGTATTTTTGACCGCCGATCCGCGTGAGCGCGCCCGTCGCCGTGTCATGCAGCGCCATGAGGGCGCGGAGGTCGACGCATCCGTAATCGAGGCTGAGATCGAGCAGACGCTCGCCGATATCGAGCGTCGTGACGCGCTTGACTCCAAGCGTGAAACTGCGCCGCTCACCTGTGCCGACGATGCCGTTCGCATTGATTCGACGAGCCACACCATCGATGAGATCGTCTCCATGATCGAGCATCTCATCGCCGAGAGGAGGTAGCATGGCCGGGGAGATCTCGACTCCGCGTGATGCGGCTTCGCACTACAACTGCCCCATGTCGGCGTTTCCGCTGCATGAGCGTGCGATCTATACCATCGTCATGGCTGTTCTCTGGGCATTCTCCAAAGTCATGTGGCGCTGGCATCTCGAGGACGCCGAGAAGGTGCATGCCCGCTGCACCGACGGCGTCGTCATCATTTGCAATCACACTTCGATGGCCGAGGTTTTGCCCATCGTTACGAGCGAGTGGGCGGCCGGCCGCCGCGTCCGCCCGATTTTCAAGTCGGAATTCAACAAGACGGGCATCGTCCGCTGGGCTTTCGCCCTCGCGGGCGGCATCCCCGTCGATCGCGGTGAGGCTGATATGGCGGCCCTGCGCGCGGCCCAGCATGCCTTGCAGCGCGGCGAGGATGTGCTGATTTTCCCTGAGGGCACTCGCGTTCGCACCGATGACCAGCCGGTCGAGGTTCACGGAGGCTTCGCGCTTATAGCGCAGATGGGAAAGGCGCCCGTTTCCCCGATTGCCGTTTGCGGTTTTCGCGATATCACACCTGCTGGTAAAAGAATCATGCGCCCCAAGAAGTGCTGGATGCGAGCTGGTGATTCCGTCCTTCTCGAAGATGCTCCCGAGGGCATGAAGCGCCGCGAGCGCACGCAGTGGGTTGAGGACGAGTCCATTCGACGTATGTACGCGATCCGCGATGCGCTGCGCGCTGAGCATCCGGGGAGGTTCTAGATGACTCACATCGAGATCGAGGTCGCTCGTTACGCCGGCGTATGCTACGGTGTCGAGCGTGCGCTCGGCATGGCCGAGAAGGCCGCTGACGAGGCCCACAAGCCCGTCAATACGCTCGGCCCCCTCATTCACAATCCGCTGGTCGTCAACGATCTCGAACGCATCGGCATGGGCACTGCCTCGAGCGTTTCCGAGGTCGAGGAGGGCACGCTCATCATTCGTGCCCACGGCGTCGTGCCGAGTGTCGTCGAGGATGCCCGTGCCCGCGGCCTCGATGTCTTGGATGCAACGTGCCCCTATGTCAAGAAGGTCCATAACGCCGCCGAACGCCTCGTGCGCGAGGGGTATCAGCTCATCGTAGTAGGGGAGAGCGGCCACCCCGAGGTCGAGGGCATCATGGGACACGCAGGGGATGACGCTCACGTGGTCTCCGTCTCCGGGGATCTCGACGCCATCGATCTTTCGCGCAAGGTCGGCGTGGTCGTGCAGACCACCCAGACGCCCGGAGCGCTGGCCGATGTCGTTGCCGAACTATCCAAGCGGACCATGGATTTGCGCGTCATCAACACCATCTGCTCCGCGACTCAGGAACGTCAGGATAGCGCGGCCGAACTTGCCCGTCGCGTCGACGCGATGATCGTCGTCGGCGGCAAGAACTCCGGCAACACACGTCGTCTTGCCGAGATTTGCACGGCGGCCTGCCCCAAAACGCATCACATCGAGGACGCCTCCGAGATCGAGGCGGCGTGGTTTGACGGAGCTTCTCATATCGGCGTGACCGCAGGCGCTTCGACGCCTGCCTCGCATATTGAGCGCGCCCTTGTCCGCATGCGGAGCCTTCTGGAGTCCTGATGGCCGAACGAGATTCGAACATGCCCTCGGTACCCACGTATGCGGGCACCGTTGCGCCATATGCCCTGTCAAAGGATCCATCTTCAGACGGCGCCACCGTTTTGTCGGTGACCCCCGATTCTCCCGCATATGACATAGGGCTCGAGCCTGGTATGCGCGTGCTCACGGTGAATGGCAAGCCGCTCACCGATATGATCGTGTGGCTGTGGGAGACCGAGGACGTCGAGGCCGAGATCGAGGTATTCGATCCGCGTGACAACACGGTCGCATCTGCCGTGATCGAGCGTTTCCCGGGCGAGGAATGGGGCGTCGATTTCGATGGCGTCGTCTTCGACGGGATGCGCACCTGCGTGAACGCCTGCATCTTCTGCTTCATGAACATGCTCCCCAAGGAGAGCCGATCCACTCTCACCATTCGGGACGACGATTATCGCCTGAGTTTTTTGCAGGGCAATTTCGTGACGCTTACGAATATGAAGGACCCCGAGGTCGAAGATGCCATCGACAAGATGCTCTCGCCCATGAACGTGTCGCTTCATGCCATCACCCCTGAGTGCCGACGCAAGCTCATCGGGCGCAACGCACCGCGTGGCATCGAGGTGCTTGAGCGCTTTCTCGAGGCTGGTATCGAGATCCATGCGCAGATCGTGCTTTGCCCCGGGATCAATGACGGGGACGAGCTGCTCGCAACTCTCGAGTACGTCGAGGCCCATCCCGGCATCACGAGCCTTGCCATCGTCCCGCTTGGCTTCACCAAGCATCAGAAGCGCTTCACCACCTCGTACTCCGATGACGTCGAGGCGTCGCGGGCCGTTGTCAAGATGCTCGAGCCGTTCCAACAGCGCGCCCGCGAGGAGCGCGGTTGCACGGTATTCCAGCTCGCGGATGAGTTTTACATCGATGCCCATCTGCCGGTCCCTCCTGCAGAGACTTATGATGGCTTTCCGCAGTTTTACGACGGCATCGGCATGCTTCGCAGCTTCCTGGACGAAGTCGAGTCCGTGAGGGCTGTCAGGAGTTTGGAAGTCGCTCGCGTTTCCGAGCGGCTCGGCGAATCGAGTCGTCGGGTCCTCGTCATTTCCGGAGAAGCGGCGCAGGGCACCTTCGGTGCGTTTTGCAGCATGTTCGATGCAGGCGTCATCGATGTCTGCACGATTAAAAACGAGTACTTCGGCGGCAACGTGAACGTCACGGGCCTCATCTGCGCGTGTGATCTGCTCGGCCAGCTGCCAGCCGACCTGACGGACATCGAACTGCTCATTCCGGATGTGATGTTCAACTACGACGGTCTCACCCTCGACGGCCTCGCCCGTGATGAGGTCACAGCTGAACTCGAGCAGCGCGGTGCGATCGTGCATTTCGCCACTCCCGCGCCGAACCATCTACTCGACGCGTTGGTCTAACTGAACGCCGATGCGTGGGCATAATTCCTTCGGGCGTGGTTTCGCTTCGCTTCGCAAAAAACGCCCTACGGAAATATGCCCCCGCATCGGCTGCCCATAAATAGAGCCGAGCACATATTTTTCCAACGAGGGTGGCTTGGATCGCGATGGGCGACCCTCCGGGGTGGACATATTCTCGTAGGGTGTTTTGTGAGCGAAGCGAACCACACCCGAAGAGATTATGTCCACCCCGTGGGATGCGTCATCGCTACGGAGCACATGCTAGAATTTCACCAACTGTGACTATCCAAGGAGAACCTATGTCTCGTCCTATTGTCGCGATCGTCGGGCGCCCTAACGTGGGCAAGTCGACGCTCGTCAATCGCATCGCGCAGACGTCCGATGCCATCGTTCATCAGAGCCGCGGCGTCACGCGCGACCGCAGCTACCATGTCGCCGACTGGAACGGCCGCGAGTTCATGCTCGTGGATACGGGCGGTATCGAGCCCATGAAGAGTGACGATGTCTTTGCCACGTCCATCCGCGACCAGGCCCTGGCCGCCGCCGAGGAAGCCGCTGTCATCCTGTTTGTGGTCGACGGTTCTGTCGGTGTCACCGAGGAGGATGAGAGCGTCGCCCGCATGGTGCGCAAGCTCAAGAAACCGACTTTCCTGCTCGTCAACAAGCTCGACAATCCCGCCCGTGAGAACGACAGCCTTTGGGAGTTCTACTCCCTGGGTGTGGGCGACCCCGTCGCCGTCTCCGCCCTGCACGGCCATGGCACCGGCGACCTGCTCGACGAGGTCGTCTCCCTGCTGCCCGAGGACGCGGGCGACGAGGACGACGAGCCCGATACGCTGCGCGTCGCCATCATCGGCCGACCGAACGCCGGCAAGTCCTCGCTCTTCAACAAGATGATCGGCAATGACCGCTCCATCGTGAGCAATATCGCCGGCACCACGCGCGATGCCATCGACACGGTTGTCGAGCGCGACGGCAAGCGCTATCGCATGGTCGATACCGCGGGCATCCGCAAGAAGAGTACGGTCTACGAGAACATCGAGTACTACTCCATGGTCCGAGGGCTTCGCGCCATCGATCGCGCGGACGTCGCGCTGCTCGTCGTCGACGCGTCCACGGGCGTGACGGAGCAGGACCAGAAGGTTGCTAATCTCGCGATCGAGCGCGGCTGTGCCCTGGTGGTACTCCTCAACAAGTGGGACCTCCTCAAGGACGACTACGAGCGCGAGGCCGTCATGGAGACGGTCGATCGCCGCCTGACCATGGCGCCCTGGGCCGAGTATCTGCGCATTTCCGCCATGACCGGCCGCAGCGTCCACAAGATCTGGGATATGGTCGATGCCGCGGCCGAGCGTCGCGCGAGCCATATCACCACTTCTCAGCTGAACAAGCTCCTTACCGATATGCGTGAGTTCGGCCACACCGTCTCCGATGGCAAGCGCCGCCTCAAGATGCACTACGTCACGCAGACGGGTGAGAAACCCCCGGCGTTCACGTTCTTCGTCAACCACACCGACTTGGTGTCCGACAACTACAAGCGTTATATCGAGAACCGCATGCGCGCCACCTTTGATTTCAAGGGAACGCCGATCCGCCTGCGCTTCCGTGCCAAGAAGAGCGACAAGGACAAGGAGTAGCGATGCCGGGGATGGATCGCTTCCTCGCCCTTGCTGGCCCGGGGATGTTCGGAGCTTCCTGGTGGCCGTTGATTCTCACGTACATTTTCACGTTCCTTGTTTGCGGTATTCCCTTTGGGAAGATCTTTGCCAGGTTGCTCGGTAAAATTGACCTGCAGAAGGTCGGCTCCGGCAACATCGGCACCACCAATGCGCTCCGCGCCGGAGGCCCCAAGGTCGCGATTCCCACGCTCATCTGCGACGTCTTCAAGGGCGTTCTTGGCGTGAACGCGGCCCGTCTCGTCGTCGCCAACATGGTCCGCATCGAGCCCGTCGACGTACTCGCCCTCAACGGTGGCGCCGGCATCGGCGACACCCTCCTGGCGCTCGCGGGGCTCGTATGCCTGTGTGGCCATATCTTTTCGCCCTATCTCCACTTCAAGGGTGGTAAAGGTATTGCGACGGGCGTGGGTGTGCTGTTTGGTCTTTCCTGGCCCTTCGCCTTGCTGCATCTCGGGATCTTCATCGTGGTCGTGGCGTTCACGCGTCTCGTGTCGCTCGGTTCCATCATCACCGTTCTGGCCCTGCCCATCACGGTTCCCTTGTATTTTGCGGGCGATAGCCTGAGCTTCAAGGTGATCATGTCCCTTCTCGGGCTGCTGATCGTTTGGGCCCATCGCTCCAACGTCAGGAAGCTCTTGAATGGCACGGAGTCCAAACTCTCTTTTTCTAAACGCGTCGATAAGATGGATGAGTAACATGCGCATCGCACTGATCGGTACCGGTTCGTGGGGCACGGCCATGGCCGGCCTTGTGGCCTCTCATGGGCATACCGTCGTCATGTGGTCCTACGACCCCGCTCCGGCGCACGAGATCAACGAGCTTCATACCAACAGCTGCTATCTCTCAGATTACACGCTGCCTGAGAACGTGAGCGCGACCTGCTCACATGAGGAGGCTCTGGCTGGCGCAGATGCTGTGATTTTCGCCGTACCCTCGTCGTTCTTGAGGGGCGTTGCCCGTGATTGCGCGCCCTACATCCCGGATGGTTTGCCGGTGCTTTGTCTGGCAAAGGGAATCGAGCTCGGCACCGGGCTGCTTATGAGCGACGTCATCGCCAGCGAAATCGGTCATCCTGAGCGCATCGCGGCGCTTTCAGGCCCCAATCACGCCGAGGAGATCTGCCATGGGGCCCTCTCCGCCTCGACCATCGCTTGTGAGAGCATGGAGATCGGCGATTTCTTCAAGGGCATCATCCTCGGACCGAACTTCCGCATCTACCTCTCGACCGATCTGGTCGGTGTTGAGCTTTGCGGTGCGATGAAGAACATCATGGCCATCATCTGCGGCATCGCAGCCGGATCGGGCATGGGCGACAACGCCCTTGCGCTCATCATGACCCGTGGACTGGCTGAGATGAGTCGTCTGGTCCATGCTTGCGGCGGAGAGGCTATGACCTGCATGGGCCTGGCCGGCATGGGCGACCTGATTGTGACGTGCACCTCGCGCCATTCGCGCAACCGTTCTTTCGGTGAGGCGTTCGCCCGTGGTGAGACGCTCGAGGAGTACCAGGCGCGACGTCGGATGGTCGTCGAGGGAGCGGCGGCCGCAAAGAGCGTCAGCGAGCTTGCGCGCTCCAAGGGCGTCGACGTGCCATTCGCCTTTGCGCTTGAGCAGCTCCTCTACGGCAGCATGACGCTCGAGGAGGCGCTCGACCAGCTTACCAGCCGCATGCCGGGTGAGGAGTTCTACGGTCTCGACGAATAGCCGTTTCGCATCTTCAGCCCTCGCATAACCGCATATCAATTCGTTCGAAAGGAACGCCATGTCAGCTTCAATCCAGATTTCCCCTTCCATCCTCTCGGCCGATATGGCGAACCTCGCGCACGACCTGAAGCGCATCTCGAATGCGGACCTGATCCATGTTGACGTCATGGATGGTCACTTCGTGCCGAATCTGAGCTATGGCACGGCCATCGTAAAAGCGTGTAAGAGCGCCACGGACATTCCGCTCGACGTTCATCTCATGGTTTCCAATCCCGACGATACGGTCGATTGGTACATCGACGCCGGCGCCGACCTCGTCGCCGTCCACTATGAGGCCTCCACGCATCTGCACCGCACGGTTTCCCACATCAAGTCCCGTGGTTGCAAGGCTGGCGTGGTGCTCAACCCCGCCACTCCCGTGGATGTGCTCGAAGATATCCTCGATGACCTCGATATGGTCCTGCTCATGAGCGTGAACCCTGGCTTCGGCGGACAGAAGTTCATCCCGCGTACGCTCGATAAGCTCCGCCGCCTGCGCGCCATGTGCGTTGAGCACGGCGTCGATCCCCTCATCGAAATCGATGGCGGCGTGGGCGCCGGCAACGCCGAGGAGCTTGGTGCCGCCGGTGCGACGGTTCTCGTGGCCGGTTCGGCCGTCTTCGGAGCTGAGGATCCGGCTCAGGCGGTCGAGGACATCCGTCAGGCCGGTACGCGCGGCCGAGCTTCCAGGGAAGCGTAGACGCGATGTCTGACACGTATACCAATCTCGACTACGCGGCCTCGACGCCCATGAGGCCCGAGGCAATCCGCGCTCAGCTTGATTACGACGCCTCGGAAATCGCCGGGGCAAATCCCAACTCCCTGCACTCCCTCGGTCGCAAGGCCGCGCAGGTGCTCGAATCTTGTCGCAGGGTTGTCGCTCGCAGCTTCGGTTCGCGCGTACGCGCCTCTGAGGTGCTGTTTTGCGGTGGTGGAACCGAGGCCAACGTCCTGGCGCTCATCGGTCTTGCCGAGGCGGCTCGTGCGGCCGATCGCCGGCGCGACCGTGTTGTCGTTTCCGCGATTGAGCACGATTCGATCCTCGACAATCTCCCGCAGCTTCGTGCTCTCGGGTTCACGGTCGATACGGTCAAGCCCAACCGTCGAGGATATGTCGAACCTTCTGAGCTCGAAGCGCTCATGGGACCCGATGTCGCGCTTGTGTCGGTCATGTTCGCCAACAACGAGACCGGCGTCATCCAGCCCGTCCGAGCACTTTCCGATGTAGCTCATGCCCACGGGGCCGTCTATCACGCCGACGCCGTCCAGGGTTGGCTGCATGTGCCCTTTGATGTTGCAGATCTCGCTGTCGATGCCCTCTCCATCGCCGGGCATAAGGTCGGCGGGCCGGTCGGCATCGGCGCCTTGTATCTCAAGGGACGAACCCCGATTCGCCCACGCAGCCTCGGAGGTGGGCAGGAGCGTGGTCTCAGGCCCGGCACCCAAGATCTTCGGGCCATAGTTGGACTTGCCGCCGCCGCCGATGCCCTTATGCCGCACGTAGCCGAGCACGTTTCTGTGCTCAGGCCTCTGGCCGATAACCTGTATGATCGACTCTGCTCAAATTCCAAGGTTCATGCCACGATGGGGGATTGGACCGATTCCGATCGTCTCCCCGGCATCGTGAGCATTTACGTCGAGGGCGTCGACTCTGAGGAGCTCATCTTGAAGCTCGACAGCCTTGGGTTCGCCGTTTCCGCAGCGAGTGCCTGCTCGAGTGGGAGTATGGATGCCAGCCATGTGCTGCGGGCTATGGGGATCCCTCGTGAGGATGCGCTCGGCTCCTTGCGCATCTCCTTCGACGACCGCGTTGACCCTGCGGCCCTCGACCGGTTTGTCGAGGCCTTTTTCGAGGTGGTGCACGATGCTCGTCCGTGACCTTGAATCTTCCCTGCTCGCACGTTTCCCACGTCGGGATGCCGAGGCCTGGGACCATGTGGGGCTCTCCGTGGGCGATCCCGATGCCAAAGTACGCGGTGTGCTGTGCTCTTTGGATGCCACCCTGGACTCGCTGCACGCTGCGTGCTCCTTGGGTTGCAATGTGCTCTTGACGCATCACCCGGTTTACATCTCGGCTCCCGACAGCTTCTGTCCTCCATCTGCTGAGCGTCCCTCGAGTTCCGCCGTCGTGTACGAGGCCGTCCGGCTCGGTGTGAGTGTCATCTCGCTTCACACCAACCTTGATCGCTCCCACGAGGCGAGGGCCTCACTTCCTGGGCTTCTCGGTATGGAGGCGCGATCTTCTCTCGAGTACCTAAGCGACCCGGATGCGACTGGTTTGGGAAGCCTGTGTGCTTGTGACCCCATCACGCTCGGCGATCTTGCCGTTCGTCTGCGGGATTCGTTTGAGACGGCACCGACCGTTTGGGGCGATCCTAAGATGACGGTCTTTCGACCGGCGTTTCTCGGCGGTAGCCTCGGTGATTTCGGTGAGCTCGCCGTGCGCGCGGGCGCCGATGTCGTGGTGACCGGAGAGGTGGGCTATCATCGCGCCCAGGACCTCTCTCTCAGGGGGATGGGGGTTGTGGCTTTGGGCCACGATCGCTCCGAGCAGCCGTTCTGCTCGATTTTGGCCGACGCCTGCGTCTCGATTGGCGTCCCGGCCGAACACGTATATGTCAATCCGCTGCCCACGCAATGGTGGGTGCCGACGCAAGGAGATTTCGCATGAGTCTTGGTTCCGATCTGATCAAGCTGCAGGAGACCGACCTCGAGCTTGCAAAGCTGGGTAAGCAGCTCGGCTCGCTGCCCATCATCGACGAGCTTGCCAAGAAGCGCGCGGCTCTCACCAAGCTCCGCGCCGAGGCCACACGCCTGCTCGCCGTTCGCAAGGACGCGCAGATCGCGGTCGATGATCTCGATGAGGGCGAGCGCGCCTGCCATGAGGCCGTCGCCGCCGCTCAGGCCCGTTCCGTCGATCCGAGTGATTACCGTGCGATGCGAGATCTGGAGGAGGAGCTCTCCAATCTTGCCAAGCGCCTCGAGCGCATCGAGTTCGACCGTCCTGAGGCACGCGAGGCGCTGGCCGCTGCCGAGGAGCGCGAGCGCAAACTTGCCGACTACATCAAGCGCTTCGAGGCCGCCATCGTCGAGGACACGCGTTCCGCCCGCGATCAGGCCTCTGCCATTCAGACCGAGATCGACGAGCTTTCCCTTCGCCGCAACCACCTGTTCGGCCGTCTGCCCAAGGACGTCCAGGGGCTGTACGAGCGCTCCTCTAAGCGCTTCAAGGGCCTGTGTGTCGAGCGTATTCAGGGCAACGTCCCGACGGTCTGCCGCACCGCCCTCCAGCCCGCGTCCATGGATGCGCTTCGTCATGCGACCGATTATGCCGAGTGCCCGTACTGCCACCGCATCATCGTGGTCAACGAGCAGGAGTAGTCATGCCAAAGACCGTTCTCGTTTGCGTTACGGGATGCATCGCCGCGTATAAGTCATGTGAGATTGTCCGCCTTCTCCAGAAGGCCGGCGTGCGTGTCAAGGTCTGCATGACCGAGCACGCAACCGCGTTCGTGGGCCCGACCACCTTTCGAGCGCTTACGCACGAGGAGGTTGCTATCGACCTGTTCGACAACCCCTCCGACCCGATTCACCATATCTCGCTTGCCAAAGAGCCCGATGCCGTTCTCGTGGCCCCGGCCACGGCCAACGTCATCGCCAAAATGGCCCATGGCCTTGCCGATGACCTGATGAGCACGACGCTGCTTGCGACGGATGCCCCCATTGTCGTGGCTCCCGCGATGAATGTGGGGATGTGGACGGCGGCCGCCACTCAGGAGAACGTTGCAACCCTCGCTGCGAGGGGCTGTGAGATCGTCTACCCCGCTACCGGCTACCTTGCCTGCGGTGACACCGGACAGGGCAAGCTCGCCGAAGTCGAGGCAATTGTGGACCGTACGCTTGCCGTGCTCGGGCGATCCGACATCCTTGTGGGCGAGCACGTGCTCATCACCGCCGGCGGTACGCGTGAGGCCATTGACCCCGTGCGCTATATCGGCAATCGCTCCTCCGGCAAGATGGGCTACGCGCTTGCGCGCGCCGCACGGGACATGGGGGCCAGCGTCACCTTGGTGAGCGCCCCGACGGCCCTTCAGGCGCCTCAAGGTGTGTGCGTCGTTCCCGTCGAGTCGGCTGCGGAGATGCATGCCGAGGTCGAGCGCGCTTTCGAAGAGGCCACCATGCTCGTTTGCGCCGCTGCGGTCGCGGATTATACCCCCGCTACCGTCGCCCCCGAAAAGCTCAGCAAGTCCGATGGCGAACTGACCTCTGTTCCGCTCGTCAAGACGCGCGACATCCTTGCGGACATGTCGTCCAAGAAGGACGATCGCGTCGTGATCGGCTTTGCCGCCGAGACGAATGACCTTACTCGTCGTGCCGTCGACAAGCTCGCCCGCAAGGGCTGCGATGCCATCGTCGCCAACGATGTGTCGCGTTCGGAGTCCACCTTCGGCTCAAATACGGATGCGGTTCTTTGGGTGACAGGGGAGGGGGCTGAGGAGATCCCCTGCATGGACAAGCAGGACCTTGCCTATGAGCTGCTGAAACGCGCCAAAGAACTAAAATCTTAAATAGATGAAAAAAAGTTCTTGCATCTGTTGGAACCTTTGGGTAAAGTAATTCCTTGCTTCGGGACGTAGCGCAGCTTGGTAGCGCACTTGCATGGGGCGCAAGGGGTCGCTGGTTCAAATCCAGTCGTCCCGACCACGGAGCATTAAGGGCGGCCATTTGGTCGCCCTTTTCCATTTTAAGGTTGTCGGCTTACGCGTTTCGTAAGCGGGTATCATGCCTCCAGTGTTTCATGTTCTAGGGGAGTAAGGCGTGGCCGCAGGCAAGATCAGGAAGAAGATCAAGAAGGAGCTCATCGGTACCTCCGATTATCCTTCCAATAAGATCTTCACCATCTCAAACTTCATCACCTTCACGCGCTTGATTCTCACGGGCGTTTTTCTGTACCTGTTCGTGACCGACCAAAACCGTTACGTCGCCCTCGCCATATACGCGATCGCGGCTTCTACCGATTGGCTCGACGGGCAGATCGCACGCATGACCAAGACCGTGAGTTGGCTGGGAAAGATGCTCGATCCCATTGTGGACCGCGCCTTGCTCTTCACCGGTGTCGTCGGCCTGGTTGCTCGAGGTGAGCTGCCGCTATGGATCTGCCTCGCCATCGTCGGTCGCGATGTGTACCTGTTCCTCGGCAATTTTGTGGTTCGCCATTACCATCGCAGGCCCATCGATGTCGTTTTTATCGGCAAGCTCGCCACCGCGCTGCTGATGAGCGGTTTTACCTTGATGCTCCTCGGGATGCCGATGCTCGATGGCCTGGGCCTTGTCCCGGCCTCCGTTTCCTGGCTGCCCGGCATTAACGACGTGGCCGCCCCGCTGGGCATTTACTTCGTGTATGCAGGAGTCTTCTGCTCACTGGCAACGGGTGGCGTCTATACCGTCAAGGGCATGGTCGCCATTCGCGCCGCGATTGCGCATCCCGAGGACGAGGATGATGATTTTCTAAACCCTGAGATCGATGATGCCGATGATGCCGAGGTCGTTGAGAACGCATAACGACACCGATATGCGAACTATTTGGGTTAGAATAAATTATTGATTGTATTTTCCGGGTTTATCCCGTTTTGCCGCTAGGGGGTTACCATGGCCAATGTCGAGCAGAATGAGACAACGCGCGTTTTTCGCATGCCGAGCAGCGATGCCACCGCGCCTGACCTCATGAAGAGCACGCCCCTCATCGTCCCGGTCCTTTCCATCATCAAGGGGCCGCAGACCGGCAATGTCTTTGAGTTGGATCAGCCCGAGGTCACCATCGGTCGCGATCCCTCCAACACGATCTTCCTCAACGACATGACCGTCTCTCGCAGCCATGCCAAGATCCTGCGTAACGCCGCCAGTGTTCTCATCGAGGACCTCGGCTCCCTCAATGGCACCTGGGTTGATGGCGCCATCGTCAACTCCGCGCCTCTGCACGACGGCTCGTCCGTGCAGATCGGCACGTTCACGCTGATGTACCACGAGAGCACCGTGGAGCGCATCGAAACCGGTGAGTAGCTTGGCTGAGCGCAGCTACCTCAGCATCGGGCAGGTGGTCAACCTCCTGCGCGGAACGTATCCCGATCTCTCCAACTCAAAAATACGCTTCCTTGAGGACGAGGGGCTTATTACGCCCCATCGCACCCCTAAGGGCTATCGTCAGTACTCCAAGGCCGACGTTGACCGCCTTGAGGTTATCTTGCATCTTCAAAAGACGCGGTACATGCCCCTTTCCGCTATCAAGCAAAAGCTCGATAGCGCCTCGGACCTGTCCGCGCTCGCGTTCGAGGTCGGTCTCTTGACAGATGCCCCCATGAAGGTTGCCTCTAAGGAGACGCGTCAGAAACTGCATCCCATCGAGGACGTCCCCGACATCCTTGGCGTCGATATCGCGTTTCTGCGCCAGCTTTCCGACAATGATCTCATCCGCATCATACGCAGCCCGCAGAACCGCGAGCTTATCGATGGCCGTGATTTCGAGATCATCCGCCACTGTGCCGAACTCTCGCGCTTTCACATCGAGCCGCGCAATCTGCGTCAGTATGTGATTGCCGCCAATCGCGAGTCCGCGCTCTTCGAGCAGGTTCTTATTGGCATGCTCGGTTCCGATGACTCCGACGATGACCGTGAGGCTAAGCTCGACCGTGCTTTTAAAACGCTGCACGACCTCACCGATGGCGTCCGCACCGCCCTTCTTCGCAACCGTGTATTCGAATCGCTTAACGCGGTCGTTGAAGATGCCGACGTCGATGCAATCGATGATGAGATCACCCGTGCGCAGCAGGCCGCTCAGAACCATGTGAGCCAGCAGTCTTACGCGACTGGGCATGAGCAGGTCGTGAGCGCATTGGATGCAAGCGAGCTCGCCGCCCAACCGATTCGCGTCCTCCCCGTCGACGCTTCATAGCGCCGCACGTTGTGACAATCAAAGCCAAAACGAGTAGAAAGATGCGCCGACATGTCCGATTTTGACTTCGAGTCCTTTATCACCGACATCCCCGATTATCCCGAGCCCGGTGTTGTCTTTAAGGACATCACGCCCCTGTTCGCCGATGCCAACGCAATGCGTCAAACCGTTCTCGCGATCGCTGATCACTTCCGTGATGCGGGCATTACCAAGGTTGTTGGTCCCGAGGCTCGTGGCTTCATGATCGGCGTGCCCGTTGCCATGGAGCTCGGAGCTGGCTTTATTCCCGCTCGCAAGCCCGGTAAGCTGCCCCGTGAGACCTACTCCGTTAGCTATGAGCTCGAGTATGGCTCCGATACGCTCGAGATTCATCGCGATGCGATCGAACCCGGTGACCGCATCCTGATCGTCGACGACCTTATCGCCACGGGTGGTACTGCCGCTGCAACCGGCAAGCTCATCCAGGAGGTTGGGGGCGAGCTGGTCGGCTATGCTTGCATCCTCGAGCTTACGTTCCTGAATCCGCGCGACGTACTTGCGACTTCGGGTGATCAGGAGCTGTTCAGCCTGGTCAAGGTCGGTTAACGCACACTTCCGTCGGTTATGGAGAGGAAAGGGGAGAGCCCTTCCTCCCCATCTTCATATGCGCTGGGTTTCTGCCTTTTCGTCCTCAACTGGTCATTTTAGTAGGTATATACTCTGGTCTCGATAAATCGAGCGAAAGGAACCCTCATGACTTGGGCCATTATCGCTGACTCTAGTTGCAACTTGCGTGACTATACGCCCGTCACCCCCAATTGCACCTATGCATTCGCGCCGCTCACGCTTCACGTGGGAGGGGAGGAGTACCCCGATGACTCCGACTTGGATGTGAGCAAGCTGAACGAGCGAGTCCATTCGGAGGCAACAGCATCGAGTTCGGCATGCCCGAGCGCTGGCGAATGGGCTGATCTGTTCCGCCTGGCCGATAACGTCATTGTCGTGACGCTTTCCTCCAATCTTTCGGGAAGCTACGACTCTGCTCAGATGGGCCGCAATCTCGTTATGGACGAATATGCTCGTGAGCACGGCGGTCAGATTATGGGCAAAAACATCTACATCCTTGATTCTCGAGCTGCGGGCGCAAAACTCGAGGTCATTGTCCGCCTTATCGATAGGTACCTTACGACGCATCCTGATACGACGTTCGACGAGGTCGTTTCGTATGCAAAGAGGCTTGAGTCGAACAGCCAGGTGCAGTTCTCGTTGAGGAGCTTCGACAATCTTGTCAAGAATGGGCGCATGCCCAAGTTGGTTGGCGCACTCGCAAGCGGCCTTTCCATTCGTATGCTTGGAACGGCAAGTGAGCAGGGAACCATCAAGGTGATTGCCCCGACGCGCGGTGATAAGAAGACGATTAAGAAAATCCTCGATGTCATGAGGTCGGACGGATATCGTGGCGGTATGGCGTATATCGATCATGTCGACAATGTCGAGGGCGCAGAGGAGCTGGGCCGTGCGATTGCATCCGAATGGCCGCAGGCCGAAGTCGAGATCCTTCCTTGTCGAGGTCTCTGTTCTTATTATGCTGAGGAGTCTGGCTTGATCATCGGGTATGAGTGGAACGGCCTGAGTTAAGTAATCTACCGGCCTGCGCACACGTCTTGATGGGTTTGCAGGCCGGTTATCTATCTCCATCTCCACTTTACATAATATATATTATCAGGAATGACTAAGTCTTGATTGTTGTCATTCTGTTAGCGACAGACGCAAGCTGCGCAAAGACGCCCTCTGAGATTAGGCATTCTCAGAGGGCGTCTGCATCATCAGGCAGATAGAGACTCGATGTAATGATATGCAGCTGTTGCCGCAATGGCGCCGTCAGCAGCCGCCGTGACAACTTGTCGTAGCGACTTGGACCTCATGTCGCCTGCACAATACAAACCCGGCGTCGTGGTGCCCATATGCTCGTCGGTCAGTACACCACCATCGGGGCCGAGTTCGGCTAAACCTGCAACGAGATTCGTGGCGGGATCGTGACCAACTGCAACAAAGATGCCGACGGAACCCTCGTCGTACGACTCGACGTGCGTTTCACCTGTGACATTGTCTCGAAATGTGATGGCGTTGATAAACGTCGAGCCCGAAACTTCGGTAATACTAGTTTGGTACCTAATTGAGATGTTGGGCTTGGCGGAGAGTCGACCGACCATTCCACGGGATGCACGGAACACATCACGGCGAACGATGATCTCTACCTGATCAGCAAGATTCGATAGATAGAGCGCCTCCTCGACGGCAGAGTTGCCGCCGCCGATGATGAACACGTGTTTACCACGATAAAACATGCCGTCGCAAGTGGCGCAATACGATACGCCTCGGCCCCTGTACATCTCTTCTCCCGGGAAGTTGCCGGGACGGGGCGTCGCTCCCGTGGCGACGATAACGCTTTTGGCTTCAATGGAATCCATGTCGGTTGTGATGGTGAATCCACTTTCATGGCGTGTAAGGGATTGAACTGAACCGTAGGTCGATTGTGCGCCGGCGGATTCCGCATGGGCCTGCATTTTCTGTCCGAGTTCGGCACCCGAGCATCGTTCGACTCCAGGATAGTTGTCAATCATATCTGATGTGGCAATCTGACCACCGGGCATGCCCTGCTCGACGACAAGCGTATCAAGGCTGGCACGTGCAGCGTATAAAGCAGCGGAGTAACCGGCGGGACCTCCGCCGATGATCACAAGATCGCGTTGATTTGGCGTGGACATAAGAACCTCCATACGTCGTTTCTCTGCTCTTACCCGATAGCGGGAATCTGTTACACATGGGGTCGTACAATACCTTTATCGTCTTTGGGGGTGCCTGATGCAAGATCGTACAGATTGTCCGTGCGAGCCCGTTGCGGCTATACCTGCGTCCGTTCCTTCGGGAAGCGAATCGACGCATAGGCCGACCATCGCGGTTGTGCATGCATCCGTCGGTTCTGGTCATCGTGCGGCGGCAAATGCGATTGCCCAGGCCATCGAGCAACTTCGTGGTCTCGATGGTGTTCCGCAGGACGTTCAGGTCGACGTCCTCGATATTCTCGATTTCGGAAAAATCAAGTTCGACGGTAATAAGACTGCTACTGCGTTCACTGGGGCAACAAGGCCGCTCTATGATGTCACCTGGCGCTTCACACTTACCGGGCGCCTTTTGTGGGGTGGCGGCTCAGCATGGTCGACCTTGATGTTCGATTCTTTCGATGAGTATGTTCAGAAAGCGCGTCCCCTTGCCATCATCTGCACTCATATCACCGCTGCAAATGTGGCGGTGGGCGCCCGCATGCGCACTAAGATCGAATATCCCGTTGTCTGTGTTCCAACTGATTATGAGATCGAGGGATTTTGGCCACATAAGGAGGCCGACCTCTTCTGCGTGGCGACGGAGTTTATGGCTGAGACCCTACGTCCGAGAAAGGTCCCCGAGAGCGCCATCGAAGTGACGGGCATTCCGGTCCGGTCTGGCTTCGGCGATTCCGGCCGTCGCGACGCGGATCGCAAGCGCTTTGGTCTTCCTGCGAATAAAACGTTGGTGCTTGTTATGGCAGGCGCCGCTCTCCCCCAGCCTTACGTTCGTTTTAGGGCGGCAATTGAGGAGACCCTCCCCTATCTTAGAAGATTCGAGGACATGCACTTTATCTTCTTGCCCGGCAAGGATAAATCATACGCCGATCATCTACGCTCGATCTTTTCGGGAATGAAACTCTCAAATGCGATGGTTATGGATTACGTCGACGATATGGCAGCTCTTATGCATGCCTGCGACCTTGCCATTCTTAAATCTGGTGGTCTTACGGTGACCGAATGCCTGTGCGCGGAGCTGCCGATGCTGCTGTTGGGCAAGGCCTATGGCCAAGAGAAGTCAAACACCGTCATGCTCACGTCGTTTGGCGCCAGCATGCATGCCACGACCTCTCGTGAGCTTGTGATGCAGCTTACGCATCTACACGATAACAAGGAGGCTCTTCATGGGCTTCTGGTTAACGCCAGTGCGCTGAGGCGACCTGATGCCGCTGCCGACATTGTCCGTGCGACCATGCGCCTCGTCGGGGTTCCCTGCGATCGTGAGCGGCATTTTGCCGAGTTTTACTGGGGCGGGAAACCGGCCCACGCGCGATAGGCGCTTGCTTTTTGCTCTATGTTCTGCCGTTGTGCTTGTTTGAAAGTACGACGTTGCTCTGGCGAAGTTAATCTCCATGTAAAAGAGGCGCCCTCGACGAGCATTAACTCGTCGAGGGCGCCTCGTCTTGGCATCTCAGGTTACGTGCGGAAGCGTGTAATTAGAGAAGCAGGAAGTAGGCCAGGAAAGCGGCGGCGGCAACCCACATGAGCGGGCGGACCTTCTTGATGTTGCCGGTGACGGAGGCAACGATGACATAGGCGATGAAGCCGAGGCCGATACCGTTGGAAATGGAGTACGTGAACGGGATACCGATGATGATCATGAAAGTCGGGAATCCCTCAAGGATGTCGAACCAGTCGATCTCGGTGACCTCGCTCATCATGAGGAAGCCAACGTACACCAGGGCGCCGCAGGTCGCCGCAGAGCTGATGCAGCTGATCAGCGGGGAGAAGAATGCGGCAAGCAGGAACAGGATGCCCGCAGTGATGGAGGTGAGACCGGAACGGCCGCCGTCAGCGGCGCCGGAAGCGGACTCAACAAACGTGGTGATCGAAGACGCGCCGAACACGCCACCGGCTGCGGCGGCGACAGAGTCAACGATGAGGATCGGCTTGATGTCCTCGACCTTGCCCTCGTCGGAAAGGAAGTCACCCTGCTTGGCGACGGCCATCGCGGTGCCCATGGTGTCGAAGAAGTCGCTCATCATGAGAGAGAAGGCGAAGAGCAGGAGCGCGGGAGTGGTGAGGGCCTTGACGACGCCCATGACGCCATCGGCGTCAGCCATGAACGGTGCGCCGAACGTGGAGAAGTCGAGCGGAGCTACGATGCTGGACGGAGCGGCGGTAACACCCAGCGGAATGCCCAGAATGGATGCGATGACGATGCCCCAGAGCAGCGCGCCCTTGACGTTCATCGAGGAAAGGATGACCGTGGCCACAATGGAGATGAGGCCAACGAGGAAGACGGGGTCGGTAACGCTACCCAGGGAAACCATGGTGGCTTCGTTGGCGACGATAATGCCGCCGTCCTTGAGGCCGATCATGGCGATGAAAAGGCCGAGACCGATGGAGATGCCATGACGGAGCGACACGGGAATGGCGTCCATGATGGCCTCGCGAAGGCCGCAAAGAACGAGCAGAAGAATGGCGATGCCTTCAACGAAGATGATGGCCATGGCGGTCTGCCAACCGAGCCCCATCGCGCCGCAAAGCGTGTAGGCGACGATGGAGTTGATGCCCATACCGGAAGCGCAGGCCAGAGGACGATTCGAGATGAAGCCCATCGCGATCGTCATGATGCCGGCGCCAATGCAGGTGGCAGTGACCGCAGCGGTCATGGGAACGCCGCCTGCAGACAGGATAAGCGGGTTGACGACGATGATGTAAGCCATCGCCAGGAACGTTGTCAGGCCGGCGCGAAGCTCGGTCGCGATGTTCGAGTTGCGCTCCCCCAACTTGAAGAACTGGTCCATGTGGTTATCCCCCTATGCTCAAGGACCGACTGACTTATTTCGAACCACTCGAACCGAAACCGCCGCAACCGCGGTCAGTCTCGTCGAGTTCGTCGACTTCTACGAGGTGCACGACGGGCACCTGCTGGATGACGAGCTGAGCGATACGCTCGCCTCGCTCGATGTGGATAGCCTTTCCGGAGTCGAGATTCACCGCGATCACCTTGAGCTCGCCACGATAGTGGGCGTCGATGAGACCGGGCGTGTTGGCGATGGAGAGCCCCTGCTTTAGGGCCATGCCGCTGCGCGGCTGCACAAAGCCCGCGTAGCCATCGGGAATTGCAATCGCAAGACCCGTTGGGATGAGGACGCGCTGATAGGGTTCGATGACGACGTCCGCATTGGCACGCAGGTCGAGGCCTGCATCCCCCTCGTATGCATATGAGGGGAGTTCGACGCTCGGATCGAGACGCTTAATGGAAACGGAAAGCTCGGACATGGTTACCTCAACTTATCAAGCTCGGAAATAAACTCATCGACATCGCGGAAATCGCGATAGACGGATGCGAAGCGGATGTAAGCGACCTTATCGATGCGTTCTAGCCTCTTTAGGACCATGTCGCCGATGTCGTGCGATCGGATGGCAGTCAGCGTTCCGCCTCGAAGCTCGCGCTCGATATCATCGATGAGCGCGTTGAGTTCGGACAGGTCGATGTCTCGTTTCGAGGTGGCGCGCATCAGTCCGACGAGTAACTTATTGCGGTCAAAGGGCTGGACGGACCCATCGCTTTTTATAACTTCGATGGGATCCTCGCATCGCTCGAACGTGGTGAAACGATATCCACAAGAACGGCACTCACGCCGGCGCTTGATGGCATTGGTTGTATCCTGCGCTCGAGAATCAATGACGCGCGTGTCATCATGTCCACAGCTTGGACAACGCATATCGCTATCCCCCTCCCATTGAGACAACCTATTTAGAATACCATGCGATGAGGGGGTGTAGCACAATTTAGTTCCGCTGGAAACCTATTACCTTGCAGCGGTGGGAACGGAAAGCTCCATACCAGGAACCAGCAGGCCCGAATCGAGGTCGTTGACCATCTTGATGGCATCGACTGTCTCAGTAATGGAGAGGCCGTCGATAGGGTTCTTTTCGGCGATGTTCCACAGCGTGTCGCCGGTGGTGACCTCGACGATTTTGGTGGGGGCGTTCAGAAGCGCGTTAAGCTTGGAATCCGAGGAAGCGGACCCCATGAATATAGTGCCTGCAACGCAGACAGATACCGCAAGCGCAGCGAGGGTGAATACAAGTTTATCGTTCATCTTGGCGCCCTCGAGCACCGTGCGACTGGGATATGCAATCGGGGCGAATAGCTGCGGGCGCGAAGGTGCGACCGCCTTTTGAGCAGCAGACCCGTCGATAACGGTGAAACGATGCTCCTCAGCAGGGGCGAGGGCGAGATTTCCAACAACGCGGATCTGACTCTTCATGGCGTGCTCCTTTCGGCTCTGTTCTCTGCATATAGATATAAATGGCCGTTCGGACAAAACTCGTTCTCTTAGAACGGGTGTTCGTGTATTATTATCTTCGAACAGTTGTTCCTGTCAAGAAATATTCGAACAAGTGTTTGATGAGAAGGGATCTGCCGTGAGCCGTAAAATCACCAAGCGCCAGCAACAGATTTACGATTTCATCCGCTCCTATCAAAAGGAAAAGGGCTATCCCCCGAGCGTTCGCGAGATGGCGGCCGCCGTCGGGCTCTCTTCTCCATCCACTGTCCATGCTCACCTCAGCGCGCTCGAAGAGCACGGCTTGATTCGCCGTGACGCGACGAAGCCGCGCGCGCTCGAGGTGTTCAATTCCGACGGATCGTCGTACAAGCCGGAAGAATCCACCGCCTCGTCTGCCCGTGGCACGGTCAAATTGCCCCTCGTCGGTCGTGTCGCTGCTGGCATGCCCATTCTCGCAGAGCAGAATATCGAGGATTCGTTTACTGTTCCCACGGAGATCGCAACGGATTCAAGCTCGTTTGTCCTGGAGGTGCACGGGGATTCCATGATCAATGCTGGCATCTTCAACGGCGATTACATCATCGTGCGCGAGCAGAAAAGCGCCATGAACGGCGAGATTGTCGTCGCCATGATCGATGGGTCGGCAACGGTTAAAACGTTCTATAAGGAGCGCGGCCGCGTTCGACTCCAACCCGAGAATGACGCCATGGAACCCATCTACGCCGACAACCCGACGATACTCGGCAAGGTTGTCGCCCTGATGCGTCGCTTTTAAATAATTGGATCGAAAATTCGGAATCGGAGTGAGCCCCTCGGCTCACTCCGTGACGTATGGTTTGACGCGCGCGGCAATATGGCGCGGCACCTTGCAAACGAGCCTGATCCGATCCTCGAGGTACTCCTCGATAAGAATGTTGCCCTGAGTCCTTATGGAGGAGAGCAGCAGGCCTTCCCGATAGGGAATCTCGCAAGATATCGGTGCATCACATGCCGACGCTTCATGGATTATCCGATTCAGCAGCTCCTCTTTCCCCTCTCCGGTAACGGCGGAAAAGAATACGGCCCTGGGCTCTCGGCGCCTCAGCGATTCAACTACAGAGGGATCCAGGCGATCGATCTTGTTATATACAGTGACGGCCGGCTGCTCGGCCGCCCCAACTTCATCGAGAACGTGCTCTACGGCATCGACATGCCGCGGATAATCAGTATCGGAGATATCGACCACCCGCAGGATGAGATCGGCGTCCCTAACTTCCGATAACGTTGATTTGAAAGCCTCGACCAAGCCGTGCGGTAGCTTCTGGATGAAACCGACGGTGTCGGTAATGGTCACGTTTCTGCCACCGGGAAGACTGAGTGAGCGGGTCGTCGGATCGAGCGTGGCGAAAAGCTTGTCCTGCGCAAGCACAGAGGGGCCGCAGAGCTGATTGAGCAGCGAGGACTTCCCGGCATTCGTATAGCCTGCGAGCGCGATGCGAAACGTCTGCGAGTCATTGCGCTTCTTCGATTGAACGTCACGACGTTTCTCGACCTCTCGCAGTTCACGCCTCAGTTGGGCGATACGATTGCGAATCATGCGTCGGTCGATTTCCAGCTGGCTCTCACCCTGACCGAACCTGCTGCCGATGCCGCCGCGCGTCTGCTCTTTAGCAAGATGGCTCCACATGCCCCGCAGTCGTGGCAAAAGATATTGCAATTGTGCGAGCTGGACTTGCAGGCGGCCTTCGCGTGTTCGAGCGTGCAAGCCGAAGATATCGAGAATAAGGGCGGTACGGTCGATGACCTTCGTCGGTTCACCGAGTGCGCGTTCAAGATAGGACTGCTGAGAGGGACTCAGGTCATCATCGAAAATCACCACATCGGCATCGAGTCTTTGCACGAAGCCTTTGAGTTCTTCAACTTTGCCCGACCCGATATAGGATTTCGGTACGGGTCGGTCGAGTCGTTGCGTCAGTCGGGCTACGGTGCCAGCGCCCGCCGTGTCGGCGAGCCGCTCGAGTTCGTCGAGCGAGCGCTCGATAGGCCAACCGTCGCTTCTCCAGTCAACGCCGACGAGGATAGCGCGCTCTGGTGTCGGAGCAGTGTCCACGAGTTCGAAACGACTCATCCTTTCAGCACCTCGTGCTCAATAAGATCGAGGGCGTCTTCGACTCCCATCCTATCGAGATCGATCCAACGTGTTCGTTCGTCGCGTTTACACCAGCTGATCTGGCGCTTTGCATAGCGGCGGGAGCGCTGTTTGATCAGGTCGACTGCATCGGAAAGAGTGCATTCGCCATCGAGGTATGAAATGATCTCTTTGTATCCGATTGCCTGCATGGACGTGAGCGCGTCACGTGCGCCGCAATCAAGCAGTCCCTTGACCTCTTCAAGGAGGCCCTCGCCCATCATAACGTCGACGCGTCGATCGATCCGCTCGTACAAACGGGCGCGGTCCATGGTGAGCGCAAAGGTTGCGTGCTCGTAAAACGGATTGTGCTGTGAAAACCCAGCTGCCTGATCGGCGTAGGAAACACCCTCATCGCACATTTCAAGCGCGCGAACGACACGTTTAACGTTATTGGGATGAATAATCTCCGCGCTTCGGGGATCGCGTTTCTCGAGCATAGCGTGAATTCCGAGGGGTCCGAGATCCTCGGCGAGCTTGTTGTAGCGCTCGCGACGCTCATCGTCGACCTCCCCCTTGGGGAAGTGCATGTCATCGAGCGCAGCGCGCAAATACAACCCGGTGCCGCCGCAAAATATGGGCGTTTTGCCTTCGCCTCGCAGCCGTTCGACCTCACCACGTGCGTCAACCTGGAACTGCGCGGCGGAATACGGTTGAAATACGTCCACTAAGTCAACGAGACGCAGCGGAACGGGGCGCTCGTCGACGGGCGTTTTGGCCGTTCCGATATCCATACCACGATAAACCTGCATGGCATCGGCGGAAAGCACCTCACTCCCCCATCGTATGGCGAGCATATCGGCGAGGGAGCTCTTTCCAACAGCAGTGGGTCCCGTTATCGCTACGATTGGAGTCATCGAGCATCGCCTACGGACGCACCCGACAAATACCATGTGCGTGCCGTATCGACGTGGACGTCGATGACCTTGCCGATGAGCGTCGTGGGGTCCACGCCCGCGGGCACAGGGCAGTGCACGGTTTGGTTCCAAGGGCTCTTGCCCTGCAAAACGTTGGGGTCCTTCTTGGACGTGCCTTCGATGAGCATGGGGACGGTGGTGTCCAGTGAGCCTTGGTTGAAGTCGAAGGCGGTCTGCTCGACATGCTTTACGAGGCGATCGAAGCGCTCTTGAATAACCGAACGAGGAGTGGGGTCGACGATTTTCGCAGCAGGCGTTCCCTCACGCTTGGAGTAGATGAACGTGAACGCCTGAGCGAATTTCGCTTCATCGACGAGGGAGACGGTCTGCTCGAAATCCTCTTCCGTCTCACCGGGGAAACCGACGATGATATCCGTGGTGAGGGCGATATTGGGAATGCGATCGCGGACACGCTGCACCAGGTCAAGATATTGTTCGCGTGTGTACTTGCGATTCATGAGTTTCAAGATGCGTGAAGAACCGGACTGAACGGCCAGGTGAAGTTGCGGCATGACAGCGGGAACTTCGGCCATGGCATCAATCGTCTCGGGAAGGAGATCCTTCGGATGAGACGAGGTAAAGTAGATGCGCTCGATTCCGGTGTCGCCCACGCGGCGGAGCAGCTCGGCAAAACGTGGGTCGTGATCGTGGTCGCGCCCATAGGAGTTGACGTTCTGGCCAAGAAGCGTGATGGATCGAACGCCTTGGCGGACAAGCCCGGTCACCTCATCGACGATTTCGTCCATGGGACGGCTCTTCTCGCGTCCGCGAACGTATGGAACGATGCAATAGCTGCAGAAATTATTGCAGCCGGTCATGATCGGAACCCATGCGTGAAAAGCGGTCTCACGATGCCAAGGCATATCGGTGGCAGCGCCGGTGTCGATCTCCTCGACACGGACATGATGGTCGCCGTCTGCGAAGGCATCGGCCAGGAGATCGGCGACATGGGCGATTGAGTGAGTTCCGAAAATGACGTCGACGTTATCGAGATTGGTGAGCAGGCCCTCACCATCACGCTGGGCGATGCAGCCGCCTACGGCGATGACGCGCTTGCCGGAAGGCGATGCAGGAAGGCTTTTGCAAGAGGAGCACTGACCGTACAGGCGGGTATCCGCAGCCTCGCGCACACAGCATGTCATGAAGATGACGATATCGGCATCTGCGGGACTTGAAGCAACCAAGCAGCCGCAGGAATCCAACAAGCCGCTTACGCGTTCGGAATCGTGCAAATTCATCTGGCATCCGAACGTGCGGATGAAATAGGTCTTTCCAGAAAGGATAGAAAGGTTGGACATGTTAGCAAACCTGCTTAAAATCGTCGGGAAAATCGGGGATATCGGCGGAGTTGTACGAGATATGGTGCACATACACGGACAGACGTATGGCTGTACGAGATTCACCGTTTATAAGGATGTCCGAGAAGACCGGAGCGCAAGAGATGTCGAACCCGGTGGGGATCAGAAACCCGCGGGCGATTGCCATCGCCTTGATGGCTTGGTTGACGGCGCCGGCGCCGACGCACTGCATGTTGACGGGGACGCCATCTTTGACCATGCCGGCTATAGCGCCTGCCACCGAGGCGGGCGATGATTTACTCGAGACCTTGAGGAACTCCATGTACATTTCTCCAGCGAATAAAGTGCATATTTTGGTGTGTTTTAGTTGGTGTAAAGATACCCCATGGACTACACATGGGCAAGTGCACGGGCTAGGTGTCTTCCTTGTCGATATCAAAGGTGACAGTGATGCGGTCTTTTGTGACGCGGACTTTCGGCTCGCGCGACAACGTCAGGAAATATCGAGATGCCAGATCGGTAAAATCTCGTTCCATCGTACGAGAAAAAGAAGCGATATCTTCCTTCGAGATCTTGAGACCGCGTCGGTCGCGCGTAAGATCGATTTGAGCTGGCTCCCCTATCGCAGGCTCCTTTTCGCGCAGAAGACGAGAGGCGATGCTCTTGAGCGGCGCGATAGAACCGCCGAGAATGCGATGGGCGGTGCGCTCGGAAATCTCTATGCCCATGTCGGATGCGATTCGAATGAAGTCGCCGGCATCCGCCGCGCAGGTCAGACGATCGACGACCGGCAACGATTGTTCAGAATCCAAGAAAAGCAAACGTGTGGTATCGACACGAGATGCTGCGTGAGCGTATAGCGTAGCGGCGATTTCGGTGGGGGTGCCAAGATATACGTCACAACCATGCAGCTCTTCACATGCGAACTCGCAAACAGCACGATTGATGTTGTGAGGGCCTTTCACGCAGGAAAGAATGCCATCCTCGTCTTTTGAGGCGGTCGGCCAGGTCGATTGGTCGGCACGCTCACCGAGAGAAGCGGTATCGACGACGACGCGGAATGACGAGCCGCCACCTTGAGCAGAGGTGACGACCTCGGCCGTTTGAGTGTTCTGACGAATTGAGAAAAGGGCCATACCGCGTCCATGGACACCCCATTTGTCCATACGCATGCTTTCGAGCTTGGATGTGACGCGCGCATCGAAGATGCGATCACGCATATCCTCTGGCACTCCCGATCCGTCATCGAGGAAAAGGAGGGTGCGAACACCCTCCTCCTTACTCGTGGCGAGGTAGATATTGCGAGCACCTGCGTCGCGTGCATTTCGCAGCATTTCGACGACGATGTCCTCGACATGTTGGATATCGTGTTTTGCCTGACGGCGTTCAGCCTCGGAAACGCGCAGGCGAACGAAGCCGTCGCCGAGGTTCTCCTCGACACGAAGGTTTCCCTCGCCGGACATGGAGGCGATGAACGAAATAAGGTCGTTGCCGTCAGACATGGGTCACACTACTTTGCAATATCGACGGCGCGGCTCTCGCGAATGACCACGACGCGAACCTGGCCGGGATACTCCATCTCTTCCTCGATCTGCTGGGCGATATCGTGCGCCAGGACCGTGGATTCGGCGTCGGAGACCTTGTCGGGCTGAACCATGACGTGGACCTCACGACCGGCCTGCATGGCGTAGGTGCGCTCCACGCCCTCGTGGGAGTTCGCGATCTCCTCGAGCTTCTCGAGACGCTTGATGTAGTTCTCAGCGGACTCGCGGCGAGCGCCGGGACGGGAGGCAGAAATGGCATCGCCAGCCTGGACGAGCACGTCCAGGACGGTGTTGGGATCGGTATCGCCGTGATGCGCCTCAATCGCGTGAACGATTGCGGGCTTCTCGCCATAACGACGGGCAAGTTCGGCGCCGATGACGGCATGCGGACCCTCGACCTCATGATCGATGGCCTTGCCGAGATCATGCAGAAGGCCGGCGCGCTTCGCGGTCACGACATCGATACCGAGCTCAGCGGCCATGATGGCACAAAGGTCGGCCACCTCGAGGGAGTGACGGAGAACGTTCTGGCCAAAGGAGGTGCGATAGCGAAGGGCACCGAGGGTCTTGACGATCTCGGGGTGCAGGTCGTGGATGCCCATATCGAATGCCGCCTGCTCGCCAGCCTCGCGGACGCGCTGCTGCACAAGGTCAGAGGCCTTCTGGTACATCTCCTCAATGCGGGCTGGGTGAATGCGGCCATCGGCGATCAGGTTCTCAAGGGCGACGCGAGCGGTCTCGCGACGAACCGGATCAAAGCTGGAGAGGACGACGGTCTCAGGGGTGTCGTCAATGACGAGATTGACGCCGGAAACCTGCTCGAACGTGCGGATGTTGCGGCCTTCGCGTCCGATGATACGGCCCTTGAGGTCGTCAGAGGGAATGTGAACGGACGTGACGGTGACCTCGGCGGTGTGATCGGAAGCGCAACGCTGGATGGCGAGGGAGATGATCTCCTGAGCGGTCTTATGGCACTCGGCCTTGACCTTCTGCTCGGACTCGCGAATGATCGTGGCGGCTTCGTGGGTCACCTCGCCGCGAACCTTGTCGAGAAGCTCTGCGTGGGCGTCCTCGCGGGTAAGCTCAGAGATGCGCTCGAGCTCGTCCGTCTGACGAGCATAGAGCTCCTCAAGCTCACGAGAGCGCTTGTCGATCTGACCCTGCTGGCTGGAAAGCTGGTGCTCTCGCTTATCAAGGGCCTCATTGCGGCGATCAAGGGACTCCTCACGCTGCATCACACGGTTCTCGAGGGCGCGGATCTCCTTCTTACGCTGAGCCTCCTCTGCCTCGGCGGCCTGCTTATTCTGGATGATCTCCTCCTTGGCCTCGAGGAGGGCCTCCTTCTTAAGGGTCTCGGCCGCGCGCTTCGCATCGGCCATCACCTGCTCGGCTTCAGAATGGGCGGCGGTAACCTTCGATTCGGCCTCGCGAATGCTTCCGGACTTGGCGTTGCGCATGGCCAAGACGGCGGCAAAAGCGCCGATTGCCAGGCACACGATGCCGACGAGAACAAGCTCCATTGGCATGATGGACTCCTTTTAGTGGTTAAAGATGCAAGAAAACTGCACCCACCGATAAGGAAGGCGCAGGACATTTGCCGGGTATGGTCCACCGAAGGGCCTATGAAATCGTTCCGATAGAAAATATCGTCAATCTCATCTGCGAGGATGAGCGCATAACAAACAAATGACAAATCCATCCTACGAGGTGGCAGGGGATTTGTCAAAGTTTCATAAGGTATCGGACGATAAACGGCGTCGAGCGGCCTCGGCCGACACGGAATATGAAAACCCCTTTGCCATGAGGTGTCGGATGAGCTTCTCCTGGGGCCTCACTGACGGAATCGACTTGCGAGACAGCAGCTCGATCGCGCGATCGAGCTCGTCATCGTCAGAGAAGAAGTCCTCAGGGTAGCCAGGCAGGTCGTTGGCATCGACGCCTTTGCGCCTTAATTCGATTTCGATTTTCCGCCGTCCCCAACCGCGCCGAATGCGTTCGGAGATGAAATAGGTCGCAAACCTACTGTCATCAAGGAACCTGACATCGATTGCCTTGGATAGGGCCGCATCGATTTCGATCTCACGATATCCGTAATTGAGTAGTCGTTCCCGCGCCTCGAGGACGGCATAGTCGCGCCTCGATAACATCTCAGTCAGCTGAGCAAAACAAATCTTGCCCTCAAGTGCATGGATGGCATCGAACGCCTCCCCTTCGGGAAGCGGCAGAGCTATGGCATCGGTCATGAGCAAGCGTCCCACGCGAACGGGGACGACGATTTCCCTTGATCGGCCGTTATCCATGATGCAGGAGACTTCTGCCATGGGCTTTTTTGAGGTGGAGAAGCTCGAGGCGCTCCTTCGATCGGGAAGGCGCACCTCGAGCTCAGTCATGAGCAACGTCATAGCACGCGTGCTTGCTAGGCCTCGGACGAACTATCGAATTCGACATCATCGACGATGGTACCCACGGGTTCATCTTCGAACTCAAGGCCGCATGCGACACGGACCTTGTGCTCGAGCTCGGCCAAGAGCTCAGGGGTCTTGCGCAGCTTCTCCTTTGCGGCCTCGCGACCCTGACCGAGTCGTTCGCCGTCATACGTGAACCAGGCACCGGCCTTGGTGACGAAATTGAACTGGACGGCCATGTCGAGCACCGAGCCCTCCTTGGAGATGCCCGTACCGTACATGATGTCGAATTCCGCAGTCCTGAACGGAGCGGCAACCTTGTTCTTCACAACCTTGGCGCGCACGCGGTTGCCCACGATCTCATCCTTGACCTTGATGCTCTCGATTCGACGGATGTCGATGCGGACGGAAGAGAAGAACTTGAGAGCGCGACCACCGGTCGTCGTCTCGGGGTTGCCGAACATGACGCCGATTTTCTCGCGAAGCTGGTTGATGAAGATACAGGTCGTGTTTGATTTTGCGAGGGAGCCGGCAAGCTTGCGCAGGGCCTGGCTCATCAGGCGGGCCTGGAGACCCACCGTCGTTTCGCCGATCTCACCCTCGATTTCGGCACGAGGCACCAGGGCGGCGACGGAGTCGATGACGACGACGTCGATGGCTCCGGAGCGGACGAGCATGTCACAGATCTCAAGCGCCTGCTCACCGGTATCGGGCTGTGAGATGAGCACCTCGTCGATATCGACACCGATGCGAGCAGCATACGTGGGATCCAGGGCGTGCTCGGCGTCGATGAACGCTGCGACGCCACCCATGGCCTGTGCCTCCGCGACGATTTCCAGCGAAAGCGTGGTCTTGCCGGAAGACTCGGGACCGTAGATCTCGATGATGCGGCCGCGCGGGACACCGCCGATACCCAATGCGGCATCCAGGGCGATGGCTCCAGTTGGAATAGCCTCTACCTCGAGTTCGGGACCGCCATCTCCGTAGCGCATGATCGCGCCGTCGCCGAATTTCTTGATGATATCGGCCTTGGTGACTTCAATCATCTTCTCGCGCTCTTCGCCCGTGGTGCGCTCGTGAATGATGCGCGCAGGGCCGGAATTCTTGGCCATTGCTCCTCCTTGATTTTGACAAGTCGATAGTATCCGAACGGGTGTTCGTGGTCAAGCGACCTGTGAGAAATGCTACTCCGCGTTATTCCCCATACATCGGAAAGCATGTGACCGGAATCTGAACGCAGATCGCAAGGAATCTGATTTCACGAGGAAGCGTGGGTATCGCAGGTGGAGGAACGGGGAGCCTCGCGCGATAACGGCACGGAAACCCCATCATGGGAGCCCTGTGCGCCAGTTACGCGGAAGCCCCATCATCGACGACGGCAGCGGCGAGGAGCTTAAGCGCGCCAAGCGCGGCTTGCAGCCGAACGGACATGCGGTCACCTTCGAACAGATGGCGTTCATACCGAGTGCCTCGCTGGGTCGCCACTCCAATATAGACGGTTCCGACCGGATCGGCGGAACTACCTCCGCCAGGGCCCGCATACCCAGTGATGCTCACCGCAACATCAGAGCCAAATAGCTTACGGCTGCCGTCCGCCATGGCGGACGCGGTCTCCCCGCTCACAGCCGTATGATTCTCAAGTGTTTTTGCGGGCACGTCGAGCACGTGATTCTTGATATCGTCGCAATACGTGACGGCGCCGCCGAGCAGGACGGCGCTGGCCCCCGGCACCCCGGCGATGTAAGACGAGACCATGCCAGCAGTGCAGGACTCGGCGGTGCTTACGCGCATATCACGCTCGGTCGCCAGGCGCACGAGCCCCTCAGCGGCGCGTACACAGGCGGCGTTCAGGGTCGTCTCATTAATATCAATCATGCTGGAAACCCCAATTAAAACCAAGCGACCCTCGCAAACGCGCAGGGAACCAGCGAGTTTGCGGGGGTCGATGAGAAAGAACGCTACACGCGGAAAATGACGTGACGGGCGTTCCAGAAGTACTGTGCGCCCGAGACGACCGTGAGCACGACCGCGGCGACCATCGTCGCCCATGCGACCGTGAGCACGATGGAGGTGGCCTGAACCATGCCGGGAAGCGCGAGGAACTCGAGCGCGATACCGAGCAGGTACGCGCATAGCGATACCATGGTGACCGCGGTCTTGGCCTTTCCGAGATTATCGGCTGCGATGACCTCGCCGTTAGCGCTCGCCACCATACGAAGGGCGCTTACGAGGAACTCGCGAAGCAAGATGATGAACACGAACCAGACGTTGACCAGACCGTGCTCGAGCAAGATAAGAAGCGCCGAGAAGACAAGCAGCTTGTCGGCGATCGGGTCGAGGAACTTACCGAAGTCAGTCACCTCACCGCGCTTGCGGGCAAGATCGCCGTCGATCTTGTCGGTGGCGCTGAGCACGAAGTACAGAACGAAGGCGGCGACTGCCCAGGCGCCTGCGGTGATGCCGAAGTGGTTGCCGCCGGCGGCAAAACCGCTGAACGCGAACTCACTCGCAACCATGAACAGCGGGATGAACAGAATGCGAACGCACGTGACGATGTTGGCGGGCGTCCAAATGCTCGTGATCTCCTCGCCCTTGGCGTTGACGGCCATGCCTACTACTCCTCTACGACCTCGCCGACGAGCTCATAGCAGAAGCTGTCGGTAAATTTGACCTGCAAAATGTCGCCCACGGCGGCGTCGGTCACCTCGAGGTGAACGGCACCATCGGAATCGGGGGCCTGGAACCAAGCGTGACCGATAAGCTCGGGGCCCTCGTCGGTCTCCTCGATACCGTCGACGATGACCTCGGCCACCTCGCCGACATGGGCGGCTGTGGCGGCAAAGCCGAGGGCCTCGGCCAAGTCCATGGCGGCCTGAGTGCGCTCGAGCTTCACGTCCTCGTCAACCTGACCGTCCATCTTCGCGGCGAACGTCCCCTCCTCCTGAGAATACGGGAACACGCTCGTGTAATCGAAACCCTCGCGATCCATGAACGCGAGCATCTCGGCTGCTTCGTCATCGGTCTCACCGGGGAAGCCGACGAGACTGGTGGTGCGGATAACCATCGCGGGAATCTCGGCGCGAAGCTTCGCGAAGAGGTCGGAAAGCTGCTCGGCGGAGCCGGAACGATGCATTGCCTTCAGGACGCGCGCGTTGCAGTGCTGCACGGGGATGTCGATATAGGGCAGGACCTCGGGTGTGTCGCGGATGGCGGCGATGAGCTCGTCGGTCATTCCTTCGGGCTGCAGGTAGAGGACGCGGATCCAGACATGCTCGGGACGGACCGCCTCAGCGACGGCGATCATGAGCTGCGCCAAGTTGGTGGGACCGTCGACCTCGTCCTTGAAATCAGTGCCCCAGATGCCCGTGTCCTGACCGATGAGAACGATCTCGCGAACACCGCCGGCGACCAAATCGCGAACTTCGGAGAGGATGCTCACGGCGGAGCGGGAATGATAGCGACCGCGGATGTAGGGAATCGCGCAGAAGCTGCAGTAGCGGTCGCAGCCATCGGAAATCTTGACATAGGCGACGGCGCTCTCAACCGTGCGCTTGACGCTCGGAATAAACGGAGGGTCGACGCGCTCGATGCCAAGCACTTCGTCCATGACGGAGACGATGCCGTCCTCCTCGTCGGTGCGAACGAATGCGGCGACTTCGGGGAGCTCATCCGGGAGCTCGGAACCGTATCGAGAGGGCACGCAGCCGCACATGACGATGCGAGTCCCGCGAACGCCCTCGGAGATCTCCTCGGCGAGCGTAAGCGTGGTCTCGATGCTCTCGGACGTCGCGGAGGCGAGGAACGAACACGTGTTGATAATCACCGCATCAGCGTCCTCGGCGGAAAAGACCTCGTCGTAGCCAGCCCCGTTGAGAAGGGCGCGCATGCGGTCGGTATCGACTTCGTTTTTAGCGCAGCCGAGCGTGATGTAGAGAATGGATCCGTGAGCCATGGGCGCTCCTTAACGGTAGTTCGTGAACTGGAGGGGCTGGCCGTAATCCTGATCGCGCAGGAAAGCGATGACCTGCTGCAGGGCGTCCTTAGATGCACTGGTGACGCGCAGCTTGTCAGCCTCGATGGTCACCTTGACCTTGAGCTTCTGATCCTTGATGTCCTTGTTGATCTTCTTGGCGGTCGCCTGGTCGATACCTTCAACGATATGGCCGAGCACGCGAACGGTGCCGCCGCTCGCGGCCTGCGGATCGTCCCACTTGACGGTCTTGATGTCGACACCGCGCTTGATGAGCTTGGACGAAAGGACGTCGATGATCTGGCGGGAGACGAAATCGGCCGGAGCGTTGATGGTAAAGAGCTTGTCCGCCTTGGACAGCTCGATCGTGGCGCCGGAGTCCTTCAGGTCATAGCGCTGGGAAAGCTCACGGGCCGTCTGCTGATAGGCGTTGTCGACCTCCTGCATGTTGACTTCGGACACAACGTCGAAGCTCGAGTCTTTTGCCATAGTAGGCTCCTTTCAATTCGGTCCACGCGGACCGGTCGATTACTGTTCGGTCGTTGGCTCGTCGGTCTTCTCGGCGGCGGCAAGGACGTCTTCTGGGATGGTGACACCCGCTTCCTTCGCCTCGTCGATGGTCATATCGGGCGTGCCGTCGCCATCGCTGTCGACGACCTTCTCGGGCTCCTCCTTCTTGGGCGCGAGAATCGAGACCTTGCCAACGCCTGAGACCTTCGTATCGTAGCGGACCTTGTCGCCGTTTTTATAGATGGCGACGGCGCTCGGCGTGTTGGTGGTGATATCGATTTGGGTCTCGACCTTGAATTCCTCCTCGAAGGGACCGACGACTTGCTTGCCCAAGACGATCTTGCCGTCGAGCTTGACCTCGATCCAGGCAACTGCGCCCTTCTCCTTGAGCTTGACCTTGACGATGGTCTCCTTGGGCTCTTCGTCCTTGGAGGACTTGTCGGCCTTGTCTTTGGATGAGGACGGCTCGTCCGCATCGTCACCCTCGTCCGTAGACGAATCGCCTCCCTCGTCGACATCGGTTGAATCTTCGGAGGTGTCCTTGGAATCCGCCTTTTGAGCAGAGGGTGTCGAAGATGCGCTGCCGGCTGGTTCGGGCTTGGGCGCACAACCGCGCAGCAGCACCATGACCAACGCGATGAGGATCAAGATACCGAGAGCCATAATGGCCAGGAATTTCAAATCGGGGCCCTGTTGGGGCGGACGAGACCCACCACGAGGAACCTGTCCCCGTCCGGCGCCCCCACGCGGAGGCTGCCCGCCGGGCGCGCGACGAACGGGCCGCTGATCGGGATAGGTGCCACGCGGTCCGCGAGGGTCGCGATAGGGGCGCCCGTCCTGTGAACGAGAAGCGTGGGCGCGAGGATCGCGCTGGTCGGAGGCCGGGTGGCCGTCGGAACGACGGGCGCGCGAACGCAACGTGGAATCGTACCCGCCCTGCGAGGGACGACGGCGGGAGTCGGCGGTGTTGACCGGTCGAAGTCTCGAAGCTGAAACGGGCTCATGCGCGGATGAGAATTCGGACACGTATCCGGCCTGAGGCGGGCGCTGACCATAACGTGATGCGGGAACAGAATTGACCATCATGTACCGACCCGCTGCATTGGAGCTGCGGGGGTTGGCATCGGCGGCGGCATCCTGGAAACGGCCGGCGCGGCCACCGGAACCGTTGCGCTCGTACTCATGCAGGGCGTCGAAATAGGCATCGACCACCTCGCGCGGATTCAGGCCGAGGAATCGCGCGTAACTGGCGATGATTCCCTGGGAATACCCGCGCGGGGGCATGGCAGCGAAGTTCTCGGTCTCGAAGTACTCGATGATCTGCGGCCGGATTTTGATGACGTTGGCGACCTGCTGAATCGAAGCGCCCATCTGACGACGGCGCTCGAGCAGCATCTCACCGAAATGACGGGTCATCTACATCCCTCCAAAAATCTCTTCCTCAGACAGAGGCTCCTCCACGGCGCGCAACGCCGCAAGCCCCTCCTCATCGTAGAGCACCTCGCGCGGCTTTGAGCCGTCCGGCGGACCGACGATGCCCTTTTCCTCGAGCATGTCCATGATGCGACCGGCGCGCGCATAGCCAACCTTAAGACGGCGTTGCAGACCGGAGGTGGAGCCGAGCTGCGACTCGACAACGATCTTCGCCGCATCCCACAATAGCGGGTCCTCCTCGGTGGGAGCCTCGTTGTAGAAGCCGCCCCCTCCCCCGCCGGACATGGTTGCGGGCGCCACGGCAGACAGGATCTCCTCGTGGTAATCGGGCGCGCCCTGTTCCTTGACGAAATCGACGACACCGTTGATCTCGTCATCGGACACGAAGCATCCCTGGATGCGCTTGGGCTTGCCCCAGTCGACCTTGGAGAACAGCATGTCTCCGTAGCCGGTGAGCTTCTCGGCGCCCATCTGATCGATGATGACGCGGCTGTCGATGCCGGTGGCGACGTTGAAGGCGATACGATTGGTGATGTTCGCCTTGATGAGGCCGGTCACGACGTTGGAGCTCGGGCGCTGCGTGGCCACGATGAGGTGGATACCCGCCGCACGGCCGAGCTGCGCGATGCGCACGATGCTCGCCTCGACATCCTTCCCGGCGACCATCATAAGGTCGGAGAGCTCGTCGATGATGATGACGAGGTAGGGCATCTTAGCGGGCGGATTGTCGTAATGGTCGAACTCGCCGGCAGCCTGCTTTTCGTTGAAGGTCGAGATCTTGCGGACGCCGATGCGCTCGAAGACCTTGAGGCGGCGCTCCATCTCGGACACCGCCCACTGCAGGGCGCTCGCAGCCTGCTTGGGCTCGGTGACAACCGGGACGTACAGGTGAGGCAAGCCGTTATAGCCGGAAAGCTCGACACGCTTGGGGTCGACCATGATGAGGCGAACGTCCTCGGGAAGGCTCCTCATGAGCAGCGCCATGATGATGGAGTTGATCATGACGGACTTACCGGAGCCGGTGGTGCCGGCGATGAGAAGGTGGGGCATCTTCGCGAGGTCGGCGACGATGGGCTGGCCCTCCGCGTCACGGCCAATGGCAAGCTCGAGCGGTCCGCCCTGAACATAGGGCAAAACATCGCCGAGGTTGACGTTTTGGCGCTTGGCGTTGGGAATCTCGATGCCCACGAGCGAGGTGCCGGGAATCGGCGCGAAAATGCGGACCGACTGCGCGGCCAGAGACAACGCGATATCGTCCTCGAGATTGGAGATACGGCTGACGCGCTCGCCCTCACCCGGCTGGACCTTGAACGTGGTCACGGTGGGACCGGAGATCCATCCGACAACGCGGGAGTGGAGCCCAAACTCGTTCAACGTAGATTGCAGGGAGTTTGCGGTCTGCTCGAGCTCCTTGTCCGAAGAGGCGGCGACAGCGGAATGCGGATTGTGACGGAGCATGCTGAGCGGAGGCAGCTGCAGCTGGCCGTCCTCGGGCTCTTCCGAATCGGCCGCGGCAGGGACGCTCGTTTTTGAAGGACGCACCTCCTTGGCCGAGCTGTCGGAGCTGGAAGCGGGAGCATGGCTCTTAAGGAAGGACGGGATCTCGCGCGGACCGTCGGCGGTCTTTACGACGGAGCGTGTCGCACCATCCACATCAAAGGGAGGGATCTCCTCGTCATCAACGGGGGATTCGGCCGTAGCGGAAGGTGCCTCTCCCCCATCGGCTTTGGCCGGCGCATCGACGTGGTCAATACGGTCAGGCACGGGAATGAGCGTGGTCTCAGCACGTTCAGCAGCGAGCTGGCTGCTCAAATCGACGAAGGGGTCCTCATCGCGATCCGGCTCATCTTCGATTGCGGGGGCAGACGCCCGGGAAGCGGAATCCAGCACCGTGGTCTCACGATTACCCAGAAAGGTCGTCTCGGCGGTACCGGCATCGTCGAACAGGTTGCCCTGAACGGCGGCCCCGCCGAACGCCGCGCGCCCCTGTGCGGGCTGAAGTGCGCCCTCATCGCCCCAGGGGGCATCGTTCACGTTGACGCGTCGACGCTCCGCGAGCACGCGGGCGCGATCGGCGGCCGCACGCATGAAGGAGCTGACCGAAAAACCGATCACAACGAACCCGACGATGATGAGGCCGATGAGCACCACGAGAGAGATGGTTTTGCCGAGGGCCTGCTGAAGGGCGCTCGCGATGAACGCGCCGACATATCCACCGGAGGTGGAGAGGGCCTCGGGCTCGAACATGGCTGAGGTGGCAAATTCGGTGCCCGGAACCATGAGCGACAGGATGGCCAGCACGCCCAGCAGGATGAGAGAGCCGCCTAAAAGCGTGCGGGCGTTCAAGGGCGCACGGTCGCGCAAGAAGAGACCGGCGGCGAATATGAGCAGGGCGAACGGCAGCACATAGGCACCCAGGCCGAAGCCCAGGTGGTAAAAACCGGCGATAGCGTTTGAGACGGGCGCGCTCGTAGGCGAGACCACAGCGATGAACGAGACCACGGCGACCACGGCGATCGCAATACCGGCGATGTCGCGGCCAGCGGTATCGTCCATAAGCGAATCGAAGGCGTGATCGGAAACGGGAGCGCGGCCCTCGTTGGCCCGCAGACCGCGCGGGGCGGCCGAGGAGGCCGCCCCTTGCTTGTTCTTACGTGCCGGAGATTTCTTTGCAGATGAATTGGCTGAGCGGGCCAACCTACACCTCCATGACGACCGGGATGATCATCGGTCGCGTGCGGTTGTTGTTCCAAATGTAATTCGAGAGGGCATCGCGCACGGCCTTGCGGATGGCATCCGTACCGGAGCTCGAGAAGTTGAACTTGCCCTTCTCGATGGCGCGCTGGATTGCGGCGGAGGCATCGGCGGAGAACTGGTCGTCGATGGGGAACGAGACGCCGCGACCGGAGAACTCGAGGTCGCCGATCTTCTTACGCTTCATGTCGAGCATGGCAACGACCGTCACCATGCCGTCGCTCGCGAGCTTCTGACGGTCGCGCAGGACGATCGGGTCGGTATCGCCGATACGCAGGCCGTCGACGTATACGACGCCGGACTCGACGGAGCGGCCGCGCTTGACGACACCGTCGCGCATCTCGAGAGAATCGCCGTTGTCGATCACGAAGATGTTCTTGGCGGGGACACCCATCTTCTGGCCGAGCGCAGCGTGCGCGCGCAGATGCACGGCCTCGCCGTGGACGGGCATGAAGTAACTCGGCTTGGTGAGGGCAAGCATGAGCTTAAGCTCCTCCTGGCTGGCGTGGCCGGAAACGTGGACCAGGGCGCGGCTCTTGTCGTACACGTCGCAGCCGAGCTTGGCCAGGCTGTTCACGACCTGCTGGACGGCCTTCTCATTACCCGGAACCGGGGTTGCGGAGATGATGACCGTATCGCCCTCGTGGATGGACAGCGTCTTGTGCTCGCCGTTGGCCATGCGGGAGAGAGCGGAGAGCGGCTCACCCTGCGAGCCGGTGCACATGACGACGAGCTTATCCTCGGGGATGCCGTTGATCTCGAACGCATCGAGCAGGTCGTTCTCGTCGACCTTCAGGTAACCGAGCTCGCGTGCGACACGCGTGTTGGTGAGCATCGAGCGGCCGGTGACGACGATCTTGCGATTGCACTTCTTGGCCGCATCGCAGATCTGCTGCAAGCGGTGGATGTGGCTGGAGAAGGAGGCGACGAAGACGCGACCCTTGGCGTTCTTGATCGCATGGAGGATCGAAGGACCGACCTCCGCCTCGGACTTGGTGAAGCCCGGGACGGTGGCGTTGGTGGAGTCGGACATGAGTAAGTCGACGCCCTGCTTGCCGAACTTTGCGAGTGCGCCGTAGTCGGGGGTGACACCGTCGATCGGGGTCTGATCGAGCTTGAAGTCGCCCGTGTGCACAACAGTACCAGCCGGAGTCTTCAGGAACACGCCGAGCGCGCCGGGGATGGAGTGCGTCGTGGAGAAAAACTCGATGGAGAAGCAGCCGAGATTGACGTGGCTACCGCCCTTGACCTCGCGGAACTTGGGCGCACGGATGCGGAACTCGGAAAGCTTGCCCTCGATGAAGCCGAGGGTGAGCTTGCTGGAGAAAATCGGCACCTTGTTGTTGAGGTCCTGCAAGAGATAGGGCAGTGCACCCGTATGGTCCTCATGGCCATGGGTGATGATGATGCCGCGAAGCTTGTGCTCGTTCTCGAGAACATAGGTGTAATCCGGCAGGACGAGGTCGATGCCGGGCTGGTTGTCGTCGGGGAACATGAGGCCTGCGTCGACGAGCACCATGTCATCGCCGCACTCGAAGGCGGTCATGTTCTTGCCGATGCCGTCAAGGCCGCCCAGGGGGATGACCTTGAGCGTCACGTTAGATTTCTTGTTGTTGGTTGCCATAGACTGATGTGGCTCCTTTCGATTGCACGATAACGAAAACGACGGTCGATGCCGCCGCGCAATTCAAAGTCATATGCGTCGAGGTGGGTACACGCATTCGGAAATTATTGTATCCATTCGATTGCATGTGAACGAAAGTACACCAAAAGTACGGTGGCCGCACGAATGCGGCCACCGCGAATAAAGGGGGTCGATTGTCGGTTCGCGCCGTTAGCGAGCGCAAGTGAGCTTGGCGCGTGCAGCCGCGAGTCGGGCGAGCGGGACGCGATACGGAGAGCAGCTTACATAGTCCACGCCTGCCGTGTTGAAGAAGTCGACGATCGACGTCGGGTCGCCGCCATGCTCACCGCAGACGCCGAAATGCATTTCGGGTGTGACGGCACGACCCTTGTCGACGGCCATCTTCACCAACTGAAGGACGGCGGGATCGACGGTCTCGAAGGGATTTGAAGCCAGCACCTTCTCATGCAGATAGGCGGGAAGGAATTTAGCCTCGGCATCATCTCGTGAGAAACCGAAGGTCGTCTGTGTGAGATCGTTCGTACCGAAGCAGAAGAAGTCGGCATGGGCCGCGATCTCGTCGGCGACCAGGCAAGCGCGCGGCAGCTCGATCATAGTTCCAATGGGAATGTCGAGTTTCACGCCGTACTCCGCCTCGACATCCATGATGACGCGCTCGGCGACCGCACGGGTCTGGACATGCTCCTCGGTGATGGACACGAGCGGAATCATGATCTCGGGGCGTGGATCGAAGCCCTCGAGCTTGAGGCGGGCGGCGGCGGACGCGACGGCGCGCACCTGCATCAACGGAAGGTCGGCATAGACGATGGAGAGACGCACGCCGCGAAGGCCAAGCATGGGGTTGGACTCCATCATCCCGTCAATGAGGCGCAGGCGCTTGCGAGCATCGGAAACGTCCTGGCCCAGGGCCTCTTTACGCGCGATCTCAACGGCAAGCTCGCGAGGATCGTCGAGGAACTCATGAAGTGGCGGATCAATGAGTCGGATGACCATGGCGCGTCCGGTCATGGTGCGCAGCATGGTGACGAAATCTTCAGTTTGGACGGCGAGCAGGTCCTCGAGCGCCTTGGCGCGCACATCGGCATCGTCGGAGAGGATGAAGGACTGGATGATCTGCTTGCGATCGCCGAGGAACATATGCTCCGTGCGGCACAGGCCGATGGCCTCGGCGCCGAATTCAAGGGCAAGCTCGGCGTCCTCGGGGTTATCGGCGTTGACGCGCACGTGGTATCCGCGCCCGTCGGACTCATCGAGGCGAACGTCGTCCGCCCAGCTGAGAACGGTGTCAAGGTCTCCGGTCAGCTCGGGCTTGACAAGCGGCACCGCGCCGGCGACAACGATGCCCTGACCGCCGTCTATGGAGATGACGTCACCTTCGTGCAGCACGATATCGGTTCCCAGAACGTGAACCTCTTTCGCGGCGGCATCGATGCGGAAGCTCTCGACACCGCACACGCACGGCGTCCCCATGCCTCTCGCGATAACGGCAGCATGACTCGTCTTTCCACCATGGCTCGTCAAGATGCCCTCAGCGGCGACCATGCCTTTGAGGTCATCGGGGTTCGTCTCCCAGCGCACGAGGATTGCGGGGCGCCCGGCCTCATGGACGGCGACGGCGTCGTCGGAGGAAAAGACAATCTCGCCCACAGCGGCACCGGGGCTCGCGTTGAGGCCGCGCGCAAGCACGTCGACGGCGGCGGAGGTGTCGAACTGAGGATGCAAGAGCTGGTCGAGCTGCGAGGGATCGATGCGCATAAGCGCCTCATCGCGGGAGATGAGCCCCTCCTCGACCATGTCGATCGCGATGCGCAACGCCGCTGCGGCCGTACGCTTGCCCGCACGCGTCTGCAGCATCCACAACTTGCCCTGCTCGATAGTGAATTCGATGTCGCACATATCGCGATAATGGCCCTCAAGGATGCCGAAGACGCGGTCAAGCTCGGCCGCGGCCTCCTCCAGCCCGGGGACGTTCGCGAGACCGGAGATGGGCTCGGTGTTGCGGATGCCGGCGACGACATCCTCGCCCTGCGCGTTCACAAGGAAGTCGCCATAGGTTCCCCGCGCACCGCAGGCAGGGTCGCGCGTGAACGCGACGCCGGTCGCGGAGGTCTCTCCCTTGTTGCCGAATACCATGACTTGGACGTTGACGGCGGTGCCGAGATCGTCGGGGATGCGGTTGCGCTGGCGGTAGATGCAGGCGCGCTCATTCATCCAGCTGCCGAACACGGCCTGGATGGCCAAGCGCAGCTGAAGGCAGGGATCTGCGGGGAAGGCAACAGTCCCGTCCACAATGAGCTCGGGGTACGCGGAGGCATCGACCTCTCGGACGAAAATCTCCTTGAACTCATCGACAAGATCGCGGAGATCTTCATCGGAGAGCTCGGCATCGGTGCGGACCCCGGCGATCAGGCGTCGCTCGGCGATGGCGTTCTCGAACAGGTCGGCATCGATACCCAGCACCACGTTGGAGAACATCTGGATGAACCTGCGATACGAATCCCATGCGAAGTGAGGGTTGTCGGTCTGGGCGATGAGGCCCATCACGGATTCATCGTTGAGGCCGAGGTTCAACACGGTGTCCATCATGCCCGGCATGGAGAACGGCGCTCCGGAGCGGACCGAGACGAGTAGCGGATCCGCGGCATCTCCCAGGCGCTTTCCCATACGAGCCTCGAGGTCGCGCGTTGCCGCCTCGATCTCGTCGAGGGCGCCATCGGGCCAGTTGCTCCCCGCCTCGTCATACTCGACGCAAGTCTGGCACGTGATGGTGAAGCCCGGGGGCACAGGAAGGCCGATGCGGCACATCTCGGCGAGGTTTGCACCCTTGCCGCCGAGGATGTAGTTCATCGAGGCGTCGCCCTCGGTCACGTCGGGCGAGGCCACGCCGCCACCGAATTTGTACACGCGCTGCATCGTAGTCACACGGACCCCCTATCGACCCGAAGCCGGGCCATATCGTTTGCCATACCGCGCTTCTGCGGGTTAAGGGAACTCTACGGGGGCGATTGGAAATACCTGTGAAGATGCGGGGATATGGGGCCGAGCGGCGCAATGCGCACGGCAAACGGTCGCGCATGTGGTTACTCGATGAAGATACCACTGCAGCTAGAATATGCTAAAACGATTGCGCATCCAGATGCTCTCGACGGCGCTCGCGACCGATGCGCACCCGCCTCATGCGCTCGAGAATCTCGGCCGCGGACTCCTCGATAGCATTTCCGTCCGTGCGAACGGAAATGCATCCGAGCTTTTTGATAAGCGACCGGGCCTCATCCATCTCCGTACGAACACGTTCGGGATCGGCGTAGTCGGAAGCGACGGCGCGACTCATATCGTCGCCGAGGCGCCGGTCGCGAATTGTCGCAACGACTTCGGTCGTGGAGATGAGGCCAAAGACCTTTCCGGAATCGACGGAAAACAGGGACGCCGGCGGCTCTACACCTGGAACGAGAGGGATGTTCGCAACGCGATACCCAAGATGAGCGAGGTACATGGACAGCGGCGTTTTACCGGTACGTGAGATGCCGATAAGGACGATATCGGCGTCATCCAAGTCATCGGCGCCACGTCCATCGTCATGCTCGACAAAATACTCCATAGCCTCGATGCGTTTGAAATACTCCTCATCCGTACGATGGATGGACCCCGCAATCCCACTCGGCGCGACTCCCGAGCTCTCACTCAATGCCTGGACGGCTGGACCGAGCACGTCGACACCGTTGACGCCCATTGCCCGAAGCCGCTCACCGACCTCGGCGCGCAAGGCACCGTCGGCGATGGTGTACAGAACGCTGAGCGTGCTCCCCTCACCCAAGAGCTGCCGGACAGTCTCCTCGACCATGTCCGCGTCGTTGACTTTCGTCAGGCGCTCGACGGCGATCTCGACTCCGTCGAACTGGCCGCATGCAGCACGAACGACCTCATAACCCGTCACACCCAGCGAATCGGAAACGACGAGGACGACTTGGTGTGCAAAACGCTTGGTCATGGAGCCCCCCTTCGAACGAGTCTTCACATCAAGGCGACTATAGCGTACGGCCTCGACGTCGGGCACCGAGGAGACCATCCTTTTGGATGAACGGCGGCCGCGAAGAATCCTCATGGCCGAACAGTGCCCATATGAAAAGAGGGCCCTCACGGACCCTCCAATCAAGCTATGAACGCTTCGAAGCAGGCGCTACTTGCGAGCCATCTCACCGATGTTGGCAATGCCGGCAAACACACTCTCAAAGCGGTTGAGCAGGCGGAGCCTGTTCTCGCGAACGACCAGGTCCTCATCCATGACCATGACATCGTCGAAGAACGCATCGATGGGACCGCGCAGAGCCGCAAGGGCGACGATGACGGCCTTGAAATCACGAGCGTCAAGCGCCGAGGCAACTTCATCGCGCGCGACGTCGGTCGCATCCAGTAGGGCAAGCTCGGCGTCGCCCATGAGATTGCGGTCGACCTTGGTGCCGAGCTCCGCGTCGGCGAGGTGGGCGGCACGCGCATAAGCGGTGGCGAGGTTGGTGAAGGCCTCGCGGTCGTTGGCGCGTGCCTCCTCGAGAGCATGCGCGAGCTCGAAGAAGTGCACGGGAACGGTGACGTCGCCGTCGGAGACGGCGGCCACGGTGTCGGCGGAAACCTTCTCATCGCGGGCCATCTGGGCCATGCGGCCCTTGATGAACGCGCAGACGGATGCAGCCACGGCAGCCTTGTCGAACTCAAGGCCCTGCTCCAGGTAGCCCTCGAGCGCAGCGTCGACGATCGCCTCATACCCGCACTTCAGACGCGTGCGGAGGATGTTGAGGACGCCGATGGCGGAACGGCGCAGCGCGAAGGGATCCTTGGAGCCGGTGGGAGGCTCGTCGATGGCGAACATGCCTGCAATAGTGTCGAGCTTGTCGGCGACGGCAACGATGCAGCCGGCGATGCCCTCGGGCAGATCGTCGCCGGCAAAGCGGGGACGATAATGATCGCGAATGGCGGCGGCAACCTCGGGCTCCTCGCCCGCTGCGGTGGCATAGTAGCCACCCATCACGCCCTGCTGGCTGGTGAACTCGACGACCGCAGAGGACACGAGGTCGGCCTTGGCCAGGTGGGCGGCACGCTGAGCGCTGGACGCCGCGTGGGCACCGAGATGGGCCTCGCGAGCGATGGCGAGGGCCAGGTCCTCCATGCGGTCTGACTTCTGAAGCACGGTGCCGAGCTTCTGTTGGAAGCCAACGGAGGCCAAGCGCTCGCGGAACACTTCGAGGTCGACCTTGAGGTCCTCATCGTAGAAGAACTTGGCGTCGTAGAGGCGCGCGCGGACGACGCGCTCATTGCCGTCGATCACGGTGGCGCTGGCCTTGGGGTCGCCGTTGGAGACAACGACGAACGCACGGGTCAGTTTGCCTTCCGCGTCATACGTCGGGAAGTAACGCTGGTTGGACAGCATGGACTCGCAGATGATCTCGGACGGGACGTTCAGGAACTCCTCGTCGAAGTGGCCCACGAGTACCGTCGGCCACTCACAGAGATTGACGACCTCGTCGAACACCTTCGCAGGAGTATCAACGCGCACGCCGAGCTCGGATTCGACCTTGGCGATACCCTCGCGGATGACCTGCTCGCGACGCTCGGCGGACAGGACATGGGCGGACTCGAGAACATCCTCGTAGGCATCCGTGCTGGCGACGAGGTGCTCACCGGGGGAAAGCACGCGATGGCCGCGCGTGGTGTTGCCGCTCACAACGTCGGCAAAGGAGACCGGGACGACCTCCTCACCGAAGAGGCAGCAGATCCAACGAACTGGGCGGACGAAGGTGGCATGCTCGCTGCCCCAACGCTGGCTACGGTAGTTCGGCCACTGGATGGACGGGATGAGGCCCTCACACACACGCGTCAGGATGGGGAGCGCGGGCTCCGAGGGAGTATTCTGCTCAGCAAAGACGTACTCGGTGCCATCGGCGTCCTCGCGACGGACCAATTCACGAGCGGTGAGACCGTTTTTGCGGGCAAAGCCCTCGGCGGCCTTGGTGGGATTGCCCTCAGCGTCGAAGGCGATCTTGGCGGAGGGACCGCGCAGGACGGAGTGAATCTCCTCCGTCGCCTCGGCAACGTCGCTCACGAGCACGGCCAGGCGGCGCGGCGAAGAGATGACGCGAATCGCGCCGTGGGCGAGCCCGGCCTCGTCGAGACCCTTGCCCATCAGGGATTCAAGCTGCTTGACGGCATTGTTGAGCGGGGCGGAGGGCATCTCCTCGACACCGAGCTCGAACAGGAAATCACGGGTGTTCGCCACTTAGGCCACCTCCCCCTTCTCAACGCTATCGGACGCGGCCGCATCACCGGCAACCTCGGCCAAATAGGACTCACAGCACGCCTTGGCGAGCGTGCGGACGCGCAGGATGTACGCCGCGCGCTCAGTGGCGGAAATAGCGCCGCGGGCATCCAGGATATTGAAGCTGTGGCTGCACTTCATGACGCAGTCATAGGCGGGCAGCGGGAGCCTGGCCTCGAGGCATGCATGGCATTCGGCCTCGAAATCATCGAACTTCTGGCGCATCATATCGACGTTGGCGACCTCGAAGTTGTAGGCGGAGAACTCACGCTCGTTCTCAAGGAAGACCTCACCGTAGGTCATGGGCGTGCCGTCGGGCAGATAGCTCCAGACCAGGTCGTAGACGCTCGTGACGCCCTGAGCGTACATTGCGATGCGCTCGAGGCCATAGGTGATCTCGACGGGAACCGGATCGCACTCGATGCCGCCGACCTGCTGGAAGTAGGTGAACTGGGTGACCTCCATGCCGTCCAGCCAAACCTCCCAACCGAGGCCCCAGGCACCGAGCGTCGGGCTCTCCCAGTCGTCCTCGACGAAGCGGACGTCGTGCTCAGCAGGATCGAGGCCGATGGCGGTCAGAGAGTCCAGGTACAGCTCCTGGGAGTTCTCGGGGCTCGGCTTAATGAGCACCTGGAACTGGTAATAGTGCTGCATGCGATTGGGATTCTCGCCATAGCGGCCATCGGCGGGACGGCGGCAGGGCTGCGGGTAGCACGTGCGCCACGGCTTCTTGCCGAGGCTGCGAAGCAACGTGGCGGTGTGGAACGTACCGGCACCCACCTCGGAATCGTAGGGCTGCATAACGGTGCAGCCATGGCCGGCCCAATACTCCTCGAGCTTGAGAATCATCTCTTGGAAGGTCAATGCGTTCGGATTCATCCTGCGGCGCTCCCCCTCATTCGTACGGTCAAACAAGCTTATATTCTAGCGTTACATCGAGCCGATCCGCGAGAACGGCCAATATCGGAAAAAGACGGTCCCCACGACGTTGTCCGTGGGAACGGCCCCGAAGTACCTGGAATCGGAGGAGTTCTCACGGTTGTCCCCCATCATCCACAGCGAACCTTCTGGAACGACATACGGGTAGTCGACCGAAACCCCCGGAGCCTGCATGGGCAGCGGGTAGCTCTCGCCAACGACATAGGGCTCCTTCAAGGCGACCCCGTCGACATATACCTGCCCGTCGATCATGTCGACCGTCTGGCCGGCGCGAGCCACGACACGCTTCACCAAAATCTCGTGGCTGGAATCGGAGACGGGATTCTTGAACACGACGATATCGCCGACCTCGGGCGTATCGCCGAAATGTGCGCTGACGCGCTGGGCGAAAACCTGATCGCCAACAAGAATGGTCGGTTCCATGGAGCCGCTCGGAACAACGAATGGCGAGACGACGAACACGCGAATCAGGGCGAAGACGACGAAGGCGACAACAAAGACGCCGAGCCACTCGAGAAGACCCTTCCACTTGGGCTCGCGATCAGGTCCATCCAGGCGCTCGGACTCATTCGAAGGCGCAGATTGGGCAGCAGTGCCGTCAAGGGCCTCAGAAATGTCACTCATCGATAGCCTCTCCATCAGATACGGCCTGATCATCACCGGACTGGAACTGCTCGATCAGATCGAGGGCGCGCCGACGCTCGGCGTCGGTCAGGCGCGCGGAGTCGATGAGGTCGGGGCGCCAACGGCAGGTGCGCTCGATGGCGTTCCAACGGCGCCAGGCCGCGACTTTGGCATGGTCGCCCGAGAGCAGGACGTCCGGTACGGAAGATCCGTTGAAATCGGCAGGCCTCGTGTACTGAGCGTATTCGAGCAACCCGCCATCATCGGAGGTCGAGAACGATTCGTCGACGCTGCCCATGTCGTTGCCGAGCGCACCGGGGATCAGGCGGATGATGGCGTCGGAGACCACGAGGGCGGGAAGTTCGCCGCCGGTCAGAACGTAATCGCCAATCGAAAGGCGCTCGTCCGCGAGGTCATAGGCGCGCTCATCCATACCCTCGTAACGTCCGCAGACGAACAGGATGCGATCGCATCCAGAGAGACGTTCGGCGACCTCTTGCGTGAAGGGCTCGCCGCACGGGGTGAAAAACACAACGCGGGGCGAATACTCCCCCCTCGACGAGATATCGCAAATCGCCTCATGAAGGGGCTCGACCTTCATGAGCATGCCGGCGCCGCCACCAAAGGGCGCATCGTCCACGGTGCGATGGCGATCATGCGTCCAATCGCGCAAATCGTACGCGGCAAAATCGAACAAGCCGCGCGCACGGGCGCGACCCATGATCGACGTGGACATATAGGGTTCGAAAAGCTCGGGAAAGACCGAGAGGGTCTCGATGAGCATGAGCACTCCTCTCAGCGTTTAGAGATCGAGCAGACCGTCCATGATGTGGACGGTGATGGCCCCCTCTTCGGGCAGCTCGACGATGACTTCGTCGATAACGGGCATGAGGACCTCCCCGTGCGACGAACCATCCAGCGCCCAGACATCGTTCGCAGGGGTCTCCATGACTTCGACGATAGAGCCCAAATCACCGAAACGCTCATCGACGACAGAGCGGCCCAGCAGGTCTCCAACGGCCGAATCGAGACGACCGAGCTCGAAGTCATCGCAGGATGCGAGGACATAGCAACCCGTCAAGCTCTCGGCGTCATCGAGATTGTGAGCGCAGGAGAAGCGCACGCGGGCGCCCTCGGGCGTGACGGAAAGGGACTCGACGGTCGAGGTACGCTCCCGCTTGAGGGCGGGCGGGGTCAGATGCACTTGCATCGACTCGGTAAGCAAAAGGGGAAGGCCTCGCAGCGGAGCCACGAGAACCTCCCCTTTGGTGCCGTGCGGGCGAACCACACGGGCGATGTTCTTATAGGCGGCGCGCACGGGCCTAACCCAGGACCTCGACCTCGACGGAAGTGTCGAGACGAGCAGCGAGGGCGCGGGCGAGCGTACGAATGGCCTTGATGGTGCGACCGTGGCGACCAATAACCTTGGCCACGTCGCCCTCGGCGACGGTGACCTCGATGGTCGACGAGTCGGCACCGTCGATCACCTCGAGCGAAACGCCGTCGGCATCGTCGACGATGCTGCAGACGAGATACTCAACAAGATCGGCGATACGGTCGGAGACGAGCTCCTCCGCCTCGGTGGCGTCGATGGCCTCATCAACGAGGGATTCCAAGAGCAGCTCCTCAGACACGTTTTACTCCTCGGAAGCCTCGGCAGCGGCAGCGGCCTCTTCCTCGGCCTTGCGGGCGGCCTCCTCGGCCTCCTTGGCGAGCTGCTTCTTGGACTTCTTGGGGGCGGCGGCGGTCTTCTCGCCCTCGTTGGCGGCCTTCACCAGAGCGGCGACGGCGTCGGTGAGCTGAGCGCCCTTGGACTGCCAGTCGGCGATCTTCTCGAGGTCGAGGGAGATGGTCTTGGGGGTGGTCATCGGGTTGTAACGACCGACCTCCTCGATGGGGCGACCATCGCGACGGGTGCGGGAATCGGCGACGACGACGCGGTAGTACGGGCGCTTCTTGGAACCATGACGAGCGAGGCGAATCTTGACAGCCATGCAAACTCCTTCTTTTCCGCAGCGATTGCTGCATTCCTAACCAGGACAATTACCGTGCCAAACGACTCGACGGGAAGCGTTTGAGACCGGCTTCATTTGGAAAGTCGCAAGCAAATCCATATCTTATCTGAGATTTGCGCGATTGCAAGCATGTTCATGCAGCGTACATCGGCAATTGTCGATATACTGACAGCATGAACACAAGCGAACATACATACGGTCTCGCCCCAGAGCTCTTCGGCTCGTGGAACGGCCCTGCAATCGGGCTGATGGATCTCGATGCGTTCTTTGCGAGCGTCGAGCAGCTCGATCATCCGGAATGGCGCGGAAAGCCCGTGATCGTGGGCGGTTCGCCCGAAAAACGCGGCGTCGTCTCCACATGCTCATATGAGGCGCGAGTCTACGGTGTTCGCTCGGCCATGTCGTCCGCCCAGGCCAAACGCCTGTGCCCCGAGGCCATCTGGACGCCCGGCCACTTCGATCGCTATCGCGAGATGAGCGCGCGCGTCATGGCCATTCTCGCAGATGAGACCCCATTCGTCGACCGCGTATCCATAGACGAGGCGTTCTTCGACATCAGCCCCGGCCGGTTTTGCGACGAACATCCCATTCAGATAGCGCAGCGCATCGGCCGCCGTGTCTCAGAACTGGGCGTCACCTGCTCAATCGGGCTGGGTCGCAACAAGACCGTCGCAAAGATCGCCAGCGAGCGGGACAAGCCCCGCGGGCTCACCATCGTGACGCCTGGAACCGAGCACGGATTTCTCGCACCGCTACCCGTCCGCGCCATGAGCGGCATCGGTGCCGCCGTCGAAAGCGCACTTGCGCGCGTGGGGATACGGACACTCGGGCAGCTTGCAGAAGCGTCCGACGGCCTCCTCTCACCCATCTTCGGCATCAACACCGAACTCGCGCGTCGAAGGGCCGCGGGGCTCGAGGTCAGCGAAGTTCGGGCTATCGATGCGCCCGACGACGTCAAATCCATCAGCAACGAGCGGACTTTCGCGCACGACCTCACCGACCCCAGCGACGTCAAGGCGGCGATACAGCTGCTCGCCGAATCGGTGGGTGCCAGGCTCCGCCGGCGTGGACTGGCGGGACGAACCGTCACGCTCAAGCTTAAGTATTCCTTTGGCGAAGGTAGGACGATCCAGCGCAAGCTCGCACACGCGACCGACGATGAGAACGTGTTCGGAGCGGTCGCATGCGACCTGCTGGCCTCGATTTGGACCGGGGGCATGCATATCCGCCTCGCCGGCGTGGGTGTGAGCGATTTTGGGCCCGACCCCCATGGGATTCAGACTGACCTCTTTTGCGCCGTCGATGAACGGGGCGCCATGGCGAGCGACAAGCGCGACCTCGCCGTCACGCTCGACGCCCTGCGCGAGCGCTTTGGCAACGATGCCGTGTCCTTTGGGCGGAGCACCCGTTTTGGCGGCGACCTTGTCGACCCCGCGAAGTTCCTCACGCAACATGCTCCCGAAGATGTGTAATTGGGGACGGGTGCAAATTACACATCGGCATATTCGCACGCCACAAGAACGTCCATCCAAAGTGACGAGCAATTTGTACCTGCACCCGATTACACATCGAGCTGCGGGTACAAGAGAGGACGTGACTCGCAAGTAGCCTGCGGCCCTAACATGCATCGACCTCGTTAAGGAGACCCATGACGCAGCGCACCCTCGAAATCGTCGTTACCTGTGACGAGGGATATCTCGGCCCGCTCCGCACCATGCTGCTGTCGCTGCGTGCAAATAACCGAGCTGAAAGTATCCGAGTCTGGCTCCTTCACCGCGGTATCCCGCAGGTGGCGCTCGATTCTCTTGCGGTTTTTTGCGGGCATATCGAGATAGAGCTTGCGCCCCGCATGGTGGACCAGGCGCTCTTCGCGCATGCCCGCTCAAGCGAGCGATACCCTCAGGAGATGTACTATCGCATGCTGGCGCCGCATGTCATCGACGCCAACATAGACCGAGCCCTGTATCTCGACCCCGACATCCTCATCATCAATCCGCTCACGCCGCTCTTCGACATCGAACTGGGAGCCTGCGTATTCGCCGCCGCGTCCCATACCGATGCGATCCATCCGGCAACGGCCCTCAACAACGTGCGCCTCAACACGAGCGAGCTCTACTTCAATACCGGCGTGATCCTCATGGACATGCCGCGGGCCAAAGCACTCATCGACCCCGACGAGATCTTTGCTTTTGCCATGGAGCACGAGCGAAAGCTGCTCTTCCCCGACCAGGACATCTTCAACGCCCTGTATGGCGAGCGCACATTGCCCGTCCCCGACCAGGTGTGGAATTACGACGCGCGGAAATACCCCGACAACATCATCCGTACCGGAGGCGAGGCAACGCTCGATTGGGTCATGAACAACACTGCGATTCTGCACTTCTGTGGCCGAGATAAACCGTGGGCGCCGAAGTACCGCGGCCAATTCGCAGCGCTGTACAAACACTACGCCACGCTCGCCCGCCGGATATAGCGAGCGAAGAGCAGAATACACTGCGGATATGAGAAAGGGCAGGCACTATAGCCTGCCCTTTTGCGTAAACCCCGTGTGGCGATACGCCGAAATTAGAGCTCGATGACGGGAGCATCGCCCCAGAGCTTCTCGAGGCGGTAGTACTCGCGCGCCTCAGGGGTGAAGGAGTGGACGACGACCGAACCGTAGTCCATGAGGATCCAATTGCGCTCCTCGCGGCCCTCAATCGAGAACGGATGCTCGCCGAATGCCTTCGCGACCTTCTCCTCGACCTCGTCGACGATAGCGTCGGTCATGCGCGTGTTGCTGCCGGTGGCAAGCACAAAGTAGTCGCAGACATCGGAGAGCTCGGTGAGATCGATGATGCAAATGTCCTCGGCACCCTTGAACGAGGCCGCGTCGGCGGCGACGCGAGCCACCTCGATGGCGGGAACGCCGGACGTAGAGGGGGAAGCGGCGCTGCGCTCGACGGAGGCGTTGCCCTCGGCAGCATGAGCGCCCAGGCCGGAGGCGTAGTCGAGAAGCTGATCGTCGGTCATGTCAGTCATGGAAAACCTTTCCTGTGATCGGTTAGCGCGTTCGCTTTGCTGCGTACGCATTATAGATGTCGATGGCGGTCGGGTACAGATAGCGTCCACCCGAAATCACATAAACGAGACCCTGCGCGAACGTTTGGAAAAACAGCTCTTCCAGGGAAGACTCCCCCACCATGGCGCGCAGGCGCTCGGCGTAGTCGCCGTGACGCCCGGGCTCGATCGCATCGGCGACGAACACGACCATGTCGAGCGGCGTCATGCCGACCGCTCCGACCGTGTGCCTTGCGACCGCCTGGCACACGGAAGCGTCGATGCCCTCGAAAATATGCGGCAGCTCATAAGAGGCAACAGGACCGTGCAGCAACCCCACGGCGGCGGCGGGGGAACCGGCGACGCGAACGCCGTACTGAGCCGCTCTCACGAGCAGCTCGTGATCGTCCAAAACCTTGTCCCAATCGTGCAAAAGCCCCGCAAGGGCAGCCGAAAAGCAATCCACGTCGTATGCGCGTGCTATCTCGTAAGCCGTCTTGGCAACGCCCAGGGAGTGCTGGTAGCGGCGGGGTTTCTCGACCATGCGCACCTCGAGCTTGGCGCGAACGGCCTCGAGCTCGGCGATCTGTTCATCTGAAAGCGTCATGTGATCATTCTCCCGTGACGTACAAGTCGTTCTTCTGGATATAACCCATCACCGACTCACTTGTGAGATAGCGCGCGCTCTTGCCGTCGCGCACGAGCTCGCGAATGTTAGACGAGCTGATGGCCAGAGCCGGAATTTCGATATAGCGAACATCGAAATCGATGCCAGAGGCGGTAATGCGGGCCTTGGCCGTCTCGATATCGTACCCGGGTCGGGTCGCGGCGATCAGGGTCGCAAGCGATGCGAGGCGCTCGGCGTCATGCCAGGCAAGGATATCCATGATCGCGTCTGCTCCCGTGATGAAGTAGAGCTCTACGTTATCGGGATAGCGCGAGCGCAACTCTCCGAGGGTGTCGACCGTATAGGTGACGCCAGGACGATCGATCTCGAAGCGGCTGGCGTAGAACGCCGCGTTCGCGGCAGTGGCCAACACCGTCATAGCGTAGCGATCCTCGGGGTCGCTCACATGCTTGTCCTGCTTGAATGCAGGCGAACCGGCGGGCATGAACAGCACCAGATCAAGATCGAGCGCCTCACGTGCCTGCTCGGCGGTGACCAAGTGGCCGTAGTGAATCGGGTCGAACGTTCCGCCCATGATGCCCAGGCGGTACGTGCGCTCAGGGTCGTCGCCGAGCGGGGGCAGCAGTCGATCACGCGAGGACATCGGGGTCCTCCTCACCGACCTCGGGCTGAGAATCCTCGGTGGCGAGCTCTTCATCGTCGACATCGAACTCGATGAACTCGACGTCGTCCTCATAATCCTCATCGTCGTCGATGCCCTCGAAATCGAAGGCGTAGCCGAGAATGCGAACTTCATCGCCATTCTTGCAGCCGGCCTTGATAAGGGCATCGTCCACGCCCATGCGGGCCATGCGGTGCTGCAGGTAGATGATGGCCTCTTCGTTCTCCCAGTCGGTCTGGACGACCATGCGCTCGAGATTGGTGCCGGTGACGCGCCAAGCGCCCGGCTCCTCCTGGAGTACACGGAAGCGCTTGTCGCGAGCCTTGCGGGCGCGCTCCCACTTCTCCTCGTCGAAGGCGGGGGCGGCTGCCTGCTCCTCGGCGATGGCGCGACGCAGCTCGCTCACGCGCTCACCGCAGGCGAGCATGAGCGTCTGAAGGCCGGCGCCCGTAAGCGCGGAAACGGCGAAGAATTCGTGACCGTCCTCGAGGGCGGCCATCTTTAGCGCCTGGACGCGATCGGCCACGCCGGAGGCATCGCACTTGTTGGCGACGACGATCTGCGGACGATCGGCAAGGTCGGATGCATAGCGGCGGAGCTCATCGTTGATGATGCGGTAATCCTCGAGGGGATCGCGGCCCTCATAGCTGCCCGTGATATCGACAACGTGCAGGATCAGAGCAGTGCGCTCGACATGACGCAGGAACTGATGGCCCAAGCCCTTGCCCTCGGCCGCGCCCTCAATGAGACCCGGAACGTCGGCAACGACATAGGAATACTCGCCGGCGCGCACCATGCCGAGATTGGGCACGAGCGTGGTGAACGGGTAGTCAGCAATCTTGGGTCGGGCGGCGCTCATGCGGGCGATGAGCGAGGACTTACCGACGCTCGGGAAACCCACGAGGGCTGCATCGGCCATGAGCTTCATCTCAAGCTCGATCCAGTGCTCGATGGCGGGCTCGCCCTTTTGAGCGAACGCCGGAGCACGACGCGTGGAAGTCACGAAGTGCGGGTTGCCCAAACCACCGGTGCCACCGGGGGCCACCACGACGCGCTCCCCGTCGTGCGTGAGGTCGGCCAGATCGTAGGCGGGCTCCATCGTCGTGGGATCGAGTTCGCGGATGACGGTGCCCATAGGCACCTTGAGGATAAGGTCCTTGCCGTCGGCGCCGTCTTTGCGCGAGCCCTTGCCGTGCGTGCCGGCCTCCGCGCGGAAATGATGCTTGAATCGATAATCGATGAGCGACGAGAGCTGGGCGTCGGCCTGGATGACAACATCGCCGCCATGGCCGCCGTCGCCGCCGTCGGGTCCGCCCTTGGGAACGAAGGCCTCACGACGGAACGACATGCAGCCGGCGCCGCCGTCGCCGCCCTTGACGTTGATGCGGCAAATATCGGTGAACTGGGACACAGCCCCTCCTTGTATGTTGACAAGCCCTATGTGTAAAAAGGGACGGGTGCAAATTGCACATCCACGGCGATGCGCGCGACGCGCATTCGCAGTAAACATTCAACTAGCTTACCAAATGCCCCTGTGCAAAATGAGATGTGTCGTGTGCACCCGACCCCTTTTACACACAAGGAGACCCTCCGGGCTAAACGCTCAGAGGGTCTCCCAAAAGATGCAAATGCAAAAAGGGTGAGGACTACGCCTCGACGGGGTACACGTTCACGCGGTGCTTGAGGCCCTTGGTGAACTTGACCTTACCCTCGACGAGCGCGAAGAGGGTGTCGTCCTTACCACGGCCGACGTTCTCGCCGGGGTGGATGTGAGTGCCGTTCTGGCGGACGAGAACCTCGCCGGCCTTCACGGTCTGACCGTCAAAACGCTTGGTGCCCAGACGCTGGCCGCGGGAGTCGCGACCATTGCGGGAGGAACCGAGACCTTTTTTGTGTGCCATGTCAGGTACCTGCTCTCTAACTAACTACAAATGGTCGACTACTCGGCGACGGGAGCCTCGGGCTCCTCGACCTTGGTGGTCTTCTTGGCGCGGGAAGTGGCCTGGACCTTGGTGATCTTCAGCTTGGTGAGCTGCTGACGGTGGCCCTTGAGGCGGTGATAGCGCTTACGCTTGTGGAACTTGTAGACGAGCTGCTTCTCGCCCTTGAACTGCTCCAGGATCTCAGCAGTGACCTTAGCCTTGGCGAGCTTGGCAGGATCCGTGACGATCTTCTTGCCGTCGTTCAGGAAGATAACCTCGAGCTCGACCTTGGAACCGGCCTCGCCCTCGATCTTCTCAACGGTGATGACGTCATCGGTGGCGACTTTATACTGCTTGCCGCCCGTAGAAACGATTGCGTACATGTTCTTGCCCTTCATGCATCAGTTGTGCAACAGTCGGATATGGTATCAGGTGGATTATGGCGCGTCAACGGATATATTCAACGTTTTCCCTGCATATTCACAGGTTCGACAAAGCCCATCGCACGGAACGCGCGAGAAGGCTCCCCTCAGGTGCCTCGAGCTCACGGCCCAATGGCTCGATGATAGTCGAAGCTTCCACGCAAATGCTTTGAGAAATACGCTCAACATTATATCTATCGAACACCGTGAGCTGCTGGATTCCCGTAGACACGATCTGCTCGTCCACACCGGGATCGAGCCCTCGCAAGGCCTGGTCGAAGGCGGCCACGATGATCTCGGGGCGAAGCGAGCCCTCGTTGTCGCAACGGGTGCACAATTCGATTCTGACGCAACCGTCGGTCAGAACTTCGTGGCTCTCGGCCTTGAGCAAGCGCCGCACATCGAGGGTTTTGGTCTTCTTGCCGCGATGGAACGGGATCTGCGCGCCCTGATCGTACCAGCCGATGACAATCTGAGAAAGCGCCTCGTCGGTAACGTCGAACTCGGGCCTGACGAAGACCTCAAGCAGGTATCGCACCTCATTAATCTCGGCGGTGAGCGCCGGGCGACGGAGCTCAACGTAGGCAGCATCGATAGGACGCAGGTCCACGGGAGCGGCGGCCTGCAGCCGCGCAAGCGCGTCCTCGGCAGGGATGAGCTCCGTCAGATACACGTCGAAATACTCCGCCGTGGAAGACGTCCCCACTGGCAGTGCCGAGGTGTAGGCGATGCGCATATGCGGGGAGAAACCCTGCGTGACCGCATAGGGCAGCTTCGCACGGCGCACGACCTGCTCGACCGTGTGAATCAGCTCGAGGTGGCCCAGGTACTTGAGGCGCCCCAACTTGGGATAGGCCACGCGGAGGCGGAAGAGCGTGGGTTCGGATGCGTTCGTCATGCGCGCTCACCTACCAAGACGTTGTCGGCTTTCAGGGTCGGGCACACGCCGCAGCCTGTGCAGGACTCGCGCGTGCAGTCGGGCGTGGTGACGCCCTCGAGGGATCGACGGTACTCGCGCAGGAGGAACCCGCGGGACACGCCCGGGCTCACATGCTCCCAGGGCAGACGCCAATCGAGCTCAAAGGACTCCTGGGCGAGCGCCCTCAAGTCCATGCCGAGCTCCGCGGCCGCCTCTTCCCAGCGACTGAGCTCGAACTGCTCGGTCCAGGCGTCGAAGCGCTGGCCGCGCCTCCAGGCGCCCTCGATGAGAGGTGCGATGTCGCGGCCGCCGCGGCTCATGACCGCCTCAACGAGCGAAGTGGCGGCATCGTGGCAGTGGATGCGCACGGCGCGATTCTTCACCGAATGGAAGAGCAGCTGCTGACGGCGCTTGACCTCGGCGTCGTCGAGCTGCGGGCACCACTGGAACGGGGTATGCGCCTTGGGGATGAACACCGATACCGAGATAGATACGGAAATACCGCCTCGCTGCTCCTTGGGAACGACCTCGCGCGCGATCTCGAGCGTATGGTCGGCGAGCTGGGCGATAGCGACGATGTCCTCATCGGTCTCCCCCGGCAGACCCATCATGAAGTACAGCTTGACACGGCGCCAACCGGCCTCGAACGCGGCGCGCGTGGCGCGCTCGAGGTCCTCCTCGGTCACGTTCTTGTTGATAATGTCGCGCATGCGCTGGCTGCCGGCCTCGGGCGCAAAGGTGAGGCCGCCCTTCTTCTCCCCCGCCACGGCGGCGGCCATGTCCACACCAAAGGAGTCGAGGCGCTGAGACGGCACGGAGATGGAGATGCCGGTGTCGCCCAGTCGCTTGTTGAGGCGATTGAGCATCTCGGCGCATTTGGAGTGATCGGTGGTGGAGAGCGAGTTGAGTGAGACCTCGTCATAACCCATGTGGGCAAGACCACCCGTGACGGCGGAGACCACCTGGTCGGCGGAGCGCTCGCGCACCGGGCGGTACGTCATGCCCGCCTGGCAGAAGCGGCAACCGCGGGCGCAGCCGCGCAGCACCTCGACGCAGAGACGGTCCTGGACGATCTGCATGTAGGGAACGACGGCCTGCGGGACCGGGTTGGTGGCGCCAAAGTCCTTCACCACGCGCTTGTAAACCACGGGCCGCACGTCCTCACCCTCGCGCGGGACCGTGTAGCCGTGCGGCGAGCAGGGCTCGTCATGGCGCACCTCATAGAGGGACGGCACGTAAACGCCGCCGATCTTCGAAAGCTCGCGAAGCATCTCGGCACGGGACGCACCGGCGTCGCGCAGTTCGCGATGGCGCTGGCAGAACTCGACGATCTGCTCCTCGCCCTCGCCGATCATCATGCAATCGAAGAACGGCGCGAGCGGCTCGGGGTTGTAGACGGAAGGGCCGCCGCAGATGACGATGGGGTCGTCCTCACCGCGATCGGCCGCATGAAGCGGAATGCCGGCAAGGTCGAGACCCTCGAGGTAGTTGGTGCACGCCATCTCATGCGGCACGTGGAAGCCCACGACGTCGAAGGACGCGATGGGGGCAGCGCCCTCGAGCGAGAGCAGCGGGATTCCGGCGGCGCGCATCTCATCGGACATGTCGACCCACGGGATGTAGCCGCGCTCGCAGGAAAGACCAGGGGCCTCGTTGAGATTGCGATAGAGAATGGCGATGCCCTGGTTGGGCAGGCCCACCTCGTACACGTCGGGGTAGATCAGCACGCAGCGGTGCTCAGCCTCGGGCTTGTACAGCGCTCCCCACTCATGGTCGATGTAGCGCGTAGGCTTTTCGACGCGGGCGAGCAACGGTTCAAGCTCATGGAAGCGGTTCTCATAGGGAACTCGCATGAATCCTCCTTATCGGGGGCTTAACGGAGATAAAAGTCACGGGTGTCGGGAATGATAGCGCATCGTCGCGACACGGGCGAACGGGGGCGCACCGCACAGGCAGCAGCGGCAGGCCAAATACCGCGGCAAACCGGCCTACGCGACCGCCTGCGGCGCAGGGGCGAGCAGGGTCTTCGCACGCGAATACGCCCCGCGGAAAAAGTCGTTCAGAGGACCGTAGTCGACATCGCGCTCGTAATAGGCGCTGAGGCAGCACCCCATGCCGAACGTACCGGCACCCGCGACAAGCGCCTTGAAGACCACACCCGGGCGCCCGATACGACGCGCCACCGCACGCGCCCCGGCGCGCAGGGCGATCGCACCGGCGAGCACCATGGCGGCCTCGTACGCGCGCTCGACCCGCATGGGTTTGCCGAACACGCCCGCGAGCTTGAGCATCATCCCGAGCTGCGTCATGGTCATAACGGGAAAATCGGCGCCTGGCATGAAGAACAGCGCGCCGGTGGCAAGGTTGGCCATGGTCGCCGACCGCACCACCCGCATGGCGGCCGCGATGCGCATGAAGGCGAAGTTCGCGGCAAAGGCGGTGTCTTTGTCGGTCCGATCCAAGATCCAGCGCGCAAGCGAGGAGAGCAGGTGCGTCGCATCGCTCGCGGCGATAAGGCCGAGCATCGCCGTATCCTGCTGGATAAAGGGCACCTCCACACTTGATTCGCAAAGAATGACGGTCGGGACGCCCGCGATCACGATCTGCTGGACGCGATCTTGCAACAGCGGGCTGCCCGAGCTCACAACCAGGGCGACGTCGGTATCGGCCTTGACGGAAAACACGGGGGCATCAAGACGCGCAACTCGCACGAGCCCCGAGGTCGTCTGCGGCACCAGGGCGTCGCGCAGGCACGAAACGATATGGGAGGGCGCGCCGGCGTCAAGGTAGACCGCCACGCGTACCGGCGCATCAACATCGCCTTGGACGCTCGCACCCATCTTGACGGCGTCAACGACAGAATCAACGGGAATCCTCATGTCACTCCTCGAAACGCTCAGACCAATACGGACGTATCCGCACGACCCAGACGGGTCTATACGGACTTGTTACCCACTCGCCAGATCGACTGGACGATACCGACTGCCGCGCACTGCATGAGCATCGACGATGAACCGAAGCTGATGAAGGGCAGCGGAATACCAGTGATGGGCATGAGGCCGATGCACATGCCGACCTCCTCGAGCAGCTGGAAGGTCCACATACCCACGACACCAACGCATGCGAGCTGCAAGAACAGGGAGTCGGATCGATGCGCCACGCGAATGGTGGAAAAGATCAGGAAGGCGAACAGGCCGAGCAGCACGAGCGCACCGACGAAACCGAACTCCTCGGACAGCAGGGCGAACACGAAGTCGGTATGGGCCTCGGGCAAAAAGCCAGCGCCGGCCTGCGATGCGTTGCCCACGCCCTTGCCGAAGAAGCCGCCCGAGCCCACAGCGATCATGGACTGCAGCAAGTTATAGCCGGCACCCGAGGTATCGGACTCGGGGTCGATGAAGACGAGCAGGCGGTTCATCTGGTACTGCTTGAGCAGGACATCGCGCCCCAGCATGCCATCGAGGACCGAGTCGAGGGCGAGCATGATCGAGACGAGGCCGATGATGAGAGCCACGGTGCACAGCACCCATTCCTTCCGGGGCCCGCTCATCATGATGATGGCGGCACCGGCAAAGAAGATCACCAGGCCGCTGCCCAAGTCGCCTGCGACCACGGCCGCACCGAAGGGAACCATGAGCATCGCGCAGAACTTGACGTACTCCCTCACCGAATCGATGCGACCGTTGTACTGCGCACCGAGCGAGGCCACAAAGAAGATCGTGATGAGCTTGGCAAGCTCGACCGGCTGGAAGGTGAGTCCGATAAGCGGAATCTTGATCCATCCGGTCATGCCTTTGGCGTTGTAAGAGAGGCCGGGGATATAGGGACTGAACAGGACGATCAAATCGATGACGAGCAGGACGGTCGTCATGCCGGCCAGGCCTGAGAAATCGGACCTCCAGCACAGGAACGCCAAGAACAGTCCGAGGCCGATGCCGACGAGCTGGCGGGTGAACGAGGCCTCGGCGATGGTGAGCGACGCGGTCCAAATCACAAAGGCGCCGTAGGCGAGCAGGAGCACCCAGGCGATGAGCACGGGCACGCTCACCTTCTGCCGCAAGCCAGCCCTGTTGGCGCCCATTTTCTTGTTCACGCGCGAAAGCGTATCTTGAGCCATGTTCCTCACCTACCTCGAGGTATCCCCGCCGACGTACTCAAGCGAGTCGGGGCAATCGTAAATGGCGCCGAGGACGTGACGAACCGCCGGCATAGAGCACGTTCCGCCAAAACCGCCCTGCTCCAACAACGTGACCACCACGTATTTGGGGTCGTCATAAGGAGCGTAGGCAATGAACCAGCCGTACAACTCCTCCCCCACCTTCTCGCCCGTGCCAGACTTGCCAGCCACCTGGACGGGCAGGTTTTTGAAGTGCTCGGCGAGGGCGGGAGACTCCTCGTAGATCATCGAGTGGAGTCCCGCATGGACGACGCCCATCTGGGAGTCCTGGTTCTTGAGCTCGACCGTCAGACGCTTCTTCGGCTCGAAGGTATAGGCATCGCCTTGGCCGTCGCGGGCCACGACCGAATGCAGGACATGAGGCGTGTACTCGACGCCGTTCATGGCGATGCCGGCATATGCCGTTGCCATCTGGATGGGCGTCACGAGGATGTCGCCCTGGCCGATGGCGATGTTGGTCATATCGCCGGCATTCCATGCACGCTCCTCGGCCGACCAATCCTTGAAGTAGCTCTCTTTCCATTCGGCATCCGGAACGCGACCCACGCCCTCGGCGGGCAGATCGACGCCCGTCTTGGAACCCAGGCCCCAGCGACGGAACATCTCCTGCAGGCCCTCGGTGTCATGGTCGGCGTAGAAGAAGTTCTTGCCCAGATCGTAGAAGACCGCGTCGCAAGAGTCCCTGATACCATCCTGCAGGCCACGGACGCCGTGGCCCTTGTGCAGCCAGCACCACTTGCCGCTTCCCTCGCCCAGGCCGGTCCACCAGCCCCTGCAATCGGATCGGGTCTCGGCAGTGTACACGCCGTATTCCATACCGGCGAAGGAGCTCAGGGGCTTGATGGTGGATGCGGACATGTACTGGCCACCAACGACGCGGTTGACCAGCGGACGTCCGCCCTTGTCATCGTTGAGCTCGGACCAGATGTCGGAGGAGATGCCGCCGACGAACACGGACGGATCGAACGACGGGAAGCTCGCCATGCCGAGGACATCGCCATTGGTGCAGTCGAGGCAGACACAGGCGCCCGCGCCCCCCGGATACCCGGTGCGCTCGGCGGTCTCCTGGCTGATCTTGAGACCTTCCTCGCACGCCTGCTGGATCTTCACGTCGATCGTGAGCTTGATGTCGCTACCGGGCTCGGCGGGCACGGCGCCGGCTTGGGCCGTCACGTTGCCACTCGCGTCGACCTTGACGGTCTGCTCGCCACGAATGCCCTGTAGAAGGTTCTCGTAGTAGTATTCGACGCCTGCCTGACCCACGATGTCACCATGCTGGTAGACGATCGAGCCGGAATTGGCCTTCTCATCCTTTTGGGCGTCGAGCTGTTCCTGAGTGACCGTGCCGGTATATCCAACGACGTGGCACGCGAGCGTGCCGTAGGGATAGGCGCGCTCGGTGCGCTCGGCGATGTAGACGCCGGGGAACAGGTCGATGTGCTCTTGGATGTAGGCAACGGTAGAGCGCCTCACATCGGTGGCAACGGTATGAGGGCTTTGCGGGCCCTCGGTGTTGTTCTGGATGTTGCGCAACACGGCCATATAGGGCATGCCGAGCACGTTGGCGAGATGCCGAACCGTGACCGGATCATCCGCAAGGTCGCGGTACGCCGTGATGGCAAGCGAAGGACGGTTATCGACGATGGCCACGCCATTGCGGTCGAGAATGCGGCCGCGCGGCGCGGGAGTGGTCACCGTACGCGTCTGATTCTTCTCGGCGAGTGCATCGTAATGGTCCGACGAGACCATCTGCATGCTCCAGAGCTTGGCGATGATAGCGGCGAACACCGCGCCGACTCCGGCGGTGAGGAGCTTGAAGCGCCCGTTGGACTTGACGCCCTGGGTGGAACCCTCCCCCTCGGAGGCGCGCGGACGCGTGCCGTTCTGGGTGTCGAAGGTGAACTTACCCGAGTACCCCTTGAGGAACAGCAGCGAGCCAATGATGGCGACGAGCAGAATGACGCCGGCTATGATAACGATGAACTGGGCATCCATGGACGCGACCTACTTCAAGCCCTTGAAGCGCGAACCGCGCCCGTAGCCAAAACCGCGCGAGGAAAACCCGCGCTGGGCCGCAGGCGAACCCGCCATGAGCAGGAACGGGATGCTCGCAAGCACGTCGAGCACCGTCGAAGCGAGGCCATGGACGCCAATGGCCACGAGCACGCTCGACTCGACACCGAGGCCGAGCATCGCGATCGAGTAGATGAGATTGACACCGAGGATAGCGGCGATCACGACGCGCAGCGTCTCCATGCCGACGCCGGAGGTCAGGCCGCGCGACATAAGGGCCACGCCGTATCCCACCATGGCGAGCAACAGCGACATCAGTCCGACGGGACCCGTCGTGGTCAGGTCATACAGAAGGCCGGAAAAGAAGCCGACGTACACCATGGTGCGGGAATCGAGGGAAATGGCCAGAGACACCGTCAGCACGAGCATGAAATTGAACGCTCCACCAAAAAGGTGAATCTGCGGCGCGAGGGCCAGGTGCAGCAGGATGCACGCCACGACAATGCCCGAGAGACGACCGCGGGAGGGGCCTGAGTTTTTGAGTTCGAATCCCATGGACTACCTCCTATTCGCCGGCCGGGGCGTCCGCATCTGCGGCGCCGTCTGAATCAGTTGCATCGTCTTGCTGCTTGGCCGGACCGCCCTGCGGTGAGTTGTTGGCCGCGGCGACCTCCTCATCGGAGGCGACCTGGTCATCCTCGAGCGAAGTAATGACGAGGACCTCCTCGTTGTTCTCGGCCGTGGAGGCGGGACGCACGACGATCGTGCAATACACCGCGTTCGCGGCACGGTTGATTGAGGCGACGGTACCGAGCGGCAGCCCCTTGGGGAACGATCCGCCGATACCAGACGTGATGATGATGTCGCCAGCGGACACCTCGGCATCGGAGACGACGTACTCGAGGCGCAGGGTGCCATCGGCCTGTCCGCGGAGCATACCCTGAGCACGCGAACCCTGAACCATGGCCGAAATGCCGGACTGCTCGTCGCTCACGAGGCGCACGGTGGAAGTGGTGGCAGAGACCTCGATGATCTGACCGATGACGCCACCCGAGCTGCATACGGGCATACCGACCTCGAAGCCGGCGTTTACGCCCTTGTCGATGATGACAGCGTTGGACCAGGCATCGCCCGTGGACCCGATGATGCGGGCGGCGGTCGACTTCAGGCTGTACGTGGACTGGAGGCCGACGAGCTTCTCAAGACGAGCAGCCGTTTCCTGGGCTTCGGAAAGCTCGGCGACCTTGGCGGTCAGACGTTCGTTCTCCTTTTTGAGCTCCGACAGCGTCTCGGACGAGGCGCCGGCGTTACCGATCGCGTTGCCGATTGCGTTGAACGGGGCCGCAACCGCACCGCCCAGCATGCGAACGGGAGACGTGATCGTCATCGCTGCGCCGCGCAGGGAGTGGATCATGCCGGTGTCCCCCTCACGCAGGTAAAACGTAAGGAGCAGCAGCGACACGAGGCATAAAACAATCAACGGGCGACCACCCGTTGATTGTCTTGAACTATGCAGATTGGAGGAATATTTGGGCTTACCCGGCACAGGCCGACCTTTCCGCTACGCGTTGCTCTGGACGAAACCGCCGTCGAAGGCGTTTGCCTCCAGGACGCGCGCGCAGCCGTTCACGACGTTGTCGAGTGCGGTGGGACTCACGTTGACCGCAACGCCCGTCTCATCGCGCAGGCGGACGTCCAAACCGCGGAGCATGGCACCGCCGCCCGTGAGCAGGATGCCGTAGTACATGAGGTCGGAGGCAAGATCCGGCGGGGTCGCGTCGAGGGCGTCCTTGACGGCCTTGGTCATCTCATCCAGCGGCTTGTTGAGGGCGCGGCGGATCTCCTCGCTCTCGATGCGGACGGTCTTGGGCAGGCCCGTGATCACATCGCGGCCGTTGACCTCGACGTCGAGCTCGTCCTTGAGCGGGACGGCCGAACCGACCTTGATCTTGATATCCTCGGCGGTGCGCTCGCCGATGGCGAGGTTGTAGGCATCGCGAACATGCTGGAGAATCGCCTGGTCGAACTCATCGCCGGCGATACGGATGGATTGGGAGACGACGATACCGCCCATGGCGATGACCGCGACCTCAGTGGTGCCGCCACCGATGTCGATGACCATGGAGCCCGTGGGCTCCTCAACGGGCAGGTCGGCGCCGATGGCGGCGGCCATGGGCTCCTCGATGAGGTAGGCCTGACGCGCACCGGCCTGGATGGTGGCCTCGAACACGGCGCGCTTCTCGACGGACGTGACGCCGGAGGGCACGCACACGACGACGCGAGGGCGCGGGGTCCAGGGATAGCGCTTCTCACTCGCCTTGTCGATGAAGTAGCGCAGCATGGCCTCGGTCACATCGAAGTCAGCGATGACGCCGTCCTTGAGCGGGCGGACGGCGACGATGTTGCCAGGCGTGCGCCCGAGCATGCGCTTGGCCTCGATGCCGACAGCCAGAATGCGCTCGTCGTTCTTATCGATTGCGACAACGGAGGGCTCGCGGATGACGATGCCCTTGCCACGCACGGAGACGAGGGTGTTGGCCGTACCGAGGTCGATCGCCAGATCGCCGTCGTACTGACCGAAAAACATATCCATCAGAGAAAACAAGTCTGCTCCTACGTCAAACACACGGGGTTCACTGGGACAAGTGTAGCGTCCGCCCGTACGTCAAAGATAACGTGCGCGGAAAACGCATCACCCGTCCACTGAAACTACTACTGTGCGGCAGCCTCGCCGGCAGGCTCGGCAGTCGGGTCCTCCGCAGCGGGCGCATCGGCGGCAGCGGCGTCCTCAGCGGGAGCCTCGTCCGTGGCAGCGTCGGCATCGGTGGGCTCGGCAGCGGACTCATCGGTACCAGCGGAGGCGTCGACATCGCCGGAGACGTTGAAGTCGGAGGCGATCGAGCAAACGACCCAACCGAGACCCTCGCGGACGAAGTCGACCTCATACGTCATCTCGCCGCCCTGCTTGAGCGCGACCTTGACCGTAGCCTTGGACTCGCTCATGCCGGCATCCATGCCCTCGATGGTCGCGGTGGCGTCCTTGGGGATGGAGGCCACGATGACCGCACGCTGGCTATCGTCGAGGCCGGAGGCCAAGAACTCATCGGTTGCGGCATCGGAGGAGGCAGCCTCGAACAGCTTGGTAAGCGTGTCCTGCTGCGTGGGGAAGCCGAATCCGCGGGTGTAGGCAAAGGCAAGGCCGCCGCCTGCAACAACCAGGATGAGGAGGATCGTGATGAAGATCTTGAGACCGAGGTGACGGTGCTTGCGGCGAACCTTGGCCTCGGCGCGATCCTGCTGAACCATCTCGTGCTCGGAAAGCGTGAAGAATCCGGTGTCGGACGGATCGGGCATGAAGTTGCCGGACTGTCCGAGCGGATCGAGCGGGTCGACCGCGGTGTCGAAGGCGTCGGTCGCCGGCATCATTGCCGCGGAGGCGGACAGCGCATCATGCGCGCGATCGCGAGCAGCGGACTGATCGGCCGTGAGCTGATACACGCCGTCCGCGGTTGCGGCAGTGAAGGCGTCGAGCGCATCGCTGAAGCGGTTGGCGGCGGCGTACGCGCAGCCCAGACCGGCGTTGATAGCGCTCACATCATCGCGCGGACCGGCAAAATCGAGCGCGGTGCGGTACGACTCAATGGCATCCTCAGGACGCTGCAGGGCGACGAAGCAATCGCCGAGGCTCGCCAAGGCGCCAGCCGGGGCGGGGTTGGTCCCGTCGATAGCAGCCTGGCGGTAGGCCACACCGGCCTCCGTGAGGTTGCCGAGCTTCTCCAGTGCGCTGCCGAGACCGAGGTAGGCCTTATACGGGGTGGCGTAGCTGGCATCCTGGGTGGCAGCGGAGAAGGAGGAGACGGCCGAGGCCAAATCGCCGGCGGCGACGAGGGCCTTACCCTGGTTGGTGAGCAGCGCGCCCTTCTTGCCGTAGGCGTCATCCTTCAACGCGACGGCATAAGCAGCCGCCGCCTCGGCATAACGACCGAGGCGCATGAGCGAGTTGCCGCGGAGATGGTCGGCCTCGCCCCAGGGCTGGTCGCCCTCTTTGGCAGCGGAGAACAGCTGGGCCGCGGCGGCAAAGTCGCCGGTGCGGTAAGCGCTGCGGGCCTGTTCCAAAACTTGAGCGTTCACATGTACTCCTTAGACGCGTAAGGGTCGTTTACTTCTCGCGAGGCGGATCTTTAAGCCTCGTGGACGATCTCGATATGGCGGATCTCGTCGCCGGCGCGCAAGCGACTGATGACGTCGAGGCCCTCGACCGTGGAGCCGAAGACGGTGTAACCAGAATCGAGGTTGTGCTGCGGACCCAGGCAGAAGTAGAACTGGGAGCCCGCGGAATTGGGGTCCATGGAACGGGCCATCGCAAGGGCGCCGTCCTCGTGGCTGTTGTTCGGGTTGGTGGAGAACTCCTCCTGGATGTTCCAGCCGGGACCGCCAGTACCGGGCTGGCCGTCGGGACCCATCTGGCCCGCGGCGACCTGCTCGGGGGTCATGTCGCGCGTGTTGGGGCAACCGCCCTGGATCACGAACCCGGGGACGTAGCGATGGAACTTGAGGCCGTCATAGAACCCCATCACGGACAGCTCGCAGAAGTTCGCGACATGAATCGGGGCGCCCGCGGAATCGAGCTTGACGCGGATGGTGCCCTGCGAGGTCTCGATGATGGCGCTCTCGTCGCCGGCGAGCTGGTACTCGGGTGTGCGGGTCTTCTTGAAGAACATGAGTCTCCCCCTAACGTACGTGCATATAGAACTTATCTTACCACGCCCAACGCGACCCGCCCGCACGCGGCGGGCGGGGCACGAACCTTACTTTTCGACGGGTTTCCACGCGGCGACGTTCTTCTCGTACTCGATGACGTCGACGGCGCGGCCATCGACCATGGACACCTCGCGCAGGGGTGCGAGGATCTCGTCCTGATGGTCGGCCGGACGCTCTCCCTGCGGAACCGCGAGCGAGACGTCCCACGATTTGCACAGCACGTCGACGCGGTTGTACATCCACGTGGCAAGCTGCTTAAGATGCTCGACGTCCTCGGCATACGCCGTGTTCTCGGCAAGGCGCAGGGAGTCGAGCTCATCCAGGGTCTGCTGGATGGTAGAACGCAGGTCATACGCGCCTTGGGAAGCCTGCGAGCGCTGATCGAAGTCCTTGATGAGATATTGCCCGTTGAAGGTCTCGATCACCGGACCCAGGGCGTCCTGATACGACGTGATCTCGGCATACACAGCGGAGAGCAGCTGGAAGGCCTCGGGTTCGGAGAGCACATGGGCGCCGTCGGCCTCTCCTGCCCCCGTCTCCCCCGTCTCGGGGGCGGAATCGTCGGCGGAGCCCTTCTCGGCCACCTGGCGGCTCGGGTACATCTCGCTCGCGGCCCGATCGAAGGACTCGACGATACCGGGCATCACGCCCAGCGGGTCGGTCGCGACGAACACGCCAACCGCCCCAAAGAGGAGAACCGCGACAAGCGGAGCGACCCAACGGGGGCGGCGCGCCTTGGCGTAGGCGTCGTCTCCACGCGCAAGGTCGTCATCGCTCACGACGGGCCGCGGACGCGGTGCTGCGGAACGCGAAGCCGAGGGCGCCTGCGCGGCGGAAAGCTCGTCGCCATCCAGGACGCTCGTCGCCTGCTCGTCGCGAGGGGCGGCGGAGCTCGTAGAGGCGCTCGGGGCCGGCACCGCGCCGGCAATCATCTCGGCGGTCAGACGCGGGAAGCTCGCGGTACGACCGGCCGCGAGGTCGGAAGCGGCGGACTGCTCAGAGAGGATGCCCGGAGCGGGTCGGCCGCATTTGGGGCATGTGCGGTCCTGGTCGCCCAGGCGCGCACCGCAGCCCTCGCAAAAAATGAAATCGGGGTGCGTGGAAGCGGGGCGCGGCGACAGGTCGGCGCCGCACGCGGGGCACGTGCTCGAATCATCGGAAATGGAAGCGTTGCAGATGGGGCAGATCAATGGTCCTTCTTCCGCTTGGTCTTGGGCATCCGCACGCGGATGCCGCCGTTGGCCTGCTCAACACGATAGCGTTTTTTGCGTCCGGACGAAGCTCCGACCGCGGTCTTCACGCTCTCCCGACGGGTGTCGGAAATCGCGACCTCGGGCGAATCCGCCTCGGCGGCGGCGCGGGCGGAGGCGTCGGCCTTGCGGCGCGCGAATCGCTCGCGAGCGCGGTCGAAGGCGCGACGGGCGCTCGAGCCCGTGGAGGTGACCTTGCGCCCGCCGGAGCGCCCGCGCACACTCACCCGAACGCCGCGACCGAAGCCGGTGGCAAGCTTGCTCGTCTTCTCGGGCGAGCGCTCGAGCATGTCGGTGAGCCAGGCGAACAAAAGGCATCCCACAGCGGCGAACAGCGCACCAAGCACGGCGGGAATGAGCTTGAGGCGAGCAATCGAGAAGAATCCGGGGAACCCGACAACACCGACCGCAAGACCCGCGATGACGAACACGAACACGGCGCGGCGCAGCGGCGTGAAGGGCACCGAGATGCGCCAGATGAGGTAGACGCCCACGGCGCACGCGGTGATGAGGCACATCGTTGAGAGCATCGCCTCGGAATACCCAAAGAGCGCGGCGGCCCCCATGCACAGGATCGAACCGGCCAACACGCCCGCGCTCGCGGGGAGGGCGCGCTTAAGGACGTTCGCCAGGAAGTTGCCGCGCACACGAGCCGTGTTGGGCTCGAGCGCCAAGACAAAGCTCGGGAAGCCGATGCAATAGAAATTGATGAGCGTCATCGTGATGGGCAGGAAGGGATAGGGCGGCACAAAGATGCACAGCGCGGCCAGGCCCATCGAGAACAGGGTCTTGGTGAGGAACAGCGCGGCCGAGCGCTGCAGGTTGTTGATGGAGCGACGCCCCTCGGCAACGACCTCGGGCATGGCCGCAAAATCGTTATCGACGAGCACGATCTCGGCGACGTTGCGCGCAGCGTCAGAACCCGCGGCCATGGCCACCGAGCAATCGGCCTCCTTGAGGGCGAGCACGTCGTTCACGCCGTCGCCCGTCATGGCGACCGTATGGCCGCGGCGCTGCAACGCGTTGACGAGCTCGCGCTTCTGCTGCGGGGTCACACGGCCAAAGACGTGATAGCGATCGACCGCGGCGTCCACCTTACCGGGCGTATCGAGCGTGGTTGCGTCCACATACCTATCGGCCCCAGGGATGCCGACCGTGCGCGCGATCGTCGAGACCGTACGCGGGTCGTCACCGGAGATGACATTGAGGGTGACGCCCTGCTCGCAAAAATAGCGGATGGTGTCCGCCGCGGACGAACGAATCTCATCGCGGATGGTCACAAAGCCCAAGGGACGGGGTTCGCCGATGATATCGCCCTCATCGGTGAATCCGTCGACCTCGGCAACCACCAGCACACGGCACAGCGACGCGAGCTCGGCGACGCGGCCCTCGAAACGGGCAAAGACATCCGGCGTGAGCACGAACTGCGAGGCGCCCATGACGCACGCGACCGAATCTGAGCCGAACGCACCGCCCGTGAGCTGAGCGCCGCTCCACTTCTTGGCGGAGGAGAAAGCGATGGCGCGCTGGGCCTCGGGCGCACGGGCGAGGTCGCGATAGTGCGCAAGGACCGCCGTGCAGGTCTCGTTCGCATCGTCCGACGTGGCCCGGGCGATGCCAGAGAGCGCAGCGTGCATCCGCTGCGACGCGGAATCGAGGCGATCGGCGTCGAAGGCCTCCGCGGGCGCGGCCCCGCCAAGGTCGTCGGCCACATACACGCCCTCGACCTCCATATGGCCCGAGGTGATCGTGCCGGTCTTGTCCAGGCAGAGCACGTCCACGCGGGCGAGCGTCTCGATGCAATAGAGCTGCTGCGCAAGCACCTTGCGGCGCGCGAGGCGGATGGTCGCGATGGCAAGCACGGAGGAGGTGAGAAGCACCAGCCCCTGCGGGATCATGCCGAGCAGGGCACCCACCGTGGAGAGGATGGCCGACGAGATGGCACCCCACGAATCGCCCGATGCGACCCACGAGGCGAGCGTGGAGGAAGAATTGGGATCGAGCGCACACCAGGACTGATAAGAGTTGTGGACGCTCGAGTAGAACAGCACAAGGCCGATGGGCACCATGAGAACGCTGGCAAACCGCACGATGGCGTTCAGCGCGTTCATGATCTCGGAGTTGACCTTCTTGACGTACTTCGCCTCGTTGTTGATGCGCGCGACGTAGTTGTCGGCGCCAACATGGATCACGCGTGCGTACACGAGACCCGCGTCGATGAAGCTGCCGCTCATGAGCTCATCGCCGGGACGCTTGTGAATCGCGTCGCTCTCACCGGTGAGTAGGCTCTCGTTCACGTGGCACTCGCCCGAGACAACGACCGCGTCGGCCGGGATCTGGTCTCCCCTGCCCAGGCGAATCAGGTCGTCGAGCACGAGCTCATCGAGCTGAAGTTCGACCTCCCGATCGTCGCGAACCGCGACGGCGCATTTCGAGGCGAGCAGCGTGAGCTTGTCCACCATGCGCTTGGAGCGCAAGGCCTGCACGATACCGATGCCCGTGTTGAGAAGCACGACCCCCAGGAAGGTCAGGTTCTTCCAGGCGCCAGTCACGATGACGAGCGCGGCCAGGATGATATTGATCAGGTTGAACAGGGTGCAGGTGTTCTCGATGACGAGCTCCTTGACCGACTTGGTCTTGAGCTCGGTGTTGACGTTGACCTTGCCCTGCGCGACGCGCTCGGCGACCTCGGATGACGTCAAGCCGCGCGTGCCGAACTCGACAGTGGCGCGCTCGTCCGGGGACGCGCCTTTGCTTGCAATACCCATAACCGATCCGTTCCGCAGCGCACGCTGCCTGATTACAAGAAAGGCCACGTGCGAAACCGCCCGCGACCCATAAGGATTCGGGCTCAAAGCCCGAGGATGTTTGTTGGTGCGCCATATAGGGTTCGAACCTACGGCCTTCTGCTCCGGAGGCAGACGCTCTAATCCACTGAGCTAATGGCGCGCGACGGATTGCATTATACCCAAGTGAGGGGACGGACTGATGCTCTTTGCCAATCTTTCAAAAACGCAACCCCGGGCTCGGTACCGCCGTTCTGTAGTCTCTACTCTAATACACGCGAGCCGCAAACCCCGTCGGGACGGTGGGGTACACTCGATGGGGTCAGTCAGTCCGGCTATGCCGGGCGCAACTTGCAACGTAAACGAAAGGGGCTCCATGATCGCGATCTCGCACGCACGTGCGGCAAAGCCGCAGCGAAAGGTCGACCGCGCCTCACACCCCGAGGACACGGTCATCGACCTCGGCGGCGGCGTTAAGATCGGCGGCGGACACTTCCAGGTCATCGCGGGCCCCTGCTCTGTGGAGGGCGACAACCTGCTCACCATTGCCGCGCGCTGCAAGGCGGCGGGCGCCACACTCCTGCGAGGCGGCGCGTACAAGCCCCGCACCTCCCCCTACGACCATCAGGGCATGGGCGAGCACGGGCTCGACCTCTTGCTCGAGGCGCGCGCCCAAACGGGCATGCCGATCGTGAGCGAGGTCATGGACACGCGCGACGTGGAGCTGTTCGTGAACCGCGGCATCGACGTCATGCAAATCGGGGCGCGAAACGCACAGAACTTCGCGCTGCTCAAGGAAGTCGGCCGAACAAAGACCCCGGTCTTACTCAAGCGCGGCATGGCAAGCACGCTCGAAGAGCTGCTCATGGCCGCCGAATACATCATGAGCGAGGGCAACGAGCAAGTCATCCTGTGCGAGCGTGGCATCCGCACGTTCGAGACGGCCACGCGCAACACCTTTGACCTCAACGCCATCCCGGCGCTGCATCACCTCACCCATCTCCCGGTCGCGGCGGACCCTTCCCATGCGACCGGTTGCGCCCGCTACGTGGGACCAATGGCACTCGCAGCCTGCGCGGCGGGAGCCGACGCACTCGAGATCGAGGTGCACGACGACCCGGCGAACGCCTGGTCCGACGGCCCACAGGCCCTCACGTGCGACGAATTCGACGCGACGATGGAACGGATACGCGCGATCCGCTCGGCAATCTCAAGCCCACGCGGCGAATAGCCGCGCGAACAACACACACCCACCACTCGGCAAAGGACGGCATCATGGCAACCTCGGCATACACGCTCGACATCGATACGGCACATCCCTATCAGATGCACATCGGCACGTTTCTTCTGGAGCAGGTCGGCGCCATCACGCAGTCGGTCGCCCCTCAGGCCCAGCGCGCACTCATCATCACCGACTCGAACGTCGGCCCGTTGTTCCTGGCGCCCGTCGAGCAGGGGCTGAAAGAGGCCGGGCTGACCGTGGGCGTTGCGACCTTTGAGGCCGGCGAGCAGAGCAAGAACCCAACAACCTATGCCGAGCTTCTCGAGCGTGCGGCAGAAGAGCAGCTCACGCGCGACGATGTGATCATCGCACTGGGCGGCGGCGTTGTGGGAGACCTCGCAGGTTTTGTCGCGGCGACGTACATGCGCGGCATCGGCTACATCCAGGTGCCCACCACCTTGCTGGCGATGGTCGACTCCTCCGTGGGCGGCAAGACCGCCATCGACCTTTTCGCCGGCAAGAACCTCGCAGGCGCCTTCTGGCAGCCGCTCGCCGTCATTGCAGACGCCGGCTGCCTAGGCACCCTCTCCGACGAGCAGTTCGCCGACGGCTGTGCCGAGGTGATCAAGCACGCCCTCATCGCAGATGCCGAGCTGTTCGCCGAGCTTGAGAAGACGCCCCTCACCCTCGACCTGCTCAAGCAGGACCTCGCACGCGTTTGCTGGCTCATCGCGCGCAACGTCGATATCAAGCGTGCCGTCGTTGTTCAGGACGAGCGCGAGGCGGGCATCCGCAAGCTGCTGAATTTCGGTCACAGCATCGGACACGCCGTCGAGGCGGCCGAGGGCTACCGTCTCGGCCACGGCACCTGCGTCGCCATCGGCATGGTCGCCATCGCGAGCGCCAGCGTCACCGCCGAGCTCTGCCCCGAGGAACTGCCCGAGCGCCTCGCCCGCCTCATCAAGGCGCATGGGCTCTCCCTCGCCTTTGACGCGGCGCCCGACAAGATCTTCAACGAGGCGCTGCACGACAAGAAGCGCTCCGGCTCGACCATCGACCTCATCGTCCCGCGCGGCATTGGGGCGGCGTCCCTCGCACCCACCCCGCTCGACGAGTTCAGGCGCATCCTCGAGGTCGGCCTCGCCTGCACCCAGGCACTGTCCGCCGAGATCGACGGCGAGGAGGACGCATGCTAGCCAAGATCAACCCCAAGCCCCTCTCCGGCACCGTCCCGGCCATCTCATCCAAATCGATGGCGCATCGCATCATCATCGCGGCGGCCCTCGCGAACGGCGTGACCCGCGTCGCCTGTGACACCACGTGCGCCGATATCGACGCGACCATCCGCTGCCTTACCGCGATCGGCGCCAAAATCGACCCCATCGAGGGCGGCTTTGAGATCCACCCCGTGCTCAAGAGCCTCGAGCACGGCATCTTGCGCGCGCTGGCAGGCGCGACCCTCGACTGCGGCGAATCTGGCTCGACGCTTCGATTCATGCTCCCGGTCGCCTGCGCCCTCGGCGCGGATGCGACCTTCGTCGGCTCACCGCGGCTCGGCGAGCGCCCCATCGCCCCGCTCACCGATGAGCTCATGGCCGCGGGCTGCACGTTCCAGGGAGCCACGGGACTCCCCCTGCGCATCACCGGGCGCATGCGTGCCGGACGCTTCGAGCTGCCCGGAAACGTGAGCTCACAGTACATCTCGGGCCTGCTGCTCGCCGCGCCCCTGCTCGACGGCGACACCCAGATCGCCGTGACCGGCGAGATTGAGAGCCGTCCCTACATCGGCCTCACGCTGGCCGTCCTCAACGCGTTCGGCGTGAAGGTCGGCATCGAGGAGGGCGCGACGCCGGGCGGCCTGCCGCTCACCGTCTTTACCATCGAGCGCCAGGGATATCGCACCCCCGGCGCCATCGCCGTCGAGGGTGATTGGTCCAACGCAGCGTTTTGGCTGAGCGCCGGCGCGCTGGGCCGCCACTCCGTGACCGTCCGCGGCGTGACCCCCTCCTCAATCCAGGGCGATCGCGCCATCAGCGCCGCGCTCATGCTGTTCGGCGCCAAGGGGCAGCGCAGCGCCCGAGCCGCGACGGTTCGCCCGGACAACATCCACGGTATAGAGCTCGACGTACGCGACATCCCGGACCTCGTCCCCGCACTCGCCGCGGTGGCGGCATGCGCCGAGGGGACCACACGCTTTACCGGATGCTCCCGCCTGCGCATCAAGGAATGCGACCGTCTCGAGGCGATTGCAACGGAGCTCGGCAAGCTCGGCGCCAACGTGTGCGTCGACGGCGATGCCCTCGTGATCGAGGGCCGCGAACAGCTCGACGGCGGACGTGTGAGCAGTCGCAACGACCATCGCATCGCGATGATGGCGGCCATCGCCGCCGTGCGCTGCGCCTCCCCCGTCGAGATCGAAGGGGCGGAGGCCGTGGACAAGAGCTACCCGCTGTTCTTCGAACACTACCGCCTGCTCGGCGGCGACGTCGAGCTCATCGACGAGTAAGGGGCGACAATGGCCTCCATGTGCGGCGACAGCTTACGCATCTCCATCTTTGGGCAATCGCACTCCCCCGCCATCGGCTGCTCGGTCGACGGCCTGCCCGCGGGTATCCCCATCGACCTTGATCGCCTCCAGGCGTTTCTCGACAGGCGCGCACCCGGCAGCTCGGACACCTCGACCACTCGTCGAGAGGCGGACGCGGTCGAAGTCATCGCCGGCATAACGGAGGGCCACACGAACGGCGCGCCCATCGCCGCCATCATTCGTAACGGCGACATGCGAAGCTCCGACTATAGCGAGCTCCACCGCGTCCCCCGCCCGGGCCATGCCGATTGGACCGCCGCCATCAAGTACGGCGAGCATCGGGACGTGGCCGGCGGAGGCCACTTCTCGGGCCGCCTCACCGCACCACTGTGTGTCGCGGGCGGGATCGCCCTGCAGGCCCTCGAGGCAAGGGGGATCAAAATCGCCGCGCACATCGCGCAGCTCGGCCCCGAGCCCATTACGGACAAGCCCCTCAACCCCATGGAGCTCGACGAAGCGCAGCTTGACGCCATAGCCGCAAACCCGCTGCCCTGCATCGACGCCCCGGTCGCACGGCGCATGCACGAGGCCATTCTCCAGGCAAAATCCGAGCTCGACAGCCTGGGTGCCGTGATCGAATGTGTGGCATACAACGTCCCCGCAGGCCTTGGCGACCCCATGTTCGACGGGATGGAGAGCCGCATCGCCCGCATCGCGTTCGGCATCCCCGGCGTGAAGGGGGTCGAATTCGGCGAGGGATTTGGAGCGACCCTCATGCGCGGGAGCGAGCATAACGACCCGTTTTGCATGCAAGACGGGCATCCGCATATGGCCACCAACCATGCCGGCGGCATCCTCGGCGGCATTACCTGTGAAACGCCTCTCATCTGGCGCATGGCGGTCAAGCCAACGCCGTCGATCGGCAAGCCGCAGCGCAGCGTCGACCTCGACGCGCATCGCGACACGGAACTCACCGTCCGCGGACGGCACGACCCGTGCATCGCCCCGCGCGCCGTCCCCGTTGCTGAGGCCGCCTGCGCGTGCGCGATCCTCGACGCCATGCTCACCTCAGCCGCCACTCAACGGATACTCTAGGGAGATACCGATGAACCTCGATGAACTGCGAAGCCAGATCGACCAGGTCGACGGCAAGATACTCGACCTGTTCGGCATGAGGATGGCACTGGCCAAGGACGTTGCCCGCGTGAAGTCCCAAACGGGGCGCGCGATATTCGACCCCGAGCGCGAGCAGTGCAAAATCGATGACGTGCGTCGCCGCGCACCCCAGGGGCTCGAAGATGAAGCAGAGAAGCTTTTCCGCCTGCTCATGGACCTCAGCAAGCGCTCTCAGGAGCACATCATGGCCCAAAACTCCCCTCGCCCCTACGGCGTGCTGGGGCGCGTCCTGGGTCACAGCTACACACCCGTCATTTATCGGGAGCTCGCCGGGCTCGACTACCGCAAGTTCGAGCGTGAACCCGATGAGCTCGAGGCGTTCATCCGTTCGGATGAGTGGGAGGGCGTGAACGTCACCATCCCGTACAAGCGCGATCTCGTACCCTATATGGACGAGCTGTCCGATGTTGCCCAGCGCATGGGCAACATCAACACCATCACGCGCCTGCCCGACGGCCGCCTGCGCGGCGGCAACACGGATTATTACGGCTTCAAGGTACTTGTGGAGTCCCTCGGACTGGAGCTCGCCGGCAAGAAGGCAGTCGTGTTCGGAGGCGCGGGCGGTGCCGGCTCGACCGCGATGATGGTCCTCGCCGACCTGGGCATGGAGGCGGTCTCGATCGACCGCGCGGGCGAGAACACGTACGAAAACCTCGACCGTCATGCAGATGCGGCGCTCGCCGTCAACTGCACACCCGTCGGCATGTTCCCCAAGTGCCCGGCGGCCCCGTGCTCACTCGATGTGTTCCCGCAGCTCGAGGGCCTCGTGGACATTGTGTACAACCCCGCACGCACCGCCCTCATGATGCAGGCTGAGGTACGCGGTATCCCGTGCGCCGGAGGCCTGCTCATGCTCGTCGCACAGGCGGCGCAAGCCGTGGAGCGCTACACCGGCGAGGTCATTGGCATGGACCGCATCCTCGATGTCACCGCCCGCCTCTCCGCAACGGAGCAGAACATCGTCCTCATTGGCATGCCCGGGTGCGGTAAGACCCGAGTAGGAGAACGCCTTGCAGCCCTCTTGGGACGCGAGCATGTCGATATCGACCACGTGCTCGAAGACGAGCTGCAAACAACCTGCGCCGAATACATCTGTCAACATGGCGAGGCGGCGTTCAGGGAGCGTGAGACCGAGGTGCTGCGCCGCATGGCCGCTCGTTCGGGACTCGTCATTTCCTGCGGAGGAGGCGTGGTAACGCGCGCAGAGAACTATCCGCTCATACACCAGAACGGCATCATCGCCATGCTCGACCGCCCCGTCAATGAGCTTTCCAAGGAGAACCGTCCCATCACCGCGCGCGACGGCATCGAGGCGCTCGCGCAACAGCGCATGCCGATCTATCGCGAATGGGCCGATCTCATCGTGGCCTCATGCGACTGTGCCGAGAACACGGCCAAGGCCGTCCGCGACGCTCTGCCACCCATGCTCCCCTAACGGAAATCTCGGACAGACCTCAAGGAGTCACCATGAAAGCGCTGGTCATCAACGGACCGAACCTCAATATGCTCGGCATTCGCGAGCCCGGGATCTACGGAACGGACTCGTATGAGACGCTCGTTTCGATCTGCCAGGATAGCGCTGATGAGCTCGGGTTCGACGGCATCGAGGTCTTCCAGTCCAACCACGAGGGCGCGATCGTCGACCGGATCCAAGAGGCTTATGGCAGGGTGGACGGCATCGTTATCAACCCGGCGGCCTACACCCATACGAGCATCGCGATCCTCGACGCGCTCAAAGCGGTTGGCATCCCGGCGGTCGAAGTCCACATCTCAGCAGTTGAGAAGCGCGAAGCGTTCCGGCAGATATCGTATGCAGGGATGGCCTGCTTTGCACGCGTGTCCGGCGAAGGTCTGGCAGGCTACGCCCACGCACTCAAAATCCTGGCGGACCGATTGAAGAATCAAGGCTGACAAACTACGGTGATTTGACCCTTATCGCTTGCTCGACTGTCAAATTCGCCAGATTTGTAACCGCCCTACTCAATGACCTCGTCGGTTTACTAGAAATAATTGCCGATAATGGCATTACTGGGCCTTTGAATTCAATGTGCCAATGCCCATTGTCAGAATAAGCGATATGGATGTCCATTATCTTGGCTCAACGACCATCTATTACGCTTTCTGGCGCATTGACCGCCGCGCGATCAGTTACGCAAACGGAAAATTTGACAATTCGCTATTTCGTACTGCGATGCGCGCAAGATTTTTTAACTCGAAAGACAAAAGGAGTCCGCGCATATGCACGGACCCCTTTGCATGAGAGTTGAAATACGACTAGCGCGCAGAAACTCTCGTAAACGTAGGCTTATCTGTTACTCGGCCTCGTGATGACGCCGCGGGGCACGGCCGCCGTTGTCACCGGGACGACGGGGACGGTCACCGCGCTCGCGACGGGCGGGACGGTCGAAACCGCGGGCACCGGTGTCGCGGGCACCACGGCCCGGGCGATCGCCGCGCTCGCGACGCTCGCCGCGACCCTCGCCCTCACCGCGGCCGGCACCAGCCGGGGCCTCGGGCTTCTCGAGACGATCCAGGGAGATCTTGCCGCGGTCGTCGATCTCGATGACCTTGACCTTAACCTCGTCGCCAACGTTCAGAACATCCTCGACCTTCTCAACGCGGCCCTGGGCAACGCGGGAGATATGCAGCAGGCCGTCCTTGCCGGGCAGCAGGTTCACAAACGCGCCGAACGGCTGGATGGAAACAACGCGGCCGGTGTACTCCTCGCCCACCTCGGGAACCTTGACGATGAGCTCGATGCGCTCGATGGCAGCGGCGACGGACTCGCCCACGCCACCAACGTACACGGTGCCGTCCTCGTGGATGTCGATGGAGGCGCCGGTCTCGTCCTGGATGCCGCGAATGGTCTCGCCACCCTTGCCGATGACATCGCGGATGTTCTCGGTCGGGATGGTAATGCACTGGATCTTGGGCGCGGTAGCGCGGGTCTCCTCACGCGGGCCGGGTACGACCTCGAGCATCTTGTCGAGGATGTAGGCGCGGCCCTCCTTGGCCTGCTCGAGGGCGGTGCGCAGGATGTCGAACGTCAGGCCGGTGGCCTTGTTGTCCATCTGCAGCGCGGTGATGCCCTTCTCAGTACCGGTGACCTTGAAGTCCATGTCGCCGAGGAAGTCCTCGAGACCCTGGATGTCGGACAGGACGACGGTCTTGCCCTCCTCCTGGATGAGGCCCATGGCGATACCGGACACGGGACGCTTGATCGGCACGCCGCCGTCCATGAGGGCCAGGCAGCTGCCGCAAGTGGAAGCCATCGAAGAGGAGCCGTTGGACTCCATGACTTCGGACACAACGCGAATGGCGTAAGGGAACTCGTTCTCGTCGGGCAGGACCGGGATCAGAGCGCGCTCGGCGAGGTTGCCGTGGCCGATCTCACGGCGCTTAGGCGTGCCCATGCGGCCGGTCTCGCCGGTGCAGTAGGGCGGGAAGTTGTAGTGGTGCATGTAGCGTTTGCCATCGACGGGCTCGATGGTGTCGAGGCGCTGGCCCTCGTTGAGCATGCCGAGCGAGAGCACGGAGAGCACCTGGGTCTGACCGCGCTGGAACAGGCCGGAGCCGTGAACCAGAGGCAGGTAGTCGCCCTTGACCATGATGGGGCGGATCTCGGCGGCGGTGCGGCCGTCGACGCGCTCACCGGTCTCTACAACCATGCGACGCATGGCGGTCTTCTCGAGCTTCTTGAGGTTCACCGGGATCTCGCGCTCCCAAACGAGCTGCTCCTCCTCGGTGAACTCGGCCTTGATGGCCTCCTTGAGCTCGGCGACCTTGTCCTGACGGGACAGCTTGTCGGCGTCGCGCAGGGCGGCGGCCATCTCATCGTAGTGGGCGAAGATGCGGTCGTGGACCTCCTCGACCGGCTGGTCGAGCGGGTACTCGCGCTTGACGATCGGGCCGTTGACGCGCTCCCACTCCTCGACAAACTCGAGCTGAGCGTCGCAGAAGGCGCCGATGGCCTCCTGGCCGAACTGCATGGCGGCGAGCATGTCCCCCTCAGAGACCTCCTCGGCGCCGGCCTCGACCATGGAGATGAAGTCACGGGTGCCCGCGAGCTCGAGGTCGAGATCAGAATTCTCGCGCTCCTCATAGGTGGGGTTGACGATGAACTCGCCGGTCTCCTTGTCGCGGCCGATGCGCACGCAGGCCAGCGGACCCTCGAACGGCACGCCACCGATGGTCATGGCGAGGGAGGCGCCCATGACGCAGATCACGTCGACGGGGTTCTTCTGATCGGCCACGAGGGAGGTGGCAACGACCTGGACCTCGTTGCGGAAGCCGTCCGGGAAGGACGGGCGGATCGGACGGTCGATCATGCGAGCGGTGAGGGTGGCCTTCTCGGAGGGACGGCCCTCACGCTTGAGGTAGCCGCCCGGGATGCGGCCGGCAGCGTACATCTTCTCGTTGAAGTCGACGGTCAGCGGGAAGAAGTCGTAGTTCTTGCGCTCCTTGGAAACGACGACCGTGGTGAGCACGGTGGAGTCGCCCTGCTTGACGAGCGCGGCACCGGTGGCCTGCTTGGCGAGCTCGCCGACCTCGAAGACGTAGGTCTTGCCGAACAGGTCGAAGGTCTTGCTTACGAGTGTCATGAATACTCCTATCCCCACGCGCCCCTTGCGCGCGGGCTTCTCTAGGTCGGCGGGACCCTCCCGCCGATCGGTTGCGGGGCGGGCACATGAGGCCCCCCTCCCCTTTTGGACGGCGCATTGGCGCCGGCCCGGACCCCTATCGCCGTGATAGCGGCCCAACATGAAAAGGGGCGCCCAGCGGACGCCCCTGCATGCACAAATCCCTACTGGATGTTGTCGCGAATGCCGAGCTCCTTGATGAGCTCACGGTACTCGTTGATGTCGTTCTTCTTGATGTAGGAGAGGAGACGACGACGCTTACCAACCAGCATGAGCAGACCACGACGGGTGTGGAAGTCCTTCTGGTGGGACTTCATGTGCTCGGTCAGCTCCTTGATGCGCTCGGACAGGATGGCAACCTGAACCTTGGAGTTGCCGGTGTCCTGGGCGTTCTTGCCGAACTTGGCGGTGAGCTCCGCCTTGCGCTCCTTGGAAATCGTCATGATTTCACCTTTCTTGTAGCGGCCGCGGGATGCGCTCCCCATGGCCTCGATTCGCCCTCAACTGGGAAGCCGCCGGTGGAGCGGATATCCAAGTGGAGGGTACCAACAGGTCGGTATGTTACCACAGACCAGCAGCACAATGCCGCAATCGCACAACTTGCCCATGTTATGCAGCGTCTTCGAAGAAATGTCGCCCGTAGGCGTCGCCCCAATCAACCCAGGGCATCATCGACATAGTCCTGAGACTGATGGAACACATGGAGAATCTTCAGGCAATCATCCATGAAGGAATAGATTGCGACGTACCTGCCCACGCGAAACGAACGATAACCTCTCTGCGCAAGCTCGGGATGAGGGCATAGCGCATGGGAAGAGGGAAATGAGCAGGCAAGCTTAGCCTGGTGCCTGAACTCCTGAATGAATGAACTTGCCGCGCCCGGGGAGGCCAACTCATCTTTGAGGTATTGGGCAATGCCACTGATCTCCAGAGCAGCGTTCTTTGAGATTACAAGTCTAACCATCATAACGTTCCAGCAACGCGTCTAAAAATGCATCGCCATCGAGATACGCGCCAGAATCAAACTCGGCCTCCGCACGATCAAGACGGCGCATAAGGCGCTCATGGGCAAGTTCGCTTCTAAGTCCATCGTAAGCTTCGGGCGTCATGACAACCAAAGCATCGCGCCCATTGCGCGTCACCGTCACCGGGTCTTTAGAACCCTCGACGACTGAGAGAAATTTAGCGGTATCTTTCAACTCGCGAACGGGAACACAAAGCGCCATGGCGGCCTCCTTACATCGTGGCCATATTGTACCACGCTTTATCGAGGCTCGATTCATGCCGGAAATTAACAAGTCCCTGCCGTCGACGAAGCACCCAGAGCTTATGTCCGCACGCTCGCATACATTCCCTTTGTCGCAACAAAGAACAAACGACGAAAGGAAGAAAATGTATTTCAGCAAAGACGTTACAAGCTGGATCGATCTAATTGATGACGGCGATGCCATGCTCAGCAGGCTGAAAACCTTAGAATACTTGCTATTTAACTGCGCAATGGATCTTCCGCTTGCGGGGTGCAAGTTTGCAGGCACCACAAAAGACGGCTACGACGGAAGTGAGATGCTGTTCTTCATCGATGAGACGTTGGAGCACCTTATTCGTGAATATGAGAACCAGGTGGGCAAATATAAAACCCTTCAATCAAATAATCGAAGTGACGATCGGAATAGTACCCTCACGAAGGACGTCTCACAAACCGCTAAGCGCAGCACGGCAAGCATGGCAGCATAGCCAAAGGTCAAAACAGCCAACAAAATGGAAGCAAAACCCTGTTGTAGCCAATCCGGATAACCGCCGATTCTGATAAGCCAGATAGAAATATTCAGGCAAATAGAATGCAATCCCGCACTCCTGCGCAAAGAGTGCGGGATTCTGGATATTTAGTCCGTTCAAGCACCTGTCGGACCGCATAGAAATGACTACATAGAGATGAACGCACCATTAAGGCGGCAGTCCTATACGGCCAATTAACTAGATGGGGCGTCGAGATACACGAAATATTTCAGACGCTGACCTTGTTGACGGCGAAGCGATCCGGCATTTCAACAAGAAAAGCATCCTGTTCTGCCATTCTTTCTATCAACAAGTCAAGCAGACCGTCAGCCGATCCCAGTTGGCATAGAGCTGAGATTTCTTCACCGCAGGACGTGAGAACAATATCGCCAATCGAGATTCGATTCTCAGGATGGGCAATGACGTATGTAAGGTCGCCTATCCTGAGCAGAGGGCTTTGGCCAGCTTCAAAATACGTTGTTGCATTCAGCTTGATCAGGCCAATTCTTTCAAGCTCTACCAATTCGGAATATGAGAGATCCCCGCCATTATATGTTGTACCGTCTTTATATTTGAACACAAGCGGAATAACCTGGATCATACCCCCATCCAAGACATGCCCACCAGCGCAATAGGTGCACATCCTGCTGAACAAAGAGGCCTGACCTGAATCTAATTCTTTCAGCTTTTTTAACGTTCTCACAGAGCAACAGGATTCGGATTCGAGTTCTCTCGATAAGAGAGCAGCCCAAAGAGCCTTAATTTCTTCAGAGTACGCTCCTTTAGCACCTTCTACGATCAGATCAGATTTCTCAGGATCAAGAGGCTTAGGGGAGACACCTTTAGCGTCCACGTCATGAATTGCGCGCGAGGCTATATCAGCGAGATTCTTAGCCTGAGCATCGGTTAAACGATAACCGCGAGCCTCCATCAAGCATCGCTCATCAGACCATGATGGATACTCTCTTTTAATTCTACGAGCGCTCTCTATGTCCCAATCAATTTCTAATGTGTGAGCCTTCAGCTCATTTCTAACCTTAAAAGCCCTGCACATCGACCCAATAACCCCGGATTTGGATGGATCTCCAATTGCACAGCCATCGATACCGATATTTATGTCGCCGGTTTTTAGTAAGCTAGCGTCGAGCGAACCCCGCAGCGAAGCATTCACTCCTCCAAGCATGTCGTCCATAAAACCCCAATCAAACTGCGCCAGTAATGGCAAAATTATTAAATTATATGACAAGCGGGCAGAACCTACATCTCCCCCATCACATCGCAGATGGCATCCCAGCGGTACTGGGTGAGCTCGGACTCGAAATGCGGGCTCAAGCCGAAGGGCTCGCGCAGGAGCGCCTGCAGGTATCCCCTATCCCCCAGAGCCTTGCGGGACGCGGGCAACTCGAGCTCGAAGGCGAGGCAGACGGCGCCCACAAGGCCGTCGAGCGACCCAGGGCGCTCATCGCGCGCGAGGCAACGGCGCTCGCCGAACGCCTCGAACGCCACGTCCGAAATCTCCCCGCGCGAGAACTCGCTGGGATCGATTCCCAGCACCGCCTCGCAGCTCGACTGGTTAAACACACGTAGGATATCCACCTTGTCGGCGTCCCGCGTGATGGTGCAAAAGAGGCGTTCGCGAGCGCCCAGGTCCGACGGGAGCCTGAAGTCGCTGTGGAGGGCAACGGCGCGCTCGATGATGTGCGCCCATTCCGGATCGTTGGTGAAACTTGCCATCTCATCCTTGAGCACCTGGATCCCGAGCGCCGCATGGCAGCACGAGTCCGCGTCGCTGAACGTCCCCCATTGGCGCAGCTGCTCGAATCGCCCGATGTCGTGCAGCAGGCCGCACAGCCACGCGAGGTCGACGTCGGCCGGGGGCAGGCCCTCCCCTCGCGCGATCTCGTCGCACAACCCGGCAACCTCATAGGTGTGTTCGAACTTGAGCGCGATCCGCTCATCCGAGGCGTCGTAACGAGCGACATATGAATTAAACGCATCTAGACACGATTGACGCATGTCATCCCCCAAAAGAAATGGCCCGCGGTGGCGACGATACAGGTGGACTCGAAGGTACCTGACAGGTCAAATCCCGCTCTGTTAAACCAGTCTTACACACAAATCAAAACGCTTCTATAGTGGCCCGAGCACACCCCGCGCCGCGGGGTGGCGCTTTGGGGTATACTCGTAACGAACAAGAGGTTAAAGCCCTCCTGTAGCAATTTGGCACGTGGGCAATGCCCACAGACGAGCCGCCTTAGCCACAAGGCGGCTCGTCCCTTTTCGCGGGCATCACCCAGCCGCTAGAAGAACAACAAGACAATCCACGCGATGGCAAGCGCCATGACGATTGCAAGTGCCAGCAACAGCTGCGTGAACGCGCGCATGGGATCCCTCCAATCTCCCCGCAAGGACTCGGAGGACACCGCCCGTTCGCTAATTGAATTATAGCATAATTACGAACGTCTGTTCGCTGTTCATCAGCTTCTCGTAAGGCAGTTTCCCGGCTCCCCTTCCTCGCTCCCCATATAGCCTCTCGCGCCACCAATCTCCGTATAGCGAAAAGCCTTTTTGATTCCATTTCGTTCGATCGTGAGGTTGAAAGGAAGCCGCCTCCCCAGCACGCCATTTGTTGGGAAAGCAGGCATAGATTCGGGGCGGAAGAACTCAACCTTATAGCCATACGATTCGAGCATGGCACCAAGAATGGGCTCAGCCAGGTGTTCCCTGATTGCCACTTCAAGTTTCACCTGGGCATGCTTTAGCGCGAAATACTCGTCATTCGCCGGCTCGAAGATTGGGAAGCCCGAATCATTCCAGTTAGGAACGACAGAGCTGGTAAACAGGGCATTTTCCTCTTGCTCCTTGAGGAAGCCATGTACGCATTCTTCCATGGTGCGGAGTAGGACGCTATTCGAGATCTGCGAGTTCACGGTATCACTCCTACCTATTCACCTCGAGACTATTCAATTCCCATTATCCTGCAATCTAAGTCGCAGTTTGCCCGAACGATATCTACAAAAGAGAGGCGAGTCGGCACAAGCCGACTCGCCTCTCTTAGACATCATCTTGTGTTAAGCATTCCTAGCGCTCCAAGCCGCCGCACTCGTCGACGGCCGCCCAGAACTCGCCGGCGAAGCGCGGGTCGCTCGCGGCCATGAGGGCGTTGGTGGCGATCCAGCCGGAGGGGGTGCCCGTGTCGTAGCCGGACAGCGGGTCGATGACGACGGCGTACATGGCCTCGCGGTCCAGGCTGCGCGCCATGGCGTCGGTCAGCTGGATCTCGCCGCCCTTGCCGGGCTGCTGGTTGGCGAGGAGCTCCATCACGAGCGGGCTCAGCAGGTAGCGGCCGACGATGTAGAGGTTGGACGGGGCCGCCTCGGGGCTCAGCTTAGCTACTGCCCCTGGGCGGCGTACCTCGCCTCGGTGGCCTCCTTGGCCGGGCGCCACCAGGCCTCGTTGTCGCGGTACCAGGCTATGGTCTCGGCCAGGCCGGCGGCGAAGTCGGTGCGCGAGGGCTCCCAGCCGAGCTCGCGGCGGAGCTTGGTCGCGTCGATGGCGTAGCGGCGGTCGTGGCCGGGGCGGTCGCGCACCCAGTCGAAGTCGTCCTCGGGGCGGCCGAAGGCCTTGAGGATCTCGCGCAGGACGGTGATGTTGTCCAGCTCGCCGTCGGCGCCGATGAGGTAGGTCTCGCCGATGCGGCCCTTCGTGAGGATGCACCAGACGGCGGAGCTGTGGTCCTCGGTGTGGATCCAGTCGCGGACGTTCCTGCCGTCGCCGTAGAGCTTGGGGCGGACGCCGTCGATGAGGTTCGTGACCTGGCGCGGGATGAACTTCTCCACGTGCTGGTAGGGGCCGTAGTTGTTGGAGCAGTTGGAGATGGCGGCTCGCAGGCCGAAGGTGCGGGCCCAGGCGCGCACCAGCAGGTCGGAGGACGCCTTGGTGGAGCTGTAGGGCGAGCTCGGGCGGTAGGGCGTCTCCTCGGTGAAGCGCGCCGGGTCGTCGAGCGCCAGGTCGCCGTAGACCTCGTCGGTGGAGACGTGGTGGTAGCGCACGCCGTGCCTCCTGCAGGCCTCGATGAGGGTGTAGGTGCCCTCGACGTTGGTCTTCAGGAACGGGCTCGGGTCGGCGATGGAGTTGTCGTTGTGGGACTCGGCGGCGTAGTGGACCACGGCGTCGGTCCCGGACACGAGGCGGTCGACGAGCGCGGCGTCGCAGATGTCGCCCACGACGAGCTCGACGCGGTCCGAGGGCAGGCCCGCGATGTTGTCGGGGTTGCCGGCGTAGGTCAACTTGTCGAGGACGGTGACGTGGACGCCGGGGTGCTCGCGCACGACGTGGTGGACGAAGTTGGAGCCGATGAAGCCGCAGCCGCCGGTGACGACGATGCGCTCGGGCTCGAAAGCGATCTCAGCCATAGCGCCCCCAATCAAGCGTGACGTGCAATCCGACACCTCATATAGCAACGAACGATTCCAACGACACCAAACATAAGGACAATCCCAACGCCATAACCCAATGCATCAAACACTAAATCAGAGGCATCGAACTCGCGCCCGGGAACGAACAGCTTGTGAGTCTGATCGAAAAGCGAGGCACAGGCACTAATGGCAAAAGACACCAACATGCGTGCGCCAGTCAACTCAGGACGACCCCACCAAAGCAGCAAAGCAGCCGCAACAGGGACACCAAAAGCGAAAAACTCAACGGTGTGTGCCCATTTTCGGATGCCCGCAATACCCAGTAACCATTCAGCAACTGATGGAGACGGAATTGTCACCCCAGTCGATAGACTTTCATCATCGGACGCACCCTCAGCTGCCTCAGAACGTGCCTCCTCATTTGCAACACGCTCATAAGCACTTGTCGAAAGGTCGGTCGTCTGAGCAGGATCCTGCTCGGACAGAACATAGATACAGAAGAAAACTAGCGCAGCGACGCAAGCGGCAACGGCAAACAGCCTACGCCTCATTTTTGATACAGCGGTCATAGGTCTCCATATCCTGATAACAGTCGGGAGCACAGCTGCGCCACGACCGGGCGATTCCATACAACTAGGGCGCGCCACCGTATTGCGATAGCGCGCCCTGCAAGGTGCCTATGTCGGAGGGGGCGGGGCCGAACCCTCCCCTATCGGGGCCTATCGCTCCAAGCCGCCGCGCTCGTCGACGGCCGCCCAGAACTCGCCGGCGAAGCGGGGGTCGGACGCGGCCATGAGGGCGTTGGTGGCGATCCAGCCGGAGGGGGTGCCCGTGTCGTAGCCGGACAGCGGGTCGATGACGACGGCGTACATGGCCTCGCGGTCCAGGCTGCGCGCCATGGCGTCGGTCAGCTGGATCTCGCCGCCCTTGCCGGGCTGCTGGCTGGCGAGCAGCTCCATCACGAGCGGGCTCAGCAGATAGCGGCCCACGATGTAGAGGTTGGAGGGGGCCGCCTCGGGGCTCGGCTTCTCGACCAGGCCGCCGATGCGCCACACGGCGCCCGGCTCGGTCTCCCCCGCGCCCTCGTATCCCTCGAGCGTGCCCACGAAGTCGCCGGCGATGACGCCGTAGCGGTCGACCTGGTCGGGCGCGCAGGGCGCCACGGCGATCACGGACGCGCCGCCGTGGGCGCGGGAGACCTCGAGCATCTTGTCGCAGATGTCCTTGGCCGGGACCACGTAGTCGCCCAGCAGGACCAGGAAGGGCTCGCCGGCGCAGGCGTCGGCGGCGGAGCGGATGGCGTGGCCGAGGCCGCGCGGCTCGTACTGGTAGCGGAAGTCCACGGGCATGCTGCCGGCGTGGGCGACGGCGTCGGCGTAGCCTGCCTTGCCGCGCTCGCGCAACAGGGCCTCCAGCGAGCGGTCGGGCTGGAAGTAGCTCAGCAGCTCGGGCTTGCCGGGGCTCGTCACGATGATGGCGGCGTCGACCTCCTCAGGGTCGAGGGCCTCCTCCACCACGTACTGGATGACCGGCTTGTCGAGGACCGGCAGCATCTCCTTGGGGGTGCACTTGGTGGCGGGCAGGAAGCGGGTGCCGAGGCCGGCGGCGGGGATGATAGCCTTCATTGTTAATTCCCTATCTCATTTTGGAGCAGTAACCTAAAGATTCCAGGATCCATAGTCTTGCATTCGATAAACTTTAACATCCCAAGATGATGGAGCATAAATGAACCTGACCGAAATCATCAACAATTCTATTGATTAGTTGTGAACGCCCCCACCCGGCCAGCTTGACCCAGTGCAGCGGTTTGATTATTTGAAGATGTCCCCGCGCGCGAATTGTCTACAGAAATGCATCCTCGGACGGATAATACCAGCTCCAACAACTGCACAGTCTAATGCGCAGCTATTTCTGATCCACCCTAACGGCAAATCAAGTGCCTAGTCACAATAGCGTTCATGTGATGCAACGCCAATGAAAGAATAATGCAGGCGATCGAAAAACAGAGATACGCAAATCCGCCAGCAAGTGGAAGCGCAAGCTCCTTGACGAGTAGCAATCCATATACGTTAAGCAAGTAAGACTCTAGCGATGAATCGCCAAGGAGCTTCAACGGCGCACAGTTCAGCGGAATAGGAAACAACAGCACCAGCATGAGCAGGAAACTGAGATCAAACCCGATCTTAGCGCCCAAGCGCCAAATAACAACAGACGTTAGCAGCGCGGCGACCAGTTGGTACTCCTTGATGGAAAACTTCCTGCCCTCATAACTATATTTGCCCGCGCACCACCCCAAAGCATATGAGGGCAACCTCGAGATCACAAAGCCGATATTGTTGAGAAAAAAGACATCGCATGAATTAAGGATGAAACCGCCAAAACCAAGAAGGCAATCAGACACAAGCAACGCTCGGGGTCATCCCTTAGCAGCGAGGGCAAAATCGGCGTCAAAGCATACACGGGGAGCATCGCAGATACATACCAGGCTCCATCATGCTCTATCCAATAACTCAACGTTGAGATGTCGAGTAGGAATGCACCCCCCCACGGGAAATCAGCATATCGAGCAATAGATAAACTGGCCGATGATCAGAAGGAAGGGTACTCCCACGCGCACAAAACGCTTCCAATAAAACTGGCGAAGCGAAAGTCGCCCCATGTTCCGCAGCGAGTAATACATCCCAAAGCCAGACGCGAATAGAAAAATATCAACTCCGAGGTTCCCAAGGCTTAGCAACTTTGCAACAACACCATCAACCGGAACGATCGCATAAGCATGGGCAAAGTAAATCATGAGGGCAGCAATGCCCATCACCAGTTGCCGCTGCCTGCTAAACCCACTAGCGTCAATACATATCACATCATTCATGCGGCAATCGCCCCCTTGCACATAGATTCCGCTCGCAAGACCAATGCGAAGTTTACGGCAACAAGGGAGAGACACCTATGCAGCAACATCTGCGCGCTCAAACCATGGCGCTCTATGCTGGCCCCAAACAGCCATCCCGAAATCAAGGCAAACAATGGCATATGGAAGCTATAAATGCCCCTAAAAGCCCAATCGTCAAAGAATGTTCTGTCCTGCAGAACTGCTTCGCCCTGGCCGAACTGGATACAATGACCAGCAACTACGAGAACGACTGCCAGCCCTTTAAGATAATCGAGATAGCCATCTCGATTATCTTATTCGCCCATGTGCGACTCTCTTCCAATTCACAGCGGGAGCCACATGCGACATTGCAGCCCGACACAATACAAAGCGATATGCCCATTTAGTCCCTCTTGAACAAATCCCGGGTGTACACCCTGTCTGCAACGTCCGTCAAATCGTCACTCCAGCGGTTGGCGACGATGACGCCACAACGGGACTTAAAGTAGTCAAGGTCGTGCGTGACCTCGGAGCCGAAGAAATCAGGTGCGTCCAGCGTAGGCTCATACACCACAACGGGAATGCCCTTTGCCTTCACACGTTTCATGATTCCCTGGATCGAACTCGCGCGGAAGTTATCCGAATTGCTCTTCATGGTGAGACGGTAGACGCCGACCACAGGCATGGGCTCCCCAGCGTACACCAGCGACATCACTCGGTCGATCACAACATCGGCGATGTGGTCCTTGCGCGTGCGATTGGAGTCGACGATGGCACCGATGAGGTTCTGCGGAACATCGCGGTAGTTGGCAAGCAACTGCTTGGTGTCCTTGGGCAAGCAGTAACCACCGTAACCAAAGCTGGGATTGTTGTAATGCGACCCAATGCGGGGCTCCAGGCACACGCCACGGATGACGTCCGCTGCAGCAAGGCCTTTTTCCTCGCAATAGGTGTCGAGCTCGTTAAAATAAGCGACACGCAGGGCAAGGTAGGTGTTGGCGAAGAGCTTCACGGCCTCAGCCTCGGTGGTGCCGAGCACGAGCTCAGGGATACCGATTGTGCCATCGGCATTCACGCGCTGATGCTCGGATGGATCCGCACCCCAGGAAAGCAAGCTGGCGAACCTCTCCGCAGCTGCGACAGCGTCCGCATCTTCCCTAGGCGCACCGACCACGATACGACTCGGATGCAGGTTGTCGTAAAGCGCCTTGCTCTCGCGTAAGAACTCCGGGCTAAAGAAGATTCGTTCATCGCCCAAGCGCTCGCGAAGACCCGCCGTGTAACCAACGGGGATGGTCGATTTGATAACGATCCAGGCATTGGGGTTAACAGAGCGAACCGCCGAGATCGCCGCCTCGACAGAAGAAGTGTCGAAGAAATTCTTATCGCTATCGTAGTTGGTGGGAGTGGCGATAACGGCATAGTCGGCGCCTCGATAGGCCTCCTCGACATCAGTGGTGGCATGCAAGTCGAGCGCGCGCTCCCCCGCCTCAGCCTCAGATAGGAAGCGCTCGATCTCGTCGTCCTGAATCGGCGACTTGAACGCGTTGATCATCTCAACCTTCTCGGGAACGATATCGAGAGCGTGAACCTCGTTATGCTGAGAAAGGAGGACGGCGAGGGACAGGCCCACGTAACCGGTACCAGCGACAGCAATCTTCATTTCATTCTCCAATTATCAAAGGCTATGAAAACGGCATGAAAATGACCCCCTCTCGGGAGCCGTAAATTAGATTTGGTAGTACTCACGATACCACTTGGCGAAAGCCCTCAGACCGTCCTCGAGTGGCGTCGCGGGCTTGTAACCCAGATCGTGCTCGAGCGCCGTGGTGTCGGCGTAGGTGACGGGGACGTCTCCGGGCTGCATTGCCACGAGCTGTTTATGGGCCTCGAAATCGTAGTCAGCCGGAAGCACGCCCTCCTCCACCAGCACGCGCTGCAGCGTGTCGACGAAGTCGAGCAGGTTCTCCGGCTGCGAGTTGCCGATGTTGTAGACGCGATGCGCGGCGAGCGGCAGCCCGTCCCCGCCCATCTCGACCACGGGAGCGGCATCTATGACGCGCCTCACACCCTCGACGATGTCGTCGACGTAGGTGAAGTCACGGCGGCAGTCACCCATGTTGAAAATCTTAATCGTATCACCGCGGCGCAGCTTCTCGGTGAAGCCGAAGTAAGCCATGTCGGGTCTTCCCATGGGACCGTACACCGTGAAGAAGCGAAGGCCGGTGGCGGGGATTGAGTAGAGCTTGGAGTACGCGGCGGCCATGAGCTCGTTGGACTTCTTGGTGGCGGCGTAGAGCGACACCGGCGAGTCCACGCGGTCCTCCTCGGAGAACGGCACCTTCTTGTTGCCGCCGTAAACCGAACTGGAGCTCGCGTAGACCAGATGCTTCACCGGGTGATGGCGGCAGGCCTCGAGCACGTTGAAGAAGCCCACAAGGTTGCTCTCGAGGTAGGCGCGCGGGTTCTCGATGGAGTAGCGGACGCCCGCCTGGGCGGCGAGGTTCACCACGACGTCGAAGCCGTTCTCCGCGAAGAGGCGCTCAACGAGGGCGGCATCGCACAGGTCGCCGCGCACGAAGGTGAAGCGGCCATCCGAATCGGCCTCGCCAAGCATGTGCAGGCGAGCCTCCTTGATAGCAGGATCGTAGTAGCTGTTGACGTTGTCGAGGCCGACGATCGTATCATCGGTTATCTCGAGCAGCCTCTTGACCAGGAACGCGCCAATGAAACCAGCGGCTCCCGTCACGAATACTTTTCTATTCGCCATTTTCGATACTCCAATACATTAGTCAGACTAAACCAGCTGAACCTTGCGGTTGATATAGCCATCCGTTGCATTCACACGAGAAATGATGCGGCATGGGTTGCCCAAGACGATGGAGTGGCTCGGTACGTTGCAATTCACATACGCCCCGGGGGCTATGAGTACGTCGTCGCCCACGGTTATCCCGCCAACAATCGTTGCATTGACCCCAACCCACACGCAGTCTCCCAATACGGGAACGCCTTTGCGACCCCCACGATTCTCTTGGCCGATCGTAACGCCCTTATGCAGATTGCAATTTGCTCCGATCACGGCAGCATCGTTAACCGTGATATTGAAAGCATGCCCAAGGTAGAAACCGGGGCCTATCTTGGCACCGCAAGGTATCTCCAAACCATATCTCTCACGCATACGCCTTAAAACGAACCTCAGGAATGGGTTGCGGGATAACTGGCATCTGCGCAACACCCAAATGAATCTCATCGCGTGATCAGACCAAGGCGAGGACGCCTCTGGCCATCTCTGCCAATCGAGGCACCCCCCCACGAAATCCATTCCATGATTCAAAAGTACACACTCCCTTCACGATGCGTTTGGACAGCCATTTGGTCGATATGCATCCACACCATCAAGAGCATCAGCTCTAGGCTGGATAGGCCCGTTCACAGAAGCAGCGCTTCTCCTCGAAACCCAGATGCTTCGTGTTGACGAACTCTTCCTCATGCTTTTCACGGTATCGATCGATGGTCCCAATCGGGCGCGCGGGAACACCAGCCACCACCGTGTTATCCGGAACATCGTGGGTCACCACGGATCGAGCGCCAACGATGCAGTTCCCACCTATGGTCACCCCGGGCATAATCATCGCATCCATTCCGATATGACAGTTATCGCCAATCGTCACGCGTCCAAACCTATCGACGTCCGAGAGCTCAGGATAAAGGTGCCTAAGCACCCAAACGCCTCCATCATGGGTGGTGATTTTCACGCCACTCGCAAGGCGCACGTTGTTGCCAAGGGTAACGAGGTAGGGCTCGGAGCCAAAGTCATAGCCATTAAGAATCTCGCACCCCTCCCCAATAGTAAGACCGCGAGATCTTAGCTGCTCGAGCTTTTTATCGCCGGACTTGAGATGCCAGGCCAATGATGTGAACAGGGACATTCAGATCACCCTCAATTCAACGCAACGTGTAACATGCGCATTGGCAACACAAAACAACGGGAACGTTGGCGCGCGACAGCGCATGCGTGGGCAAAACCCAAACCAAACTAATCTTTTTTAGCAGACAAGAAGCCAGCTAGAACAAGAAACCCCTCGCTGCGAACCAACTTCGAGACCAAAAGGTAAACCACTGCCGGAATAACAACCTGAAGAGCCAGCAATACGTAATCACTCGCAGGAAGAATGGCAACCGCAAGCGGTGCGAACTAGGAAACCAAAGTCGAAAAGAGCGTGAACAGAATTTCCGCGCTTTACTCGAAGGGGCAATAATCCAACATGCACCTGCCATGTCCGCAGTCCCGAATTGAAATATAGATCGAAATCACACTAAAAATCGCCAGGAATTGACGCGTGATCCCTGAATCCCCAAACGGCAGGAGAGTCATAAGGCCTATCGGGAAATGCCCCGTAATCTAATTCAATGTCCAGGTGGTTTTCTTTAATGAAACGCTCGACGCGGTCGGCAAGCTTTTCTGGGTGGCCAGAGGAGATGTTGTAAATGCCGCCCCCCTCAGAACCTGTAACAACATCAGCCACAAGCGAGCAAAAATCGCTGTAATCCAGAAAATCATATTGGCATTGCCCCGTCGTAAACGGGAATGATTTTTTGCCATCTGCCGAAGCTTTGCAAATCTTGGAGAAAATCGAAGCTCCGTAGGGGTTGTTGTCGACGATGTAATAGCCGCGAAGCCACTGGAGCTCGACAGCCGTCTCGTCGCAAATCAACGCGGCAGACTGCCTCAAGGCATTCTTTGCGATACCGTACATATTCTGTGGATTACATGGAGTGCTGGCCCTGATACCCCCCTCGAAATATCCGATCTCGTGCATACTTCCCATGATGGCCAATCTATTAAGGGGAGAATTGGACAGCTTGCGGACAAGCTCAATATGCAAGGGAAGGTCTTCCATGTGTGCAGGGGACCCGTGCTTGAAGCCGTCACGCCAGGCAAGGTGCACAACGATGTCCGGCGCTCCCATCTCCACATAAGGATCCGTCATATCAAACAGACTTGCCTGAATGCGCACAGCGGAGTCCGGAACTCGGTCAACCGCCCGATCAACCGCCACGACATCATGGCCGCGACCGACCAACTCCCTCACGACTCCCACGCCGAGAAAACCATTAGCCCCCGTAACAGCTATCTTCATTTAACCTCCTAAACAATACGTCCGATAATGCATACTCTTGAAATGTCAGCAAGGCGATATGCGCTACTGATGCATGAGACATCCAATGTCTTTCAATCTAGCAAGAGAAGGGTGGTGCTTGTCCTTTTCGGAAAGAACCAACTGGGAATCGTCTAGCACGCTATCGCCTTCAAGCGCAGGCCATTCTATCCCGATCTCGGGATCGTTCCACATAAGCCCGCCCTCGTCGCCGGGGCGGTATACGTCGTCGCACTTGTAGCAGAACTCCGCGGTGTCGCTTAAGACGAGAAAGCCGTGGGCAAAGCCGCGTGGGATGAAGAACTGTCTCCTGTTCTCGGCAGATAGGACCACGCCCTCCCATTTCCCATATGTCTCACTGCCCTTACGTAGGTCAACTGCGACATCGAACACCCTACCGGAAACCACTCGAACCAATTTTGATTGTGGGTGCTGGATCTGAAAATGCAGTCCCCGCAGCACGCCCCTAGTACTTGAGGATTGATTGTCCTGGACGAAGGTGCAGCCGATTCCTCCGGCCTCGAAATCAGGCTGCTTGTAGGTCTCCATGAAATACCCGCGCGCGTCGCCGTAGGCCTTGACGTCGACGATCTTCACGCCCTCGATGGAGGTATCCGAAAAAGTGAAGTTTCCCGAAGTGATTGCGTCACTCATTGCCATGTTTTCCCAACTATCTCTACTGTCCCTGCTTCGCATACTTGGCCTCTGTAGCGGCCTTTGCCGGACGCCACCAAGTTTCATTAGCGACATACCAATCGATGGTTGCCTTTAGGCCCTCGGCGAATTCGGTATGCACCGGCCTCCAACCGAGCTCGCGCTGCAGCTTCGTGCTGTCGATGGCATAACGACGGTCGTGACCGGGGCGGTCAGCGACCCAGTCGAAGTCCTCGGCATCCTTTCCCATCGCCTCGAGAATCATGCGAAGGACCGTGATGTTGTTCTTCTCCCCGTCGGCACCGATGAGGTAGGTCTCCCCCATCTGCCCCCTGGTGAGGATATCCCAGACCGCGGAGCTGTGGTCCTCAGTATGGATCCAGTCGCGGACGTTCTCGCCCTTGCCGTAGAGCTTGGGGCGGACGCCGTCGATGATGTTGGTGATCTGCCTAGGGATGAACTTCTCCACGTGCTGGTAGGGTCCGTAGTTGTTGGAACAGTTGGAGATCGTGGTGCGAAGGCCATAGGTGCGGGTCCAGGCGCGCACGAGCATGTCGGAGCTGGCCTTGGTGCTCGAGTACGGAGAGGACGGCCTATATGGCGTCTCCTCGGTGAACTTCACTGGATCGTCGAGTGCCAGGTCGCCGTAGACCTCGTCAGTGGAGACGTGGTGGTAGCGGATGCCGTGCTTGCGTACGGCCTCCAGCAGGCGGAAGGTGCCCTCGACGTTGGTGCGCAGGAAGGGCTCCGGATCCGCGATGGAGTTGTCGTTGTGGGACTCGGCAGCATAGTGCACAATCGCATCATGGCCGGGGACGATACGGTCCAGCAGGTCAGCGTCGCAGATGTCGCCAACCACGAGCTCCATACGGTCGGAGGGCAGACCGGCGATGTTCTCGGGGTTGCCGGCGTAGTTCAGCTTGTCCAGGACGGTGACGTGCACGTCCGGATGGTTGTTCACGACGTAGTGCACGAAGTTACTGCCGATGAAGCCACAGCCGCCCGTGACGATGATGTTCTTGGGTTCGAAAAACTCAGACATAGGCTATTCCCTCCCGGCCTCATCGGCGATAGAAATCAGATATTGTCCGTAATCGGTCTTATGCATCGACTCGCCCAGCACGCGCAGGTCATCCACCCCAATGAAACCCTGGCGGAAGGCGATCTCCTCTATGCAGGCGATGTAGTAGCCCTGACGGCTCTCAACCGCCTCTACGTACTCAGCCGCTTTTAGAAGGCCCCGAGGCGTGCCCGTATCCAGCCATGCCATACCGCGGCCCATCAGCTCGACGCGAAGGTCACCACGACGCAGGTACTCCTCGTTGACGCTAGTGATCTCAAGCTCGCCCCGAGCACTGGGCTCGACGCCCGCAGCGATATCGCTCACCTTGCCGTCATAGAAATAGAGGCCGGGCACGGCATAGTTGCTCTTGGGGTGCTCCGGCTTCTCCTCGATACTAACGACGCGGCCGTCGAAATCGAATTCAACCACACCGAAAGCCCTAGGATCCTTAACCGGATAACCAAATACGACAGCACCGCCCTCACGCTCAACGCGCTCCTTCGCGGCAACGATGACCTTTGTAAGGGCCTGACCATGGAACATGTTGTCCCCCAGAACAAGCGCGCATGGCTCGCCAGCGATAAAATCACGCCCGATAGTGAACGCCTCGGCAAGACCGCGAGGCTCATCCTGCACGGCATATTCAATACGCATGCCCAACTCGGAACCATCACCCAAAAGCCCTTTAAAAGCCGGAGCATCGCGCGGAGTCGAAATGATAAGAACTTCGCTGATGCCCGCAAGCATGAGGACAGAGAGAGGATAGTACACCAGTGGCTTATCATAAATCGGCAGCAGCTGCTTGCTCACCGATTTGGTAATGGGATGCAGCCGCGTCCCAGACCCGCCAGCAAGAATGATCCCCTTCATACCAATACTCCTTTTAGAACGGAAACCAGCCGTATGCCCCCAGCACGTTTGGGCCGGAAGCAAACACACGGCATATCAAGAGACATGAGAAGCAAAATGAAGCTGGAGCGTGCATGGGAAACCCAGGGGCCAGCTTGAATGAGCGCCTATCGCTCCTTGTTCGCCCTTACTTTAACCAGCACGAGAAGAACCATGATAAACAGAGCAAAGCAGGCAAGATAGCGGACGAGCGTCGCCTGGTAGAGAGCCATGCCACACATTGTCGCCGCCAAAGTCCCAACAGACAGGACGACAAGCCTATCATCCTCGTAAACGGTCGTCTTTCTGCCGCGTTCACGACAGGCCTTCCCCGCCCAAGCCCGCTGAGAAAATGCAAGAACGATATAGCTCGCAAGCGTAGTATATGCGGCGGCGTAAAACCCGAACAAAGGAATAGCAACGAGATTAAGCAGTACGTTGACCGTTGCGGCGGCAATTGAAGCGAACATGATATACGTGGTCTGTCGATAGTATACAAGGATATTTGAATACATGTTAGAAATCGCCGTGAGAAAAACGCCAGCCGCAATGGGAGGCATAAGAGAAACCGCAGAGAGGTACTCGTCGGTAGCGAGGACTCGTATTATCTCTGGTCCGAACCAAGAAATAAGCACCGAAATTAAAGCGAATAAAGCAAGTAGCAGAGTAGAAGACTTTTTAATGCCTTCATGCCCCTCGAAATCTATATTTTGGAAAAGATAGGGGATAAAGGACGAGTTGATAGCGGACCAAAAGAAGAGGGAAATGCTGCTCGCAGAATACAGGACTCCGTAGATGCCGGTTTGAGCATCACCGACCATCGCCGAGATCATTACCCTGTCGGAAACACTTAATACTTGGCTCGCCACGGAATAGCCGATGAGGGGAAGGCTGAGACCGAGCGAGAAACGCCAAAAACGCGAGTTGTAGAACGTCCTTCCACGAACCATCAGCAAAACCCATAGAACGCCGCTGACCCCATAGACGATGAGGTAATTTGCAGAGAGCCTGGCCTCCGCAAGGCTACAATCCAGATGAGGGCTCGAGCTCGCAATGATGACGGCGCCCACGGACGCCGCCGTCGCCAAAACTGCCGACCCAACAGAGAGCAGAAAGGCGAGCTTGTATTTGTATTCGTATCTCTGCCGAAGAGTCCAGAAATCCCATGCGGGCATAACAAGTAGACCAAACGACATAAGGATGATTAGACGGGGAGAGAGACCGACAAAACGCGAAACCCACGGTGAAGAGGCGACGAGCCCCCCGCCCATAATCAGGGCCATTAGGGACGATAGAGTTAGCACCGAAGATTCGTACTCGTCCCTCTGGTCCCCGAACTCTTTCATCGCAAGGGAATACCCACCGGAAGTCAACGCCAAGGTAGAAACAATGCTGACCATTGAGTACCACGATGTGTAAAGATTAACGACACCCATATCGGAAGCGGACATGATGCGGGTAAACACCGGCATCGAGATCACTGCGAGCCCACGAGAGATGACACTGGACAATGTATAAACCGTTGCTGATTTGACTTCTAAGCTTGCATTTTTCAGCTTATTAATAAGCATCTGGTAAATCTTTCATCTCCTAAATAAACCTATCCGCCCAGGCCTCGACGGAGTAATACCGCCGGATCTCGTCACCATACGGGGCTGTGGGCCTCGCCATAAACTCTTTCACCTCGATAAGCGAAGTGCGCTCATCGAGAACGAGGACGTTTCCGTATTTGAAAAACGGAGCGTCGACAACATGGGGATTTGTGGTAATCAATTTCTTATCGTAGAAAATCGATTCCATGACTCTCATGGAATACCCAAGCTGCCCATGCTGGGCGATGTCAACGATCGCTCTGCTACGATAAATTCTGAGAAGATACTCCTGATACGGAACATAATTTATGGATTGTTTAATGTATGGCTCCATGCCGTCAGCCGCCCCGGGCCCAACAACAGTAAAGTCCAGTTGAAGGCCAGCTTGGGTCAGAACTCTTGCAGCGCGCTCGACAACATCCAGACGGTCTTTCGACAAACCAAGATAAACAGCATCGCATTCAAGGGGAACGGGCGGGCATCTCAGGCCGGCATCGAACATAATCGTGTTAAAGGTGAAGCCGTGCCTGGCACAGAATCCCTCATCGTATGAATATAGTCCGCAAGAATAGCGCTCGGCCTTCTCCTTGAGGATCTTAATCTGTCCGTCGCTAAGGTCCATGTTCCACGAATAAATAAAAATGTCAGCGGAGGCGGAACCGCTTCTTAAAAAACTAAACAAGGATGCATCCATAAGAGCGGCCACGTCCATCACGACAATGCGGTCATAGCCATCAAGTTGATTTTTCCATGGTCCATAGCGAAATCGAGCCAAGGGCGGGCAAAGCTTTCTTAGCGCGTTAAAAAGCCTGCCAGGTCTACCCGAGAATAGCTGGGTAATGAATACGCGATCGCCCGCAAATGCAGGAAAGTAGTACAAATCAGCATCAGATACGATTACCAAAGATCTTTCCATTGAGAATACTTCCTCCCCTCCAAGCGCAGCGGCCAACCGTGACCGATTGCGAGGTATGCAGGTATGATTAACAGCCCCGTGTAAAGGAAGTGGGTCTGCGCGAGAGTCGTATTAACGAACAAGACGGCAAACAACAAAGCCGAGGACAACCTTTGCCCTTTAAATACCGGGTAGAAAACACCAAATAGAATCAAAACCCAAGGAATAATTCCATAGACTGCCGCATAAGCCACAAATGCTGCCGCCACAAGTCCCTCGCCGCTGGAGGCGGCGGCGGAAAACAGGGCATCATAACCAACTCCGAAAGGATTATCGGCAATCACCCGTAAACATACATCGATCATGTCCGAACGATAAGATCCAGTGCCCTCGCTCAAATCGAGACCGGAACCACCGCCAAATAGCTTATTAAGAATCTGCGTTGTCAAGATGCTTTCAGAAGGATCAGTCCAATGCTGGATTAGTAAAACGATTGCCGCCAGCATCACAAGAATTAATACTTTGCCCTTAATACCGGACCCGGCGCTCTCCCTTTCAAATAGGACGAAAAACAAAACACAAGATAAAGCGCCGATGTAGCCCGTCGTGGACTGGCAAGTCATAATCGCGAGAATAATTACAAGCAGGGAAAAATTATACCGGCTTTCAGATTTAAAGCCGATCCTGCCCTTCCAGAAGAGCAGGATGAACAGCGCGCTATTTAGAACTACTTGATACTTACCCGGCTCGGTAAAGATGCCACAGTTCCTAAACTGATGAATATTAAACCAACTATATAGAATAACCCCGCGACCATACTCGTACGTATGCCACGGGTATGTACCTATCACGTCAACAACAAACGAGGGCCCCAGCAATGTGTCCAACATCGAAGGTGCCACACAAGCTATAAGCCAAAAACCAATGCTGATAGCGGCGAGCGCGACGACCGTAATAAGCCAGCGCCTTATGAAGTTAGCGTAATCGCAACAGATGGCCATCTGGACCACCAATACACAGCCGACGAACCCCATTAAGGCATTAAGCCCCACACCGCCGCTTAGCGCACGGGCAATCACAGTATTAGCTAATAGCAGGGCGCTCAAGCATATGCCATATGATTCACGGTACTTTTTTGAAAGCAGGCAGGTCAGCATGAATAGGCCCAATAGCATCATGTAAAACCATGAACCGCCGTACATGTAAACAAATGTACTTCCAGGGGCCAACAACGACAAGTAAATTAGGACGTATTGCCACAAGTCGTTAAGTGTAGTACCGCGCCTCACCGCCGCATCATCGATATGTGCCCTCAAAACGAATCCTCCGGAAATAGAACATTTTCCCACTTTTGAGCAATCACATCAACAGAAAGGCGCTCATTGATCTTGGTGGCCTCACTGGCCAATCGTTCGCTCAGGCCAGGCTCTTCAAGAATAGAGAGTACTCGAGCAGACATCGCGTCCACATCACCGCAATCGACTAAGAACCCATTAACCCCATCCTCGATCACGGCTTCGGCTCCACCTCCAGCGCAGCGCGTGCTGACCGTCGGAACTCCCATTGCGAGCGCCTCAATCAGGGAGTTCGACAGCCCTTCCCAATCGGAGGTCATAAGGTTCGCAGATGCGGTCGAAATCATTTGAACCGCATCCTTCCTAAAACCCATGAAATCGACGCTCTGGAGTACCCCAAGGGAATCTGCAAGCTGGCGAAGCTCGTCAAGCAAATCGCCTTTTCCGTATATCTCGAGCCTATATTCGGGAAATACCTTGTGCACACGCTCGAATACCCTGAGCATCATGGGGTAATTCTTTTGCGCTGTAAGCCTGCCGGAAGCTGCAAGGACGCGTCTCCGATCTGAAAAGGGAACCCTTTTGGGCAAGCCTTCGGTCAAGGGGTTTTCTATAACAACGCCTTTACGACGCACGTTTTCTGGAAAATAGGAACCTTGCTGCTCAGTCTGGAAAACAATAGCATCCGCACGCGAAGAATACAGCCAATCGCGGAGCGGAAACAAAACCCCCCTTCCGTTGAAATCATCTGAGGGGAAGTTCCGGGAAGACACAACCGCTCGATTAGGGAGAGCGAGCGATGCAAGGAGGAGCAGGACATTTTGATCGGACAAAAAGGACAGGAAGGTTGAATCAGGATGCCTTTTCATCTCTCGACGAATCGCACGAACCTGTTCAAGGGGGCCATTCTTTTCTTGAGAACAAATAAATTGGACTTCAACATTGGGTTTTAAGTCATAAACGCATGTATTGCTTTTCGTAAGTAGAAAGGTAAAACGATAACCGACCGCAACCATCTCATTGGCAAGTGCTACTGCAACTCGCTCTGCACCGCCACCGGACAATGTTGGCATAACCATATAGAGTTCATGAGGTTTAGTTTGTATCATTCTCTCTCCCGAGCATCAACTTGGCTAGCTGAGAGCTCCATTGAGCATCAAGCCATAAAAGGTTTTCATGTCATCGAGCCGTTTTGGGAACTCCTGCTTCCAGGTAAGCTTGAATAGCCTGGTGTCGGTGTTCATCTCGTCCCAAATACGCTGGTCAAAGGGCTTATCGAGCAGAGAGATGAGATCATCGCAACGGGGATTGTTGGGCTCGATCATGGCGAACGCCGCAGCGATTGCGGGGTCATGGCGCTGGGCGAGGACGATGAGGTAATCGACGAGAAGGTAGTCGATAAGCCTGTCGCTCTTGCGCCAGTACTCCAAGAAGAAGTCACGCGCGACAACGAAGGGGCGACGGTTTGCGGCGTCGCAGGCGAGCGAGTAACCGGCAAACATGCCGCACGCAACAGACGCATGCAGGTAGTCGGGCCTCTTGATGGACCACATGGGAAGGTCTAGATAGCTCTCCAGCGAACCACTGCAAAAAAAGGTCGCATCGAGCCACATGCCACCGTGCTCTGCGAGCAACGAGAGCCTCAGAAGATCAGAGAGATTCGTCCTCGACATCACCCCTGCGCGTACCTTCTCGAGGACCCACTCAGGGATATCGACGTACTCGGAAAGGTTCTCGTCCGTGATGACGACGACCTCGTGTCCGCCGGCGTTACGCCGCACGGAGTCGATGCAGGCACGAACGATCTCCGGCGCGTTCTCCTCACCCTGCCACCAGCACATCCAGATCTTGCCCTCGAGAGTGGGGTCGAGTGGTGGAAGCAGCGCCCCGTAGTCATACGAAGCGTAATAATCACCAAATCGTCCATCCAGGTACTTGAGAACCGTCTCATGTTTGCGCAGCAGGCGCTCCCTCACGGCGGGCGGCTCCTTGTAGCCATTACGACTCATGACCTGAATATCGAGCTTGGCTCTAAACGTGTTGATCGCCTCGGGCCACGAAGTGGCCTTGGCGATGCGGACCGTCGCCCCGATCTCCTCGAAGGAGCGATGCGCGATCCGCTTGATGCTGTTGTGGCCATTAGCCATTGACGGCCTCCTCGTACAGCTTCACAAGCTGGTCCATGAACTTGTCGCGCGAGCAGTTCTCGCGGACGTAGGCGCGGCAGCTCTCCTGCATCCTCACGTACACGGGAGCGTCGAGAAACGCCTCGGCGCCGCGGACCATAGCATCCGCCATGGTTGCGACGTCGCCGGGTTCACATGCAAAGCCGGTGACGCCGTCTGTGACGAGCTCTGGGATGCCGCCTATGCGCGTGCCGACAACGGGCGTGCCCGCTGCAAACGCCTCCACGATGGAGTACGGCATGTTCTCTCGACATCGCGAGCTCGCGATGGCGAGAGAAGCCCTCTCGACATAAATTTGGAGGGCGTCCCCGGTTTGGTAGCCAGCGAACTCGATGCGCGGGGCGCTATACAGCGATTCGGCGAGCTCCCTGAACTCGGCGGCATCGGGACCATCGCCGACCACAATGAGCCGCATGTCCCGAGGCAGCGACGGAGCCGCCGCGTCAAACGCCCTAAGCAGCACATCAACGCCCTTCTCTGCAGAAAGGCGACCAAAGAAGAGAAGGTAGGGGCTCTCCCTATCGGTCACGTCGTCCGCCACCCCCGAGGCGCGGGCGAGGATGGCGTCGTCCGCGAAGTTCTGAAGCGCCTCGACCTTGCCCTCTGGCCAGCCGCCCTCGATGAGCTTCGAGCGCATGAACCTCGAGGGGGCGATGACGCGGTCGATCCGCTCGTTGGAGTGGTGCGCCCTGTTGAAGGACGCCTCGAACGCCGCAAGCGCGCTCTTGGCACGCGACCCCTTGACGCAGCGGTTCTCGATGCAATGACGGTACTTGCCGTCTTCGAGGCAAGCATCGCACACACGGCCTTCGCCGTCGAGCATGAGATAGCCCGGGCAGACGGTCACGTAGTCGTGCGCCGTGTAGAAGACGGGCACATGATGCTCCTTTAAATAGGGGGCATCTAGAATGGACAGGGTAATCTGCCTGTGAACGTTATTGAGATGCACAACATCCGGACGAAATTCCTCACATAGGGCCTGGAAATTTCTCTTGGCCCCAGGAGAATAGATAAGGGCAATACCATCGCGGACCGCAGAGAGAGGATTCTTAACATCGTTGTACTCGCGCTGAGTAACAAAGTACTTGTCCCATTTGCATGGCAGGTTGTTCGGGTGCTTCATGGAGAAATAAGCAACCTCGTGCCCCATGCGCTCGAGCTCGGACCCTACGGTGAGGTAGTAGGTCTCGGCCCCACCTTTTCGGTAATGGAACTTGTTCACCAGAAGGATCTTCATCGGGCTTCCCCCTCGTAGACGGCAAGGGTCCGCTCGACGACGGAGTCCCAGGTGTATGCCTCCTCGACGTGCATCCTCGCGGCGGCGCCGAGAAGGCCGACGCGCCCGGTGTCTGCCAGCAGGGCGCACAGGGCGGTTCGCAGCGACTCGGCGCTCCCCTTCTCAAACGTAACACCATTGCCGGCGAGTACGTCCGCGCATTCAGGAATATCGCTCGTCACGCAACAGCAACCATAAGCCATCGCTTCAAGTAGACTCATTGGCATACCCTCGACGTCGGAGGGCAGCACATAGGCAAAACAATTTGAATAGAGCTCCGCAAGCGGCCCTCCACTGACAAACCCAGTAAATGCTATGCGCTCATCGCCCGCGGCAAGATAGTGCAACTGCGATTCATATTCAGAAGTATCGGAGCCACCGCCAGCGATCACCAGCTTTTTATCCGTATCGAGACCCTTGAATGCCTCGATAAGCAGCTCAGGACGCTTCTCCGGAACCAGCCGGCCCAGAAACAGGATGTAAGAACCAGTGGAGAGGCCCCATTTTGAAGTAATAAAGTCGGCCGGGCAGGATATTTTGCCATCTATACCATTGGGAATCACGGTCGCATCGCGACTGTATTCATCCTTGAAGTAAGATTCCGCTGCCTTAGAAAGAACAATGAGACCATCCGCTTTATTTGCAGCGGTCTTCTCCCCCATCTTGATATACGTACTGGCGAGCTTACCCCACTTGGCACGCTGCCAATCGAGGCCGTGGATAGTGGCCACGGTGCGAATGCCAGCCCAACGCGCGAGGGACAGCGGTACGCACGGCCCTTCCGCATGGTAGTGAATCACATCGGGACGCTGTCGAATTGCGGCAAGCGTAGCAAAAAAGGAGGAGCTAAGTGCGGCAAGACCTTTTTTGTCGATAGTTCTCACGGGAACCACGCGCACACCGTCAACCATCCGCTCGCAAGCACCGGTTTGGTCGCCAGTCATGACATCGGCACCGGACCGATCATAGCAAGTGACAACATGCCCAAGCGCGGCCATGCGCCGAGCTAATTCCGTAACAACGACCTCAACGCCGCCTTCGCGACTCCCATAACGCTTGTGTCCGATCATTGCAATCTTAAGTGGACGCCTCACTAGTAAGCCCCCTCGCCGGTGAAGACAACCTTGATGGTCTGAAGTATTGTGCGTAAATTCACCCAAAGGCTGCGCTCGCGAATATACTTGAGGTCGAGTTCGACCATGTCCTCGAAATCGAGGTCGGAACGACCTCCTACCTGCCAATAACCCGTAAGCCCCGGCTTCACCGCAAGGCGCTGCATGGCCCATGCGTCGTACTCCGCGACCTCGCTGGGCAGCGGCGGGCGCGGACCGACCACAGTCATCTGTCCAAGAAAAACGTTGAGGAACTGCGGGAACTCATCGATAGAATGCTTGCGCAGGAACTTGCCCATCTTGGTAACGCGCGGATCGTCCTTCATCTTGAACATAGCGCCGTCAATCTCATTACAGCGCTGAAGCTCCTGAAGACGCTGATCCGCATCCCTGTACATACTACGGAACTTGTACATGGTGAACTCATGCATGCGGCCGTCGCGGTGCGTGCGCGAGATGCGTTTCTGCGCGTAGATGGGACACCCCGGGCTCTCCAGGCAGATCGCCGCACAGATGATGGCGCCCGGAATCAGCCCAACGGCAATGACGGTACCGCTGAAGGCAATGTCGAACACGCGGCGTCCAGCCCGATAGAGCCATTTTCCACGATTGGCATCGCGCAGATCCTGCATAGCTTGATATCGATCATATTTTCCGACTTTTGCAACATATTCGGCCCTTTCCCGCGAAACAGGAATGCCATTGCCTGAAGGATAGTCAGTTGCCCCCGAATAACTAACTTGATTCACTTCTTATCCATTCCGAAATTGAACTACTCGGCCGTCTTATCACTTGAATTGATAATTTAGGTGCCTATGTGTGAACCCCCGCCGTCAGCAGAGATCAACGCTAGGCCCATCCGAGCGGACACGATGCGACCGCACAAATTAAGCTCTATGAGCGCCGTGCTTTTCCGCCTATTAATACGTTTTATCCTTGCCTGCTGACCAACAAGTGGCCCCCGATCAATTGAGACTGAATCCCCGACCTTGAACCCCCTGCTCATGGGAATGACGCGATGTCCGGGCTCTGTACAAGAATCGATAATCTTGATGTCACTTTGATCAAGTGGCAAAAGAACCCTGCCCTGAGAAACAATGCGCGCAAAAAGATTGAGCTTGTGCAATTCCCTATCAAGCCCGTAAGGATCATCAGTCACGGCAATCAAATATCCCGGAAACATGGGTTTATCAATAGCGACCCATTGACCCTTTATCTTGATTTCCGTGGTGTACTGAGGAAAGAAGCACTCCTGTAGAACCTCATGCGGAACAACATCGAGAATGCTCTCGACTGTCTTTTGTTCTTTCCCCGTTATCACCTGTATAACGTACCACACATCGAACCCCATAGCTGTAAATCTCGAGGCTCGAATGTGCGGAGAGGCGCATAGCTTCGCCACATCGGAAGACCGATTGGACCTGCTATGCATCCCCCACCCAATCAAAACACGCTCGTGGCGCTGCCTCGCAAGAAGGTTCTTGTAACCCCGACCCCTCCATGAAGAATCGGGCTGTTCAAGACTATCACATTCAACTTGATGGGTGTGTAAAGTGTTAGCTCTGTAACAATAATTACAGCTACTGGCTCTGATTTAAGATACCGGTGAATAAAACACGTCGAGGACCGTCTGCGCTACGCTGTCCTGATCCAAGTACAAAACAGCGTGACCATTTTGGGATGAAAACTCACCTTCGAGCGTCCTAATCTCAAAATCTGTTGCACCGTGCTTGGCCATGATGCTCGCCATATACGAGAACTCCTCCATCCCCAAATTCGTCCAAGTGTATTGCAGCGCCGTTTGATAGAGGGAGATCAGCTTTGCGGGATCACCCGATGCGGCAGTAAGCACCTGATTAGCAAAGGCATTAATAAAAGAAAGCTGACGCTCCTGCCTCTCCAGGGTAGAAATGTCAACGTGATAATCACGGTATTGGACATACTCTTGAGCACGGCGCCCGTTGAGTACGGTCTCCTCACCCTCAAAAATGTCGTATTTTTCAACCGACTTAACAGGGGTGACCTTTACTCCGCCGATGGCGTCGGCAAGAGGCCCAACACCCTTCACGTTAAGAGTGAAGTAATGGTCGATGGGGATTCCCGAAAGTACGCGACTGGCACATTGAGCGACAAGTTGCGAACTCTCCTCGTTGGAACTGCCGTAGGTGTATTGCAAGCATATCTGCATCTTTTGCTGACCGCTGTAGCTGCCGGCAATATAGGTATCTACATCAACCCAACTATCGCGCGGAATGAGAATGCAGGTAGACTTACCGGTGTCTGCATTGAGAGCAAGGACCATAATCGTGTCGGACTGGCCCGTGGTCGGATCACCAGAAGTAATATTCGTGACATTGCCATCGAACCCGATAAAAGCAACTGTGACCATGTTCTCGTTAAGCCTATAAGTAACGCCATCGTGCTCGATGGTGCTACCGCTCTGGTCTATCATTTGCTGCATCGAATCTTCGAACTTACGCCTGCCCTGGGCAATGGAATGATTGACAAAGAGAGCAATGCCTGCAGCGATCATAGCGATGATGAACAGCACCACAAGAACGGTGATGCCAACAACACGCTTACGCGAGGGCTTAGTGTCGCTCTGGTCGATATCTTCGGAAGCTTGTTCAGCAGCCTCTGCCTGGCAATCAACGTCTTCCGAGGACTCGGCACACTCTGAAGAAACGCAGGAAGACTCGCAATCGGGCCGATCAGCCTCTTGGACCTGTTCAACAGGCGCTGAGACTGGCTCAGGGCCATGAGGATCTTCGATACAATCATCTTCGTATCGTGGTGCAAAATGCCGGCCGTACGGACGCTCGTCGGTCATTATTTGGTCTCCTGATCATCCACAAGCACACCGGTAACAAGATAGCGCACCGTTGGGGAGTGCGGATGCGTAAAGGTGCAGGTGCTCAGCTGAACGATCTTGCTATCAGAATCGAGCTCCACACCCTCACGGACGTTGCGCACCACGGAATTGGGGTTGAGCACCGATTCGAAGTACTCCTCGCGCACCGAGGTACGGTCAAAGTCAAAGGAATTGAGGATGTGACGGCCATCGTACTCGTAGGCAGAGACCACCTCGTACGTGAGAATGTGCCCAGGCGTGTACACGTAGAACGTATCGTTCTGCTTGAAGAATTCGGCATCTTCAAAGTAGTGCAGCGTAGCAAAGATGCCATCCACATTGTGGCCGTAAATCACCGTGACCGGATCTGAAAAGTCCTGAGAGTTAGCGAGCTGCGTGAACGCACAGCCAACGGGGCTGTAATTACCATCCTGGTCGTGCTTGAGATAGAAGGAGTCATCGAGCGCACTCTGCTGAATGGGCGCGTTTATCTCCGCACCGGGGATATAGAGCCATGCGTACGATTCAACGTTCTTGCCCCACAAGGCAGAGAAGTCAATTGGGTTATCGGGGAGCTCCTTCTCTTCGACCGCCACGGGATTCTTGGGCACCTCGGCACCCTGCATGCGCTGTAAGGACTTATATTCGTGGTACTGCTCCCACACCACGTACCCGCAGCCGCAAATGCCTATCACCAAAAGGACCGTCGCAGCCACACGCAATAATGCATTGCGACGAGAACCTGTACGCTTCTCATTGGAGCTCTGGCTATTCTGATTGTCTTGATTGCTGGATGCGGGCATGGCTCCCCCGAATGATTCTCGTTGATAGAAGAAGGGACCTGTCCTAAAGACAGGTCCCCCATTCGCTTAATTACAAGCAGAAGTAATCGCTACTCGGAAACCTTCTTGCGAAGCACGAGAGCAGAACCGAGGGCAACGGCGGAAACGCCGGCAACGGCCATAACGGGAAGGCCGGTCTGCGGAGACTGGGCACCGGTATCGGTGGCAGGCTTGGTGGCAGACCGCTTGGCCACGATGGTGTGGATGGACAGGGCATCCGTGGTGAAGGTCACGGTACCGTCGGAGCTGGCGGTCTTGTTGATGACCTCGTTCTCAACACCCTCGGTCTCGTGATCGACGTAGATGGTCACCTCGGCGTTGGCGTAAGCAGCACCCAGGTTGTAGGCAAACTGATACGGAGCCTCAACCTTGCCGGTGCAGGTAACCTTGAAGGAGCCAATCTCGGTAAAGCCCTCAGGGGTCTGGGCGTTGGAAGCCTTAACGTCCTCCGCGGCCTCCTCGATCTTGAGCGTACCGGTACCGTTGCAGGCAGCGGCGGCACGCACGTTCACGCCAGACTCGGTGGTGACGGTGATGGTCTCGGCCTTAACGGCGCCGGACGGGCTCTCCCAAGCGTGGGCAGCCACGGGGGCGGCGAGGGCAATGAGAGCAGCGCTCATGAAAGCGACGATCTGCTTCTTCATGTCATACTCCTTTACAAGCGAAACAGTACGTTAGAGGTAACACTAACCTTGGGCCATTCTAGCACCATAAATTAGCAACAGCGGCGGCAATATGGCAAAAGTCACACAGCGGCACAAGTCTTTACAAACACCCGGTGCCGCTGGGTCCATTATCAAAGCCGGCCATGTGACCCTCGCTGTGGGTATTTACGCAAAGCGCGCTTGAGGTACCCGTAATGCTCAGGGCAATGCGCGTCGCTGGCAATATAGCGGTAGAGTCCTCGTTTGAACATACGTTTAGCCGGCTTTTTCTCCGCGCCAAAACGCCCACCCGCCATAAAGTCGCTCGATGCCTGCAGCAGGCATCCCATATCGACCAGGCGCTCCGCGAGGTCGATATTCTCCTGAATGGCTCGATAGCGCTCCGGATGGGCGATGATCACACTCATCCCCATGCCCTGCAACTGCACAATCGCACGCTCGTAATCGATAAAGTCACGCTCAGTGCAGCGGGGATCAAGCTCCAAGAGAAACTCGTTGGAACCTTCAAAGCACAGCCTACGTGCCCACTGCTCAATACCAAGCTCCATGAGTTTGGGATAGGCGACCTCAAACCCCATAGTGAGCGGAAAGCCGCCCGCATGCTCGCGCAGCAGGGCAAACGAGGCGCGCATGCGCTCGTAATCGAAATACGGGTCGCGGCAATGCGGCGTGCACACAATCCGTGTGACGCCGGCGGAGCGGGCGGCCCTGAGCATCTCCAAGCTCATCGTAAGATCCCGGGCACCGTCATCAACGCCGGGCAAGATATGGCAATGGATATCCCTCAACTTCCCACTCCCCTCTCAAACAGAAAAACAGCCGCCAGGTCGTCCCGGCGGCTGCGATTAAGATACTAATGCTACTTGCCCTGACGCTGCGCAGCGTCGGCACCGTAGCGACCGATCATGAACTGAGCAGTCGAATCGGGGGAAATGTTCCCCCTGGCAGGGCTCTGCGGGGACACAGGGCGAACGGGCTGGACGGGCTGCACCGGCTGAACGGGAACCGTGCCTCGCGCAGCGCCGCCGGCCTGCGGAGCGACAGAAGCGGAGCGGGCACTGGACGCCGGGCGGACCTCGTCGCGCTGAGCGAGCGGCTCGTCAGGCAAATTACCGCCGCGCTGGATGGCCTCGTCAGACTCCTCGTAATAACGGGAAACGTAGTTGGCATCCGTTCCGGAGCACATGTTGGACACCGCACCGAGGACGTTCGCGCCAGCCTTTTGGAGCTGAGCGTAGGCCTCCACGAGCTCGTCACGGCGAGCGATGTTCTCCCCTACCACGAGCAGTGTGCCGTCGACGACCGTGGAAAGCACAGCGGCATCGACGAACGCCGTGAGCGGCGGCGTGTCAAAGATCACATATCGATACGAAGCGGCGGCACGCTCGCAGAAAGCTGCGAAGCGCTTAGAGTTGAGCACGGCCTCCGGGTTGGGGATGTGGGGCTCAACATCGAGGAAGTGCAGCCCACGCGTGGACGTGGTGGCAACGGCCTCCTCGAGGTCCATCTGGCCGCACACAACGGAGTACAGGCCCCCGCGCGAATGCGCGCCCAAGACGTTGGCAAGGGAGCGACGGCGCATGTCGCACTCGACGAGCAGCACGCGCTCACCCAGCGAAGCCATGGCCTGGGCCAAGGCGATAGCGACCGTGGTCTTGCCCTCGTTGGGGACAGAAGAGGTCACCACAAGGGAGCGGACCTGCTTGTCGATGGAGGCAAAACGGATGTTGGCAACGAGCGATTTGGCGGCGTTCTGGATGCGCACCTGCTCGGTGTTGACCCTCTTCTTCTTAGCCATGTTTAACGCCCTCCCTTCACGGCGGGTATGCGGCCGATAACGGGGATGCCCAGAAGCTCCTCGACCTCATCTGCGGAGCGGACCTTGGTGTTGAGCATGTCAGCGACCACGATGATCGCAACGGCCATGAACAGACCAGCAAGGAACGCGACAGCGATATACAGCACGCGCGAGGGACCGCTGGGGGCCGTAGGGGCGTCTGCGCGGTCGATGACGTTGACGGCCTCGATCTGCATGACGTCCTGAGCGATGCCGGAAACGTTCTGAGCCAGGGAGTTGGCAAGCTCGGCAACCTGCTTGGGATCGTCGCCCGTGACCGTGACGCTCAGCACGCGCGAGGTGGTCTCGCTCGTGACGGAAATATCAAAGCCGGCAAGGCTCTTGACCCCGAGGTCGCGCGCGGCAAGATCGCGCACGCGATCGGACTTGAGCAGCGTTGCCACGTCGTTGGCGACCATCTGGGAAGCAGAGAGGTTGGTATTTAGGTTATCGCCAATCTCATCCTGCTTTGCCAGCACGTACATGCTCGCGGTCGCGGTGTATTCGTCCTCCATGCCCATAAAGGCATACGCACCCATACCGATGGCGCACACCAAAGGAAGAATCACAACGAGCTTAAGGTTCTTTTTCAAGAGCCCCAACAACTCCAGGAGCGTCATTCCAGACCTTCCTAACCCTCTTGTTTGCGTATTGCTGTCCCATTTTGCCAAACGGCGCGAACCACGGACAGTCTCCTCAATTTGCAAATGATACCAAATCGCCCAGTTTTATAAGACTACGCGCAAAATGGGTACAACTCGCGCATTTAACGCCCCAGCAAAAACTCGAGCGCCCGCAGGCGGCAGTCCAAGTGGGTCGCGGCCCACACATGAGAGAAGCCAAGCAGACGCGCAGCCGTATACGGGTCAATGGGTGTTGCGGCGAGCTCGTCGAACCTCATGGAGATAAGGCTTGCCAGCCAAGCGGGTTCGCCGGGCTCGAGTGCCTCGCTGCCAGCCACGCTCGAGGCGCAGCTCGCGCAGAGCAGGCCTCCCGCATGCGCGGAGAAATACGTCGGTGCCTCGTCCTCGCATGCCACACACGAGGAGCAATCGGGCAGGTACCCAATGTGCGAGAGCAGCTTGAATACGCACGCGGCAACGATGAGGTCGAGATGCGGCGCGTCGAGCGAGGCCAACTGTGCAAGAACCGCGCGCGTGATTGCGAACACGAATGGGTCCTCGGCGTCCTCGTACGTACAATGACGAGCAACCTCGGCCACCGCGCTCGCGGACATGAGCAACTCGTAGCTCGGCTGCGACCCCAGCGGCGCCGCGACGAGCTCCGCCTGGGATACGATGTCCAGGCTACGCCCGTGCGCCAGCAGCAGATCGACCTCGCAGCACAGCTCGCACCGGGCGGCAAGGCGACTACCCGGCTTGCGAGCGCCCTTGGCCACCGCGCGGACCTGACGACCGGTTTGGTCGACGAGCGTCAGGATGAGGTCGGTCTCTTTGAGTTTAGTCTTATCAAGCACGATCGCCTTCGTGCGATACGTACGGCTACCGGCCATGGCCGCTCGCAACCAGATGGACCATTCCAACGTCACGGCCTATACGTCGAATGCGAGTTCCGCACGAGCCGAAGGCCCCGGTGGGGCCTTCGAGCGGGCAGGACTGTCCGAGCAGGCGATGTATAGGTCGAGACGCCCGGGGATGGGTGCTACTCATCGTCCGCCGCGTAGCCAAAACGGCGAATCTCGCGGGCATCCTCGCGCCAATGCGGCTTGACCTTCACGTCGAGCCCCAGGAACACGCGGCACCCGAACATGCGCTCAAGGTCGCGACGCGCCTCGACGCCGATGCGCTTAATCATCTCGCCGCCCTTGCCCACGATGATACCCTTCTGGCCCTCGCGCTCAACATACACGGTAGCGTGCAGACGCAGCAGGTCGCGCTTGGGGCGCTCAAACTCATCGCACATAACGCCCACGGCATGCGGGATCTCCTCGCGCGTGTGACGCAGCACCTTCTCGCGCACAAACTCGGCGACCATGACCTCGTCGGCCTCGTCGGTGCCCATGCCCTCGGGGAACCAGCGCGGGCCTTGCGGCAGGTAGGCGGCAACCACGTCGACGAACGCCTCGACGTTGAAGCCCTCGGTGGAAGACACCACGATCTCGTCGTCGAAATCGACGAGGACACGGGCCGCCTCGAGCTGCTTGAGCATCTCATCCGGGCTCGCAAGGTCGGCCTTAGTAAGCACCAGGACCTTGGGCGCCTTGGCGGCGGCCACGCGCTCGGCAACCCAGGCGTCACCACGGCCGATGGGCGCGCTCGCGTCGATCACAAAGGCGATGACGTCCACGTCCGAGAGCTCCCCCAGGGCGCTCTTGTTGAGCTCGCTGCCCAGGCCGTCCTTGGGCTTGTGGATGCCGGGGGTATCCACGATGATCAGCTGGCAGTCCTCGCGGTTGACCACGGCGCGCAGGCGGCGGCGCGTGGTCTGGGCGACCGGCGAGGTGATGGCGACCTTCTCGCCGTAGCAGGCGTTGAGCAGCGTGGACTTGCCGGCGTTGGGGCGGCCGACCAGCGCGACAAAGCCGGAGCGGAAGCCCTCGGGGACATCGGCGCACGGGGCGGGCGCGTCCATGGCGCCGGGGAACTCCCCCGCCTCGATCATGGCGTCGAGCTCATCGTCGGAAAGGTCGGCAAACGGGTCGAAATCGGTCATGGTGTCGGACATAGGTACTCCTCAACAGATACGTTGGAACTAAAGGTGTGCAATTGGGGACGGGTGTGTTCTACACATCGTGCAACGCGATGTGCCGGATGTGTAAAACGCACCCGTCCCCTATTGCACACCACGGGCGGAATCTTGGCGCTAGTGCCAGGAGCCGATCAGGCCGAAGTCGTGGGCGAACACCAGGATGCCCACGATCGCGGCGGTGATGGACAGCACGTACACGCTGGCGGCGGCGATGTCCTTGGCGCGCTTGGCAAGCGGGTGCAGCTCCTGCGTGGCCAGATCGACAATGGCCTCCATAGCGGTATTGCACAGCTCGGCAAAGATCACCAGGCCGATACAGATGGCGATAAGCGCCCAGCTGATGAGCTGCAGCTTGGCCACAAAGCCCATGATCACCGTCAACACGCCGGCAACCAGCATTACCTTGATGTTGCGCTCGGTCTTGACCGCGGTGACAAATCCCTCGATCGCATAGCCGAACGAACGAATGAAGGACGGATGGTCCTTATTGGAACCCGGGATCATGGCAGCTCCTAGTCGTGTGCGTGGTTGGTGATGGGGCCGACCTCCACCTTGGAGGGGTCGTCGCCGCGCTGGACGGCCAGCTCGCGCAGAAGCGCGTCTTCGCGTGCCTCCATCTCCTCGGCCTCGTCGTCCTCGATATGGTCGTAGCCGAGCAGGTGCAGCAGCCCGTGGACGAGCATGAGACGGCACTCATCGGCGGGGTCGTTGCCAAAACCCGGCGCCTGCCGCGCGATGACCTCGGGGGCGAGGATGATATCGCCCAGCTCGAGGACCTCGTCCACCGGGATGTCCTCGTCAAAGGCGGAATCACACTCAAACGAGAGCACGTCGGTGGTGCGGTCGATGTCGCGCCACTGGCGGTTGAGCTCGTGCATCTCGTCCTCATCCACGTAGGAGAGCGAGATCTCGACATCGCGCTCCACGCCCTCGGCGGTGAGCACGTGCGCGACGATCGCGCAGACCTCGTCCTCGGACAGCAGCGTGTCGAGGTTCGCGTCGTTACTGATGAGCACGGACATGTCCATCATCCTTTCCCCTGTGACGGGCCTTCCCCGCGGCCTTGCCACTGGCACCGGACGTATCAATTTGTACCTGTCCCCCATTGAGACCATGGGGCTGGGCGTCGAAGGCCTCATAGGCTTCCACGATTTTACCAACCAGGCTGTGACGGACCACGTCGGCGCGCTCGAGTTCGACGAACGCGATGCCCTCGACACCCGAGAGGATGTCCGCCACGTCGGTCAGGCCGCCGCGCTTGCCTGGCAGGTCGCGCTGCGTGGCGTCGCCGGTGATCACGAACTTGGAATTAAAGCCGAGACGGGTGAGGAACATCTTCATCTGCTCGGGCGTGGTGTTTTGTGCCTCGTCCAGAATGACGAACGCGTCGTTCAGGGTGCGGCCGCGCATGTAGGCCAACGGCGCGATCTCGATGACGCCGCGCTCGACGAGCTCGTGGACGCGTTCGGCATCCATCATGTCGAACAGCGCGTCGTAGAGCGGACGGACGTAGGGGTCCACCTTCTCCTCGAGCGTGCCGGGCAAGAAGCCCAAGTTCTCGCCGGCCTCCACGGCCGGGCGCGTGAGGACGATGCGACCGATGTCGCGGCGCTGCAGGGCACACACGGCCATGGCCATGGCCAGATAGGTCTTGCCGGTGCCCGCGGGCCCGAGGCAAAACGTCACGGTGTTGTTGCGGATGCCCTCGATGTACCGGCGCTGACCGGGGGTCTTGGCGCGAATGGCCTTGCCGTGATAGGTAAGCAGGACGTCGTCGTGCGAGCGCAGCGCCCGCGCATCCTCGCGGCGAAGGGCACCGATGAGACGCTCGACGTCGTCGGCGCGGAGGCGATCGCCCTCGCGGGCGGCCGCGAACAGCTGCTGGAACACGCGCGTGAGAAACTCGACTTCCGCGGGATCGCCCGCAATCGAGACGGTGTCGCCGCGCAGCGTGACATCCGCATCGCTCAGCGCCTCGATCGCACGGAGCAACTCGTCAGACGCCCCGGTAACGGCACCGGGATCGACGCCCTCGGGGATGGTCAGGCGCACACGCGCGGTCCCGGCGCTCATAGGTCGCTCTCCCCCATGCTCGCATGCAGCAGACCGCGGTCGTCCATGCCCGTGATCTTCACGCGGACGAGCTGGCCCGTGCGGTCGGTCCCGGCATCGTCCACGATCACGCGATGGAAGCTGCCGAGCGTGCCGCGGTTGCCAAACTCGAGCACGGCCGTCTCGAACGCACCGATGCGCGCACGTGCGTCGGCCTGGGAGGTGCTCTCGGCCACATGGCGAAGCTCGCTCGAACGGGCGGCCATGACCTCGGGCGCCACCTGTCCGGGAGCGGTGGCGGCGGGGGTGCCGGGGCGGGCGCTGTAACGGAACACGTGCATGCGGGAAAAGCCCACGCGCTCACACAGGGCGCGACTCTCGGCAAACTCCTCATCCGTCTCGCCGGGGAAGCCGGCGATGATGTCGCAGGAGATGGCGGCGTTCGGGAGCTTGGTGCGGATGCGATCGACCATGGCCTCGTATTGCTCGGCCGTATAAGGGCGGTTCATGCGCTCGAGCGTGGCCGTGCAGCCGGACTGCAGCGGGAGGTGCAGGAACGGAGCGACGCGCTCCCCGCCCGCGACCATGGCGTCGATAAGGCGGTCGTGGACGTCCATGGGCTCAAGCGAGGACAGCCTCACCTGGGGGATGTCCGTCTGCTCGAGGATGATGTCGAGCAGCTCGTCGATCTCGACGTGCGAGTCGGACGCATCGATGCCGTCGTAGGCGCCGAGGTTCACACCGGTGAGAACGACCTCGGGGATGCCCGCGCGCTCGGCTCGACGCACCTGTTCGAGCACCGATGCAACCGGCACGGAACGCTCCGGCCCGCGCGCCTTCCACACGATGCAGTACGAGCAGCGGTTGTTGCATCCGTCCTGCACCTTGACGCCCAAGCGCGAGCGGCCGAGTAGGTCGGCGAGGTCGTGCCCCTCGTCGAGGTTGACCGTGCGCGCGGGCAGGCCCGCCGCGTCGGCGGCGGTGCGAGCCACGTCGATCTTGGAGGGCTGGGCAATGACCCGCGGCGACAGGTCGGTGAGCTCGCTGGGATGCAGGTTGACCACGCAGCCCGTTACCACCACGATCGGCTCGCGCGGGAGCCCCAGCGCATGGCGCACGGCCTTGCGCGTCTTGGACTCTGCCTCGCCCGTGACGGCGCAGGTGTTGATGACGATGATGTCGGCCTCGTCCTGATCAACCAGCGAAAAGCCGGCGCCCACGAGGTCGGAAGTGATGCGATCGGATTCGACGCGGTTGACCCGGCAACCCAGGTTGACCACGCATGCGAAGGGACGCGTCATATGGCTACCGTCCTAATCGAGGATCTCGTCGATGGCGTCGCGGATGCGGTCGCCCATGGTGCGATGCTTCTTGGAGCCGGACGCGTTCTCGCCCGCCGCCTCGGCAAAGCGCTCGAGCGCCTCGCGGGCGTCGTCGGAGAGCTTGGTGGGGACGTCGACCACGATGCGGGCGACGAACCTGCCACGGCTGCCGGTGCCCAGGCGGGGCATGCCGTAGCCGTCCACCACAAGGGCCTCGCCGTACTGCGTGCCCGCGGGGACCTCGAGCTCGAAATGCTCATCGGGCAGGATGCCCTCGACGTCGACCGTGCATCCCAGCGCCGCCTCGGCGATACCGATGTGCACCTCGCTCAGCAGGTCATCCCCGTGGCGCTCGAAGCGCTCGTCGGCCTCGACCTGGATGGTCACGATGAGGTCGCCGGCACCAGCGCCGCGGAAGCCCGCCTCGCCGTAGCCGCGCAGACGCAGCTGGCGACCAGTGCCCACGCCCGCCGGAACCTCGACGTCCAGGCGCTCATGGGTGCGGACGCGACCGTCGCCGTGGCAGTGCGAGCAGGGCTTGTCGATGACGGTGCCCTCGCCCTTGCAATCGGGGCACGGTGAGCTGGACTGCATGGCGCCGAAGATGGACTGCTGGACCGTGGTCACGTAGCCCGTGCCGTTGCAGTGCGGGCACGGCTGCTCCTGGCCGCCCTCCTCGCTGCCGGAGCCGTCGCAGTCCTCGCACGGGCCGAGGCGGTCGAACGTGATGGTCTTCTTGCAGCCCTGAGCCGCCTCCTCGAGGGTGATGGAGAGCGAGATGGCCATATCGCGGCCGGCGCGGCGACGGGCCCGGTCGCGGGCGCGATCGCGCGTGCCGCCGCCGGAGCCGCCGAAGATCGAAGAGAAGATGTCATCGACGCCCACGCCGCCGAAGATGTCGGAGAAATCGACGAAGCCGGAGCCGCCGGGCATGCCATCGACGGTGCCGTAGCGGTCATACATGGAGCGCTTCTGCTCGTCGGACAGGACCGAGTAGGCCTCGTTCAGCTCGGCGAACTGCTCGTTCGCATCGGGCGCATCGTTATGATCGGGATGAAGCTTGACCGCCTTCTTCCTGAACGCGCGCTTGATCTGATCGGGCGTGGCATCGCGATCGACGCCGAGCACCTCGTAGTAATCCCTCTTGTCCGCCACTGTGTGGACCCTCCCCCAAGGTTTTCCTTAACTCATGCGGCCACGCGGGACGCGAACGCCCTGCCGGTCGCGCCGCACCCCCGACGGATGCGGCATGCCGGCGCCGCCTCCAGGACCGCATAAGGCCCCGGGCAGCGCACCGACGCTTTTCGTTCTACCCAAAGCGCGGCAGCCTCACACGCCCAAAATGACTCGGGCGCATCGGGCGCACGCTACATATACCGATACGGCCCCAAGAACATGGCCTGCGTGCAGCTGCAGAACCACACGGAGATCAAGGCGAAGAGCAGACCGTTCGAAACGCCGCTGGCAAACACCTGCAAGCCGCGCTTCCACCACAGGCCGCTGCGATGGAACACGTCGTCGGAGAGGACCATGACCAGGCCCATGACGAGCGGGATCGCGCACAGAAGCAAGAACATGGAGAACGTGCCCGAGAACGAGGAGAGCACCAGGAAGGGCGTTACCAAGCCGAGCGTGTAGAAGCCCGAGCGGGCACGGCCCTCGAGGCGCTCAGCACTCACATGGGCGCGGCCGACCAGGTCGCCCGTCTCGCCGCCGTTGGTGCCGGCGTTACCGCGGCCCTTCATGCGGACCAGATCGCCGTCGTGCGTTCCTGCTGGGAACTCGACCACGGCCTCGCCCTGGACGCGCGTGCGACCCTCGCCGCCGCACACCGGGCACGGATCGGCAACGACCTTGCCGGAGCCGCCGCATTCGGGGCACACCATGCGGGCCTGGCCCATGCCGAACATGCCCAGATCGACGGCGATGGAGCCGGTGCCGCCGCACGTGGGGCACGCGCGATGGTGCTCGGAGGCCACCGATCCGGAACCGTGACAGTTATCACAGGATTCGTAGCGCGGGTACTTGACCGCGACGCGCGCACCGTCGCGCGCCTGCTCGCGGGAGAGCTTGACCTCGACGACCACGTCCGCGCCGATCGAGGGGTTGTAAGCGGAGGCGCCGCGGCGGCGCTGCGTGGAAAAGCCGCCCATGCCGCCGAACGGGAAACCAAAGCCGCCAAAGCCGGTGTAGCCTCCGGAGTACCCGCCCGAGGCGGGTGCGGGACCGCCTGCGGCGGCAAACGGGTTGCCCGAGCGCATGGCGTCGTACCGGGCACGCTTCTGCTCATCGGAGAGGACAGCGTAGGCCTCGGAGACCTCCTTGAAGCGCTCCTCGGCATCCGGCTCCTTGTTCACGTCGGGATGCAGCTTGCGGGCCTTCTGCTGGAACGCCTTCTGGATGTCCTTGGCCGAGGCGTCCTTATCCACGCCAAGGATGGCGTAGTAGTCTTTATCGTTCATTCCTGCCATATGGCAAAAAACTCCCTGCTACGGCTGTATTCAGTGGGAGACATTATATCCCGATGAACACCCGGCACACCCACGGAGCGCCATCGGGCACCAAATGCCCCCAATGTGTAAAAGGGGACGGGTGCAAGCTGCACAATGTGCAATTTGCACCCGTCCCCTTTTACACGCGCGAACGCGCGACGGATCAATTCGTGCCTGTCCCCAATTGAGACGTTAATCCCCGAGCTGGACCTGGCGATACGTGATACCACAGCGATCGAGGATGTTCTTGGAGATAAGGTTGTCCTCGGTGCCGCAGTACTTGTCGTCCAGGTACACGACCTCACCGATGCCCGCCTGCACGAGGGTCTTGGCGCATTCGTGGCACGGGAACAGGGTGACGTAAACAGTCGCGCCCGCCATGTCCTTGAGAGAACCACGGTAGTTGAGGATCGCGTTGGCCTCGGCATGAATCACGTAGTTGTGCTTGTCATGCAGCGGGTCGTCCGCGGTGCCCCAGGGGAAATCATCGTCGTTCAGCGCTGACGGCGTGCCGTTGTAACCCACCGAGAGGATGCGGTTGTTCGTATCGGCAATGCAAGCGCCCACCTGCGTGTTGGGGTCCTTGCTGCGCAGGGATGCCGCAACGGCGGCGCGCATGAAGAACTCGTCCCAGCTGATCACATTTTCGCGTTTACCGGGCATGGCGCTCTCCTCTCAAACGGTTTTGCACAGCATGGCGCAACCAGCGGCAGCGCGCAAGGGGTCCGCGAGAAATATGCCGATGCGGCTACTCAGCGAGACCCCAGAATAGGCCGAACAACTCGTTGCCATCGAGCCAGCCGAGGTGGGTGGGCCTGAGCGCGTCCTCGTCCCACGTCGCAAGACCGGAGGAAATAGCGGTCTCGCAGGCCGTACGCAGGTCCGCCTCCGGAATACACGAGGTGGCCCGTGTGAGCAGGTCGAGCGGAATACCGTCGGTCATGCGACAGGCAAGCATCAGGTCCTCAGCCATGGCCTCGCGCGGCGTGAGGTGCTCAGTGTCGAACTGCGTACCCTCATCGTCGAGCTGGCGGTAGCGCACACGCCCCTCCTGCGGGGCGCTCGAGAGGTTCGCGCCCGATGTGTAAAAGGGGTACGTCCCCAAATTACACATCTCGGAAGTGACGGGGATGTCAAACATGCCGGCGGCGGAGCGGCCGAGACCCAGATAGGGCTTACCGGTCCAATACGCAATGTTGTGGCGGCAGCGCTGACCAGGCAGGGCGTAGCTCGCGACCTCGTATCGCTCAAAGCCCGCGCCCGCTAGCTTCTCGGCGGCAAGGTCCATGCATACGGCCTGGAAATCCTCATCGGGGACCGCAATGCGACCCTGCTCCTCCAAACGCGCAAGCGGCGTGCCCTCCTCGAGCTGCAGGGGGTACACCGAGATGTGATCGGGCCGTAGCGTCATAAGGGTCTCGAGCGTACGACCGAACGATTCGAGCGTCTGCCCGGGCAGCCCGCACATGACATCGCATGAGGTGGAAAAGCCAACTGCCTTGGCCTGAGCAATGGCGAGCATGGCCTGCTCGGCGGAATGAATGCGACCGATGGCCTTTAGCTCGCCTGCATCGAGCGTCTGAACGCCGAGGGAGATACGCGTGACACCGGCCTCGCGCAGGGCCTGCGCGAGCTCAAGCGTGAACGACTCGGGATTAGCCTCGCAGGTGAACTCGGTGGGATCGCAATACCCACGCACGCGCTCCACCAGCGAAACAAGGCGCGCACCCAAGAGGCTCGGCGTTCCCCCGCCAATGTAGACCGTCTCCACCTCGTCGAGCTCGCCCGCGGCACCGTATGTGTCGATCTGGGATGTGAGGGCGGTGCAGTAGCGGTCCATCGCGGCGTCGAGCTCACAGCCACCCAAGGCGCGCGAGTCAAAATCGCAGTACAGGCATTTTGCCTTGCAAAACGGAATATGCAGGTACAGAGCGCGCGGCTTCACGAATAGCGACCCCCAAATCCAAGGTACCGATTGCGGATACTCAACCCTAGTTACCAAAACCCGAAGTTTATTTTGCATTTCCCCAGGATTCGGAAAAAAATCGTCGACTTTTGGTAATTAGTTTCGAACTATGTCAAATATCCGAAGAAACATACCCCGCACGAAACGGCGGCTTGCGGCTCCCGCGGCGTACATGCGGCCCGCGAGGCAAACCAGGGCAACGCCGCATCAAAAACTGGGCTCCAAAACTCCGGCAAGCAGACGTCATCGGCCGTCCGCGTCAGGCCCCACCGCCAACTCGGCCTCGGCCTCGTCGAGCAGGGCCATGAATTCGTCGTAGGTTGTGCACTGCACCACGCGGCCACGCCACGCAGCGGCATGCGGCAGGCCCTTGAGGTACCAGCTCGAGAACGCGCGACCGCGCGCCATGAAGGGCTGCGTCTCGTGCAGCAGCGTGAGATGTTCACGCAGGGCCTCGATGCGCTCGATCGCCGAACGCTCGGGCACGGGCACGCCGTCGAGAGCGAGCGCACGGGCGTCGCCGAACACCCAGGGATTGCCATACGTACCGCGGGCGATGAACACGGCGTCGGCGGCCGTCTCGGTGAGCATCCGCGCGGCGTCCTCCGCGGAGAACACGTCGCCCGAGCCGATCACGGGCACGCCCACGCGCGCGGCGACCTCGTCGATGGTGGACCAGTCTGCCTCGCCGGTGTACAGCTGGTTAGCAGTGCGGCCGTGCACGGCAACGGCGGCGACGCCGGCCTGCTCCATGCGGGCGGCGAACTCGGCCGCCGTGTTCTCCCCCGCCGCAAAGCCGCGGCGGATTTTGACCGTGACGGGCACGCACGCCTCACGCACGCATGCCTCCGCCAGCGACGCTGCAAGCTCGGGCTCCTTCATGAGCGCGGAGCCCTCGCCCTTGGTAATGACCTTGCGCGCCGGGCACGCCATGTTGATGTCGATGAGCGTGAGCTTGTCCCCTACGCGCTCCTGCACGGCGTTCACCGCGAACGCGAATTGCTCGGGCTTGGTGCCGAACAGCTGCACGCAGATCTGCGGCTCCTCTGGTTCCGGCTCCACGAGCACCCACGTCTTGGCGCTCTTATAGGAGAGGCCGGCCACGCTCACCATCTCGGTATAGGCCATCTCGGCACCTCGACGGCGGCACATGATGCGGTACGCCGCATCCGTGACGCCCGCCATGGGCGCCATCAGAAACGGCTGACGCTTGAATTGTTCGCGCAGGTCGATCAATCTTCGACCTTCAAAATGGCGAGGAACGCCTCCTGCGGCACCTCGACGGAGCCGATGGCCTTCATGCGCTTCTTGCCCTCTTTCTGCTTCTCGAGCAGTTTGCGCTTACGCGAGATGTCGCCGCCGTAGCACTTGGCCAGAACGTCCTTGCGACGCGCCTTGACGGTGGAGCGGGCGATGATCTTGTTGCCGATGGCGCCCTGGATGGGCACCTCGAACAGCTGGCGAGGGATGATCTCCTTGAGCTTGTCGCACAGTCCGCGGGCCAGGCCGTAGGCCTTGTCCTTGTGGACGATGAACGACAGGGCGTCGACCTCGTCGCCGGACAGCAGAATATCGAGCTTGACGAGCTCGCTCATGCGATAGTCGGAGAACTCGTAATCCAGGGACGCGTAGCCCTTGGTACGGCTCTTGAGCTGGTCGAAGAAGTCGAGGATGAGCTCGGCGAGCGGGATGTCGAAGTGCATCTCCACGGACTTCTGCGACAAGTGGATCATGTCGGTGGTGATACCGCGGTGCTCGATGGCGAGCTGCATGACCGCGCCGGTGTACTCGGGCGGGGTGATGATCTTGGCCTTGAGATAGGGCTCCTCGATATGGTCGATGCGCGTGACGTCGGGCAGGTCCTGCGGGCTGCGGACCTCGAGCATCTCGCCATCGGTCTTGTAGACGTGGTAGTCCACGCTGGGGCTCGTCGCGATGAGCGCCAGGTCGAACTCGCGCTCCAGGCGCTCCTTGATGACCTCCATGTGCAACAGGCCAAGGAAGCCGACGCGGAAGCCGAAGCCGAGCGCCGCGGAGGTCTCGGGCTCCCAGACGAGCGACGGGTCGTTGACGTGGAGTTTCTCGAGCGCGTCGCGCAGACTCTCGTAGTCCTTGTTGTCGATCGGGAACAGGCCGGTGTAGACCATGGGCTTGGCCTCGCGATAGCCCTCCAGGGGCGCATCGCAGGGGTTGCCCACGAGGGTGAGGGTATCGCCCACATGCACGGCCTCGGGGTCCTTCAGGCCCGTGACCACAAAGCCGACCTCGCCCACGCCGAGTGCGTCGAGCGCGAACTCGGCGGGACGGCGCACGCCGACTCCGTCGACGAGGAACTCCTCGCCGCCCTGCATCATGCGCAGATGGTCGCCCTTTTTGACCTGGCCGTCGAAAATGCGGACCGTGGCAACGACGCCGCGGTACTCATCGAAATAAGAATCGAGGATAAGGGCCTTGAGCGGCTTGTTGGCGTCGCCCTTGGGCGGGCTCACCAGGAACACAATGGCCTCGAGCAGGTCGTGGATGCCCTCGCCCGTCTTGCCGGACACGCACACGGCGTCGTCGGCGGGGATGGCGAGCTCGTCCTCAATCTCGACCTTGACCTCCTCGGGATGCGCGGAGGGCAGGTCGATCTTGTTGATGGCCGGTACGATGTCCAGGTCGGCGTTCATCGCGAGGCTCGCGTTGGAGACCGTCTGCGCCTCGACGCCCTGCGTAGCGTCGACCACGAGGACCGCGCCCTCGCACGCGGCGAGCGAGCGGGAGACCTCGTAGGTGAAGTCGACGTGGCCCGGCGTGTCGATGAGGTTGAACTGGTAGGTCTCACCGTCGTCGGCGTCGTACATGACTCGGACGGCGTTGGACTTGATGGTGATGCCGCGCTCGCGCTCGATGTCCATGGTGTCGAGCAGCTGCGACTCCATGTCGCGCTCCTCGACGGTGCGGGTGAGCTCGAGGATGCGGTCGGAAATCGTCGACTTGCCGTGGTCGATGTGCGCAACGATTGAGAAGTTGCGGATGTGGGAGGTATCAAAAGTATTCATGCTCACCATCTTACCTGAAATTGGCTGAGTCGGGTGCGTGTTTGCCGCTCGGTCAAGTCCTGCGCAAGACGAAGAGCCCACTGGGCTCTTCTTTGCGTGCGGAATCTACGGCAAACACGCACCCGACCCAGCCCCAAGGCTCGACGGACGCGCATTCACAACGAGATTCCGCCTGGAAACCGCCAGCGAACATAAGCTCAACGCAGCCCAGCGGGAACGTATAAGGTTCAGCGTAGATTCCGCACGAGCAGAAGGCCCCAGTGGGGCCTTCGTCGCGAGCCAGGACTGACCGAGCGCTGAACCTTATACGTTCCCGCTGGGCGAACAGTTAGAGCCTTCCTGCTTCGGCGAGGAGTTGCTTGGCGTGGGCGAGGGACTCTTCGGTGGCGTCTCCGGAGAGGAGGCGAGCAATCTCGGCAATGCGGTCGGCGGCCTCGACGCGGATGAGGCTCGTCTCGGGGATGTCGGCCGCATCGTCGCGACGCACCACGTAGTGGACGGAGCCCTGCACGGCCACCTGGGCCAGATGCGTGACAACGATCACCTGATGGGTGCGCGCCAGGTCTGCGAGCACCTGCGCGAGGGAGCGGGCCGTGGAGCCGCCGACGCCAGCGTCGACCTCGTCGAACACGAGCGTGTCGACGGCGTCCGCCTCGCCGAGGACCACCTTGGAAGCGAGCATGACGCGCGAGAGCTCGCCGCCGCTGGCGATACGGCGCAGCGGACGAGGCGTCATGCCGGCACCGCTGCGGTACAGCAGCTCGCAAGCGGTTGGGCCCTGGACGGTCCAGCGCTCACGTGCGAGCGGCTTGCTGTCCCACACGAGCTCGGCGCGGCCCATCTCGAGACGCGCCATCTGCTTGCCCACCTCGCGGCAAAAACGCGGCGCCGCAGCGTTTCTACGCTTGGTCAACGTCCGGGCGGCCTCGGCAAGCTCGGCCTCGGCTGCATCGCGGGCATCGCGGGCGCGCCTCACGCGGGCCTCGGCGTCATCGACGAGCGAAAGCAGCTCGGCCGCCTCATCGCGACGGGCAAAGACGTCCTCCATATGCGGGCCCCACTGGCGCAACAAGCCCTTGAACGCCGAGTAGCGCTCCTGTGCGGCGGCCAGCTCCGCCGGGTCAAAATCGACCGAATCGCGGTATCTGCGCAGCTCCGCAGCCGCATCTTCGACCGTGATGGCAGCGCCGGAAAGCTGGTCGGCAAACTCAGAGAGCTTGACGTCGACGCGGGCCATGCGGGACAGCTCCGCGATGGCCGTATTGAGTGCATCCAGCGCACCGCCCTCGCAGGTCAGAGCCTCAGCGGCATCGTTGGCGCAGCATGCGAGGCTCTCCGCGTGCTCGACGCGGGGCAGGCGCTCCTCGAGCTCCTCGAGCTCGCCGGGCTTGGGATCGACATCGGATATGCGCTCGAGGGCAAACCGCGCCTCCTCAAGACGGCTGCCCTGCGTGCGGCTCGCCTGCTCGACGCGCTCGAGCTCGCGCGCGGCCTCGTTGGCACGCGCAAGCGCGTCGCGATACGCGGCGAGTGCCTCGGCAACGCCCGCGCCGGCCCAGGCATCGACCATCCCAACATGGGAGGCGGGGTCGAGCAGCCTCTGGTGCTCGTGCTGACCGCACAGGTCGATCAGGGGGCTCACGCGCTCGGACAGTTCGCGCACGCTCGCAAGCGAGCCGTCCACACGCACGCGGGAACGACCGTCGGAACCCAGGCGACGCTGGATAACGAAGCCCTCCTCGTCGCGAGCCCCGCTGAACAGACGTCCCTCGACAAGCGCGCCGTCGCTCCCCTCGCGAACCGTCGCAGAATCCGCGCGCTCGCCCATCAGCAGCTTGAGGGCGGAAAGCAGGGCGGTCTTGCCCGCGCCCGTCTCGCCGGTGAGAACCGTGAGACCGGGACCGGGCACCAGGTCGGCGCATTTGATCAGCGCGATGTTCTCGACATGGATCTCATCGATCATTGCGCACCCCGTAAAAGACGCGGCTCACGGACGTGTAAAAGCTCTCCGGACCGTAATCGAGCAACAGGATGTCGGCATCGCCGCGTCGCACGACGGCGCGCTCGACCTCGCCGGACGGCGTGATGAACTGGCCATCGAGCGCGATGGCGGGGACCGACGGGCGATCTTTAGAAACGGATATCTCCACGACGTCGGACGGGGACGTGAGGAAGGCGCGGGCCTGGATGGTGTGGGGCGCGATGGGCACGCAGACCATGCCGGTGTACTCCGGGCTCACGATGGGGCCGCCGGCGGACAGGGCGTAGCCCGTGGATCCGGTGGCCGTGGAAACCACCACGCCGTCCCCGCGCAGGCGGTCGATGTGATGGCCGGAAACGGTGATGTCGAACTCGACCATATCGGAGAGCGGGCCGCGGGCGAGTGCGAGGTCGTTCAGGGCAAAGCCGGTGCAGACCTCTTCCTCACCACGCTCATTCACGCTCACGATCTCGCAGGCGAGCGTGGCCCGGCGGCTCACATGCAGCTCGCCGGCAAGCGCGTCGGACACAACCGAGAGGATGTTCTTGTCCTGGGGGCTCGCCGCGGTGAGAAACCCGAGGTGACCATAGGACAGGCCGAGGATTGGGATCTCGCGGTACCCCACGATGCGCGCGGCGCGCAGGAGCGTTCCGTCGCCGCCGAGCGAGATGACAAGGCCACAGTCCACGAGGTCGGGGGTCGACTCGATACCGGAGCGCTGGTCGGCAGCCCATTCGACCTCAAAACCCTGGCGCGTGAGCCACAGCTCGAGGGTGAGCCCGCTCTCGACGGCCTCCTGCTTGTAGTAATTGGGGACGAGCAGGACCTTCATCGAGGAACCTCCGAATACACCAGCGCGTCGATGCGCGCGGAAACGGCAGATGCGTCCATCTCCTCACGAGATGCCGCGGATGCACCGCGTGCGCCCAGGAGGAAGAATTCGCGATTGCCCTTGGCGCCCGTGATGGGTGAGGCGCACAGCCCCAGCGGGGAAAGCCCGTTTTCGCGGAAGAGCTCGACCGCATCGGCAAGGACCCGCGCATGCACGGCAGGGTCGCGAACGATGCCGCCCTCCCCCACTTCGCCCTGCGGCGCCTCGAACTGAGGCTTGACGAGGGTCAGGAAAGCGCCGTTGGGCGTGAGGAGCTCGAGCACCGCTGGCAGGATCGTGGCGATGCTCGTGAACGACACGTCGCACACGGCCAGGTCGGCGCTCGAACGATAGCCGAGCTCGGGAACGTCCACAATGTTCGTGCGCTCGAGCAGGGTCACCCGCTCATCCTGGCGCAGCGACCAGTCGAACTGCGCCCGCCCCACGTCCACGGACAGGACATGGGCCGCACCGCGTTTGAGCAGGCAATCGGTAAAGCCGCCGGTGGAGCATCCAACATCCAGGCAGTTAAGGCCGGAAGGGTCCACTCGAAACGCATCGAGGGCGCCGGCGAGCTTGAGCCCGCCACGCCCCACATAGGGAATGCGGCCCTTCACATGCAATTCGATGCCGGGCTTGACCATCATGCCGGGCGAGCTCAAGCGCTCGCCGCCGGACGAAACCAAACCGGCCATCAACGTGCGCAGGGCATCTGCGCGATTCTCGCAGATGCCCTGGGAAATCAATTCATCATCCAAACGAACGCGTGCCACGTGGCGCCTTCCTTATGCCCCGCTCGATTTGGGGTCGGTCTCGGCCTGCTCGGCAGGCTGCTCAGATTGGGCCTCGGTCGCAAGCTCTGCATCGAGCATATCGGCCTCGCGCGGGGACAGCTCGAACGAATCGACCATGTCCACGGCGCGGGAGCCGAGCTCGATCGCCTCGTCGAACAGGTCGAGGCTGCGCTCGAGGGACGTGTCCTTGGAGCGGACCTGGGCGATGATCTCGTCCAGGCGCTCGGTGATCTCGTCGAAGTTGCCCTCGGCCATGCGCTACTCGCCGGCCTCGGCGTCGAAGGGATCGTTGAAGATGTGATCGAGGTCGTCCTCGGCAAAGCCGTAGTCGTCGGCCTCGAAGCGGGCGCGGGCCTCCTCGGCGGCGCGGGCGGCCTCCTCCTCGGCTGCCAGGCGCTTGGGGTCGATCTCGAACCACAGGGCGGCCAGGCAGGCGGCCTCGGCATCCTCGGCGGTGATAGTGCAGGCGACATGCTGCAGGCTCGGCAGATGACGATCGCGCACGATGCGACCGAGCACGCCGTTAACAAAGCCGGCGGACTCATCGGTGCCATAGGCCTTGGCGATCTCGACGGCCTCGTTGATGACGACGGCTGCGTCGAGCGTGTCGGCGACCTGGAAGTACAGCTCGTAGACGGCGGCGCGAAGCAGGTTGCGATCGGCACCGGGCATGCGCTCGAGGGTCCAGTTCGCGGAGACGGCGCGAAGCGCGGAGTCGATGCGGTCGCGGTTGGCGGAAACGCCGCGCGCGATCTCGATGGCGTACGGTGCCAGCGGACCCTTGGACAGGGTGTAATCCCCTGCCAGGACGTCCTCGACGGAGACTTTTCGCATCTCGGACTGGAACAGGATCTGCAGCGCCTGGCTGCGGGCGAGCGTGCGCCCGCGATTGACTTTGAGACTTGCCACGCGCTACTCCTTGGGAAAGACGAGGCTGTCGATACAGATGTTCACGCACTCGACCTCAACGCCGACCTGGGCGTCGATGGCATTGGCGACGGCGACGCGCACGGCCTCGGCCAGGGGCTTGAACGGATAGCCGAAGAAGACCGTGAGGTGCACGGTCAGGCGAAGCTTGTCGTCGACCACCTCGGCCTCGACGTCCTCGCCCATGGGCACGGACTTGGTGGAGAACATGGAGACGAGGTTGGTGGCGAGGTCCTTCACGCCCACGGACGCGATGCCCTCGACCTCCTCGACGGCGCGGGAAACGATGGCGGTCAGCACCTCGGGCGCGATGCCGATGCCGGCGATGGTGATCTCTTGCGACATGCCCACTCCTTTACGTGGTAAGCGCGCGGCCTCATGCGGGCCGCGCGACGGACGTGCACTGGATGAGAGCGATTAGAGGCGCTGGACGAACTCGCCGGTGCGGGTGTCGACCTTGATGCGCTCGCCCTCGTTGAGGTACATGGGGACCTGGACGACCGCGCCGGTGTCGATGGTGGCCGGCTTGGTGGCACCCTGGACGGTGTTGCCCTTGGCGCCCGGGACGGTCTCGACGACCTCGGCCTCGATGAACATGGGCGGGTTCACGCCGAGCAGCTCGGTGTCGGCGTAGAGCAGCTGGGCGTTGTCGTTCTCGCGCAGCCACTTGGAGTTGTCGCCGATGAAGTCGGCCGGGACGGCGATCTGCTCGTAGGAGGTCATGTCCATGAAGTAGTAGTTGTCGCCGTCGTTGTAGAGGTACTGCATCTCGTTGGTGATGAGCTGCACGCTCTCGAACTTGGAGCCGGCGTTGCAGGTGTTCTCGACCACGCGGCCGGTCTTGAGGTCCTTGGTCTTGTAGCGGACGAAGGCGCCGCCCTTGCCCGGCTTGACGTGCTGGAACTCGACGATGGTGTAGTACTTGTCCTTGATCTTGAGACCCATGCCGTTGCGGAAGTCGGCGGTGGTGATGGAAGCCATGGCTTGCCTTTCTGTAGAAGAATCGAACTTAGGAATTATACTCGCAAAACGACCTAGCAGTCGATGACGACCAGCTCGTGCGTAGAGGTCGTGAAGGGCTCGTACCCGTCCTTGGTGACCACGCCGTAGTCCTCCAGGCGCACGCCGCCCACGCCGGGCAGGTAGATGCCGGGCTCAACGGTGATGACCGCGCCCTCCTCCACGATGTTGCTCTTGCGGCCGAAGACCGGAAGCTCGTGGATGTCGATGCCCACACCGTGGCCGAGGCCGTGGCCGTAGTACTCGCCGTAGCCCGCGTCACCGATGATCTTCTTGGAGAGCAGGTGGATGTCGTGGCCATCCACGCCGGCGTGGATAGCTGCGACGCACTCCTCGTGCGTGCGGCGGACGATGTCGTAGATCTCGCGCTGCTTCTCGCTCGGCTCGCCCACGCAGACCGTGCGGGTCATGTCGGACTTGTAATCGCGGTAGCCCGCACCGTAGTCCATAAGGACGAAGTCGCCCTTCTCCACCACGCGGTCGCTGGAAATGGCGTGCGGGTTGGCGGTGTTGGGGCCGGATGCGACGATGGAGCCAAAGGCCAGGTCGTCCGCGCCGTGATCGAACATAAAGGTCTCGAGCTCGGTACGGAGCTGCTTCTCCGTGTAGCCGGGACGGATGAACTCGCACATATGGGCGAATGCGGCGTCGGTGATGGACTGCGCGTGGCGCATGAGCTCGATCTCCTCGGCGTCCTTGACGGCGCGCATGAGCTGGAGGTCGCCGTGCATGAGCGGGAGGCTCGCGCAAATCGAGCAATCCTCAAGGCCGCGCTCGATACCGCGGAAGAAGTTGATGTGCATGTCGTCCTCGACGGCGACAACGCGGCTCTTGGTGGAGCGGGCGTGCTCGGCAACCCAGCGGGGCATGTCGATCTCGTCCATATCGAGCTTCCAGGGGCTACCGGCGGGCATGTTCTCCTCGAAGGAGTTGAAGTAGCGCGAGTCGGTGTGCAGGAAGCACTCGTCGGCCGTGACAAACGCCACGTGCGGGTACTCGCCGGTGTAGTCGAAGACGCGCATGGCGCCGGTGAGCCAACGCAGGTTGGCCTCGTCGCGCACGACCACGGCATCGTAGCCGCGCTCAGCCATGAGGGTGCGCAGGCGGGCGATGCGCCCAGCGGGACCGTTGAGGATTTCGGACATATCGGTTCCTTTCTCGCGAAAGATGTGTAAACAGGCCTACTCGGGTTTGCGTGAGGCGATGAACGCGCGTGCATGGCGCTCAAGGACCTCGTCGTCGATGGACGAAAGGCGGATGACGCCGGGGTACTTGGGCAGCGCGAGCTGGAAGCGGTTGGCGACGCGGAAGCGCTCGGCGCGAAGGGCCTCGATGAGCGCAGCGGGATCGATGTCAAACGACAGCTCGCCGATGCCGAGATCCTCGAGGTGATCGTCGAGCGCAAAGACTTCATCGACCGAGAAGTCACAAGCGTCGATGGCCAAGCGTGCCTCGAAGCGCATGCCCTCGGCGAGGAACAGGTAATACGGGTGCGCGCCCTCGCCCAGGCACGCAGACAGGGCGCGGGCGGTGGTATGGCCGAACAGCAGGGCGCGGCGCGCAGAGGGGCTCACGGACTTGGCGATGTTCAATCGTGCGGTGAGCGTGGTGGAAAGCGCATCGGACAGCGACGTCTCGTTCTTTTCGACGATGCCGCGAACGGCAGTGCCAAGGCTGTCCCAGCAGGCTCGGCTCTCGGAGAGATACGCACCGCACATGAGCGCATAGCCCAGGCCATTCTCCTCGATCGGGCGATCCCCCACCAACGCGAGGTCGCACACGACGAGCGACACCTCGGGCTCGAGGCTGACGAGGGAACCCCCGGAAACGGTGAGGGGTGTCATCTGCGTGGAGCAGCGGATCATGGCATCGAGCGTGGTGGGAACGAGCGCGCACGACACGCCGCCGCACCACGTGCGGGAAATGTAGCTCGCCAGGGAGCAAGCCTCGTCGCCACCCACGCCCACGATCAGGTCCTCGGCGGTGATACCGGCCGCGGAAAGCTCGGCATACTGCGCAAGTGCGGTCTCGGCACCGAGCGCATCGGAGGCCGCGATGCATCGAACGGCAGCGTTGAACCCGCTGTCGACGAGCGCGCGACGCACGGTCTCGATATGGACGGGATCGATGTCATCGGAGCTCAGCACATAGGCGCGCGAGGGCTTGCCAACCGCACCGGAGAGGAACTTGGGAAGCTCATCGAGAGCCCCGAAGCCAAGGCGGACATCGGTGCTCCTCGAACCGAAGGAAAGCAACTTGCGACGAATCGTCATATAAGACCACGCTCCAAGAGAAGCTCGGCAACGGTATAGGAAACCTCGGTGAACGAGGTGCCGCGGATATCCACGGTGAGGTCGGCGGCGCTTTCGTACAGCGGGCGCCTATGCTCGAGCAGCCGGGCGGCATGCTCGGCGCTGCGAAAATCGGGTCGGGTGTCGGAGCGGCGGATCTGGCGAAGCGAATCGCCGATGTCGCCCTCGAGGTAGACGCAGAAGCCCATCTCGTGGATGAGCTCGATGTTGCGAGGAGTCTCGACCACTCCCCCGCCGCAAGAGACGAGCAGGCTGCGCTCGGAGGCGAGGCTCTCGAGGGCCTCGGTCTCGAGCGTGCGGAAACGCTGCTCGCCCTCAGCCTCGAAGATTTGCGAGACCGTCTGGCCGCACTTGCGCTCGACGAGGCGATCGGTGTCGACGAAACGCCGATGGAACATACGCCCAAGGTTGCGGGCGAGCGTGGACTTGCCCGCCCCCAAGAACCCGACGAAGAAGATATGGTCGCATCCGCGCTTCACGGTAGAGGTCATGGCAGCGTTACTCCTCGCAGGGAACGCCGCGCAGCGCCATGCGCTCGAAGATGCGGAAGATCTGCGTGTACCACAGATCGGCGGTGGACTGCGGCTTGACGAGGATGGTGGTCACGCCGGCGAGCTTGCCGCCCCACACATCGGTGTAGAGCTGGTCGCCGATCATGACGGCCTCCTCCTTGCGGGCGCCCAGGCGCTTCATGCCCGCCGTGATGGCGAACGGAAGCGGCTTGCAGGCGAAGGAGATATAGTCCATGCCGAGCTCGCCCGCGGAGCGCGAGACGTGACTCACATGCCAGTTGTTGGAGACCATGATGAGCTCAAAGCCGAGCTCACGGGCGTGATCGAGCCAGGCTGCCACGGAATCGGGCGCGCAGGTACGGTCGCGCGGAACGAGGGTGTTGTCGCGATCGAGCAGAATCGCGCGCTTACCCGACGCCCACAGGGCATCGAGGTCGATGTGCTCGACGCGCGTGATGTAGCGGCTGGGGGAAAAGATGCTCATAGGCGCTACTCCCAGGACTTTTGATGATCGTCGTAGGTCTCGGAGAAGAACTCCTCGTCCTGCGTGATGAAGAAATACAGATCGTTGGAATCGGTGGGATTCAACGTAGCGCTGATGGCCTCCGCAGACGGAGAGCAGATCGGCGTTGGGGGAAGACCGGCGTTCTTGTACGAGTTGTACGGACTGTCGATCGTCTGGATGTCGTTGGCGGTGACCTCGCCACCCGTCACGTACATGAGCGTGGCATCGCTTTGCAGGTACGGACGCCCGGCAAAGTCGCCCTTACCGGCAAGGCGGTTCAGGAACACCGACGCGACGTGAGATCGCTGCTCCGCGTGAAGACCCTCACGCTCGACAATGGAGGCAAGATCGAGCAGCTGATAAGCAGTGAGCTCGACGCCGAACCTCGCCTTGATTGAAGCCAGACCGGCATTGAAATCTAACGCGTCGAGGACATCGAGCTGGAACTGGCCGAGCATGGCGCGGATGATCTGGTCGGCGGTCGGCGTGCCCTGAAACGTGTAGGTCTTGGGGAACAGGTAGCCCTCGAGGGAATCGTCGGCGGCCTCGGAGAGGAACGCGAAATCGGCAACGTAGTTGGAAGCCTTGGCCTGCGCGATGAAGTCGTCGGCGGGGATGCCGTAAACCCCCTCGACGATGCGGGCGGTCTGGGCGACGGTCTTGCCCTCGGGGACCGTGAGCTTTACGCCCTCGACGTTGGGGCCGACCACGAGCTGCTTAACCACGGAGATGGGGTCCTGCAAGGTCTCGAAGCGGTACTCGCCGGGCTTGAGCTGCATCTCGGCGCCGAGTTTCTTGACGGCGGCGTAGTACTCGCCGGCGTCCTCAACGACGTGGTTCTCGACCAGGGTCTGCGCGATGACGTCGCCCGTCGCGCCCTCGGGAATGACGACGTTCACGGGCTGTCCGGCCTCGATGGCCTCACCCGAACCGCCGAACACGCGTGGGAACACGAAAACGGCCGCCACGGCAACCACGGCGATGGCGATAAGCACGCCGAAGATGACGGGGAGCTTGGAGCGCTTGGCTGCAGCCTGCGCGTAGGCGGGGTGCACGCCACCGGAGCGGCCGTGCGCGCGAGCTTGGGACGGCGCCTGAACGCGCTGCGGGCGCGGCGCCGTTCCACGAGCGGATCGCGGGGCCGCCGCACGGGGACGAGGGGCGTTCGCTGCGGGGCGCGGGGCCGGAGCCGGGGCGTTCGTGCGGAATCGCTTGCCGGCGGGACGCTGGTCCCGCTGATCGCGATGCGAGCCGTAGTCGTTAGCCACGATCGTCCTTTCGTCCATGGGAATCGAGCCAGGCCTGCAGGAACAGGGAGGCGGAAATCATATCGACCTTACCGCGCATCTGTTTCTCGTTCAAACCCTGTTCGCGCAGGATGCGCTTTGCCTCGGTGGACGTGAGGCGCTCATCGATGAATTCGAGCGGAAGGCCGGTCGCGGCGGCAATACGGCCGGCGACCTCCCGAATGTGCTCGGCTTGTGGGCCCTCCTCGCCCGACATGGTCTGCGGCAGGCCGCAGACCAAGACATCGGGCTCATGGTCTTCCAAGATCATGCGGAAGGAACGGGCCATGCCCTCCACCTCGCACGCGGGCAGGACCTTGAGCGGCATGGCCACGCGACCGGTGCGGTCAGAGACCGCGATGCCGGTGCGCGTACCGCCGATATCGAGGGCGAGAGCTACCACGTGCTGCCTTCCTGCCGTTTGTTACGCGCCGAGCGCGGTGCGAGCGGCCTCGAGAGCAGCCGCGACGCCCTGGGCGTCCTTGCCGCCGGCCTGGGCCATGGTGGGCTTGCCACCGCCGCGGCCATCGACCAGCGGGGCGATCTGCTTGATGACGTTTCCAGCATGGAAGCCGGCGGAAGCCGCGTCGTCGGTGGCGGCGGCGATGAGGGCGGGCGTGCCCTTCTCGGTCACCGTGGCGAGGACGCAGGCGCAGGCGCCGGAGACCTTCTGACGGATGGTGTCCCAGACGTTGCGGAGGTCGGAGGCCTCGAGACCGGCAAGCTCAGCCACGACGAGCTTGTAGCCGCCCATGTCCTGGGCGTTCTCGATGGCGGAGGAAATGGCATCGGAACCGCCGCCGGTGAGCGCGCGCTTGAGCTTCTGGTTGGACTCGCGAAGCTCGGCCTGCAGGGAGGAGATGCGCGCAGGAACCTCCTCGATACGGCACTTGAGCTGCGAAGCGGCAGACTCGGCGAGCGCGGCGCGCTGCTCGAGGTAAGCGATGGCGCCGGTAGAGGTCACAGCCTCGATGCGACGGACATTGGAGCCGGTGGAAGACTCGGAGACGATCTTGAACAGACCGAGCTCGGCGGTGTTGGCCGCGTGGGTGCCACCGCACAGCTCGCGGGAGAACGGCTCGTCCTCGGCGCCGATAGAGACGACGCGGACGGTGTCGCCGTACTTCTCGCCGAACAGGGCGACGGCGCCGGAGGCCTTGGCCTCCTCGATGCCCATCACGCGGGTGACCACGGGCTTAGCGGCGAGGATCTGCTCGTTCACGAGGTCCTCGACGGCGCGGATCTGCTCAGAGGTCATGGCCTCGAAGTGGGTGAAGTCGAAACGCAGGGCCTCCGGGGAGACGAGCGAGCCGGCCTGGTTCACATGGTCGCCCAGGACCTCCTTGAGGGCGGCGTCGAGCAGATGGGTCGCGGTGTGGTTGCGCGCGAGCAGGCCACGGCGGTTGAGGTCGTAGCCGGCAAAGACGGTGTCACCCTCGGAGAGCTTGCCGATGAGCTTGCCCTCGTGAACATACAGGCCGCCCTTGGAAACGGTGTTGGAGACGAAGAACTGGGCGTCGGAGGTGTCGATGAGGCCGTGGTCGCCCAGCTGACCGCCCATCTCGGCGTACAGCGGGGTGCGATCGAGCACGACGGAGGCCTCGGCGGCGTTCTCGGCGGACGCCACGCGCTCGCCGTTCACGACGATGGCGAGAACATGAGCGCCCTCGATGCTCTCCTCCTCGTAACCGGCGAACTCGGTGGCCGGGAGCTGGTCGGCAAGCTCGGTCCAAACGTCGTTGAAGGAACCCCAGGCGTCACCCTTGGCGGCAGCGCGGGCACGGGCCTTCTGCTCGGCCATCTCGGCGTCAAAGCCGTCGATGTCGACGGCATGACCGGCGGACTCGGCGATCTCGACGGTGAGGTCGATCGGGAAACCGAAGGTGTCGTGCAGCATGAAGGCGGCCTTGCCGGAGAGCTGCTCGCCCTCGCCCAGGGCGCCGAGCTGCTCGTCGAGGTAGACGCGACCATTGTTGAGCGTGGTGGAGAAGCGCTCCTCCTCGGCGTTCACGATGCCCTTGACCAGGCCGGCGTTCTCGACGAGGTTGGGATAGGCCTCACCCATGACGTCGTTCACCGCATCGATGAAGCGGCCGAGGAACGCGTCCTCGATGCCGAGCAGGCGGCCGTGGAACACGGCACGACGCAGCAGACGGCGCAGGACGTAACCGCGGCCCTCGTTGCCGGGCAGGACGCCGTCGGAGATGAGGAAGTCGACGGAACGGGCGTGGTCGGCGATGATGCGCAGGGAGCGGGAGGCGCCGGTGTACTCATTATCGACGTAGGTCTTACCGGAGATCTCCTCGCCCAGCTTGATGAGGCTCTGCATGACGTCGCCGTCGAAGAAGGAGCTCTTGTGCTGCATGATGGCGGCCATGCGCTCGAGGCCCATGCCGGTATCGAGGTTGCGGTGGGGCAGCTCGGGCATGGAGCCGTCCTCCTGGCGATCGAACTGCGTGAACACGAGGTTCCAGAACTCCAGGAAGCGATCGCAATCGCAGCCGGGGGCGCAGTCGGGGCAGCCGCAGCCGACCTCCTCGCCGAGGTCGAAGTAAATCTCTGAGCAGGGGCCGCAGGGACCGGTGGGGCCGGCAGCCCAGAAGTTGTCGTCCTCGCCGAGGCGGGTGATGTGGTCCTCGGGAACGCCAAGGGCGCGCCAGACGTCATGCGTCTCGTCGTCGTCAGTGAAGACGGTGAAGTGCAGACGCTCCTTTGGAAGCTTGAAGACCTCGGTGATCAGCTCGTAGGCCCAGGTGCATGCCTGCTCCTTGGTCACGCCGCCAAAGGCGAAGTTGCCGAGCATCTCGAAGAACGAGGCGTGACGGCCGTCGGAGCCGATGATGTCGATGTCGTTGGTGCGCACGCACTTCTGGCACGAGCAGGCACCGATCTCCTTCATGACCTTCTTGCCCTGGTAGTACTCCTTGAACTGGTTCATACCGGCGTTGGCGAGAAGCAGCGAGGGGTCGTCGGGGACGAGGGACGAGCTGGCATACAGCTTGTTGCCGCGCTCCTCAAAGAAGTTGAGATAGGCCGAGCGAATCTCGGCGGTAGACATGGTGGGATAGTCAGCGGCCATGCGTAAACTCCCTGGGTTCAATTCGCGTCCCCACCTAGGGGGAACAGTTTCCAAACCCAGCTATTATACGTTAACGCACGTCGTCAGTTGTGTCGGTTTCCTCGGGTTTCTTAGCATCCTCCACCCGCTCGTGCGCGGAGAAGGGCATCTCAAAATCGATGAGCTTCGCCCAGGGATTCTCGAGCTCGGGCTTGGGCAGCGCCTCGGCCTCGGGCACCGAATCGCTCGCAAGAATCTGCGAGTCGGCAACGAAGGTGTCGTCGCCCAGTGCGTCGAACGCGGGGACGGGGCGTCCCTGCGCGTCTCGGAACGGGGCGCCGCGGAACAGCGCACCCTCATACGAAACGATCTGCTCGCCGGTACGGGTCTCGAAATAGAAGATGAACAGCGACTTGATGACCGCCACGAGCGGCAACGCGACGATCATGCCGATCGCCCCGCCAAAGGTGGAACCGACCACGAGAGCCGTGAGCGAAAGCACGGGATGGACCTGCATGGTGGATTGATTGATCTTGGGGGCGATCACGTTGTCGGTGATGTTTTGCGAGAGCATGGCCATGACCATGGTCCAGATGGCCATGATCGGGCTGTATACCAGGGCGATGAGCGTCGCGATGATGGCCGAGATCGAAGGGCCGACCACCGGGATGATGTTCAAAATGCCCGAGAGGATGCCCATCGTGATGGCATACGGGTGGCCCACGATCATGAACCCGACGAACGCCAGGAATCCCTGGATCATGGAGTTGATCAGGGTCGAGCGCAGGTAGCCGCCCACGGAACGGCTGAGCACCGCGACCATGAGGCGATAATCGTCGGCCTTATCCTCGGGCAGGATGCGGCAGATCTCCTCGTTGATGCGCGGATAGTCGCACGCGAGCCAGAACGCCAACACGAATCCAAGGAAGACAGTGAACACCATGGAGGCGATGTTATTCACCATGGGCACGATACCGTCGCGGACCGCGGAGAGCAGGCCCGAGAGCGCCTGATTGATCATGTCCTGCGCGGAGGCGAACAGCGACTCGATATTCACCACATCGTTCAGGTGCTCGACGATGGCGAATTTGTTCTCCATGCGCATGGCCCAGGAACTCAGGGCGGCGAGCTTGGCGGGGGCGTCGCGTAAAAGGTCGATCAGCTGACCGGTGACCATAGGGATCACCAGGGCAAAGAGCAGGACAAAGCCCACGATGACGACGAGCAGGCCGATGAGTGCGCCACCGGCGCGCGGCAGACCGCGCCGCTCGAGGAAGTTCACGATCGGGGAGGCCATGAAAGCCGAGATCGCACCAACCGAAAGGAAAATCAGGACGTTGGACAGGGACCCGATGAGCTGGAACACCACCGCGCAGATGATGATCACTCCGATGACGATCCAAATGTTCAAAAACGTCGTGCGCATGAGGCGCTCGGCGCGGGCGGTGTCGTGCTTCATGATTCCCCTTATGCATCCGGCGCATCGCCGGAGATGGCGCGGCGGCCGGGCTTAACCGGTCATGACCCCTTCGGGGTCGATCTTATCCTGGATCTTCTTGAGCGTCCGGCGCAGCAGGCGGCTGACCTGGACCTGGGAGATGCCGAGCTTCTCGGCGATCTCGATCTGCGTCATGCCCTTGAGGAAGCGCATCTCGATGACGTCACGCTCCCTCGGGGAGAAGCTCGCAAGCGCCTCCTCGATGATGATACGGTCGTCCGTAAACGCGAGATCGGAATCCTCGGTCGCATAGCGATCGATGACCGACGGGGTGTCATCGTCGTCGGCGCCAGACGGGGCCTCGAGGGAGACCGAGCTGTACGCAGAGGAGGACTCCATGGCCTCGAGGACCTCGTCCACGGTCGCGTCGAGGTAATCGGCGATCTCGGCGATGGTCGGAGAGCGCTGCAGCTGCGAGGTGAGCGTGTCTGTGGCCTGGTTGACCTTGGCAGAAAGCTCCTGCAGGCGGCGCGGCACGCGGACCGACCAGCCCTTATCGCGGAAATGGCGCTTGATCTCGCCCATGATGGTGGGTGTGGCGAAGGTAGTGAACTCAAGCCCGCGACTAGGGTCGAAACGGTCGATCGCCTTGAGCAGACCGAGGTACCCGACCTGGATCAGATCGTCGATGGGCTCTCCCCTGTTTTTGAATTTATTTGCGATGAAGCGCACGAGATTCAGATGGGACATGACGAGCTTCTCGCGCGCATCCATGTCCCCTTCCTCCTTGAATCGGCGGAAGAGCTCGCGGGTCTTCTCCTTATCCCAAGCGCTCTTACCCGAGTTCTTAGAGGTCATCGACGTCCGCCTTCACTTCGAGCACGAGACGGGCGGGAGACTCGACCTTCTGATAGACATCGCAGACGGAGCCGAGGATCAAATCGGCGTACGCGGCGGTGGGATCGTCGGCAGAGGGCTCCGCAAAGGCATCCGCCTCGAGGGTGAACGTCATGGCCACGCGCGTGGAGTCGACATCAAAATCGATGGTGAGGGTCTCGTCGGGCGAAGTGGCACACGCGTAGATAAAGGCCTCCTCGGCCGCCATGCGGATATCCTCGACACACTCGACCGACATGGAGGAGAGCGTGGCGACGTTCGCGGCGGTCATGCGGACGAGGCGGGCCAGATCGGGGTCGCACGAAACGACGAGAGAGATGGCAGTTGGGTTATTCATTGATGGTCTCCTCGCCGGGATTGTAGGTGAAGTAGGTGCGGGGCTCGGCCTGGGACTCGGCCTCGGGCGCGGGCGCCTCGGCAGGCTGGACCGCAGACTGGGCAACGGGTTCGTCATCGTGCACGGGCGCGGGCTTGACGGCCTTGGGGGCTGCAGCCTTGTGGCCACGGTTGAGCAACCTTTGGACCTTACCGGATGCGGCGTCGGCAAGCTCGGTGACGGCGTTAGAAGCGCTACTGGCGGCACCGCTCACGGCGGAGACATCGCGCAGAACGCCATTGACCTCGATCAAATCGGCAGACAGCGCCTCCACGGCGACGGTTGCCTGCTTGAGCAGAGGCTCGACCTGGGCAACTGCGGGCTGAAGCTCATCGACGACGCCGTCGAGCTTGGCTACGACAGGACGAGCCTCCTCGATAGTGCTGTTGACCTGCTCCACCGTCTTGTCGAGCGAAGCCACGACGTCGCGGGTGCGACGCAAGGTAAGCGCGAGCTCCGCGACGGCCCAAACGCCGACCAAGGCGAGCACGACAAGGACGATCTGCATAGGTTCCATGGATGCCTCCATTACAAACGAGCGACACACGTAAGGTTGATGATACCCCACAAGGACCGGGCGCAAACAAGGTCCAAACCCTAGCGCGGCTTGTTCTCCGCCCGCCATTGCTCCCAACCGCGACCGCTGGGCTGCCAAAACGCCCCGCGTTCCAGGCCCTCGGGCAAATAGCGTTGCTCCACCCAGCCCTGGGGGTAATCGTGCGGATACTTGTAGTCGCCATATTCGTCTGAACCGGGGCGATGACGGTCGCGCAAGTAGCTGGGAACCTCACGTTGCCCGCTTGTGCGAACGTCGGCCAGAGCGGCGTCGATGGCGGCCTCGGCAGCATTCGACTTGGGCGCGAGGGCGTTGTAAATGGCGGCCTGTGCAAGGTTGATGCGGCACTCCGGATAGCCGATGACCTCGGCCGCCTTAAATGCGGCCTCGGCCACAAGGAGCGCGGTGGGGTCGGCATTGCCGATGTCCTCACTCGCCTGGATCATGATGCGTCGGGCGATGAACTTGGGGTCCTCCCCCGCGTCGATCATGCGGGCGAGCCAATACACCGCCGCGTCGGGATCGCTGCCGCGCATGGATTTGATGAAAGCCGAGATGATGTCGTAATGCATGTCGCCAGACTTGTCGTACGACAGGCCGCGGCGCGGATTGGCTTGCTTCACATCTTCGAGCTCGATCGGGATGGGAGATGCGGAATCGGCCGGGGCTTCGCCCTCGCGACCGGGCCTGGTAAGGGCGATCTCGCTCGCCAACTCGAGCGTGGTGAGCGAACTGCGCCCGTCGCCGGCGGCGAGCGTGCAGATCGCGCGAACAACCTCATCACTGGCGCTGAAGCGCCCGTCGAGCCCCTCCGGTGCGCTCAGGGCACGGCGGACCAGGCGCTCGACGTCCTCATCGGCCAGGTGCTCGAGCTCCACGACGCGGCTGCGCGACAGCAACGCTGAGTTCACCTCGAAGTACGGGTTCTCCGTCGTGGCGCCGATCATGACGACCGTACGGTTCTCGACCGCGTGGAGCAGGGCATCTTGCTGGGAACGGGAGAAGCGATGGATCTCGTCGATGAACAAGATGGTGCGGCGGTCGAACATCATGAGGCGGTGCTTTGCCTCATCGATCTCTCGGCGCAGGTCCTTGACGGTGCCCGTAACGGCGGAGACCTCCACGAACTCGCTCTTGGTGTGCGAGGCGATGATATGCGCCAACGTGGTCTTGCCCGTACCTGCGGGTCCGTACAGAATCACACTGGAAAGCACGTCGTGCTCGATGGCGGATCGAAGCCAGGAGCCCGGGCCCACGGCCTTCTTCTGACCCACGTAATCATCGAGCGTCGACGGGCGCATGCGAACCGCAAGCGGTGCGTTCTTGAGCTGTTTTACGCGCTCGTTGCTGGAAAATAACGTGTCCATGGGCCTTCTCCGACGATCGTTCATTCAAACAAGAGTGTATCAAACGACCAGCCCTATTCAAACACCTGTTCGTATTCACTCGTTGATGTAGGTGCGCTGCGGAAAATCGAGCTCGGGGAACAGCGTACATGCGAGCTCGATGAAGTAGCCGTCCGTCATGCTGGCAATATAGTCGATCACCGTCTGGTCAAAGTCGCTCGACCAATCGTACGTGCGGCCGTAATGCGCAAGCGCTTTGTCGATCCTGGCAATGTGGTGCCTAAAGATGGTGCTATGCTCGTCATGCGCCTTGAGGTCGCCGAGGAAGTGCTCGTACATGAGGCTGAACGCCCGTGCCATCATGTCCTTGCGCTCCTCCTCGATCGCGACGGAATGGTAGATCATCGCGTAGTTCTCACGCTTGGCACGGCGAATCTCCTCGAAGAGCTCCTCGCTCATCTCGATACGGTCCTTGCCGTAACTATGCTCGACGATATCGATCGACGCACGCGTTAGGATCCACGAGTTATACCGGCCGCCCATACCGTCGGCAAACGCGCCCTCATCCACAAGACCCGCCTCGATGGCGTCTTGGCGGTCGCGCCCGACATAGGCGATGATGTCGGAGATGCGGACCACGCAGGCCTCGAGCGTCATGGGACGAAGCGTCTTCACGTAGTCGAAATCGCTCGCATAGCAACGATCGACGACTGCGTCGAACTCCTCAAATCCACTCAAGCCGGACAGCTCGAAAACGCGCTGCTCGTATTCGCCGTTATGGCAGAGCACTCCGTCGAGGGTCTGCAGCGAGAGATTCCTGCCGTACAGCCCGTCCAGGACGCGGACGGAATGGACGTTGTGGAAAAACGAACGGCCGGTCCGAGCCTCGCTGATGTCGTTCAACAACGCCTCCCCCGTATGTCCGAAGGGCGTATGGCCGAGGTCGTGCCCGAGACCGATCGCCTCGATGAGATCGCAATTGAGGCCGAGTGCGCGGCCGATGTCGCGCGCGATACGGGCCACGAGCTGCACGTGCAGGCCGCGACGGGACAGGTCATCGTTGCTGCGGAAGCTGAAGACCTGCGTCTTGCCGTTATAGCGGTTGTATGCGGGAAGGTGCAAGATCTTCTCGGTGTCGCGCACGTAGGAGGGGCGCCAGATGCTGTTGCGATCGGCCGGGCGGTCCTCCCTGCGGATCACGTCCTCATCGAATGCACGGTAGGGATTGACCCATCCCCGTGCGCGGTCGTCCTCCATACGCTCGACGAGCGCATGGGACAGCTGGTCGGGCATGGAATTTAGGCGGTCGAACAAGGTGCTCTCGGTCGTACTCATGTGCTCATCCAATCTCTCACGATTTCATGCGCTTATAGTCGCATACCGAGAGGACAAAACACGGTCCAGTTTCACGGAAGCAAAGAAGCGAGCGGGACGAGCGCACACCCAATGGCGACGAACGGCAGCAGCGGCAGGGCGTCTCGTCGCGCCAGCAAGCCGCAAACGGCGAGCAGGCACAATCCCAAGATAAACGAAGCGAGCGCATAGAGCGGGTCGGCCAACATGAGCGCGGCGAGGAACTTGACGTCTCCCCCACCGAGCCCTGCGGCTCCGCTGTGCATGCGGCGCCAAAGGGTCTCGGTCGCAAGCAACAACGCCATCACCGCAACGGCCGCCAATGCATGCCAGGCAAAACCGCGGATGCCACCATGCATCAACCCAAAGATGGCGCTCGTGGCCGCCAACAAGACCGAAAGAGCATGCGGGAACCGTCGCTCACGCGCATCGATAAAGGCGGCCGCCGCAATCTCGCCCGCAAGGATGACCGAAACGAGCATGTCGAGGACGGTCGACAGTTGCGTGGGCATGACCGCCTCCTTCACCATCGGTATAATGGGTTAAAAACCGCGAATGCAAGCGAGGACACCATGGAAGCACCCTCTTTTGATTACAGCAAGATAGCACCGAACGCCCCCGAGGATACCGATCTCGTTTCGCGCCAGCCGGTAATCGAGAGCGCCAGCGCGTCCACCGCGAATCAGGCGAACGATTCGAACTTCGCCTACATCCTTACCGGATGCGTCTTGGGGGGCCTCGCCGTGTTCACCATCGCGTTCCTGTGGTTGGCCTTCGGCGTCATGCAGTCCGCCGTAACCGCCCCCTACATGTACGACCACATGGAGGAGTCCCACACCGATTCTTGGGATGACTATTCGAGCGAGCTCGAGGAATTCGAAGACCAGCTGTGGGACGAGTACCACAGCAGTCATCGCAACGCGTAGCGCCCATCCGAACACGCTTAAGACCGAAGGACCCCGCCGCCCATCATCGGGCCGCGGGGTCCTTCGCTACTTTGCGCCGTCGAGCACCTCGTCCAGCGTGACGCTCACATCATGCGGCGTGGGCACCCAGTCGACCTTGAGGAACAGGGCGGCCACGGTAAGCGGCACGTAGGTGAACATGAACAGTGGGAACGTGAACAGGTTGGTGAAGATGCGCCATTTCTGCGGGCAGTGAATGTGCTTCCACTCGGTGATGGTGGTGGACAGGCCCATCACGAAGAACGTGCCGTACATGTAGGCGAGCATCATGATGATCGACCCGATCGCCATCTCTATCTCAGCATCCGTGGCCAAGAAGCCGTGGCTCAAGCTGCCTACCGCGATGAACGTCACGTTGACAAGCAGGCACATGAGAGTCAGCAGCATCGCCGGACCGACGACCATGAGCATGTCGTAGGCCGCAAACCGATGGAACTTGCCGATGGACTTGAACATATGGCGTCCGTAAGTGAACAGCACCTGGTAAAAGCCCTTTGTCCAACGCATGCGCTGCTTGATCGAGGCCTTGAGCGTGACCGGCTGTTCATCGAAGAATTCGGCAGGCGCGTACCCAATCCGAACGCCGTGGATGGCGCAGAACGTCGAGAACTGGATGTCCTCGGTCAGGGTATGGAAATCCCAGCCCTTCATGCCCTCGATGAGCTTGGCACTCACCAGATACCCCGAGCCCGACACGGCGCAGGAGGTATGGCAGATCATGCGAGCGTTGTTGAGATAGCGGGCCTCGCGGATGAACCAGGTCGCATAAGCCGAGGAGATCCAACTGCTGCCGAAATTCTTGGAGTTGCGGTAGCTCGTAAGCGCAAGATAGCCCTGGTCGAACGCATCGTTCATGATGGTGACGTAATCACGGGAGAGCAGGTTGTCGGCGTCGAAGATAAAGAACGCCTCGTGCTTGCCGGGGTACTCACGAAGGATGCGGTCGAACCCGTAATCCATGACCCAGCTCTTGCCCTTGCGCGAGAGGTCATTGCGCTCGTAGACGATGGCGCCCGCCTCACGCGCGGCCTGGGCGGTGTTATCCGTACAGGCGTCGGCCACCACGAAGACGTCGATCAACTCGGACGGATAATCCTGGTCCTTGATCGATTTGACCAGGTTGGCGATGACCGCCTCCTCGTTATGGGCGGCGATGAAGAACGCATAGGTATGCTGCTTCTTCGCCGGGGGAATCTTCACCTGGCCGCGAATGAGACCGATGAAGAAGAAAACCACCTGATACAGGAAACAGACAGAGAACACCAGACCGACGATGGTGTTGAAGATGACAATCGGAGTCAAAGCATCTCCCGAGACGAAGGGTGCAGACCGTTCAAGTGTACGCCACTGGATGGGCCTTATGGCATCCGGCAGGATATGAACATGACTGAGGCGGGTGCACCACGCCGATGAACAGCGGGCGCGCCCTCAAACTCAGTCCTCGAGCAAGCCGAGTTGCGGAACGATGACATCGCCCGCGGCCGTGCGGCCGAGCGAGCGATCGTGCAGCTCCTCGAGAGCGGCTGCCAAGTCCCAGGGCAGCTCGTCGCGACAGCTCACGACCTCACCGGTGATGGGATGCTCGAACTGGACGCTCCACGAATGCAGGAACTGACGATCGAGGTCGAGGTTCATGCGCCCGTTACCCTTGCCGTAGAGCGGGTCGCCCACGAGCGGATGGTGGATATGGCGCATGTGCACGCGGATCTGATGGGTGCGCCCGGTATAGAGGTGGCACTCGACGAGCGTGTATCCCTCATCTCCACGCGCGGGCTCGAAGCGCTCGAGCACCTGGAAGGTGGTGATAGCCTGACGGGCGAACGGATCGTCGGACACGGCCATCTTCACACGGTCGCGCGTGGACCGCGCGATGCCGGTGTTGATCGTACCCTCATCCATCACGATCTCGCCGTGGACGAGCGTGATGTAGCGACGGTCGAGCGTGCGCGTGCGAATCAGGTTCTGCAGGGCGCGCTGGGTCTCGTCATCCTTAGCCGCGAGCATGAGACCGGACGTGTCACGGTCGAGCCTATGCACGATGCCGGGGCGATCCTCGCCCTGGACCGTGCCAAGGTGCTCGATCCCGCAATGATAAACAAGTGCGTTGGCCAGGGTGCCGTCCTCATGTCCATGAGCGGGGTGACACACCAGGCCGCGCTGCTTGGACAGCACAAGGAGATGGTCGTCCTCATAGCGGATGTCGAGCGGAATGGCCTGAGGCACGATCGCCCCCGGCTCGCGCACCTCGGGAAGCTCGATGGAGATGCGGTCACCCTCGCATACGACCTGCTTCTTGGACAGACATGTCTCACCGTTGACGGCAACGGCGCCGGCCTCGACCAGCTTCGCGCAGGCAGAGCGTGAGGGGCAGGCATCCTGGGCCCCCAGATAGGCGTCGAGGCGCTCACCGGCCGCCTCGGACGGAACGAGCAGATGCACGTCGGCTGCCATTACGCATCACCGCCGTCAGCGGGGACGTCCTCGCCCTCCGGGCGTGCGGTATCTCCGCCCTGCGCATTGGAAGCGGCGCGCACGCGACGGACACGCTCGGCGCGACGCTTCTCGCGACGCGCTGCCGCGGCCTCATCACGGGCGTTCAGCTCGGCCGTCGCATCGACCTTTGCCGCGGGCGAAAGGAACATAAAGCCCACGAACGCGAAGAAGACGCCGACGCAAATACCGATATCCGCGACGTTGAAAACCGGGAAGTCGATGAAATCGGTGGCGATGAAATCGACGACATAGCCGAGCATCAGGCGGTCGATCGCGTTGCCGAGCGCTCCTCCGGCCACAAGGCCCAACCCGAGCGTCTCGAGTTTGGAGACCTGACGGGTGCGAGTCAGGTACTGCAGGATGGCGACGATCACAAGGGCCGCAAAGGCGACGAAGATCAGGCCCATGCCCTCACCGAGGCTGAAGGCGGCACCCTTGTTCGCCACAAAACGGAAGCTCAAGATCCCCGGAATCACAGGGACGTTCTCCCCCGTCGCCATAAGGGTGTTCTTCACGAACACCTTCGTGACGTAGTCGAGAGCGAGCGTCGTGACGGCGGCGATCAACGCCACGCAGGCACGCCACGATAGAGACGGCTGGAAGGCCGTTTCCGTCTTCTTGTCTGCCACGTCGGCCCCTTTCATCAGAGGCTCGGGAGGGGTCAAGCGCCCCGCCCGAGCCTCGGCATGTTCAATTCGTATGCTTCGCGAACAGGAGATTAGGCCAGCGCGGCGGCGCAGCGGTCGCAGATGTGCGCATGCTCGCCATGGACGCCCGTGCTCTCGCGGAAGTTCCAGCAGCGGTCGCAGGCCTCGCCATGCGCAGCCTCGATCTCAGCGGTGAACTGATCGCCCTCGGCCAGCTCCACCTCGGAGACGATGTAGAACTCGGCAAGGTCAACGGCCTTGTCACCGGTGAGCAGGGCGAAAGCCTCTGCCGGGGCGGTCGCCTTCACGCGAACCTGCTGGCTCTTGGTGAAGGTGCCCTCGGCGCGCGCGGCCTCGATGGCCTTGGTGACAACGCTGCGGAGCTCGAGCGACGCCTCGAGGACGCCGGCGAACTCGTTGGCCTGCTCGAGCGTGATGGGGCTCTCGTACCAATCGAGAAGGGCCGCGTACTCCTGGTTGTCGCGGCAACCGGCGGGAGCGAACTCCATGGCCTCGTCGACCGTGTAGGACAGAATCGGCTGCAGGTCGCGCATGAGCATGGAGAGCAGCTCGGCCACGACGGTCTGCGCGCTGCGCATCTCGTGGCTGCCGGGCTTCTCGCAGTACAGGCGGTCCTTCAGCGCGTCGAGGTAAACATTGGAGAGCTCGGTGACCACGAAGTCGTACAGCGTGCGGTACGCGCGGTTGAACTCGAAGCCCTCGTAGGCGGCGTCGACCTCGGCCTGCACCTGCGTAAGGCGGGCGAGCATGAGCTTGTCGAGCGGCATGAGCTCGTCAAAAGCCACACCGTCGATCGTGGGCTCGAACTGGCCCTCGAGCACGGACAGCAGGAAGCGCAGGGTGTTGCGGAAGCGACGGTACGCGTCGGAGGTGCGGGCGAGGATCTCGTGGTCGCAGGCGACATCGGTGGAGGTGTCCACGGAAGCAACCCACAGACGGATGATGTCGGCGCCCATCTCGTCGCAGATCTTGTTGGGGTCGATCACGTTGCCGAGCGACTTGGACATCTTGCGGCCCTGGCCATCCAGGGTGAATCCCTGGGAGATGACGGCCTTGTACGGAGCGATGCCGTTGGTGCCCACGGAAGTCAGCAGCGAGGACTGGAACCAGCCGCGGTGCTGGTCGGAACCCTCAAGGTAGACGTCCGCCGGATACTTGAGCTCGGGGCGGTACTCGCACACGGCCTTCCAGGACACGCCGGAGTCCCACCACACGTCGAGGATGTCACGATCGGCCTTGAGGTGATGGCCGCCGCACTTGGGGCACACGCAGGCGTCGCCGAGGTAGGACTCAGGGGCGTCGGTGAACCAGGCGTCGGAGCCCTTCTCATGGAACAGAGCGATGACCGCGTCGAGCGTGTCGTCGTTCATGATCTTCTCGCCACAGTCGGCGCAGGTGAAGGACGGAATCGGCACGCCCCAGTTGCGCTGACGGGAGATGCACCAATCGGGACGCTGCTCCACCATGGCGCCGATGCGGTTGACGGCGTGCTCGGGATACCAGGACACGTGGTTGCGCACCTGGTCGAGCGCCTGCTCGCGCAGGCCGGTCTTGTCCATGGAGACGAACCACTGATCGGTGGCACGGAAGAGCACCGGGTTCTTGCAGCGCCAGCAATGCGGGTAGCTGTGGGTGATCTTGACCTCGGCCACGAGCATGCCGCGGTCGCGCAGGAACTGGATGATGTGCGGGTTGGCCTCGTCGGTGTCCATGCCGGAGAACGGGCCGCCGGCACCGAACTCGTCGCCGTTGTAGAAGCGGCCGTCGTCGTCGACGGGCATGCAGACGTCCATGCCCTCCTTCATGCAGACGTAGTAGTCATCCACACCGTGGCCGGGCGAGTTGTGAACGATACCGGTACCGTCCTCGGTGCCCACGTAGTCGGCCAGCAGGGCGACGCCCTCGACACCGTCGAAGACGGGCTGCTTGTAATGCAGGTGATCGAGCACCTCGGCGGGCACCTCGTAAGGCTTACCGTCGACCATCACGGGGGTGACATCCCAGCCGGCGATGCCGCAGACCTTCTCGGCGAGGTCCTTGAGCATGATCTCGGCGCGGCCGTCGTGCTCGATGGCGGTATAGATCGCCTCAGGCTTGAGAGAGACCGCCTGGTCGGACGGGATGGTCCAGGGCGTGGTGGTCCAAATCACGAAGTCGACCGGGCCATCGAAGGACTCGAGGCCGGCGGGTTTGCTCGTCAGCTCGAAGCGGACGTAGATGGACGGGCTCGTCTCGTCGGCGTACTCGATCTCGGCCTCGGCGAGCGCGGTGTGGCAGTGCTTGCACCAATGGACCGGCTTGTGGCCGCGATACACCATGCCGCGGTCGAACATGGCCTTGAAGGCCTCGATGTCAGCGGCGTCATGCTGATGGTAGAGCGTGAGGTAGGGGTTGTCCCAATCGCCCAGAACGCCCAGGCGCTTGAAGCCCTCACGCTGCAGGTCGATGTTCTCGACGGCGAACTTGTTGCAGAGCTCGCGGATCTCGGCCGTGGAGGCCTGGTTGAACTTCTCGGTGCCCATCTGGGTCTCGACCTTGTGCTCGATAGGCTGGCCGTGGCAGTCCCAACCGGGCACGTACGGGGTCTCATAACCCTGCATGGCCTTGTAGCGGTTGATCATATCCTTGGCGATCTTGTTCATCGCGTGACCCAGGTGGATGGGGCCGTTGGCGTAGGGAGGACCGTCGTGCAGGACGAACTTCTCGTGGCCCTCGTTCTTCTTGAGCATGAGCTCGTACACGTGGTTCTGCTGCCAGCGCTTGAGACGCTCCGGCTCGCGCTGCGCCAGGGCCGCCCTCATGGGGAACTTGGTCTTGGGCAGGTTCATGGTCTGCTTGTACTCGTTTGCCACGAATACCCCTCTCTGTTGTGGGCGCATGAAAAAAGCACCCGTCCTAGCTCAAGCTGGGACGAAGCGCCTATGAATGCGGGAAGCAGACCCGCGTGCGTTTCGCTATACCACCCAGCTCAAAGGTTCGCGCGATCGCGCTCCCCTCGTACTCGGCTGGTCTGTCACGACGACCATCCCGGCGACGCCTACTGGGCGCGAACGCGCCGTTGGGGCCGCGGCTCCGGGGTGATATTCGATGCGGCCGCACGCACCCGGATCGCAGCTCCCCGGGCTCTCTTCGCCGTGCGGGTCCGACCTACTCGTCCCCATCAACGCCTGTGAGTCGACATGATAGCACGGGCGGACCGCACAGAGGGCGAAACTCACAGCCCGACCATGTCGAGCAAACGATCATGTGGCCCTGCGCCACAACGCCACGCTAAATCAGCGCAAAACGTTCCCCAAAACGTACACTTATTTTGCAAAACCCCAGGATTCGGATTTCAAAGTGTACGTTTTGGGGAACGTTTTGCCCCAATCTACCGGCATTCGGTGAACTCAGACGTCGGCCACGTCCACGATTCGCACTCCCCCGCGCTCAAGGGCCTCCGCGAACAGCCCTTGACCGGGAATCAAGCGACCGGTGAACGTGCCATCGTACACCTCGTGCACACCGCAGCTCGGGCTACGCGACTGCAGGACGGCGGCGGCCAGCTCGCCCGACACGATATGCGGTTTAAGCCGCGCCATCTCAGCGGCAACGCCCGCACGGTATTCGGCATCGACGCTGACTCCGCAATTGTTCACAACCTCCCCGTCAACGATCTCCGCGGGAGGACGAGGCGTGGGAAGACCGCCCGCCACCTCAGGACATACCGGAATGATCTCGATCTCGGGATGCTTTGCCAGCTCCGAGAGCAAACATTCGCTGCGGTTATTGCCGCCGCTGTATTTGCAGTTCTCGCCCAGAAGGCAGGCGCTTACCGCGATTTTCATGGCACCTCCTATGCAAAAACGGGCCCCGCAAGCGGGACCCGTTAAAGAACAAGCTATGTTCGCGATACCTTAGAGGGTGTTCACGAGCTTCTGGATGCCGGACTTGCGGTTGGCAGACTGGTTCTTGTGGATGACGCCCTTGGCGACAGCCTTGTCCAGCTTGCGGTAGGCGGTGGTGGCAGCAGCCTGGGCAGCAGCCTTGTCGCCAGCCTCAACGGCGGCCTTGACGTGCTTGATAACGGTCTTAAGCTCGGAGCGGATCGCCTTGTTGCGGACGCGAGCAACCTCGCTGGTGCGGATGCGCTTCTTCTGAGACTTGATGTTTGCCATCGGGTTCGGTTCCTTTCGGGTACTTACAAGGTCTTACTATCCGGCCTCTGAGACACGGTTGTTGAGGTCATACGGGCGAGTATTTTACACGCGCAACCCAGCTCACGCAACAGAAATCAAGCAATATGTGCAGGTTGCGCGGGATTATTCACAAGTTCACCCACCAACTCGCCACAATGACCGAGGATTTACCTGCCCCGGCGCTGCTGGGGGCGGCACATGCCCATGACCCACATCTGGAGCGCCAGCTCGCCGTCGCGCGACCCTTTCAGTGCCAACTCGACATCGACCGCCGAGGACAGTGCCTCGAGCAGCTCGTCCATCTTCCATCGACGCGCCCATGAGGCGTGGTTCTTGACCTGCCAGGTCTGGACGCCCAGGGTAGAGGCCAGCTGCCCGGCCTGTCCGCGGGCATCGAGGGACTTCGCGATGATAAGCTCGCGCAGGCGCGTCACCAACAATGACCAGATTCGGACCTCGCTCTTGGCCGGCTGCAGCTTGAGCAGTTCAAGCGAACGGGTAAGGTCGCGGGCGGCCACCGCATTGAGAAGCTCCCACGGCTTGACCTCGGCGGTACGCATGACATGCCGTTCGACGTCGGCGAGCGTGATCTCGGGGCCGTCGATCATCGAGGCGAGTTTCTTAAGTTCGTTGTCGAGCATGCGCATGTTCTCGCCAGCGCGAGAAACCAGGGCCTCGGCGGCGGGGATGCCCATCGCCTTCCCGTGTGCCTGCGCCATCTTCGCCACGCGGGGTGGAAGCTCATACGCCTTCATGGGAGCACAGGAGATGACGGCCTTCGCCCCAAGCTTTGCGATCGCCTTGTAGAGCCTCGTGTTCTTCGCAAGCGTTGTGGCAACCACCAAACACACCGTCGTGGGAGAGGGATTGGCAAAATACTCCACCAACGGCTCGCTCACCGCCTTGGGCAGCTTGTCACAGTTTCTCAAAATGACCAAACGAAACTCTGATCCCATGGGGAAGGTGTTGAGGGAGGCAATGATGTCATCGATCTGTGGGTCCTTGACCATATCCCGTTCATCAAGGTTGAACGCAGCCATGCCGGACGCATCCAAGCGCGCCTTCATCTTCTCGATCGTGTGCGAGCTCTTGAGCTCGTCGGAGCCCACGACGAGGTATCCCGGCAACAACTCCGCCATATGTGCAGCCCCTCTCTCACCGGTCAACTGACGTCTCAGTATAGCGAAGCGCTCAGCGCTGCGTTCGAAACCGAGGATACGGATGCCCCGGCGTCACATGAATATCTCCTACGTCCTTAGTGCACAAGAACATCGATCCCGACGCCTCGACCATGCGCACACATGTGGGATTAGGGTGCCCATAACGATTCCCCTCGCCGGCACTCGCCACGCAAAGCTCCGGCAACAGCGAGTCAAGCGCCTCGACAGATACCGAAACGCGGGACCCGTGATGCCCGAGCTTCAAGACATCGATATCGCCCACTTCCCCCATATACGATTCGAGTTCATCCCGCTCGGTATCACCGGTCAACAAAACGCGAAGGCTCCCGCGTGCCCCCTCATAGGAAACATCCAGCACCGCCGAATCCGCGTTCTCGTCGCCACGTACCCTGGTATCCGGCCAAATAAGCTCACAGACGAAGGTGCCGACTCGCACTGCATCGCCCTCGCGCAGCTCGCTCACGGCGGGCCCATCGGACAATTCCGCCGGAATATGGTCCGCCGCACCATCCGCAACGTACAGCCGATCGACCCGCACACCCTCGAGAACATCGGGAAGGCCGCCCCAATGGTCCTTATCCCAATGCGTGACCACAACACCGTCGAGTCCAAAGACATGATTGCGCGCCAGGGCCGTCCGAGTCGCCTCCCCTATCCCCGCATCGACAAGCAGCGTCGACGGTCCGTCGCGTATCAAGATCGCATCTCCCTGTCCGATATCGAGCACGATGACCTCAGGAGGAGCAAAGCGGGTCCAATAGAAGACATGCACGACGATACAGGCGAATACGAGGGCGAGCACGAGCACGAGACGCTTCGGCATGACGGGCTTCCAGCGAACATACACCAGGAGTGCCGCACCGTAAGCGATCGGCGCCACTACCCACGACGACTCGACCGAAACGAGCGCAAACGGAATGCCCGCACACACCTGCGCGAAAAAGACGGATATGCGCGCAAGGCCGTCGGCGGGCGCCAGGGCGAATTCGGCGATGGCCCCGGCTGCGCCGGACACACCCGTAACCTGGGCAAGCACGTCAGATATAGTTGCCACCCCCGTGCCAAGCAGTCCGGTCACGAGCAGGCCGCTCATGGCCGGGCCGACAAGCAGGTTCGCCAGCGGCGAAACGAGCGACACCTCGCCGAACACCGGCAAGGTCAGTGGCAACGTGGCCCATTGGGCTACCAACGTGATGGACAGGGCATCTGCAATGGGCGCGGGGACATGCAGAGCGCATAGATGGTGCCGAACATAGGGGCCGAAAAGGATAATGAACAGCACACTCGCAACCGAAAGCCGAAATCCAAGGTCATAAACAGCACCGGGATCGACGGCGACCAGGGCGGCCACCGCGATCGCAAGTCCCGAAGGCGCGTGCGCGCGGCGATGGCCCATGATCGCCGCCGATGCGATCGCCACCATGCAAACCGAGCGGATCGCAGAAGGGGCTCCCCCGGTGAACACCATGTACGCAGCCATGACGAGAAGCATGACCAGCTGCTGCGCTCCTTTTGAGAGCCCCACATGGCGAAGCGCTCGCTCAAGCATGGCCGCGATATAAGCGAAATGGCTTCCCGAAACCGCCACGAGGTGCGTGAGTCCGCAAGCGGAGAAATCGGCCTGAGCTTCCGACTGGTTGAGCTCCGTCGTCCTACCGCACACCGTCCCGGCAACCAGCGCCCGATAATCGCTCCCTCCCGCGTCGAGCACGCGCAGCGCTCGGGCCCGAAGCGACCCAATCGACACGCCGCGCGCCTCGGTCCCTTGCTCCAAAATCGACACGATACGGGCCGAGGCGACCTCCCCTTTCGCAAATCGGCTTCGCGCATAGTCGGAGTCATCAAGCGCTTTCACGCGACACGCGGCGCGAACTGAAGACCCATTCTCAAGCTTCGCGTCACTCAGGACGCGAACCGGCCCAAGGCGCTTCTCCGTATCGACGTCGACCATGAGAGCGGTCGATGAGAAACCCCGCTCACCGGCAGAAGGATCGCCATGGATGAGCAGGACGCACGCCCCGCCACCCGCACCGAGGACCGCGCGACTCCCCGCCTGCCATCTCAACAACCATCCGGTTGCGGTGATGCAGCCGATCAAGACACCCATGCCGAACATCGCAATCGGGCGAGCGATGGAGCCGAGGCGACCCGACCCTCGCAAACGGCGAGCGAGAGCGAACGATAAGACGGACATCAAGCTCAACGCCCAAGCGCCGGGCCAGGACACCACATCGCCGCAATCGTGCAGTCGCCACCCCGCTTCGAGCATGAGCAGCGCCGATGCGCATACGCCCGCTGCGAGAAACGCCGTGGGCGGAACATACGGACGAACCGGCAAATCCCTGCCGCTACCCACCATGCCCATCACACGCATATCGAGCTTTTGAGCTTTTCGAACTTCTTCTCGCCGATGCCACTCACGCGCATGAGATCCTCGATGGTCGAGAACGGGCCGTTCGCGTCGCGATCCTCGACGATGGCGCGTGCGGTCGACGGCCCCACCCCTGGCAACGCATCAAGGTCCGATTCCGAGGCGCGGTTGATGTCGACGGGCCCGTCGGCAGTGGCGGCCCCCTGCGCAGACGCTCCGACATCGGGAGCCACGGCGCCCGAACCACCACCGCCCACCTCCCCCATACGCGGTACATACACCTGCTGCCCGTCTTGCAGCTTTGCGGCTCGATTGACGCGAGCCGCATCGGCATCTGCGGCAAACCCACCGGCAGCTTCGATGGCATCCCCCACTCGCGAATCGGCCTGCAGGGTCACAAGGGAAGGAGCGCCTACGGCGCCAGCAACATCAACCACGATGACCTCTGGCTTCTCCGGTTTACTCCCAGATCCCGAAACGCCGTCATCCGAAGCAGCGTCGTCATGTTCGACCTCTGCCGCACCTCGCTCCGAACTCCCAGCATCCGAACGCGTGACCAGAACTCCCCCGTCACCGGCACCCGCCGCCCCGAGGGCCCCCGTCACTCCCGCTCCAAGGGCCATGATCGAGAGAGTCGCGACAACCGCCCCGATCACCAGCACCGCCGGCCGCTGCCTCGCATAGAGCCTGCAACGTCTTGCCCATGTCATTCTCTCCTCTTGCACCTGTGCCATATGCGCACCTCCCCTCTTCAAGCATCGCAAGACGGGAGGCGCGAGGCACCGACAATATGAAGTAGCGTCGGTCGGTCTGTATGGCAATCTGGCCGCAACCTGTCCATCGTGGGCAGATTGCGACCAGATTTAGAGCCAGATTGTGGGCAGGCGTGTGGATTACTCGGCTGCCTGGTAGCGAATCTCGATCTCACTGTGGCGTTCGCGCATGCAGCGGGGGCGCTTGTATACCGGCGCCTCGAAATCGACGTACTCGACATGGGAGATCAGGTAATCGATCATCGCCTCGTGATCGAACATCTCCCATGCCTCGTGAACCTCGTCGAGCTTCGCATGAGTCTCGGGACGACGCGGCATGAACAGCGTGCAGCAGTCGGGCGCGGTCTCGCACGAGATCTCGTACGTGCCGATCTGCTTTGCGCGCTCGATGATCTCCTGCTTGTCCGAGCCGATGAGCGGCCTGAACACCGGGATATCCACGACCTCGTTGACGGCCATGATGTTCTCGAGCGTCTGCGACGCGACCTGGCCGAGCGACTCGCCCGTGACGATTGCCTTGGCGCCCTCGAGGCGCGCGATGCGCTCCGCCACCGAGTACATGACGCGACGATACATGATCACGCGCAGATCGGACGGGGTCTTCATCGAGATCTCGCGCTGGCAATCGCCGAACGGGACGACGTACATGCGGCCGATCTGAACCGCAGGCGCGAGTTGCTCAATGATATCGCGGCACAGATACTCGCTCGTATCGGCCGTCTGGGGACGACCGGAGAAATGGATCGGCACCACGACGGCGCCGCGACGGGCAAGCTGCCAGGTTGCGACCGGAGAATCGATACCGGAGGATAGCAGCGTCACAACTTTGCCGGCGCTGCCCTGCGGCAGGCCACCCACGCCGCGCATGCTGCGGGCGTATACATACACGCTGCCCTGGACGACGAGCACGTGCACACAGGCATCGGGCTCGCGCATCTGGACCTTCTTCTCGGGATACGCGAGACAGAGCGCCTCGCCGACCTGACGGTTGAGATCCATGCTCGTGAGCTCGTAGTCCGTGTTCGAACGGCGCGCAGCGACCTTGAAGGTCTCGAACGGTCCGAACTCGGCGAGAGCATCGATCGCAGCGCGGCAATACTCATCGGGCTCACGGTTCGTGTGGAACGCCAGCGAGCAGCGGGCGACGCCCGGAACCTGGGCGATGAGCGGCATGGCGCGCTCGGCCTCGCCCTTGGTGGAGAAGGTGACGAGGATATGGCCGGAGATACGCGTCACGCACGAAACGGAAAAGGCGGCCAAGGCCGCCTTCAACGAATCCATGAGGACGCGCTCGAACCGCGTGCGGTTCTTGCCCTTGAGCCCTATCTCGTGATAGTGCACCAGGCATACGCGACTTGCCAATTAGGCCTCCTGGGGGTCGATGTGGCCGAGGGCGGCCTCATAACGCTCGTGGTCGTAGGAGATGGTGCCATCCACGATCTCCTCCATGGCCATGGAGATGGTGTCCTTGCCGGACAGCATGACGGTGAGGTCATCGGTGTCCTGGACGGCGAGGACGCGGCTGTGCTGGCCGCGCAGCATGTTGTTGATGTCGCTGGCGCGCTGGGACGCGAGCGAGGAGAGCAGGAACCTATTGTGGTCGGTCTTCTCCAGCAGGTCATCAATGGCAGGCTTCACAACAGACACTTCGGATCAATTCCTTTCGTGACGGTGCAGTACGGCGATGAGTTCCTCTGTGGCGCGCTCGAGATCGTCGTTCACGATAATCTCGTCGTAGCGGTCACGCAGGGCCATCTCGCCTTCGGCGGTGTGGAGACGGAGCTCGAGGGACTCCGGGGTCTCGGAGCCGCGGCCGAGGAGGCGCTCGCGCAAAACATCGAGCGACGGGGGCTCGATGAAGATGAGCACGGCCTCAGGGAAGCGCTCCTTGACGGCCAGGGCGCCCTGGACGTCGATCTCCAAGATGAGGGACTGGCCGGTGGAGAGGTTGCGATCGACCTCGCTGGCAAGGGTGCCATAGCGATGGTCGTGCACCTGTGCCCACTCGATGAAGTCGCCGGCCTCGATGCGGGCCGAGAACTCATCTTCGGACAGGAAGTAGTAATTCACGCCGTCCACCTCGCCGGCGCGCGGGCTCCTCGTGGTAGCGGAAACCGTCAGGCCCAGGTTGGGAACCCGGTCACGCACACGCGCGACAAGAGTGCCCTTTCCTGCGCCTGACGGCCCGGAAATCACAAAGAGCTTTGACTCGCTCTGGCCCACTTACTTGGTGAGCTGCTCGAGGAGCTGCTCGCGCTGACGGACGCCGAGGCCCTGAACGCGACGGGTGGCGGAGATGCCCAGCTCGTCCATGATCTTGGTGGCCTTGGCCTTGCCATAGCCGGGGAGGGACTCGATGAGGGTGGAGACCTTCATACGGGAAGCGATCGGGTCGTCGGAGTTCAGGACGGAATCCAGGGACACCTCGCCCTTCTTGATCTTCTCACGGAGCTCGGCACGAGCGTGACGGGCGGCAGCGGCCTTCTCGAGAGCGGCCTTGCGCTGCTCATCGGTGAGCTGAGGAAGCGCCATTTGAACCTCCATAAAACTAGGCATCTTCTAACTGCGTTCGGGGTGCAATACGTGCTTTTACGTGCATGTTTGAACCTTCAACGGCAATCTAGGGTAGTCCATGCTCTGCCAAATTGCAAGATATCGAGCCAAAATCGGCGTCAAAACCCCTGCATAGAGGCCCTATAGAGGAAAGAAGCGCAGGTAGACACCTGCGCTTCATCATTATTTCACGTTCTCACACAGCTCGGCGACGATGGCCTCGTACGCCTCGACTGGGTCGTCGGCTCCCGTGATGGGACGGCCAACCACGATGTGGCTCGCGCCGCGGGCGATGGCTTGCGACGGCGTGGCGACGCGCGTCTGGTCACCGAGCTCGGCGCCCGCGGGACGCACGCCCGGCGTGACGATGAGCGCGTCGGGGCCCAACAGCTCACGCATGCCTTGCGCCTCCATCGGGGAGCACACGATGCCGTCGATGCCGTTGGCCTGCGCGAGGGACGCCAGACGAGCGGCCTCCTCGGCAACCGGGGACTCGACGCCGATCTCGGTAAGCGAGTCCTGGCTCATGCTCGTGAGCACGGTGATGGCGACGAGGTTGGGGCGGTTCCCCCGCACCTCCGCGGCCGCCTCGGCACCCTCGCGGCACGCCGCGAGCATGGCACCGGAGCCCAAGCCGTGCACGGAGAGCAGGTCGGCGCCGGCGAGTGCCGCGGAGCGGGCCGCGCCACGCACCTGATGCGGAATGTCGTGGAACTTCAGGTCGAGGAAGACCTTGAAACCGCGCTCGTTGAACTCGCGGACGATGGAGGGACCCTCGGCGTAGAACAGCGTCATGCCGACCTTCAGCCAGGAGGCATGACCGGACAACGCATCGGCAAGCTCGATGGCGCGGTCGCGGTCGCAATCGATCGCGACGATGATGCGGTCGCGGGCATCGGTCTCTAACATTCGAAGGCTCCGATCAGCTCGTTGATGTCCTTGACTCCCTGGCTCTCGGCCCAGGCCTCGAGCTCGTGCAGGATGCGCACGGACGCATCGGGCTCGACGAAGTTGGCCATGCCCACGGAAACGCAGCAGGCGCCCGCGAGGATGAACTCGGCCGCGTCCTCACCCGTCATGACGCCGCCGACACCGCAAATCGGGATATCGACCGCATTGGCGGCCTCCCAGACCATGCGGACGGCGATGGGGTGGCACAGCGGGCCGGACAGACCGCCCGTGGGCTTGGAGAGCCTGGAGCGGCGCGTGTGCACGTCGATGGACATGCCGGGGATGGAGTTGATGACGGTCAGGCCGTCGGCGCCCTCGGCCTCGAGGGCACGCGCAATCTCGGGGATGCGTACGGGAGCCATCTTGACGAAGAGGGGCTTGTCGGTCACCTTGCGGCAAGCGCGCATGACCTCGGAAGCACCTTCGGGGGTGGAACCGCAGGCGGCGCCGCCGGCAGCGATGTTGGGGCAGCTCACGTTGATCTCGTATCCGGCGGCCCAGGGGCACAGCTCCACGAACATCTCGAGAGCACGGACGTACTCCTCGGTGGAGTGACCGGCGACCTGGCAGATGACCTGCGTTCCCTTGGCGGTGAGGTCGGCCAGCCACGGGCCGGACTGCTCGGCGAAAGCCGCCACACCGGGGTTCTGCAGGCCCACGGAGTTCATCATGCCACCGGGGACCTCGGCCATACGAGGCGCGGGGTTGCCCGGCCAAGCCTCCGCCGCGCAGCCCTTCGTGGTGATGGCACCGAGCTGACTCACATCCATGAGCTCGCTGAACTGCCAGCCGTACCCGAACGTGCCGGAAGCGGTGTTTATGGGGTTCTTCATCTTCACGCCGCCGAAGTCGACGGCCATATTCACCTGGCTCACCAGACCACCACCTTGGTCGCATCAAAGACCGGTCCGCACATGCAGGCACCCTGCATGCCGTCGGTCGTCTCGACATTGCAGGTGCTGCATGCACCAAAGCCGCAGCTCATCATGCGCTCGAGGGAGGCCTCGCAGTACACGCCCGCCTCGGCCGCAGAGGCAGCGACCTTGCTCATCATGACGCCGGGACCGCAGGTGGCCACGTAGTCGTACTCGTGAGAGGAGAGCAGCTCAGCGACGGACTCGGTGCAAAAACCGTGCAGGCCGGCCGTGCCGTCATCGGTCGCCACGCAGACCTCGCCGGCGCCCAGCGCCTCGAAGTCCTCGACGCCGACGAGCTTGGCTGCGGTGGCGGAGCCCACGCACGCATCGACCGCGACACCCGCCTCGGCGAGCTCACGCGCCAGGCACAGCACCGGGGGAACGCCGATGCCGCCGCCGACCACGAGCACGCGGCGGGCACCCTCGGGGACGCGCCAGCCGTGGCCGCCAGGGCCGAGCAGGTCGCTCGTGAAGCCACGATCCCACTCGGACATGCGCTGCGTGCCCTTGCCGACGACCGCGTACCAGATCTCGACGGTGCCGCCCTCCGGATCGGCGGCGACGTAGCTCAGCGGCACGCGCAGCAGCTCACTCGGGTCGCCCGGAACGCGGATGTTCACGAACTGACCGGGCTTGAGCGCGGATGCGAGACGCGGGGCCGAAATGACGAGCGAGAAGATGCCGTCGGCGATCTTCTCGTTCGAAATGACCTCGAAGTCATGCATGCGCGCAGGCGAAGGATTCGGCATATATGCTCCCCTCCCCATGCGAGGCATGGTTGATTGACAATGCCGCACGGGCAGCGCGCGAAGACGCGGCCCGTGCGGCGCTCGAAGCTTATGTTAGCAAACGACGCCGTTGGCGAGCGTGCGCTTGCCACCCACGAACACGTCGGTGGCGCGACCGGTGAGCTCGACGCCCTTGAAACCGGAGTTCTTGGCGTGGCTGGCGAAGTCATCCTCGGAGACGGTCCAGACCTGGTCGGCGTCGAAGACGGTGAGGTCGGCGACAGAGCCCTCGGCGATCTTGACCTGGTCGAGGCCCAGGATCTTGCGGGGCTCGATGGCCATGAGCTCGACCATGCGACCGAAGGTGATCTTACCGGTCTTGACCAGGTTGGTGATCACGAGGCCGAGCGCGGTCTCGAGGCCGGTCATACCGAACGGGGCGAGCTCGAACTCACGGGACTTCTCCCAGTCGGAGTGCGGGGCGTGGTCGGTGGCGATCGTGTCGACCGTGCCGTCGATGACGCCGGCGATGAGCGCCTCGGCGTCCGCAGCGGTGCGCAGCGGCGGGTTCACCTTGAAGCAGGTGTTGTAGGTGCCGTCGATGGCGTCCTCGGTGAGGAACATGTGATGCGGGGTAGCCTCGCAGGTCACGGGCAGGCCCTTGGCCTTGGCGGCGCGGACCATCTCCAGGCCCTTGGCGGTGGAGATGTGCTGGATGTGCAGCTTGGCACCGGTGAGCTCGGCGATCATGATGTCGCGCATGATCTGGAGCTCCTCGCCCTCCGCCGGCCAGCCGAGCAGACCGAGGCGGGTGGAAACGGCACCCTCGTTGATCTGGCCGTCGCCGACCAGGTCGTTGTCCTGGCAGTGGCTCATGAAGACCTTGCCGAACATCTGGCCGTAGTCCATGGCGCGGCGAAGCATGCCGGCACCCTGGATGCCGTGACCGTCATCGGTAAAGGCGACGCAGCCGTGCTCGACCATGTTGCCCATCTCGGAGATGATCTCGCCCTTGAGACCACGGGTCATGGCGCCGGAGGGGTACACGCGGCAGTGGCCCTTGGCGGCGGCGACGGACTTGATGTACTCGATCACGACGCCGTTGTCGGTGACGGGGTTGGTGTTGGGCATGGAGCACACGCCGGTGAAGCCACCCTTGGCGGCAGCGGCGGTCTCGGACTCGATGTCGCCCTTGGCCTCGAAGCCGGGCTCACGCAGGTGGACGTGCATGTCCACCAGGCCGGGAACGAGGTACTTGCCAGACAGGTCGATGACCTCGGCGCCCTCGTGGCTGAGGTTCTCGCCGACGGCGGCGATCTTGTCGTCCTCGACGAGGACGTCTACACGTCCATCAAGCTCGACAGACGGGTCGACGACGTGGGCATTCTTAAGAAGCAAGGCCATTATCGGCACCTCCAAGCAGCAGATACAGGGCAGCCATGCGCACGCAGATACCGGCGTACACCTGGTCGAGGATGACGGAGCGCTCCGGATGATCGGGCATGTAGGAGTCGAACTCCACACCGCGGTTGATCGGGCCGGGGTGGCACACGATCGCGTCGGGCCTCATGAGGCGCTCGCGGGCCTTGGTGAGACCGTAGAGCTGGTGGTACTCGCGCTCGCTCGGGAACGGCGCGCCCTCGAGGCGCTCGCGCTGGATACGCAGCATGTAGACGACGTCCAGGTCCGGCAGCACATCATCGAGGCTGTTGGACACGTGATCGGCACCCAGGATGTCGGGGCGGGGCGGCATGAGGGTGTTGGGACCCACGGCCGTGACCTCGGCGCCCATGATCTTGAGCGCGGGGATGAGGGAGCCGCAGACACGGGAGTGACCGATGTCGCCCACGACGCCGACCTTCAGGCCGTCGAAGCTACCCTTGCGCTCCCAGATGGAGTACAGGTCGAGCAGGGCCTGAGTGGGATGGCCGTGCTTGCCATCGCCGGCGTCGATGACGACGGCGGGGCTGGCCTGGGACACGATGTGGGGCGCGCCGGCGTGCTTGTCGCGCACGACGATGCAGTCGATCTTGTAGGCGTCGAGCGTCATGACGGTGTCGATGAGGCTCTCGCCCTTCACCGTGGAGGTGGAGGAGCCGCCGAAGTTCAGCGTATCGGCCGACAGGCGCTTCTCAGCCAGCTCGAAGGAGCTGCGGGTACGCGTGGAGGGCTCGTTGAACATATTGACGATGGTCTTGCCCTTGAGGGTGGGGACCTTCTTGATGGTGCGCTCATTGACCTCGGAGAACGCCTTGGCGGTCTGCAGGATCGTCATGAGCTCGGAGTCGGAGTACTCCGAGATATCGATGAGGTGCTTGTGGTTGTTGAACACTGCCTACTCGCCTCCCAGCGGAGCGGAGCCCACACGGGCGCCCTGCTCGACGTTCGTGATCTCAACGGTGGTGCGGCCGTCGACCTCCTCGAGGTAGAGGCGCACATTCTCCTCATGGGAGGAGGGGACGTTCTTGCCCACGAAGTCGGGGCAGATCGGAAGCTCGCGATGACCGCGGTCGACCAGGACGGCCAGCTCGACGCGACTGGGGCGACCGAGGTCCATGAGGGCGTCCAGAGCGGCGCGGATGGTGCGACCGGTGTAGAGGATATCGTCGACGAGCACGATGCGCTTGTTGTCCAAGTTGAACGGGACGTTCGTGGCGTGGACGGCCGGTGCGAAGTTGGTCAGGTAATCGTCGCGGTAGAAGCTGATGTCCAAGCTTCCCAGGTCGACGCGCACCCCCTCGATCCGCTCGATCTCGTCCACGAGCTGTTTGGCGAGCAAATCGCCGCGGGTCACGATGCCGACGAGCGCGAGGTTCTCAACGCCCTCGTTCTTCTCGACGATCTCGTGAGCGATACGGGTGATCGCGCGGCTGACCGCGGTCTCGTCCATGATGACCGCCTTCGGTGAAGACATGCCCATCAAACTCCTTCCTTGCCTCTTCGACGCCGGCGCGGTGCCGCGTCAAAAAATAATGCCCGACCGTTCACGCACGGCACGAGCATCCCACGAGGACCCGAAGCGATCGGGCTATGTTCTCCTTGCGGGTATCTCGTACCACGTTTAAAGGTCTTGTTCATTGTACACGCATCCCCCGTGGCGAGGGCCTGAAAAAACACGCACCGCCCCAATCTTCACAATGGGGCGGTGCGTGTGGTCTTTGGCTAGCGTCCGTCCTTCGGTCCGCGACAGGCTATCGTCCAGCGGGAGTCGGTCGACTCGTCCATGGGGCACCCGTGGCAATGGGCGCGTCCACATGTCCGAACGGCGCGCGGTGCATCCCCGATGGATGCGGGCATCTCAGAAGACCCCTCCATCCGCGCGATGACCATGTCTGAGATCTGACGCATGCCGAGAGCCGACGGATGGCACCCGTCCACCGCGTCGTATTGGATGCCGTACGCCCGCACATCGGCGACATGCGCCCCCGTCTCTCGAGCCGCCTGAACGATGGCGCGGTTGTACGCATCCAGCTCAATGCCGCGCATCTGATACTTGTAACAGCGCTCCGCCTCGCTCGGGGACGTTGCGGGGCACAGTGTCAGGCACCAGACCTCGGACGAGGGCGCGAGGCGATGGATCGAGACGAGGACATCTCGATACGCAGAAGCGAACCGGTCCAGCGCATCGGGGCCGACAACCCATTCGACGGAGCGCTCGCCCGCAAGGTCCTCGGGGCGCGCAGACGCGGAAAGCGACCCGCCCATCACCTGGTTGCGACCACCGCCCCAGCCGTAGTCGTTAATGCCCATGTACACGAGGACGACATCGGGGCATTCGCCCTGCGCGCCGAGCAGCGAAGTGATGCGCTTCTCGCTATTGCCCGCAGGGAAGCCGCATCCCTCGACGACGGACCCGGAAAAGGAGGAGTTAGCTACCAGGCGGCCGTCGAAGTGATCGATGACTCTCCCCCACCATGTGTCTTGGGGGCTTTCGACCCCATCGACGTGAACCTCGCCCTCATAATGAACCCGCCAGCCCTCGGGAACCCAGCCCATAAGCGTACTGATGGAATCACCCAGAACGGAGAAGCCCCGCCCCCTCAGGCGGCTGCTTACCGAGCGAGACACATTGGCCTCAGTTTCATTGGCACAATTGACGCTCCCGACTTCCTTGGCAGACGAGGCGGCCTCGGCGCATCTGACAGTTCCGGAAACGACAGATTCCTCGGTGCTCATATGATCAGGGCTCATGGTGGTCCTCCCCCTCATGTCCTTCTGCAACGTCCGGCCGTCCCTGGCGACAAGGAGCTCTCAGCCGTAAAGCAATACAACGGCCGTCTCACCCTCGAGGCGCTCGGGCACATTTGCGGCATTTCGATCGGCAGGCCCGCTCAATGATAGTCGTCCAAGGTCTCTTGACCCGATTTATTCGGGCGACGGTATATCTGACCTGCAGGTTTGATCACTCTAAAACCGGCAGCGGGCAAAATCTAAAAAATTATGAAATTGGGGCTTGCAACGATTCCCTCCATCCGTATAATAAATTTCGTTGCTTGCGAGCAGACAGCCAAAAGCAACTTGACAATTCCTCGATAGCTCAATGGTAGAGCCCGCGGCTGTTAACCGCGTTGTTGTAGGTTCGAGTCCTACTCGAGGAGCCAGAATTTTCAGACCCGCTTCGGCGGGTCTTTTTGTTATGCATTGAGTGAACCCCCACTCCCTCTCTTTTGCTATGCAGGGGTTGAGCCTCCCCTCGATTGATCAGCGGTGCGGCAATACATGAACATGGCCATCGCTCGTATCGAATGACCAACAGCACTGAGCGACCGCCCTCTCCGAGCCGCCATCTGCGCCGCATTAAGGGCCCGTCAATTGGGAGCCATGAACTTATGCACGATTTGGGTGTACACAAATGGAGGGTTTGAACGATTCGTGCATAACCTCCATTTCATCGACGCATCTACCTGCGGGTTTGTTAAGCTCAGAAATGTAAGCTCTAGCTAACCGTTCACAAGCTCCAATCGTTCATAACCTCCAAGCCTGCGCGGTCCCGCAAGGACACTCGCGTCATCGCTTGCGTGCCTGGCCACACGTCCCGACAGGCCGGACGGCCCCGAGGAGCCGCACGGCCCAGCAATCCGCACGTCCCAACCAGCCACAAAAAATGGCCGCCGACACAAGCCGGCGGCCAAAAAGGCTCGCTATATAAACTGGCACTTGCGGATCCCGAACGCTCGCAAACCCGAGCGCCCACGCGACCCGTGTGCGGCGTTTAGCAGTTCTCGAGATAATCCTTGAGCTTGCTCGAACGGCTGGGGTGGCGCAGCTTGGCCAGCGTCTTGGACTCGATCTGGCGGATGCGCTCGCGCGTCACGCCAAACTCGCGTCCAACCTCCTCGAGCGTACGGGGATGACCGTCCTCAAGGCCGAAGCGCAGCTCGATAACCTTGCGCTCGCGCTCCGCAAGTCCATCGAGAACCTGCGTGAGCTGCTCCTGCAGCATCGAGAAGCTGGCGGCGTCCGCGGGGACGACAGCCTGCGCGTCCTCGATGAAGTCGCCCAGCTGGGAGTCCTCCTCCTCGCCGATGGGCGTCTCGAGGGACACCGGCTCCTGGGAGATCTTCTGGATCTCGCGCACGCGGTCGGCACTCATGTCCATCTCGGCGCCGATCTCCTCCGGGGTCGGGTCGCGGCCGAGGTCCTGAAGCAGCTGGCGCTGCACGCGCACGAGCTTGTTGATGGTCTCGACCATGTGGACCGGGATACGGATGGTACGGGCCTGGTCGGCGATTGCGCGGGTAATGGCCTGACGGATCCACCACGTGGCGTACGTGGAGAACTTGAAGCCCTTCTCGTAGTCGAACTTCTCGACCGCTCGGATGAGACCGAGGTTGCCCTCCTGGATGAGGTCCAGGAAGAGCATGCCGCGACCGACGTAGCGCTTGGCGATGGAAACGACAAGACGCAGGTTGGCGGAGATAAGGGCCTGCTTGGCATCGAGGCCGACCTGCTCGACGCGCATAAGACGACGCATCTCGGCGCGGGTCAGCTCAATCTCGCCGGCCTCCTGCTTCTCCAGTTTATCGGCGGCATCGAGACCAGCCTCGATCTTCATGGCGAGGTCGACCTCCTCGGCTGCGGTCAACAGGTCGACCTTGCCGATCTCCTTGAGGTACATGCGCACCGGGTCGCCGGTGAGCATGACCGTGGAGGCATCGATGCCGCGGGCGCGGGAACGGCTGCGCGTGGTGCGGACGGTGCGGGCCTTCTTCTTGGATTTGGTAGACGCCATCTCGGCATCGGCCTGACGGGCCATCTTGAGGTCATGGTCCTCATCGCTCTCGTCACCGTCGAGGTCGTCGTCATCGTGCGACACGTCGCGGTCATCGTCATCCACGATCAGCTCGGAGTCGTCATCCTCGGTGGCCGAGACGATCTCGACGCCGCGGTCGCGAAGGAACTGGTAAATGGAGGACAGCTGTGCATCAGTGACGTCGACGTTCTTGAGGACGATCTGGATCTCATCCTCGGTGACGGAACCGGCCTTGGATCCCAGGTCGAGCAGCTTCTCGATGGTTGCGTCCAGAGCGGAACCGGTGCTTGCAGACTTTTTCGGCACAGATGCTCCCTTCTTAGCACATAGGATTCATTACTTTACCACGCTTCTATACCCGTCTGTCAGAAGAAATTGCAGCATCCGAGCAGATTCTATGCATGAACGCGGTTTTGGGACGCCGCCGTCGATCGTGACGCCCGATCATGATGACCTCAAACTCCCTACTCCCTAAATGGGTCGGCGATGCCCTCGACGGCCTGCTCGAGCTCACGGATGCGTGCGGCGTCTCGCGTCGCCTGGATCGCGAGCTCCCTGCGTTCATCGGACGACATGGACCGGTTCGAACGCAGACGCGCCTGGGCCGTCTTCATGCGACGGCGCGTCGTGTATAGCTCGAGCGTATCGAGGAGGAACTCGATGTTGGTCTCCGTCGGGTGCTTGCTCGTAGCGGAGAGCAGACCGGAACCGACCAGCTGCGCGGCCTCGGGGCAGACGGCGCGCGCGGCGGCCATCGCGTCGGCGGGCGCGGTCCCCTCGGGCGTCGCCAGAATCGACCAGGCGATGGTCTCGCTGCGGGCGTCGACCCATTCGACCTCGGTGATGCGCTCCGCGTAAGCGCGGAAGCTGTCGGGGTACGTGGTCAGCAACGTGAGCAACTCGTGTTCGCAGGCGAGCTGCCGGCGTTCGAGATCGGTGAGCAGCCCGTTACCGACATCGGGACCGGCATCGGCCTCCGTGGGGACCGGCGCCCCCTGAACCGGGTCCTCCACAGGCTCGTAGTCGTAAGGGACCTCCTCGTAGGGAACCTCGTCATAGCCGGAAGGAGCAGACGCGGGAGCACCTGCGGCCTGCTGAGCATCGGGAGACGACTGAGCGCGCTCGCGCTGCTTCTCGCGACGACGCGCGGTCTCCTCGCGCTGCTGCACCTCTCTGAACACCTTGCCGGCGCTCGCGCGGATCGTATCGACATCCAAACCGAGTCGATCGGCGATTTGCATGTAATAGCTATCGATCATGTAGCTCGCACGCAACGGATAGATGAGCTCGAGGGCCGAACGCATCGCCTTGGCGCGGCCGCCCGGGGTGGAGATATCGCTTTCCTCCTCGAGTTTGCCAAAGACGAAATCCATGAGCGGAATGGAATTGTCGAGGAGTTCGCGTAGGGCCTCTCCCCCATTGGCGCGGACGAAGTCATCGGGGTCCTGGCCGTTGGGCAAGATCACACAGCGCAGGTCGAGGTCGTCCTTCTCGATGAACTGGACCGCGCGTCGCGCCGCCTTCTGCCCGGCGGCATCACCGTCGAACATGTAGACGATCTTCTTCGTGAAGCGCATGAGCGTCTTCACGTGATTCTCGGTCAGCGCGGTGCCAAGTACCGCCACGATGTTCTCGATACCGGCCTTCCAGCAGCTCATGGCGCTGATATAGCCCTCGACGACGATCGCCTCGTTGTTGTTGACGATATGGTCCTTAGCCCAGTTGAAGCCGTAGAGATTCTTACCCTTATGGAAAATCGGCGTCTCGGAGGAGTTGAGGTACTTGGCGTTGGTCTTTTCCTTGTCGAGCGCGCGCCCGCCGAACGCGATGCAACGCCCCTGCTCGTCGAAGATCGGGAACATCACGCGGTCGAAGAAGCGGTCGACCAGACCGCCGCCGCGGCTCCTGAAGGCGACGTTGGCATCGATCATCTCTTGAGGCGTGAAGCCCTTGGATCCAAGATGGCGGACGAGCATGCCGTGGCCCGGCGCGAAACCGAGGCGGTACTTGCGACAGGTCTCCGCATCGAGCTCGCGCTCCTTGCAATAGTCGCGGCCGCGCGCGTCCTTACCGCGCATCAGCAACGTGTGGTAAAAGGAGCAGGTTTCCTCGCATACCTCGACCAGGCGGTTCCGCTTGGTGCCGGAGCGTTTGAAGGAATGGTCCTCCTCGAGTTCGATGCCGGCACGGTCAGCGAGGTAGCGGATGGACTCGGGAAAGCTCAGGCCCTCGCGCTTCATCACGTAGGTAAAGGCGTCGCCACCCTCACCGCAGCCGAAGCAGTGCCACACCTGAGTGGCGGGTATCACATGGAAGGACGGGGTTTTCTCCCCGTGAAACGGGCAACATCCCCACAGGTCGGTGTTACCGCGGGGCCTGAGCTCCACGGTCTCCGACACCAGGGCCACGAGGTCCGTGGCGTCCCGCACCTTGTTCTTGTCATCCTCAGAAATCACGCGCGATCCTTACCGGCGATGTGCCGAACTGTTCACGTACCGTTTCAATGTCGCGGTTGACGGCCTCGATGAGCGCGTCGACCGATTCGAAAGAATGAGAGGGCCGCAGGAGACGGTCGAAGGCGATGGCGACCTTCTTGTCATACAGGTCTCCCGAGAACCCGATGAGATTCGCCTCCAGACGGGCTGATTTAACCGAGTCGGCGAACATCGGGGGCACGCCGACGTTGATCGCGGCGGGCCATACCACACCGTCGACCTCGGCAAAACCGGCGTACACACCGTCGGCGGGCATCTGCGCATATCCGGGGACCTCGACATTTGCGGTGGGGAACCCCATGCCCGTCCCCTGCCCCCTGCCGGGACCGACCTGACCCCGCAGCATGGGGCGACGGCCGAGCAGGCGGCGTGCGGAGTCGACGTCGCCGCGAGCGATGAGCGAGCGGATGCGCGTCGCCGTGATGGGTGCGTCACCGTCCAAGATCAGGTCATGCCCCGTCACCGCGATGCCCTTCTGCGTTCCCCAATCCGCGATGATGGGAACGGTCGAGGCCCCGCGGGCGCCGAGCCTGAAGTCACTTCCCACGTGAATGGCGCGAATGTCGAGATACGGGGCGAGCACGCCCTCGAAGAAGGCCACGTGATCGAGGGCGGCGAGCTGACGGGTGAACGGGACCACGGCCACACGCACGCCGATCGAGGCCAATGCGCGCAGCCTCCCATCCATAGAAGTCAGCTTGGGAGCGGGATGAGCACTCACCACCTCATCGGGATCCGGGTCGAACGTGACGGCGACGGCCGCCACGCCGCGCTCACGCGCATCGTCGATGGCATGGCGGAGCAGATCGGCATGACCGCGATGCACGCCGTCGAACGCGCCTATGGCGATGACGCACGACAGTGGTCCGTCAGCGGGGGCATCGGCTGCTCCGCCGACGTTCAGCACCGGCGCGTCGCCCCCCATCCCGGCGCACAGGAAATCGGCTGCGAGCTCTTCCACGGCGGGCATAACACCCTTGCAGCGGGTCTGACCGTCAGGCGAAATCATCTCCGCGCCCCCTCAACACCCTGGGGAAAGACCGTCTCCATACGGACATGCCCGCCTTCTGCAAGGCCGATGGCACGCAGCTGGCCGCCATGGACGAGCGCGATGCCGCCCGCCGCGTCGCGTGCGGCGCAAGCGATGGCCTTACCGTTGAGCACGTCGGCAAGCTCTGCGTCGGACAGCTCGCGCGCGGGGTACCCCAAAACGCTCGCGGGGTCCAAGGCGGATGCACGGGCGAGTTCTTTGTCAAGATCCTCGACATGAAGGCACGACCCGATGCCCACCGGACCGGAGGCGGTCCTTCGCAGGTCGACGATATGCGCCGCGTTCCCAGCGGCGCGCCCGATATCGCGCGCCAATGCCCGGATGTAGGTGCCCTTGCTCACATCGAAGGACGCGGTCCACACGGCGTGGCCGTCGACCTCGTCGATGGAGACCAGGTCGGCCGAATACACCTCGATCGTGCGTGCGGGCAGCTCGACATCCTCGCCTGCGCGGGCACGCTTGTAGGAGCGAACACCGTCGACGGAGATAGCCGAAAACGCCGGCGGGACCTGGACGAGCTCGCCCACAAAATCGGCGAGCAGCTGCTTGGCGAACATCGGAGACAGCAGGTCGTCGCTCATGGGGGCCGTGCGGGTCACCTCGCCCTCGGCGTCATCGGTCGTGGTCTCGGCTCCGAACATGATGCGCGAGAGATATCGCTTTCGGTCGAGCGTGATCCGACCGAGTAGGCGCGTCGCCTGACCGACGCCGACGATCATCACGCCCGACGCCAGCGGGTCGAGCGTGCCCGCATGGCCGACGCGACGCTCGTTGAGCGCACGACGTACCTTGGACACCACGTCATGCGAGGTGATGCCCACGGGCTTGTCGATTGCGAGAAGAAGATTCAGTTCGCTGGGCTTGCGCTTTCCCATGCTGTCCTCTCGTATGTATGCGGGAAGGGGCGCCCTCCGCCGGCCGCCGGGCAAATTGCCAGACGGCCGGTCGGGACGGGTACCCCTGTCCGTGAATGTCTATTGCAAAAGCGCCTCGAGCTTGGGCAGCACGACTTGCGCAGCCTGCTCCACCGTCCCCTTGAAGGTGAAACCCGCAGCCGCGGCATGTCCTCCCCCGCCGAGCTCGACGGCGATACCGGAGATGTCGATGGAGCCCTTCGAGCGCAGGTTTCCACGCACGGAGCCCGGCTCGTCCTCGCGCAGGAACAGGCACAGCTCGGTGCCCCCGACCTGGCGGACTATATCGATCAGACCATCGCACTCCGCGGGCTTGACCCCGCACGAGCGAAGATCGTCCTCATACGCATAGCTGAAGGCCACACGACCGCCGGCACGGCCCTCGATACGACTCATGACGATCGACTCGAGGTGCAGGTACTCCAAACGCTGGCTCTGATACACCTCGAGCGCGATACGCGCCGGCTGTGCACCGGCGTCAACCAAGCGCGAGGCGCAGGCGAAGGCGGAAGGGTTCGCATTTTGGTACTGGAACCTGCCGGTATCGGTCACGACACCGGTGAGCAGGCACGTGGCGATATCGGGGGTGCACGGCCAACCGGCGGCGTTGAGCAGTTCCTCGACGAGGACCGCCGTGGCGGCGGCCGACGTCACACGGACCGTTACATCGCCGAACTCCTCGCACGTGGGATGATGGTCGATGACCACGCGACCGTGGGCACGCTTGGCGACCGCGGCGGAGTCGGCCAGTCGGCCGAGAGTGGGAACGTCGACCGAGATGAACACGTCATAACGCTCATCGTGACGCACGGCGGGCTCGAGCTCGTCGGCCCCCGCAAGGAAGCGGTAGACGCGCGGGATCGAGCCGTCATCGGCGAGCAGCAAGTCGACCTTCTTGTCGGGGAACTGGGCCCGAATCGAGGCGCCGAGCCCCAACAGGGACCCGAGCGCGTCGCCGTCGGGATTCGTGTGACCGGAGATCGCGATGGTCCGGGCGTTTTCGACGTACTCGATGACGCCCTCCCACATGTCGGGAGTGGTGGACCGACCGGAGCACGGCGAGGTGCTACTGTTCATCGACATCTTCCTCATCGGAATCCGTATCCTCGCCCTCAGAATCGGCGAGGGGGTAGCCGAACTCGTCCTTCTCGACCGAAAGCGTCGCAGGGACGTTCTCGAGTGCGCGCGAGATGGCCTCGGCCTCGTCGGTCGAGCGGTCGATCTGGAACGCGAGCTCTGGGGTGACGCGCCAATCGAGAGCGCGGGCGAGCAGGCTGCGAATGCGACCCTTGGCGGCGTTAAGCGCCTCGAGGACCTCTTCGTAGCGGTCGCCGTCGCAGCTCACGTACACACGGGCGAAGGAACGATCCTGCGCCACCTCGACGCCGGTGAGCGTGACGAGGTCGAGGCGCGGGTCGGCGATCTCGAACAGGAGGATGTAGCCGAGCTTTTCGCGCAGCTGCTCTCCCAGTCGGCGAGTCAGCGGGGTCTGCTTCATGTCTCTCTCCTTTAGATGCAGCGCAAGCGGCCCTGAGGGCCGAAGGCGGCCCGCACCTTTTGGCGCGAGCCGCACAAGCGGTCGTTACTCGGTACGAGCAACCTCGACGATCTTGTAGGCCTCGAGGATGTCGCCGACCTTGATGTCCTGGAACTTCTCGATGCCCAGGCCGCACTCGTAGCCCCTCTTGACGACGTTGACATCGTCCTTGAAGCGACGCATGGAGCCGAAGGAGCCGTCGAACACAACGACGCCGTCGCGCACGACGCGAACCTTGTCGTCGCGGCTGATCTCGCCCTCGGTGACCATACAACCGGCGATGGTGCCGGCCTTGGGCACGCGGAAGGTGTCGCGGACCTCGGCGGAACCGGTCTGGACCTCCTCCTCCGTGGGCTTGAGCATGCCGATACGGGCGGCGTCGATGTCCTCGATCGCCTTGTAGATGATGGAGTACGTCTTGATCTGGACGTTCTCGCGCTCCGCGGCGTCGCGGGCCTTGGGCTGCGGGCGAACGCCGAAGCCGATGATGATGGCGTTGGAGGCCATGGCCAGCGTGACGTCGGTCTCGGAGATGGCGCCGACGGCGGAGTGGATGATGTTGATGCGGACCTCGGACTGGTCCATCTTGCCGATGGAGTCGGCGAGGGCCTCGATGGTGCCCTGGGCGTCGGCCTTGACGACCAGGTTGAGCTCCTTGAGCTCGTTCTGGCTCATCTCGTCGAACAGGGTCTCGAGCGTGACGTGCTTGACCTTGTTCTGCTCCTCGATGCGGGCCTTGAGGGCGCGCTGCTCGGCGAGGTCGCGGGCGTCGCGGGCATCCTCGAAGACGCGGAACTCGTCACCGGCGGCCGGAACGGAGTTGAGGCCCAAGATCTCGACGGCGTCGGAGGGACGGGCCTCGTCCTTGTGGTTGCCGTGCTGGTCGAGCATGGCGCGGACGGAGCCGTAGCTCTGACCGGCCACGATGGTGTCGCCCACATGCAGGGTGCCGCGGGTGACGAGCAGCGTGGCGACCGGGCCGCGGCCGCGGTCGAGCTTCGCCTCGATGATGTTGCCGGAGGCGAAGGTGTCCGGGTTTGCCTTGAGCTCGAGGACGTCGGCCTGAAGTAGGATGGTCTCGAGCAGGTCGTCGATGCCCTGGCCCTTCTTGGCCGAGACGTTGACGAACATGTTCTGGCCGCCCCACTCCTCGGGGATGATGCCGTACTCGGTCAGCATCTGGCGCACCTTGTCGGGGTTCGCCTCGGGCTTATCGCACTTGTTGACAGCGACGATGATCGGCACGCCGGCGGCCTTGGAGTGGTTGATGGCCTCGATGGTCTGCGGCATGACGCCGTCGTCGGCGGCGACGACCAGGACGACGACGTCCGTGATCTTGGCGCCACGGGCACGCATGGCGGTAAACGCCTCGTGACCCGGGGTGTCGACGAAGGTGATCTGGCGACCGTTGATGGTGACCTCGGAAGCGCCGATGTGCTGCGTGATGCCGCCGGCCTCGCCGCTCCAGACGTTGGTGTGGCGGATGGCGTCGAGCAGGCTGGTCTTACCGTGGTCGACGTGGCCCATGACGGTGACCACGGGCGGGCGGGACTTGAGGTCCTCGGGCGCGTCGTAGAAGCTGAAGGAGTTCTCCTCCTCGGCGGTGACGATGCGCACCTGGCGGCCCAGGTCGTCGGCGACGAGCTCGACCAGGTCGTTGCTCATGGTCTGCGTCATGGTGAGCGGGGTGCCCAGCAGGAACAGGCGCTTGATGATGTCGTTGGCGGAAACCTCGAGAATCTCAGCGAGCTCGGCGACGGTCACGCCCTCGGAGACCTTGACGGCGTCGAGGTCCTCGGGGTTGATGCCCTGTGCGAGCGCTTCCTCGATCTTGCGCTCCTCGGCTGCAGCGGCGGCCTCGGCTGCACGCTTCTCCTTGCGCTTCTTACGACGGCCGGAGGACTCGCGAGAGGCCTCCTCGACGGCCGCGCGAGCGTCGGCCAGGACCTTCTCGCGGCTGTACTCCTCGGCCTCACGGGCCATGCGGGCGTAACGATCCTCGCCCTCGTGGTTCTCATGGGAAGCGCCCTTGCGGCCCTTCTTGCCCTTGCCGGCCTTGTCGGGCGAGGGCGGGAAGTTGTCCGGCATGTTGGCGGCCGGAGCGGAGCTGCGGCGACGGGTGCGGGCCGGAGCGTCCGTGGTGGCGGCGCCGTTCTGACCGGCGTTGCGACCGCCGCGACGACCGCCGCGGTCGGAGCGGGAGTCGGACGCGGGCTTGGCGGCCTCGGCGGCCTTCTTCTCCTTGAGGACGACCTCCTGCTCGGCGATCTGGTCGAGCAGAGAGCGGAACCTCATGCCGGAGTCGGACGCGGGAACGGCGCGGCGCTTGGCCTCGAGCTCGGCCTCGCGGGCGGCCTTCTCGGCCTCCTCTTTGGCGCGGCGCTCGGCCTCCTCCTTGGCAGCGCGGGCGGCCTCAGCAGCGGCCTGAGCCTCCTGGGACAGGCGGCGCTCCTCCTCGCGACGGGCCTCGGCGGCGAGGCGCTCGGCCTCCTCCTTGGCAGCGGCCTCGGCCTCGGCGGCGCGCTCGGCCTCCTCCTCGGCGCGCTTAGCGGCCTCGACCTCGGCCGCACGGGCCTCGATCACGGGGGCGAGCTGCTTCTTGACCATGGCGACAAAGGCGTCCTCGAGGGAGGACGACGCGGACTTCGCCGGGATCTTCATCTCTTCAAGGTGGCCCATGAGTTCCTTGGACGTCATGCCGAACTCTTTGGCCAGGCTGGAAATACGGACTTTCGCCATATCCTTCACCTACCTCTCACGCGCACCGGGCGCGCATCTTCAATCAACAAGAATCAATGCGTGGGAACGCGGGCCTAGATGAGGTCCTCGGCGCATGCCAGGGCGTCGTCGCCGGCGCCATCGAGCTCGCCGTCGTGCACGCCGCAGAAGCGGGAACCGGGGCGGGCCTGATTGCGGCAGCGGGTGCCGTCCTCGCCGACGTGCGCGCAGCGCTCGGGCTCGAGGTCGACGGGCTCATCGTCGATCAGGTCCTCGACGACGGGCTGAGGTGCCAGCGGGACGTTCTTGAGGATGTCGGCCGCGAGGGTCTCGCTCTTGATATCGATGTGCCAGCCGGTGAGGCGGGCGGCCAGGCGGGCGTTCTGACCCTCCTTGCCGATGGCGAGCGACAGCTGGTCGTCGGGGACGATGACGCCGGCGTAGTTCTTCTCGGGGTCGATCAGCACGCGGGTCACCTTGGCCGGGGACAGGGCGTTGGCGACGTAGACGGCCGGATCCTCGTCCCACAGGATGACGTCGACGCGCTCACCGCGCAGCTCGCCCACGACGGCGCGCACGCGGCTGCCCTTGGGGCCGACGCAGGCGCCGACCGGGTCGAGGCGGTCGTCCAGGGAGTGGACGGCGACCTTGGAGCGCTGGCCGGGCTCGCGGGCGATGGACTTGAGCTCGACGGTGCCCTCGTAGACCTCCGGGACCTCCTGCTCGAACAGACGACGCATGAGCTCGGAGTGGGTACGGGAGATGACAATCGGCGGGCGGGAGTGCTCGCCACGCACCGGGGGAAGCGTGGAGTTGGGGTCGCGGACGTCGATGATGACGGCCTTGAGGTGCTGGTTGTGCAGGTAGCGCTCGCCGGCGGGGCGCTCGTTGCGCTCGTCGGGGTAGCGGCGCTGGTCGAAGTGAGGCAGCTCGGCCTCGACGCCCTCGCGGATCTTCACGATGGTGAAGTCGGGCGTGGACTGCAGCACGGTGCCGTTGATGAGATCGCCCACGCGACCGGAGAACTCCTCGTAGATCTGCTCGCGAGCGGCGTTTCGCACGATGGCGTTGATCTCGGCCTTGGCAGTCTGGGCGGCGAGGCGGCTCACGTCCTTGGGCGTGACGTCGATCTCCTCGTACTCGGTGAAGTTGCCCTCCTCATCCATGGAATCGTCGATGGGCTCGAGGCGGTACACGTAGATCTTGCCGGTGGTGCGGTCGATGGTGACCTTCGCGCCCCAATCGAGCTTGAGAACGCGAGCATAGGTCTCGGCGAGTGCGGCCTCAAGGCGATCGAGCAGGTAGAGCTGGTCGATGTGCTTCTCCTGGCACAGCTCCATGAGAGCTTCCATCATGGTGAAATCGGCATCTGCCATGGTTAGTTCCCTTCCTTCACGCCCTTGAAGTCGAAGACCGGCTTCAAGGTGCACTTCTTTACGTCGTCAAATGCGATGGTGACCGCATCCTCGCCCTCGGGCTGAATGGTCACGCACGCGTCGGTGGCGGCGGCGATGGCGCCCTTGTAGGAACGGCGCCCCTCCATGGCCGTGGTGGTGAGCTCGACGTCCTCGCCCACGAAACGGGCGAAGTCGGACGGGCGGCGCAGCGGACGCTTCATGCCGGGGGAGCTGACCTCGAGCGTGTAAGCGCTCGAAATGGGATCCAGGGCCTCGACGGTCTCGGACACCCAGGCGGTCTGGGCAGTGACCTCGTCGAGGTTGATGGGATCGCCCTCGAGCTTATCCAGGCGCACGCGCACGCACGGGGCCTTGGTGGCACCGACTACCTCGACGTCGACGATGTCGATGCCGTGCTCGGCGGCGCGGGCCTCCAGGGCATCGATGATGTCCTGCTCCACCTTGCTCTTGACCATGTGACACCTCACTTTCATGAAAAGGGAGCGCGGGCGAACCCGCACTCCCTTCACGTGACAACTTCATTTAAGGGGACTATAACACATTCCCAGCGTACGGGGCAATTTTGCCGTGGATCGACCCGATTTGGAAGCCTACTTCACCACAAGATTTACAAGTTTGCCCGGGACGCAGATAGCCTTGACGACCGTCTTGCCCTCGATGTGCTTGGCAACGGCGGCCTCGGCGGCAGTCTGCATAGCGGCGGTATCGGCTCCCGCCGGCACCATCACGCGTGCGCGCATCTTGCCGAGCACCTGGACGGCGATCTCGACCTCGTCGGCCGCGGCCTCGGCGGCGTCGAACTCCGGCCACGGGGCGGTGTAGACGCTCCCCTCGCGGCCGAGGGCGGCGTGCCACAGCTCCTCACAGGCGAACGGGCAGATGGGCGCCAGGACGGAGACGATGTCGCAGGCGACGAGCGCAGTGAGGGCGGCGTCGCGCTCCGCGGCGGGCACGGCGTTGATATAGGCGCTCGCGGCGTTCACGAGCTCCATCATCGCGGAGATGGCCGTGTTGAACTGGCCGCGATCGAAGTCCTCGGTGCACTTGGCCAGCGTGCGATGGCGCTCGCGGTACAGCTCGAGCGCGGGCTTGGACAGGGCGCCCTTATCGAGCGAGGCGGCGTCGCCGGCGGTCTCGGCCAGCTGCCAAACGATGCGCCAGGCGCGCTTGATGAAGCGGTTGGCGCCCTCGACGGCTTTGGGATCCCAGTCGAAGTCCTTCTCGGGCGGGGCGATGAACAGGATCGCCAGGCGCATGGTGTCGGCGCCAAAGGGCTCGATGACCGAGCTCGGGGGCACGACGTTGCCCTTGGACTTGGACATGGTATCGCCGTTCTCGTCCTTCACCATGCCCTGGCACAGCAGGTTGGTGAACGGCTCGTCGACGTCGAGCAGACCCATATCGCGCAGGGCCTTGGTGAAGAAGCGGCTGTACAGCAGGTGAAGGATCGCGTGCTCAATGCCGCCGATGTAATTGTCGACCGGCATGAAGCGGTTCGCGGCCTCGCGCGAGAACGGCAGCTCGGTGTTGTGCGGATCGGTGTAGCGCAAGTAGTACCAGCTGGAGCACGTGAAGGTGTCCATGGTATCCGTCTCACGGCGAGCAGGTGCGCCGCACACGGGGCAGGTCGTCTCGTAGAAGTCGCGGCACTCGGCGAGCGTCTCGCCCGCGGTGAGGTCGAGGTTCTCGGGCAGCATGACCGGAAGCTGATCGGCGGGCACGGGGACGATCCCGCAATGCTCGCAGTGGATAGCCGGGATGGGGTTGCCCCAGTAGCGCTGACGGGAGATGAGCCAGTCACGCAGGCGGTACTGGACAGAGCGCTTGCCGGTGCCGGCGGCCTCAAGGTCGGCCACGATGGCGGCCTCGCCCTCGGAATGCTTGCCGCCCGTCATGCCGGTGTACTTACCGGACTGGACGAGCTTGCCCTCACAGGTGAGCGCCTCGTCCCAGTCGACGGAAGTCACGCGCGTGCCCTGCTCATCTTTGAGGTCCTCATACAGCGGGTCGTCCTCGGAGAGGATGATGGGCACAATGGGCAGGTCATACTTCTTGGCGAAGTCGAAATCGCGCGCGTCGCCGCAGGGCACAGCCATGACGGCACCGGTGCCGTAGTCGGAGATGACGTAGTCGGCCACCCACACGGGAACCTTGGCGCCCGACACGGGGTTGATGACATAGCGGCCCGTGAAAGCGCCATGCTTCTCGAGCGTACCCTGGGCGCGCTCGACGGCGGAGATGTGCTTGGCACCCTCGACGACCTCGCGCACGCCGGCCTCATACTCGGTGCCCTCGACCAGGTCCATCAGGCCCTTGTACTCGGGGGCGAGCAGGAAGAACGTGTTGCCGAACAGCGTGTCGGCACGGGTGGTGAAGACGGTAATCTTGCCCTCATCGCCCTCGATTGGGTTGCCATCGACGTCGCACAGCGTGAAGTCGACCTCGGCGCCCTCGGAGCGGCCGATCCAGTTGGCCTGCATCTGCTTGACGCGCTCGGGCCAACCGGGGAGCTTCTCCAGATCGTCGAGCAGCTCCTGCGCATATTCGGTGATCTTGATGTACCACTGCTCGAGGTCGCGCTTCTCCACCTCGGAGTCGCAACGCCAGCAGCGGCCCTCGGTCACCTGCTCGTTAGCGAGCACGGTCTCGCACTTGGGGCACCAGTTGACCGGGTTCTTCTTGCGGTAGACCAGACCGCGCTCCCAAAGCTTCTCGAAGATCCACTGGCCCCAACGGTAGTAATCGGGGCTGCACGTCTTGACCAGGCGATCCATGTCGTAGGAAAAGCCCATGCGCTTCATGGTGGCGAGGGCCTGGTCCATGTTCTTATAGGTCCACGCGGCAGCCTGGGTGTTGTGCTTGATAGCCGCGTTCTCGGCGGGAAGACCGAAAGCGTCGAAACCGATGGGATGCAGCACGTCGTAGCCGCGCATACGGGCCTGGCGGGCCATGGCGTCGCCGATGGTGTAGTTGCGGGCGTGGCCCATATGCAGGTCACCCGAAGGGTACGGGAACATCTCGAGGACGTACTTCTTGGGCTTGGTGGAATCGGTGTCCACGGCGAAGAGATTCTGCTCCTCCCAGGACTTCACCCACTTTTCCTCAATGGTCTGCGCGTCGTAAGCCGGGATCTCCCCCGCCGCGCGACCGGCGTGATCGTGCTCGTGGCAATCGCACATGGTTGGCTCCTATCGTTCAAGCGCCGGGGCCGCTCGGGGGCCGCCGCGCCGCGTCGGTAATGTTCAAGAGTTTAACAGGTCTGTGGACCTCGCATAACAACGATGGGGCCCACGCGGACGATTCCCGCGCGGGCCCCACTTCCGACTCTCTATTGGCCGGCGAGGTTTAGTTGTAGCTCACCGTCTGCTGGGAGTCCTTGACCACGACGTCGTGAGCACCGCCCTCGACGATGGAGGTGGCGGAGACGAGGGTGAGACGGGCCTTATCCTGCAGCTCGGGGATGGAGAGCGCACCGCAGTTGCACATGGTGGACTTGACCTTGTACAGGGTGCCGTTCACGCCGTCCTTGAGGGAGCCGGCGTAGGGCACGTAGGAGTCGACGCCCTCGACGAAGGAAAGCTTCTGGGCGCCGCCCAGGTCGTAGCGCTGCCAGTTACGGGCGCGCGCGGAACCCTCGCCCCAGTACTCCTTCATGTACTGGCCGTTGACGTTCACGCGGGACGTCGGGGACTCGTCGAAGCGGGCGAAATAGCGGCCGAGCATGAGGAAGTCGGCACCCATGGCAAGCGCCAGGGTCATGTGGTAGTCGTAGACGATGCCGCCGTCGGAGCAGACGGGCACGTAGACGCCGGTCTCCTCGAAGTACTCATCGCGGGCGCGGCAGACGTCGATCAGCGCGGTGGCCTGGCCACGGCCGATGCCCTTGGTCTCACGGGTGATGCAGATGGAGCCGCCGCCGATACCGACCTTGATGAAGTCGGCACCGCAGTCGGCCAGGAAGCGGAAGCCGTCGGCGTCGACGACGTTGCCCGCACCGACCTTGACGGAATCGCCGTAGTTCTCGCGGATCCACTCGATGGTGCGCTTCTGCCACTCGGAGTAACCCTCGGAGGAGTCGATGCACAGCACGTCGGCACCGGCCTCGACGAGCAGCGGCACGCGCTCGGCGTAGTCGCGGGTGTTGATGCCCGCGCCGACCATGTAGCGCTTGTTGGCGTCGAGCAGCTCGTTGGGGTTGGTCTTGTGGGAGTCGTAGTCCTTGCGGAAGACGATGCCGACCAGATGGTCGTTGTCGTCGACGACGGGCAGGGCGTTGAGCTTCTTGTCCCAGATGAGGTCGTTGGCGTCCTTGAGGGTGATGTCCTTGTCGCCCACGATGAGCTCGGCGCGAGGGGTCATGAACTCGGAGACGAGCTTGGAGTGATCATCGCGGCTGGGGCGGTAGTCGCGGCTGGTGACGATGCCGAGGAGCTTGCCCGTGGGGGTGCCGTCATCGGTAACGGGCATGGTGGAGTGACCGGTGCGGTCCTTGAGCTGCATGACCTGCTCCATGGTCATGTCGGGCGTAAGGGTGGAGTCGGACTGCACGAAACCGGCCTTGTGGTCCTTAACGGCCTTGACCATGGCGGCCTCGGACTCGGGGGTCTGGGAACCGTAGATGAAGGAGATGCCGCCCTCGGTGGCCAGGGCGACGCCCATGTCCACGCCGGAGACGGACTGCATAATGGCGGAGACCATGGGGATGTTCAGCGTGATCTCGGGCTCCTCGCCGCGCTTGAAGCGGGTCAGCGGGGTCTTGAGGGAGACGTTCGTGGGAACGCACTCAGCGGAGGAGTATCCGGGGACGAGCAGATACTCAGAGAAAGTATGGGATTCACCAGGGAAAAACGTTGCCATGTCGCTCCTTCGACTCTTTGCTGCCGACGCGGCGGCGACTCCTTGCCGCCGTGCCATTCGCTCCCAATACAAGTGGGGGTATTGTAGCGCAGAGCCACTGCTACAATGGCTCTCGTTACCAGACTTCAAATGGTCTGCCCAATCTCAATGTCTCTCCGACGCCGCCTTCGGCCAATCGACACACCCGCCCGCATCCCGGATTCGCGTAAGGGCGCCTCGATGCCGCCCGAAAAAGACGCAAGGATCTTATCGGCGATGGCGCGGGCCCTGCGCCATCGCGACCGTACCACCAGCTTGGAGCCCATATGTCGCTTTCCGCCCACGCCCGACTCACCATCTCCGACGACGACCGCGACCTGCCCGGTGCTTTCGGCGGCGGGTGCGCCTCACTGCTGGAGGGCGTCGCCGAAGAGGGCTCGCTCAACCGTGCGGCGAAACGCATGGGCATGGCGTATTCCAAGGCGTGGAGAATCGTACGCGAGGCCGAGGGGCATCTGGGCTGCGAACTGCTCGCCCGCGACGGTGCGCGCGGCTCGGTGCTCACCCCTGAGGGCGAACATGCCCTCCACGCCTATCGAACCCTCCAGGCAGAGCTCGACGCGATGATCGCGAAGCGCCTCACCGAGCTGTTTTAGCCACCTCGGGTACGAGCGCCCTCCTGGCAAAAGCTCGGACAGGGCAACTACAACCCCAAAAACGCCTTGACGCCGATCAGGATGAGCACGATGGCCTCCTACGGCTGCGGAGGATTGCGGAACCAGCGCATGGCCTGATCGAGATCGTCGGCTATAGCGAGGGGGTCATCGAGGCCGGCAAATATGCGAACCGCGCCCCCCTGCCACCCATCGCGCGCATGCAGGCGCGTGCGGGATCCGCCGGCGTGGCAATCTCGGCCGTTGAGACGACAGCGCCCGATGAAATCCCCCGCTGTGGCGCCCCAGTCCCCAGGGAGCTCGAAATCGACGGCGGGGCTGAAGCCGTGACGCAGCACGCGCTCAGCCAGCGAGCGATCGGGATGTGTGGCGAGACCGGGGTAATCGACCCGGACCAAACCATCACAACAGGCAAGGTACTCAGCGAGGGCGCGGGCATGATCGAAATGGCGCTGCATACGCGTCGAGACGCTATCGAGTCCATGGGCGATGACCTCGAGATCGGCCTGAGCCAACGCGCAAGAAGGCTGGTCCCCCACGCGAGCGACCGCGCGAGCACCACGTGCGGAAAGCGCAACCACCTTGCGATCGAGTAACCCGCCAGCAACGCGGTCGAGCGCCTCGCACTGCACGTCGGCACCAAGCTCGAAAGCATGGCAACCGAAATGTGACGGCACGGTGATGTCAACCCACATAAGACCGCCGTGGGCATGAACCTCACGAGACTCGGCACGAACATCCGCCACGCGAAGGCCCACGCCGCCGACCATATCGGCCAAACAGTCTTCGTCCGCCACGATGCCAAGGCGCGCGAGCGCCTCGTCGACGCGATCGCCGTACACGAAGACGGCGATCTCGGCGCAAACGAGCTGCGCATATCGGGTCTCGAGTTCCTGTTGAGCCATCACGCTGAAACCGCCCTTCCTCTCCTGGACAGTGGGCCCGAAGCATAACGCACGCCGCGCCGAGCCCGTGGGGCCCGAGGCGGCGTGCGCATCATAGCGATGAACCCGGTTGCGTCCTACGCGCGCGTACGGGTCTCCTCAACGACCTTGGCAATGAACTCATCGACGGCCATCGGAACGGTCTCGTTGGAACGGTCGCGGACGGAGATGTTGCCGGCCTCGACCTCCTTCTCACCCAGGATCAGCATGTAGGGCACGCGATCGACGCCGCGGGCCTCGCGAATCTTGTAGCCGATCTTCTCGTCGCGATCGTCGCACACCACGCGGATGCCGGCGGCCTCGAGCTGCTCGGTGACCTGGTGAGCGTAGTCGCGGCTCTTCTCGGACACGGGCAGGACCTTGACCTGCATGGGGGCGAGCCAAACCGGGAACTTGCCGGCATAATGCTCGATCAGGATGCCGATGAAGCGCTCGATGGAGCCGAAGCACACGCGATGCAGCATGATGGGGCGCTTCTTCTCGCCGTCGGCATCCACGTAGGTGAGGTCGAAGTTCTGCGGCATCTGGAAGTCCAGCTGCACGGTACCGCACTGCCAGGTGCGGCCGAGGGAGTCCTCCAGGTGGAAGTCGATCTTGGGACCGTAGAAGGCGCCGTCACCCTCGTTGACCACGTAATCCATGCCCAGCTTATCGAGTGCGACCTTGAGGCCCTCCTCGGCGGCGGCCCAATCCTCATCGGAGCCCATGGAGTCCTCGGGGCGGGTGGAAAGCTCAACGTGGTACTTGAAGCCGAACTTCTGGTACACGGAGTCGATCAGGCGCACAACGCCCACGATCTCGTCGGTCAGCTGCTCGGGCGTGACGAACAAGTGCGCGTCATCCTGGTTGAAGCAGCGGACGCGGAACAGGCCGTGCAGGGCGCCCCTGAGCTCGTGGCGGTGCACCAGGCCGATCTCGCCGGCGCGGATGGGCAGCTCGCGGTAGCTATGCGGCTTGGAGCTGTAGACGAGCACACCGCCCGGGCAGTTCATGGGCTTGATGCAGTACTCCTCGTCGTCGATCATCGTGGAGTACATGTTGTCCTTGTAGTGGTCCCAGTGACCGGAGGTGAGCCACAGGCTCTTGTTCATGATCTGGGGCGTGGAAATCTCGACGTACCCAGCCTTGTGATGGATCTCGCGCCAGTAGTCGAGCAGGGTGTTCTTGAGGACCATGCCGTTGGGCAGGAAGAACGGGAAGCCGGGGGCCTCGTCGCGCATCATGAACAGGTCCATCTCGCGACCGATGCGGCGATGATCGCGCTTCTTGGCCTCCTCGAGGAGGGTGAGGTGCGCCTCCAGCTCATCCTTGGTGGCGAAAGCCGTGCCGTTGATGCGCGTGAGCATCTTGTTGTTGGCATCGTTTTTCCAGTAGGCGCCAGACACGCCGGTGAGCTTGAAGGCCTTGAGGGCCTTGGTATAGGTGAGGTGCGGTCCGACGCACATGTCGATGTAATCGCCCTGCTGGTAGAAGGTGATGCGAGCGTCATCGGCCAGGTCACCGATGTGCTCGACCTTATACTTCTCACCGCGCTCCTCCATGAGGGCGATGGCCTCCTCGCGGGGCAGCTCGAAGACCTGGAACTTAAGGTTCTCCTTGACGATCTTCTTCATCTCGGCCTCGATGGTGGGCAGATCGTCCTCGGAGATCTTCTTATCGCCGAGGTCGACGTCGTAATAGAAGCCGTTGTCGGTCGCGGGACCGTAGGCGAAGTCGGCCTCGGGGTAGAGGTGCTTGATGGCCTGGGCCATGATGTGGGCGGCGGAATGGCGGATGACGTGCTGGGCCTCGTCGGCCTCAACCTCGGCCACGGAGCCGTCGTTGTACAGTGCCTTCATATCTAGAACCTTTCCGATACGGTGCATTACCTCTGTAACTTTTCCAGTGTACCTGTTTGCCCGCGCAATTGCGCCTCCAATCCAGAAGAGCGCCAAGAAGCACGGAATAGGAACGCACCCGCCATCCAAAGGGTGACGGGTGCGTTACGGCGCGGTTCATCGGCCCCGTGCGGCGCACGGGGGAAGCTCGCGCCTATTGGATGTGAGTTCGGCAGAAGGGGCAGACCTTCCAGTGCGCCTCCAGCGGGCGCTTGCACGTGGGGCAGACGTTGCGGACCTGCGTGTTGCACACCGGGCAGACGATGAAGTCCTTCTCGATGGTGGTGCCGCAGTTGGGGCAGCTACCATACTGGGCGAGCTGACGCTCGCGCAGCGCCATGTCGAGCTCCTGCTCCTCGCGATCCGCCACGTAGGACGCCGGGCGCATCACGATATAGGCCATAAGGCCGACGAACGGGACGAGGGCGAGCAGGCCCCAGGCCCAAAACGCCTGGACGCCGCGACGCTTCGCGTCGATGAAGACATACACGACGGAGAGCAGGTAGAGAGCGACCACGAAGGCGATGAAGCCGTACATGGCAAACATCAACTGCGGGGACATGAGCTCCTCGATGTACTTGGACATGAGCCTCACCTTTCAGCCGGTTGCGAGATTGCAAAGCTGTTCATAATCGCACCGTATTGTATACCACCCGCCCCCTCATCGGAAACGACCGGCAACCGCGCACGTTAACGACACAGCGGGCCCGTCGACCACCGCGACCGCGCAGCGCCGGGGCCGTTTGCGGACCTAGCCGCCCGCTCGCCCGATTGGCCCTGGCGATGATAAACGACACGCGTAGCATTATTTGTTGACACTTTGTCTATAGAATGCACCGGCTGCGAGCCCATGGACACACGCCCGGTGCTCAGACGGGAGCGGCACCATGGAACCTAGGTACGACATCGCCATCGTAGGCGCGGGCATCACCGGTTGCGCCATCGCACGGCAGCTCGCGCGATACGACAAGACGATATGCCTCATCGAGGCGACCGACGACATCGCGCTCGGGGCATCGAAGGCCAACGGCGGCCTGATCCACGCCGGATACGACCCCGCCCCCGGGACGATGAAGGCGAAGATGAACGCCCGCGGGTGCGAGCTGTACGGAACGTGGTCAAAGGAACTCGGTTTCCTGTTCCAGCGCACGGGCTCCCTCGTTCTCGGCTTTACCGACGAGGACCTCGCCACCCTCGAGCACCTGCGCGACAACGGCCTGGCCAACGGCGTCCCCCACCTCGAGATCGTCGGCCCCGATCGCATCGCCGAATTGGAACCGCGCGCCAATCCGGACGCCACCTGCGCCCTATGGTGCCCCTCCACCGGCTATGTCGACCCGTTCGAGGTTGCCATCGCCGCAGCCGAGAACGCCGTAGCCAACGGAGCCGCCTTCTTGCGCGGCGCCCCAGTAACGGCTATCGACCGCCCGCAAGAGGGAGGGTTCGTCCTCTCCACGCCCAAGGGAGACGTCCGATGCGAGATCTTGATCAACGCCGCCGGCAGCGGCGCGGGCGAGATCTCACGCATGGCAGGAGATCGCGGGCTGCGCATGGTATGGCGCCAGGGCAACATCGCCGTGCTCGACAAGGAGCCCCGCGCCATCATGCCGCTCTACCCGGTGCCGACCCCGGTTTCCAAGGGCGTCATCGTCACGGGAACCGTGCACAACAACACGGTCATCACCGCCACCGCCGAGATGCGAGAGCAAGGCGACAAGGACACGTACGCCGGCGATGTGGAGGCCCTGCTCTCCGGCGCGCGCAAGCTCGTACCAGACCTGGATACCCGCCGCGTCGTCCGCACCTTCGCAGGGGGCCGCGCCGTACTTGAGAAAACGAACGACTTCCTCATCGAAGCCTCCGAGTCCACGCCTGGTCTGTTCCACGCCGCAGGAATCCAGTCCCCCGGCGTCGCAAGCGCACCGGCGGTTGCCGATCGCATGGAGCAGCTCCTGCGCGAGGCGGGCGTTGAGCTCGTCGAACGCGCCGATTGGAACCCCATCCGCCGCATGCCGGACGACTTCGACCTCGCCCCCCTCGAGCGCAAGGAGGAGCTCATCGAGGCGGACCCGGCATGGGGCCGCATCGTATGCCGTTGCGAGACGGTGCCGGAGGCCGAAATCGTCGCCGCCATCCACCGCAAGCCGGGCGCCATCTCGGTCGAGGGCGTCAAACGCCGCTGCCGCGCCGGCATGGGCCGCTGCCAGAGCGGCTTCTGTCAAAGTCGCGTCGTGGAGATCCTCGCCCGCGAACTCGGTGTCGCCCCCTCCGAAGTCCCGCTGGAAGACACGGGCTCATGGATCGTCGACGGACCGCTCAAGAACCCGGGCGCCCACATGGGCGCCATCGCCGAGGAGGACTGCTAGCATGGCTCAGATTAAAACAGGCGATTACGACGTCGTCGTCATCGGCGGCGGCCCCGCGGGCATGGGAGCTGCCCTCGCAGCGCACGAAGCCGGCGCGTCGACCGTAGTCATCGAGCGCAACGAGCATCTTGGCGGCATCCTGCGCCAGTGCATCCACCCCGGCTTCGGCCTCACCCATTTCAAAGAAGAGCTCACCGGCCCCGAATACGCCCAGCGTTTCATCAACCGCGTGCGCGAGGCCGGCATCGATGTCATGCTCGGGTCCATGGCGCTCGGCATCGACGAAGGCGGACGAGAAGACGCGGCACACAGCGTCACCGTCATGGGCGAAGACGGTATGGTCCGCCTCACCTGCCGCTCGGTGGTGCTCGCCATGGGCTGTCGCGAGCGCACCCGCTTCGAGATCAAAATCCCGGGCAGCCGTCCTGCTGGTGTATACACCGCGGGCCTCGCCCAGCGTTACATCAACATCGAGAACCTGCGCCCCGGACACCGCGTCGTGATCTTGGGGTCGGGCGACATCGGTCTCATCATGGCGCGTCGATGCGCCCTGGAAGGCCTCGAAGTCGAGGGCGTCTACGAGCTCATGCCCTATGCCAACGGGCTGCACCGCAACGTCAAGAACTGCCTTGAGGACTTTGGGATCCCGCTGCACCTATCCACCACCGTCACGCGCGTGATCGGTCGAGACCGCGTCGAGGCCGTCGAGGTCTCGAACGTTGGAGAGGACCTCTCCCCTATCCCCGGAACCGAGCGCATCATTCCCTGCGACACGCTGCTGCTCTCCGTTGGCCTCATCCCCGAAAACGAGCTCGCCCGAGCCGCCGAGGTCGAGATCGACCCGCGAACACGCGGCGCACGCGTGGATCAGGACCTGCAAACGAACGTCGACGGCATCTTCTCCTGCGGAAACGTCTTGCAGGTACACGACCTCGCCGACAACGTCACCGCCGAGGCGACGCGCGCGGGAGCGGCCGCGGCCGCCCACGCCCTCGGCACGGCGAGACCCGATGTTCTCTCAGAAGCCGTGACCCTCGAGCCCGGCGACATGGCCAGCTACATCGTGCCGGCGCGCATCAACCGAACGGTCGCCACGAAGGCGTTCTTCCGCGTGCGTCGCCCCCTCGAGCACGCCCAGCTCGTGATCCGTGCGGGCGATGCCGTTCTCTTCCACGGCAAGACGCGCGACTACAAGCCGAGCATCATGGAAGCGGCCCCTATAACGCCCAAGATGCTCGCCGCCGTGAAACCGGGCGAGACCCTGACCGTATCCATCGACCCCGTGGAAGAAGCGTGATGTCCCATGACGAGCACTGAGACGTTCCACTGCACGACCTGCCCATCCGAATGCCTGCTCACGGCATGCGTGGAGCGAGACGGGGACGGAGTCGCGCGCGTCACGAGCGTACATGGCAACCGGTGCCCGCGCGGCAAGCGCTTCGCCGAGCAGGAAGTCGTGTGCCCGATGCGCATTCTGGCCACGACGGTTGTGGTCGATGGCGGAGACGAGCGCCTTGTCCCCGTGCGCACCTGCTCCCCCATTCCCCGCGCCCTGCACAAGGACGCCATGGAAACCATACGGGAGCTGCGCGTTTCTGCCCCCGTGCGCATGGGAGACGTCATCGCCGCCAACCTGCTCGACACGGGCGTCGACCTGGTCGCGAGTATGGACGTAGGACTCGCATAGGCTTCCGCACGCCGGCACAGTCGCATAGAAGATTTGAACGCAACCCTTAGGCTCAACCTCAGCTTGAGGGTTGCCTTATACTGATACCGTCAACGAGAAAAGGCGGTTGTTACATGGCACGTGCCACCATGAGAGGGATTTGTACGCACAGAGGGCGGATCGCCTGCGTCGCTGGGCTCACGGCAGCACTCGCCCTGGGCTCAGGCATACCCGCGCTCACGGGCACGCCTGAGCCCGCACTGGCCGCAACGGCGGCGACGCGCGGCGAGCTCGCCTCCCTGCAAAAAGAGGTCTCCCGTGCCGCCGGCACCTACGCCGATGCCACGTCACGCGCCGCCGAGCTCAACGAGCAGGTGCGAACGGCCGCCGACGATATCCTTCGCATTGAGCAGGAGCTCATGCCGCAGGTGCAGAACCGCGCCGCCCTGGCAGCGCGTGAGCTGTACAAACGCCATGCGTCCAACGGCGGCGCCCTCTCCATGCTCCTCAACGCCGGTTCCTTCGCCGATTTCCTCAGCATGACCAAATACCTGGGCACCGTGCAGAGCGCCAACATCGCCGCTCTCGACGAGCTGCATGCGCTCGAAGACGAGCTCAACGGCAAGCTCGCGGAGCTGAGCTCCGCGAAAGACGAGGCCGACCTGCAACTCTCCCGTGCGCAGGACGCGCTCGACACCGCGCAATCCGCAGCCGTCAAGATCCAGGCGAAGGCGAATGCCGAAGACGCCGAGGAGGCCGAGATCGCGCGTCAGGCCGCCGATCAGGCGGCCCAGCTGCAGGCGCAGCAAAACGCGAGCCAGAACAGGCCCAGCGCTCCGGCACCCGACACGGGCTCAAACAACGCCGGCACCACAACCCCGCAGGCACCCGACACACCGGCGGCGCCCAAGCCCGAAGACACCACCACGCCTCCCGCGCCCCCGGCGCCCCCTGTAACGCCAACGCCTCCGGCGCCGCCGGCCATCACATGGAAGACGGGCGTGGCGTCCTATTACGGCATCGGCGACGGATTCATGGGCGGCACGACCGCTAACGGCGAGACGGTCACCGAGACCTCGATGGGCATCGCGATGCTCAACGTCCCGTTCGGCACCCGCGTCGAGATTCGCTATGGCGGCCGTTCGGTGATCGCCTATGTGAACGACCGCGGCCCTTATGTGCACGGTCGCGTGATCGACATGCAGCCCGCCGTGGCCCGCGCCCTGAACTTCCTGAGCGTGGGCGTGGCGACCGTCCAGTACCGCTTCCTGTAGCGAGAATCGCCCTTACCTGAGCAGGCCCGCGACCTCGCCCGCAAGCGTGATGGTGCCGGCCGCGATGACAGGCTCCCCCGCCTCCGTGAGGGCGTCGAGCGCCTCGCGAACCGAGGGGTAGATGGCGATGACATCCGTATGCGGACGATTAAGCGCGTCGAGCTCACCGTAGACGAGCTGGGCGAGCTCCCCCGCAGGCAGGGCGCGATCGCTCGCCGTGGCGCTCACCACGATACGGGGAAACTCCGGCACGAGCACATCGAGGATGCCCCGTACGTCCTTGTCCGAGAGCGCGGCGACTAGAAGTACGGGCCGCGCTTCGCGCTCAGGCTCGGCCTCGCGAACCGCATTGATGAAATTCTCGCAGCTCTGCGGATTGTGGCATGCATCGACCAATACGAACGGCTCAACGCGGACCACGTCGAAACGACCGGGTATGGGACAGGACTCGAGAGAGACGGCGAGCGAGGACGCATCGAGCGGGCGGCCCAGATACCCTTCCGCCAGCGCTATGGCACAGGCGGCGTTCTGCGGCTGGTAAGCGGGTTTGTGCATTGAGACCTCGTACGTGGAACGAGCGGTCTCGGTCGAAAACGAAACTGCGCTGTCGATGCCCACGGGCAATTCGATGACCATATGCTCTACAACCCAGGGCACGACACCGCAGGCGTCGCAACGTGCGCGCATCACGCGCTCGACGTTCGGCTCATGCGTGCCCTCGCCGAGCACGACCGTGCGACCGGGCTTGATGACCGCGGCCTTCTCGCTCGCGATCTCCTCGAGCGTATCGCCCAGGATATGCGTGTGATCGAGCCCGATGCCCGTGATGGCCACGGCCACGGGGTCGGTGGCGCTCGTGGCGTCCCAACGACCGCCCAGGCCCACTTCGAGCACGGCCACATCGACTCTCGCCTCGGCGAACACGACCATGGCGGCCGCAGTCAGGAGGTCGAACGGCGTGATGGTGTAGGTCGGCTCGCCCGAGGCTGCGCGGCGTTCGTTCACTCGGCGGCCCGCCTCTGCGGCAGCGGAGACGCCGTGCGCGAACGCAGAGGGGCTCACCACGCCGCCATCGACTTCCATGCGCTCCTCATAGCGCACGAGCTGGGGGGAGGTGTACAGCGCCGTTCGCAGTCCCTCTCCGCGCAGAATCGCCGCGGTGAACCGAGTGGTCGACGTCTTGCCGTTGGTTCCTGCAACCTGGATGCAATCGAAGTATTCGTCGGGCCGACCGAGCTCATCGAGCATATCGATGACAGTCTCAAGCAGCGGGCCCGCCTCGCCGACGATCTTTCCGGTGTCGGCGGCGATTGTCACCGCCCGCTCGTAGGAAAGCTCCTCGAACCCGAACGGCACGACATAGGCACCTTCGCGCTTCATATCAATCCCCTATTCGCGCACATCGCGGCCGTAGACGAACCAATAGGCGGCCGCCACAGCCGCACCTCCCACAATGTTGCCGAGCGTGACGAACATGAGGTTGGATACCATGCCCGCAAGCGGGATCGCACCGACGCCCAGCATGGACTGTGCGGCAACGCCCAAAGGAAGGAAGAACATGTTCGCAACGGAGTGTTCGAATCCCAGCACCACGAAGGACACGACCGGTAGAATCGTCGCGGCGAGCTTGTCGCACACCGTCTTGCCGGCACTGCCCATCCAAACGCCCAGGCACACAAGGACGTTGCACAGGACGCCGCGCGCAAAGGCGGTCACAGGGTCGAGCGAGGCCTTGGAGAGTGCGACGGCATAGGCGAGCTCGCCCACCGAACCCTCCTGCATGGAGAGGAATCCCGAGGCGAGAAGCAATGCGACGGCGAGCAGCGCGCCCACGGCGTTACCCGCGTACACGACGGCCCACTTGCGGACCATCTTCATCATCGGGTACCGACCGTCGAGCGCGCCGATGAGCATGAGGCAATTGCCCGTGAACAGCTCGGCACCGGCGACGAGCACGAGAAACAGGCCCAGGCAAAACGCCAGACCGCCCAGGATGAGCGACACCGACGGCGAAAGCGTGGAATCCGCCCGGACCATCAGCATGAAGGACGCACCGAGCGCGACGAAAGCGCCCGCGAGGATCGCGAGCACGAACGCCCTCCCACGCGTAAGCTTGGCCTTGGCGAACCCGATGTGGACGAACGCCTCCTGAGTCTTAGCCGGCGGCAGCATCACCGTGCCGGTCTCGTTTTCCGCCATCATTTCCCCCTGTTCCGTATGCAACACAAACCCCGCCGCAACCGATGCGGCGGGGTTCGAATCAACGTATGGACCGATTACTCGAAGTCGGCGAGCTGGGCCTTGACCGCAGCGATGGTCTCGGTGAGCTCGGCGGCGCGCTCGCGCTTCTTGGCGACGACCTCGGGCGCGGCCTTGGCGATGAAGCCCTCGTTGCCCAGGGTGCGCTCGGCGGCGGCGAGCTCCTTCTCCGCCGTGGCGAGCTCCTTGTTCAGGCGGGCCTTCTCGGCGTCGAAGTCGACCAAATCGCCCACGACGACATAGGCGTCGAAATCGGCGCCGGCAAGTGCGATGGCGGCTGCGGGCTTCTCAAAGCCCTCGGAGGCGCGCACGGAAAGCTCGCTGATGTTGGCCAAGCCGCAGATGAAGTCGGCCATGCCCTCGATGGCCTCGGCGACCTCGGCGCTCGCGGCCTTGACGACCACGGGCAAAGCCTCCTTGGGGCTCAGGCGGTAGCGAGCGCGGGTGGAGCGGGCGTCGGACACGACGGCGCGGGCGAGCTCGAAGGAGCGCTCGGCCTCCTCATCGATGAAGCGCTCAAAGGCCTCGGGCTCGGGCCAGGAGGCGACCATCAGGGCCTCAGCGCGCTCGATGGCGCCGTCCTCGTTCATATCCAGCCAGCTGGCGGGCATCTGATCCCAAATGGCCTCGGTGACGAACGGCATGAGCGGGTGCATGAGGCGCATCGACGCATCGAGCACGAAGATCAGGTTGCGCTGGGCCTGCAGGCGCGCCGCATCGTCCTTGAGGCGGGTCTTGGTGACCTCAACGTACCAGTCGCAGACCTCGTTCCAGAAGAAGTTCTGGACGCCGCGCGCCATCTCGCCGAAGGTGTACTTCTCAATACCCTCGGTCACCATGCGCGTGGCCTTGGCCAGGCGGCTGAACATCCAGGCATCGGCCGCGGTCTCGGCGACGGGCTCGCCCGGGGTGTAGCCATCCATGTTCATGAGCAGGAAACGGCTGGCGTTCCAGATCTTGGTGACAAAGGAGCGGGCCTGCTCGGTACGGGCCGAACCCTTGAGGGCCTTCGTCTTCTTATCGATGTCGGCGTCGAACTTGACGTCCTGGTTGGTGGTGCACAGCGTGAGCAGGTTGTAGCGCATGGCATCGGCACCGTACATGTCGATGAGGTCCATGGGGTTCACACCGTTGCCCTTGGACTTGGACATGCGGCTGCCGTCCTTGGCGAGGATCGTGGGGTAGATCACGACGTCATGGAACGGGACCTCGTCGAGGAAGTACAGCGAGCTCATGACCATGCGGGCGACCCACAGTGCGATGATGTCGCGCGCGGTGACGAGCGCCGTGGTGGGATGATGGCCCTCGAGTTGCTCGGGATGCTGCGGCCAGCCCTGCGTGGCGAAGGTCCACAGCTGGGAGCTGAACCAGGTGTCCAGCACGTTCTCGTCCTGGTGGACATGGGTGCAGCCGCACTTGGGGCAGACCGTCACGTCGTCCATGCAGGCGTCCTCCCAGCCACACTCCTCGCAGTAGAACACGGGAATGCGGTGACCCCACCACAGCTGACGGGAGATGCACCAGTCTTTCAGGTTCTCCATCCAGGTGGTGTAGGTCTCGGTCCAGCGGGCCGGGTGGAAGGTCACGCGACCATCCTGGACGGCCTTGAGCGCGGGCTCCTTAAGCTTGTCCACGGCGACGAACCACTGCTCGGAGAGCCAGGGCTCAAGCGTTTGGTCGCAGCGGTAGCAATGCATGACGGAATGATCGTGCTCATCCACGTGATCGAGCAGGTCGTGCTCCTCGAACCACGCCAGGACGGCCTCACGGCACTCGTCGCGCGTCATGCCGGTGAACTCGCCATAGCCCTCCACAACGACGGCATGCTCGTCGAAGATGTTGATCTTCTCCAAGCCGTGGGCCTCGCCCATCGCATAGTCGTTTGGGTCGTGCGCCGGGGTGACCTTGACAAAGCCGGAGCCGAAATCGGGGTCGACGTGCCAATCGTCGAAAATCGGGATCTCGCGGTCGACGATGGGCAGCTTGACCGTCTTGCCCACGAACGCCGCCTTCTCGGGGTCCTTGCTCGAAACGGCGATACCGGTGTCGCCGAGCATGGTCTCGGGGCGCGTGGTGGCGACGACGATGTACTCCTGGCCGTTGACCGGCTCGGTCAGGGGATAGCGCAGATGCCAAAGGTGGCCCTTCTCATCCTTGTACTCCGCCTCGTCGTCGGAGATGGCGGTGGTGCAGTCGGGGCACCAGTTGACGATGCGCTTACCGCGATAAATCAGGCCGTCATGGTACCAGTCGCAAAAGACCTTGCGGACCGCCTCGGCGTACTCGTCATCCATGGTGAAGCGCTCGCCGTCGAAGTCGACGGAGCAACCCATGCGCTTGATCTGCTCGACGATGGTGCCGCCGTACTCGTGCGTCCAATCCCAGCAGGCATCGAGGAACTTCTCGCGCCCGATCTCCAGGCGGGAAACGCCCTCGCTCTTCAGCTTCTTATCCACCTTGGTCTGCGTGGCGATACCGGCGTGGTCGGTGCCGAGAATCCAGCGGGTGGAGCGACCGCGCATGCGGGCCATGCGAACGATGGCGTCCTGGATGGAGTCGTCGGTGGCGTGACCCATGTGCAGGATGCCGGTGACGTTGGGCGGCGGGATGGTGACGGTGCAATCGCCCACACCCTCGCGACGCTTGTAGTAGCCGCCGTCGAGCCACTTCTGCAGGATAGCCGGCTCGTTGACCGCCGGATCGTAATTCTTGGGCATCTCTTCTGCCATAGCCATGCTCCCGAAGAGTCGAAGTTTGCGTAATTGCCAACAGGATAGCACGTGGGAGATGCGCTTTGGAGCCTGGCGCGCCATTGCTCACGGGCAAATCCCGTCAAGGCATCAAAAGAAAAACGGCTGACACATGGCCAGCCGTTTCAAAGATAGACAACGCATGCATGCGCATCGAAGTGCTAGTCGAGGTCGATATCGGACCCGGCATAGACGCGACGCGGCTGCTCCTCGCCGCGAACCGCCGCGGCGGTAACGACGACACGGAGAACGCCCTCCTCGCTCGGGAGGTCGAACATGGTCTGCTGGAGCAGCTCCTCGCAAATCGAACGCAGACCGCGGGCACCGGTCTTGCGCGCGAGTGCCTTCTTGGCGATCTCGTGCAGCGCGTCGGGCTCGAACACGAGCTCCACGCCCTCGAGGGAGAACATGCGGCGATACTGCTTGACCACGGCGTTCTTGGGTTCGGTGAGGATGCCCACAAGATCGTCCTCGGAAAGGGCCTGGGTCTGCGTGATGACCGGCGTACGGCCAATGAACTCGGGGATCATGCCGAAGTTGTTGAGATCCTCGGGCAGAACCTGCTTGAGCAGGACGTTCTCGTCCTTGGACGTGGGGCCGGCGATCTCGGAATTGAAGCCGATGCCCTGGTTGCCAACGCGATCGGAGATGATCTTGTCCAAGCCCACGAACGCGCCGCCGCAGATGAACAGGATGTTCGTGGTGTCGATCTGCAGGAGCTCCTGCTGCGGGTGCTTGCGCCCGCCGGTGGGCGGGACGCTCGCAACGGTGCCCTCGAGGATCTTGAGCAGCGCCTGCTGCACACCTTCGCCGGAGACATCGCGCGTGATGGAGAGGTTCTCGGCCTTGCGGGCGATCTTGTCGATCTCATCCACATAGATGATGCCGATCTGCGCGCGGTCGATATCGCCGTCTGCCGCGGTGATGAGCTTGAGCAGGATGTTCTCAACGTCCTCGCCCACATAACCGGCCTCGGTGAGGGCCGTGGCGTCGGCGATGGCGAAAGGGACCTCGAGTACGCGGGCCAGCGTCTGCGCGAGCAGCGTCTTGCCGGTGCCCGTGGGCCCGAGCAGCAAGATGTTGCTCTTGGCAAGCTCGACATCCTCGTCGACGGCATGGGCGCCCAGGGAACCCTCGACGGTATCGCCCATCAAAACGCGACGATAATGGTTGTACACAGCCACGGACATGGCGCGCTTGGCGTCCTCCTGGCCCATGACATACTGGGACAGCGCGTCGTAGATCTCGTGCGGGGTGGGCACGCGGGTGATGATGCGCTCGGCGGTCTCGCGCATGGTGGGGGCCGGCGCCTCATCCTCGTCCATATCGAAATCGTCCATGGGCTCGGCGTGATTCACGTAAGAGCCAAAGGCACGCATCATCTCGTCCTGCGCGAAGGACTGCTCGAGGATCTCGTTACAGGCCTCGACGCATTCATCACAGATGAACATGCCGTCCTGGCCCTTGACGAGCTTGCGAACCTGCTCCTGGGTCTTACCGCAGAACGAGCAGCGAACCTGGCCGTCGCCCTCCATGCCGGCGGTGCGGCCGAACTCGTCGCCCGCCATTAGCGCTCGCTCCCGGAGTCATTGCGGGACGTGACGATGCGGTCGATGAGTCCGTACTCGAGGGCCTGCTCGGCACGGAGGTAGTTGTCGCGCTCAGTGTCGCGCTCGACCTGCTCGAACGGCTTGCCGGTGCAATCGGCGAGAATCTGGTTCAGGGTATTGCGGGTCTCGCGGATCTCACGAGCGGCGATCTCGATCTCGGTCTGCTGACCCTGGGCACCGCCGCTGGGCTGGTGGATCATGATCTTGGAGTGCGGCAGGCTGAAACGCTTGCCGGGGGCGCCGGCGGCCAGGAGGACGGCGGCCATGGAGGCGGCCATACCGACGCAGATGGTGGAAACGTCGGGCTTGATGTAGTTCATCGTGTCCAAGATGGCCAAACCGGAATAGACCTCGCCACCGGGCGAATTGATGTAGAGGGAGATATCCTTCTCGGCATCCTGGCTCTCGAGGTGCAGAAGCTGCGCGATGACCAGGTTGGCAGTCACCGAGTTGACCTCCTCGCCCAAAAAGACGATGCGGTCGTTCAGGAGACGGGAGTAGATGTCATAGCTGCGCTCACCGCGAGGGGTCTGCTCGATGACGTAGGGCACGAGCGCGGAGTCGATGCGATTGATCATATGGCTCCTTTCGGGTTGTGCGGCGCATATGCGACGCGAGGCAAGTTCGGCATGTGCGGACGACGTGCGCCCGCGAGATAGAAACATACGGTGCCCTACCTCGACTTCGCGCGGTGGGGCACCGTAAGAACTTCAGCCGTTCAGCTGTGTATGATACACGTTTTCGCGGACACAAACTTGCATGCGCCGCATCACGTGATGGAGAACCCTAAGGGCTACTCGGCCTTGGCCTCGGCGGCGCGAGCGGCCTCGTCGACCTCGGTCACCTTCGCGTTCTCGACCAGCCAGTCAACGGCCTTGGAGCGACGGATGGAGTCGCGGACGGCAGGCATGCGGCCATCGGCGACGAACTGGGCCTTGGAGGCCTCGACGTCCTCGATGCCGGCGCGCTCGAACTCGCCGTCGACGTCCTCAGCGGAGACCTCGACCTTGAGCTCACGGGCGAGGGCGTCCAGCGCGAGGGACTCACGGGCGACGTCGTTGGCCTGACGGTGCAGGTCGGCGATGAAGTCCTCGGAGCTGATGCGGTTGGCCTGCAGCCAGCCGTCGAGGCTCATGCCGCGGGCGGAAAGGCTCTGCAGGAAGTTCTGGCCGAGCTCCTGGAAGACGGACTGCTCGTAATCCTCGTCCATCTCGTCGAGCTGGAGACGCTCGGCGAGCTTGGCGACGCAGCGGTTCTCCTTGAGCTGGGGAAGCTGGGAGGACTTGTCAGACTCGATCTCGAGCTTCACAGCGTCGCGCATGGCGTCCACGCCGTCGAAGCCGAAGTTGGTCTTCGCGAACTCATCGTTGAGCTCGGGGAGCTTGCGCTCCTTGACGCCCTTGACGGTGACCTCGACGGAAGCCTCCTCGGCACCCTCGACCTCGGGGGTCCAGGAGATGGTCTTGGTCTCGTCGACGTTCATGCCCAGCAGGCCCTCGTCGAACTCCTTGGGCAGGTGACCGGCGCCCATGGCGATGACGCGGCCCTCGCCGGCGAGCGCCTCGGCGTTCGCGACGTTCTTGATGTCGACGGTCACGTAGTCGGAACCCTCGACGGCGCGCTCGACGTCCTCGAAGGTGGCGTGGTAACCCATGAGCATGTCGACCTGCTGGTCGATCTCGGCCTCGGTGACCTCCGCGGGGGGCATCTCGATCTCGACGGCGTCGTAGGAGGAGAGCTCAGCGGACGGGCGCAGGGTGAACTCGACGGTGTAGGTGTAGTCGGTGCCATCGGCGCACAGGTCGATCTCCTGGTAATCGCCCTCCTTGACGGGGACGATGTCGAGCTCGTTGAGGACGTTGCCCTCGTTGGAGCCGATCAGCTCGTTGGTGGCCTGCGCGAGCACGGCGTCCTTGCCCAGGGCGGAATCGATCACGGGACGGGGGGCCTTGCCGGCGCGGAAGCCGGGGAAACGATACTGCTTGGCGGCAGCCTTGTAGGCCTTCTTGATGATGGCGTCGACGTCGGCGGCCGGGATGGTGACCGTAGCGGTGAGCTTGGCGTCCTTCACGTCAGAAGTGATGTTCAACGTTCCTCCTCTAATACACTCGGCAAGGATTTGGGTGCCGATCCCTTGATACCTTGTGTGCGCGCGACTGGTGCGGGCGAAAGGACTCGAACCTTCACGGGAAAGCCCACTGGAACCTAAATCCAGCGCGTCTACCAATTCCGCCACGCCCGCAGCTGGTCACACAGGCGAACATAATAGCAAAAAGGCCGTTTTCGTGTACGTGAGCATAAAAGTGGACACAATGCCGCACCGACCCTGCACATCCATCGCATACAGCGGCTCCCGCATGGGTACAGTATGAAATTAACAAGCTTGTTGTCGCCTTGCTCCTTCTGCCCTCCGTCGCAAGGCACTCGGAAGGCCCGTTGTGCGGGGAGGGATTGTTGTGGAGCAAACGAAGCACACCGTCGTGTTGTCGGGGGCTACAGCCCTGCGCGCCCTGAGGCGCGAAAGACGTATTTCAAGTCAGATCACGTGGGGCTCGGTCGAGCTGAACGAGCAAATCGATGCCATGAGGCGCGCAACATGCCTGTCCAGCCTCATCGATCTCGAAGATCTTGAGCGCCTCGGCGTCCTTGTTGAAAACGAGCAGGTCGACCTTGCCGTCGGACGCATCGCAAAGCGCACGGCAACTCCTCCCGTAATCGCCCATTGCATCGGAAACCTTGGAGAGGGCGGGCTGATGCGCATAGCCAAAGAGCTGTATGCCCTATCTCCCGCCGCACTTACGCTCGACCTCGCCCGCGACTCATCGTTCGAAGGACTTCTCGCCCTGATGGAAGAGCTCTCCGGCAATTGGTCGTTACCTGAACGGCCCCTCGGAACCAACGAGCTGGATGACAGTCTTGATTTCATTGATAAGCCGTGCGGCTACTACGAGAGCGCTCCCGCCCTCGACCTCGAAGAGCTCCGGTCTTTTCATGCAGCAGCCACGCGCATGCGCGGCCGAAAGGCGGCAGAAACGGCAGTGAAATACGCGGTCGGGGGAAGCCGCTCGCCAATGGAAGCAATTATGAACTGCGTTTTCGCGCTCCCACATGAATACGGCGGACTCAACTGCAGGCCCGTCGAAACCAATCGTAAGATCGCAATGGACGAAACGGCGCACGCACTCTCGGGCCTGCCCTACGTTATCGCGGATGCGTATCTGCCCCGGTTCAATACGATCTTGGAATACAACGGCTCATACCACGACGACGCAACGATCAGGCGCCGTGACGAAGCCCGGACACTCGGACTTATGTCGATGGGCATCGACGTATACCGGCTCAACAGCGACCAGCTGAGAGACCCGAACGCGCTCGAGGCTATTGCGCGTATGATCTACCGAAGGTCGGGAAGATTTTTCAGGCCCAGGGCAAAGTGTTATCAACAAAAACACCTGCAATTACTCAACGGGCTTAGAAAAGCCTTTGGCCTGAATTAAATCAGCGCCGAAAAGACCGCGGTTAGAGGCCTCGATTGCCAAATTCGACCAAAGTGTAACCATCGGATGTCGAGTTTAGAGCCGCCAAGCCAAAAACTTGAACGTTCGAAGCTCTGACATCCAACTTTGGCGCACCAATACCCAGAATATCTTCTAAATTGGCGGCAATAAGATGGCAAGCAGCGCCCTTCGCTAGGCATCGGTCACACATCTGTCGAATTTGACAGTACGAACCAGGTCCGCAGACGCGCGCTCAAGCGACCAAGGGGGGCAAAGGCGTGTGAACCCCGGCCACCCACAAAAACCGACATTTGACGCAAACTCCCGCCGATGAGACAAACGCTCCATCGGCGGGAGAACCAAAAGGTTAAATCAACTAAAAATGACTACACGATGCCCTGGGCCATCATGGCGTCGGCGACCTTTTTGAAGCCGGCGATGTTGGCGCCGACCATGTAGTTGCCCTCATAGCCGTACTCGGTGGCCGCATTGTCGCAGGCATGATAGATGCCGCGCATGATGCCCTCGAGCTTGGCGTCAACCTCTTCGAAGCTCCAGGACAGGTGCTCGGCGTTCTGGCTCATCTCCAGACCGGAGGTCGCCACGCCGCCGGCGTTGGCCGCCTTGCCGGGCATGAACGCGACGCCGTTCTCGATGAGGTAGTTGGTGGCTTCGGTGGTCGTGGGCATGTTGGCGCCCTCTCCTACCACCTTGCAGCCGTTCGCCACGAGCGCCTGGGCGTCCTCGAGCAGAAGGGTGTTCTCACGCGCGCAGGGCAGTGCGATATCGCAGGGAAGCTGCCAGACACCGCGGCCGTCCTCGGCATGCCACACGGCATTGGGACGGGCGTCGACATACAGGGCGAGGCTCACACCGCGGTCGTTGCCGGAGCGCTTCTTGTTGTAGATGTCCTCAAGAACCTTGTAATCGATGCCCTCGGGATCCTCGATCCAGCCCTTGGTGTCGGAAGCGGCGATGACCTTGCCGCCGAGCTGGGTCGCCTTCTGGACGGCATAGATCGCCACGTTACCGGAGCCGTGCACCACGACGGTCTTGCCCTCGAAGGAGTCGTTGTGGCACTTGAGATACTCATCCACGAAATAGACGAGGCCGTAGCCGGTCGCCTCGGTGCGGGCGAGCGAACCGCCGAAGGAGAGGCCCTTGCCGGTGAGCACGCCGGTCCACTCGTTCTTGAGACGCTTGTACTGACCGAACATGTACGCGACCTCACGGCCTCCCACGCCCAGGTCGCCAGCCGGGACATCGGTGTTGGGGCCGATGTGGCGGTAGAGCTCGGTCATGAAGGACTGGCAGAAGCGCATGATCTCGTTGTTGGACTTGCCCTTGGGGTCGAAGTCCGAGCCGCCCTTGCCGCCGCCCATAGGCAGCGTGGTGAGTGCGTTCTTGAAGATCTGCTCGAAACCAAGGAATTTGAGCATGCCGAGGGTGACAGTGGGGTTGAAGCGCAGGCCGCCCTTGTACGGGCCGATGGCGGAGCTGTACTCCACGCGGAAACCGCGGTTGACCTGGCACTTGCCCTCGTCGTCGATCCAGGGGACGCGGAACATGATCACGCGCTCGGGCTCCACGAGGCGCTCGAGCAGACCGGCGGCCTCATAGGCGGGATTGTCGTTGACAGCCGGGGCGATCGAGGTCAGGACCTCGTCGGCGGCCTGGATGAACTCGGGCTGATCGGCGTAGCGCTCGTGCAGCTGGGCGATGACCCTATCGGTATAGGTCATGATAGTGCTCCTCAGAAGTGGGAATTCTCTTGCGCTGCATATGGTACTACGGCGGCATAAAGCGATTAGGGAGAAGGGCTCTAGGTTTCGTAGTGGTTTCGAAACGTCATGTGCTCAATTGTCGGCAACCGTTGCCGAAGTCGCGCGGGTACTCTATAATCGCTAACGCCTTGGGATAAGCAGGGTCTTGGTACCCCAGCTGCTCAGCACCTTCGGGACGTGGCGCAGTTTGGTAGCGCGCCTGCTTTGGGAGCAGGATGTCGCAGGTTCAAATCCTGTCGTCCCGACCATACATGCGGGCGTAGTTCATCGGTAGAACCTCAGCCTTCCAAGCTGATGAGGCGGGTTCGACTCCCGTCGCCCGCTCCAGGAACGTTATGGGCCCGGCACCGTTGTGGTGCCGGGCCCTTTTCCATCAAATGGCACCGTTTTCGAACCCGGCCCTGTCACTAGCGCTTGCGGAACCTGAGGCCAAGACCGCCGATCAGCGCACCAAGGGCGGACACGCCAGCGACCATAACCGCGGGGTCGCCGGTCTGGGGAAGCCCGGAGCCGGGCTTTGCGGAGGCGCTGTGGGACCCGCCATGCTGCCCGCCGTCATGACCCTGACCGCCAACCTGGCCCTGACCGGAGCCCTGCTCCTGGTCCTCTGGATCCAATTGCCCATTACCCTGTTCATTTCCCTGGCCTGGGCCCTCAGGGAATTCAGGGGTGGGGTCACCGGAGACCGTGATGCGATGGACAGTGCCACCCACCAGGACATCCGTCGTTCCGGGACCCACGGCCGTGACCTTGAGTCGGTACTGGACGCGATCGGGGTCGACCTTGGCGACATGGGCGTACTCTCCCGCCCCCTCGCGTGCGGGATTCAAAACGTAGCGAGCGTCCCCCACCTTTGCGACGATCAGGTAGCTCTCTCCGTCCTCAAGCTCCGAAGCGGAGGCGACGCGCTCGTACCCGGGGATTTCGGACGCACCCCGCGCTTCCCCGGCGAGCTTCCACAGCTCAAATGCATCACCGGCTCCACAGGAGTTACGACAGCGGTCGAACTTCGCCTTTCCATCGCGCCAAAAATGCAGATGAGCTCCACTCACTTTGTCGTCGAGCTGACCGCGGTCGTATAGCTTGAACGTACCGTCATCATTCGATTTGAGCTCGATGGGATGAGATTGAGCCTTGTTGGGGCTCAGCATCTTGCCACCGGACAGGTTCAGGTACACCCGCTCACCGGCAGCCGTCTTCCCGGAGATGGCCCATGCATCATCTGTCTTCTCGAACGTGTAAAGCGCCGAGCTCAGGCGCGCCACGCCCTCGGCAAAGGAAGGATCCGAACCCAGAGCCGCCGCCGACTCGCCCCAAACCTCGACAAAGGGAGCCTGAGTCATCTCGACTCGCGCCACCGAGACATCGGGCTTGCGCTCGATCGTGCCGGCGGATACAGGGATGAACACTTCCTTTCCCTGCTCGACCTTCACTTCCTCCAGCGCAGAGGGGGCGACCGTGACCACGTACTCGATGCCCGAAGCCGCATCGGTGAAGGTAACTTCCCCCTCCTTGAGGCCTTCGATCGTCAACGTCGCCGTACCGTCATCGTTTTTGTCGAGCTTGATCTTGGCGATGGAACCGTCAACGCCCCCAAAGCCGGAGAACGAAGCGGCGACCTTCATCTTGACCGACCCGTACAGCGGGACTGAGACCGCACGCTTGTTGGAAACCTCCGCACCCGGAGCGATTTGGGCCATGTCGAAGTGCGTGAAGTTCGAGGCGTCGCCCTCGCCTTCCCAGAGCAGATCGACGGAACCGTCCGTTCGCTCGGTCAGACAGGAGTAGGCGAACCGCCCCTTGGCGCCGGGCACTTCATGACTGTATTTCCATTCGATGCTGCCGTCTTCACCGACGAGGCCGACGTATACCTTGCCGTTTGCGCGACTGCTCCCCGTGGGACACGAGAGCAGAATCGCCGGCTTGCCATCGATGAGCTTGGAATACTTGAGCGCGCTGATCTGGCAGCCGGTGTAGACGTCTATGCCGGAATCGCGCAGGCTCCTCTCCTCTTCCCACGTGGCACCGCCGTCGTGCGAAACCGCATACCAGCCGTGGCGCGCGAACAGATAAAGGACGCCGTCGACTTCGACAACCGTCGACTCCGATGTCTGGCACTGCAGGGAGGTGCTGCGCTTCCAGGTAACGCCGTCGTCGGAATAGATGACGCTGGCATTGCCATCACCCTTGCCGCGGATGAAGGTATAGCACGGGAGCACGATGCGGCCGCCCGACGTCACCAGGCCGCGACCCGGCCCCACGCCGTAAAACGCCGCGTTGCCGCCGGGCAGATTGGTGCGAACCTGCTCGTTCAGCATGAGCGGATCGGTCCACGTCGCCCCTGCGTCATTCGAGCTGATGAGCCACAGGTACGACGTCGCCATCACGTGGAGTTCCGCCTTGTAGAAAAACACGTTTTGCTGCACGAAGGCGGAGCTGCCAAGCTGCTGGCAATAGAGCGGGTCTTTATTCTGATCATAGAGGTAGTAGTGCCGGTCGACATACCGCTCGACCGCGCCCCCATTCTTCCGGTAGACGGGCGCGAGACCGTCGGCGGCGAAATCGCCCACATAGTGCGTATATCCCTCGCCCTGCTCGGCACCCACCTTGCGCTGCTCGCTCGGCACCGGCGAAGCAAAGAGCACGAGGCGCTGGCGCCCGTCGATCTGAACGTATCCGCTGCCGTTGACGGGGTCTTGGTGCTTTGCCGTGTTGAGCGCGACGCCGCCGGGCCATAGGTCGACCATCATGTAGGTCGTATCGCCCTTCTGGGCCATCACCGGGTCGATGAACGCGGTCGCCTCGTTGCTAAAGGCGTCGACGGAGTCGGGGAAATAGTTGGGGAAGTTGAAGGACCAGGTCTTTCCGCCGTCCGTCGAGCGGCTGAAGATGGTGTCCAAACCGGCGGCATCGCCCACATGGTTCCAGCGAGCGTCGATGGCAGCGAGCAGGCTGCCGTCCTTGTGCGTGATGAGGGACGGGATGCGGAAGTTCTTGCTTCCGCCCGTATTGGGAGCAAAGGGGCGATCTTGGGTGGTTCCCGTGGTCAGCTTGCGGTTCGGCACAACCTCCGGCAGCACCTCGACGCGCTGATAGAACAGCACTTCATACGGCTTATCTGCAGAGGTCCAACCGCGGTCGTTATGCATGAGGTACCGAGTCGCTCCCTCGACCTGCGCGCTCACAACGTATCCGCCATGCTCGCCAGGAGCGATGGAAAGCACCTGGGGAGTCGCACGCGCCTCTCCCCCGCGCTCGGTCAGGTTGAGGTAGACATCCTCGGCATTCGACTTGATCGTATAGCCGCCCTCTACTGCAGAGACCGTCCACTCATGCTCATGCTTGCCCGCATGCCCGCCAATCGTGCAGTCGACCGGCGTCAGCTTGTCGGCGGCACTCCCGACCTGGCAACGATCGAGTTTTGGGTTGCCAGCGGTCAGGTGCAAGATGCGCTGTTTTTGGCCGACAGGGGCATCGGAGGAGACGAGCGTGTACGTCTGACCCGATTCAATTCCCTTCGTCACCTTGTGAAACTCATTCGTCTTGGGCAGGTTCGCGGTTGAACCCACGCGCTCGACAGCCGCCACGGGTCCATCCACCTCGGCGGCGATCGCCAGCGCAGGTGTCCACGACAGCGCGAGCGCCGTCCCCGCAGTCAAAGCCGCAAGGGCGATTCGACGTTCCTTGACCATGCAATCCTCCAAGCCGCGGCCCTTCGGCCGCGAAACACTCGGTCGACACAACGTCATTAACTTATTTTCATAGTCGTTAAGTTGGCATTTGTTTTAGGCAAACGGCGCCAGCCCGCCGATAAGCGGTTACAGGTGTAGCCTAGCGCAGGTCATATGGGGTGTTATACAATTTGAGAAACGCAAAAGGACGCCGGAGGCGTCATCGATTCACCAAGAGCAGCCTGCTCGCATCGAAGTGCAGACGAAGCGTCTCGCCCGCCTCGGGCAGAGAACCCGTGGGCGCATCGAGGATGTCGACCTTCCATTGGATGCGGGACCGCGACCCCCCGAGTGGCGGCTCAAGAAGCACCAGCCGCTCGAATCGTGCATCGCTCACACGCGCCACGTGCAGATCGAAGCTGTTGCGCCCGAGCTCACCTGCCGCACGAGCACGGTCGCGGTGAATATGCCGGGCACGGACGCCGAGGTAGGCCACGTCATCGGGGACCTCGCGGCCCATGTCGAACGTCATGCCCCAATCAAGCGCCTCGACCACCGTGTCAGACACCTTGCGGGCCCGCGAGGTGTTCTTGCACCCCGTAAGCCTCATGCCTGCCAGCGTTTGCGGACGCGCGATCAACTCCCCTGCCGTCCCGCTCTCCTCCACGCGGCCGTTATGCATCACGCAGATGCGATCGCATAGGCGGCACGCCTCGTCGATATCGTGACTCACGTAGAGCACCGTACGGTCCACCACGGAGAACACGTCGAGCAGGTTTTGCTCGAGCGCGCTCTTGAGATATGAGTCCAACGCCGAGAACGGCTCGTCGAACATGAGGATCCCCGGACGAGCGGCAAGCATGCGGGCAAGCGCGACGCGCTGCTGCTGGCCGCCGGAGAGCTGTGTGGGGAACCGATCCGCAAAGGTGGAGACGCCGAAAATCTCGAGGAACCGTAGTGCCCGAGACTCGCGCCTCGCAGCCTCCCCGTCCATGCGGCCGCCCAGTCCGAGTCGCGGCCCCGCCATACCGGCGCATACGTTCTCAAGCACCGTCATATGCGGGAACAGCTGGTAATTCTGGAACAGCAAGGCCGTCTTGCGCTCCTGCGGCGAGAGGTTCACCCCCGCCTCGGAATCGAAGAAGGTCACGCCGTTCACCACGATGCGGCCCTCGTCCGGGGTCTCCACGCCGGCGATGCAGCGCAGCGTGAGGCTCTTGCCGCACCCGGATGCCCCGAGTAGGGCCACGCGCTCCTCCCCCACCTCAAGGGCGACGTCGAGCGTAAAACCCGGGTACCGTTTCTTAATCGCCATGCTCAGGCTCATGCCGCACCGTCCTCAAATAGCTCGCGCAGAGCGGACAGGTCGATGGCAGCCGCATCTCCGCCCGTCGATTCCAAATCGTCGACGACCATGTCCGCATCGAAACTCGTGATAGCCGCCGCGCGGGACCCGCCGGCATCCGCCGCCGCGCCCGCCGACGAACGAGCGAGGGCATGACCGCGCGTCTTCTCTCTCACTCCCCCGCGTGCGACGACCCCTACATGCGCACCGTCGCGGTACCCCTGATGGCGCGCGGTATATGCGTTGATGCCCCAGACCACCAGGAAGCTGAACGCGATCACGACCATCACCCAGAACAGGGCAACGGCGGTATTGCCGCCCATCCATTCGAAGTAGATCGCGATGGGAATCGTCTGGGTGATGCCCGCGTAGTTGCCGGCGAAAAACAGCGTACAGCCAAACTCGCCCATAGCTCGAGCGAAGGCGAGCACGGTTCCGGCCGCGATGGAGGGCCAGGCAAGCGGCATCATGAGCCTGCAAAAGATTCGCACCTCAGACCAGCCGAGCGTGCGGGCGGCGTCGATCATGCGCCCGTCGAGCGACTCGAATGCGCCGAGAGCCGTGCGGTACACGAGCGGGAAGCTCACCACGATGGCCGAGATGACCGCCGCCTCCCACGTGAAGACGATCGTGATGCCGTGCGCTATGAGCCAGCGGCCCACGGCCGTGGATTGCCCGAACAGCATGAGCAGCAAAAAGCCGCAGACCGTGGGGGGCAGCACCATGGGAATGGTGAACACCGAATCGAGGACGCCCTTGAGACGACTCGACGTGCCCATGACGCGCCATGCGGCGAACAACCCCAACGCAAAGGAGATGGCCAGCGCCAGGCCGCTGGTCTTGAGCGATACCCAAAATGGGCGGTAATCGATGGACGAGAAGAAGGCGAGGGCCTCTCCGACAACGCCCGGATCGTCTTTGGCGACCATGTTTCCCGCATCGACAACCTGGGCGAAATCGCACCACAACACGCCGTCGCCCAGGTCGACGCCGGCGGCACGCGCCGCATCCAGACCGGCCTCGCCCTCCTCGGCATTCGCCAATGTCACAGTCACATAGCGTGCGCCGTCATCGCCACGCGCATCGAAGCGATACCGAAAGGCACCGAACACGCACTCGGAATCAGTCGCGAGCCTGAGAGGCACTTCTCCCTCCGAGAGCAGGGCGCCGCCCATGCTGCCGGCCTCGTCGAGCGCGCAGACCATCGACCACAAGGCGGATAGGCCCGCGCCGCTCGGGTCATCCAGATCGAACATTGCCGCGACCTCGCGATCGACGTGCAAGAGTACCTCACCGGGCGCGCGGACAACCACCAAGCCGGCAGAATCCGAGATTGGAAGTCGATAGCCTTCGGGCGCACCCTCGGACGCACGGGCCGTGCCTTTGGCGAGGCGCTCAAATCCGATGATGCCAAACGAGGCGCCATCCACTCGAGCGGAGTCATCTGCGAGGATCTCCACAGTCTGTTGTTCGGGAGCCTCGAGTACCGTCGGGACGGCCATGGCGGAGACCGGCATTGCAGCGGCAGCGACCATCAACACGCACGATACGATCACGACAAGGGCCAAAACCCATGAACGCGCCGCGCGGCCGCCGACGAATCGCCGAAGCGCGCCGACCCGTCGCACGATGCCGCCTGCGCAACCCCCGCAAAGATCCCAACTATCTCGGCCCATGCCCATATGGCACGCTCCTACCCTCGACATGAATAAGGGCGGTCACCGGGACCGCCCTCGAACCTACGCATAACACGCGCCCCCGGCATCAGTATGCCAGAGGCGCGCGGGGAAGCACTTACGCAAACAGCTCGAAGCCGTACTTGGCCCAAACCTTCTGAGCCTCGGCATCGTTCATGCAGAAGTCGAGGAAGTCGGCCGCTGCTTTAGCATGCTCGCTCGAGGCGGCAACGGCACCGGGGTAGACGATGGGCTTATGGGAATCCTCAGGGCAGACAAAAGCCTGCTCGATGCCGTCGTAGCGAAAGATGTCAGAGCTGTAGACAAAGCCGATGGTCGCATCGCCGGTGGAAACGTACTTGGCGGCGGTGCCCACCTTGTCGGCCAGGGCGACGCGGTCGGCGAACTCGGGCGCGTACACGCCGTCGTCACCTGCGGCGCCGGTATACAGGCCGATGGTGTTCAGGGCCTGGTTGGCGTACTTGCCGGCCGGGACGGTCACGGCGTCGCCGATGGCGACCTTGCCCTCGATGTTCTTCACATCCTCGAGCGAGGCGATCTCGGCGTCGGAACCCTCCGCCTTCACGACCACCAGATCGTTCACGAACATGTCCAGGCGCGTGGCCTCGTCGACGAGCCCGCCCGCGACGGCGTCATCCATGGTGCCCTTTGAGGCGGTGATCAGGGCGTCGACCTGGGCGCCGGCACGTATCTGCTCGATGAGATCGCCAGATGCCTTGAACTGGGTGTCGGCAAAGGTCACGCCGGTCTTCTCGGTGTAGAGGGCCTGGACCGCGGGCATGGCCTTCTCGAGGGAATTGGCTGCGAAGATCTGCAGCTCGACGGCCTTGGCGGGAGTGGACCCGGCGGTATCGGCGGGCTTGGCGCCGCAGCCGGCGAGCGTGCCGGCGAACAGGGCGGTGAGGCCGAACGCGACGAGCGAGCGGCGCGACACAGCGCGGGCGGGCGTGTTGAGCGTCTTTTCCATCTTTGCGGTCCTCCTACAACCGTCTCAATTTGTACCTGTCCCTAAATGGAACAAATGGGATATCCACGTGAGCGCAACCCCAATCGGACCCGGTCATGAAAGAAGGGGGGGCAGCCGGGCCGCCCCCCTCGAGTCGATTATATTATATTCGTTCGAGAATAATACTCTACTGAGAATAATGTATTAATGCCCGCCACCGGCCGCCATCTTCATGGCGTGCTCGAGTTGGTCGGACACGGCCTCCCAACATTCCCGCGCGGCCTTGGTGGAGCCCGGGAAATTGATGACGAGCGCCAGGCGGCCGGTGAACGATCCATCCGAGCCGCGCACCAGGCGCTGCATGCAACGAGCGCGCGAGAGCATGGCACGACGGGTCTTTGCAAGCGAATACGCGCGGATCGCCTCGGCGATGCCGGGCACGTCACGCTCGCAGACCACGGCCGTGGCCTCGGGCGTCACATCGCGGGCAGACAGGCCCGTACCGCCGCAGGTCAGGACGATATCCGCACCGAGCTCATCGGTCGCGGCGCGGATGGCGTCCGAGATGTCGCGCGCATCATCACAAGCCACGACGTGAGAGACGACGTGCCAGCCCGCACCCTCGATGAGCCCGACAAGCGCGGAGCCGGCCTCATCCTGCTCGATGGTGCGCGTATCAGAGCAGGTCACGATCGCGAACTTGATATCCATGGAAACCCCCTTCGGCGCCGACGTCCCCGTCGAGCGCGTCGTTTGGAACATGAGAGACAGGCAGGCGTCGCCCTTTTCGAAGAACGGAGCCCGCCCGGGGCGCACGAGGCAGACGGACTACAGAACCGTGCCCTCGGGCACGTCGTAGCGCAAGACCGCAACGGTCTCCCCCGCGTCAACGCGACCGGCATCCTCGTCGAGCATGACCAGGCAGTTGCCCCGATGCAGGTCCACGAGCAAGGCGGAGTTTTGCGTGGGTGCCTGCATCACCTCGAGCTCGCCATCGGCACCGGCTCGCTCCACGCGCGCACGGTTGTACGCGGCGCGGCCCGGGCGCTTCTTGATGCCATGGGTGGCGCGAGCCTCCTGAACGGGACGCTCGAGCTCCGTATGCCCCATCATCTTGCGCAGCGCCGGGCGCACGAACAACTCAAAGCCCACGAACGCGCCGGCGGGGTTGCCCGAGAGGCCGAAAAACGGCATCTCGCCCAGCAAGCCAAAGGTCACGGCTTTGCCCGGCTTGATGGAGACACGATCGAAGAGGACCTCGCCTTCGCGCTCGATGAGCGCCGTCACATAGTCGTAATCGCCGGCGGACGCGCCGCCGGACGTCACCACGACATCGCACTCAGACGCCGCGCGACGGACGAGCTCGCAGATACGCTCCTCGTCGTCGGGCGCGATGCCGTAGAACACGGGCTCTGCGCCCGCCTCGCGGGCCGACGCCATGAGCGCGGGCCCGTTGACATCTCGGATCTGGCCGCGCGCGGGAACCGCACCGGCATCGACGAGCTCGGTGCCGAGCGAGATGATGCCCACGCGCGGGGCGCGATGCACCGGCACGAACGCATGGCCGGCATTGGCAAGTAGGCCCGCGCCCGCCGGCGTCACGACCTCGCCGGCGGCCATGACCACATCGCCCGCACGGGCCTCGAGACCTGCGGCGCGGATATTCTCACCGGGCTTTGCCGGCGCGGTAAACGACACGCGCGAGCCCTCGTTGCCGTCGCCCTCGAGCACCTCGACGACCTCGTACTTCACCACGGCGTCCAGGCCCTCCGGTACCGGCGCGCCCGTCATGATGCGCACGGTCTGACCGTGGCCGACCTCGCCCTCGAAGACATGGCCGGCCGCCTCGTGACCCACGACGTCGAGCACGACGGGGCCGTCGGCCGTGGCGGCGGCGAGGTCGGCGGCATGCAGGGCATAGCCGTCCATGGCGCTGTTGGCGAAGGGCGCCAGATCGATGTCGGTCTCGATGTCGGCCGCCAGCGGCAATCCCGCGGCCTGCCACGCCGGCACCTCGCGCACCTCGGTGGAGCGCATGCATCCGAGCACGATGCGGCGCGCCTCCTCGACTGGGATCATGTTCGCATCGGGATTCTTTCCGCGAGCCATACCTCGCCCCTTCCCTCGTTTTGACGCGCCATCCATCGTCGTTCATCCGACGTGATATGCGCGCCTGTATATTCTCAATAGAGAATAGTGTATGGACCGCCGTTTGCCTATGGACAAGACGCCCACCCACGCAAAGCCCCGACGGCCAAGGGGCGTATACTGGACGCATTTGACGGAAACGAGATCCAAGGGAGGCGTCATGCCCAGGCGCATGCTCGAAACGGCTCAGAAAGAGCTCAAGCGCGGTGCCCGCGGCGCGGGCGCGCAAGCGCGTCGGGGCGCGGGCAATGCCTGTGCGAGCGCGCGCGTGTTGGTGCTCAGCATCCTCACCTCTGCCCTCATGGGCGTCGCGGGCTGGGCGTTCCTCGCCGCCCTCGACATGGCCACCACAACGCGCGAAGCCCACGTATGGCTGTTCGCCCTGCTCCCGATCGTAAACGTCGCGACAGCCTGGCTCTACCGCAACCACGGCCTGCGCGCGCAGCGCGGCAACAACCTCGTCATCGACAGCACCATCACCGGCACGCCGATCCACGTTCGCATGGCCCCGCTCACCTTCCTGTGCTCCACCGCAACGCATCTGGCCGGCGGCTCGGCCGGACGCGAGGGAGCCGCGGTGCAGATGGGCGGCACCATCGCGAGCAATGTGGCGAGCCTGTTCCACGTAGAGGGCCACGATCGACGCGACCTCATGATGGCCGGCATCTCCGCGGCGTTCGGCGCGGCGTTCGGCACCCCGCTTGCCGGCGCGTTCTTTGGCATGGAAATGTGCTTCGTGGGCAAGATCGACTACAGCGCCGCGCTCTACTGCCTGACCGGATCGTTCGTCGGCAACGCCGTGAGCCGCGCGCTGGGAAGTCACTTCGTCTTCCAATCCATCGCACGCGTTCCGGCGATGGACGCGCGCACCATCGCCATCGTCATCGCCGCCGCCGTGGTGTTCGGCCTGGTGGCCCGACTGTTCACCCTCTGCATCCGCACGGTCAAGCGCCTGTACGCACGCCTCTTCACCAACTACCTGGCGGCCGCCGCGACCGGCGGCATCGTGATCGCCGTGCTGTTCTTGTGCCTCGGCATGGCCCCCTACGCCGGCCTGTCCGAATGGATGGTCGGAGCAGCCTTCCGAGGCGAGACCACCCTCGTCGATCCAGTCGCCAAGCTCGGCATGACCGCGCTCACCGTTGGCGCGGGCCTGCAGGGCGGCGAGGTCACGCCGCTGTTCGGCATCGGCGCATCCCTGGGCGGATGGATCGGCCAGGTCACCATGGGCGATCCGAGCCTCGTGGCGGCGCTCGGGATGGTCGGCGTGTTCGGCGCGGCCCTCAACGTGCCCATCACCACCATCATGCTCGGAATCGATATGTTTGGCGCTCAGGCAGCTGGGTATTTTGTCATCGTCGGCTTTGTGAGCTATCTCGTGGCGGGGCACGCGGCCGTGTACCCGGCACAGCGCATCGTGACCCCCAAGCGAAGGGGGCTCAAAGACGACGCCGCCCTTACCGTCGAAGGTGCCCTCGAGCGCCATCGCCGCGAACTCGAGGAGCTGATGGACGAGTGAACGTGAACCGCATGGACGCCCTCGGGCGAGTGCTGATCGTGGTGAATCCCGCGGCGCAAAGCGGTGCCGCAGCGGGAGCGGCCGAGCGCCTCAAGCGATTCCTCACCATGTACTGCCACCGCGAGGCCTTCGACATCGCGCAGACCGAGCGCCCGCGCCATGCGACCGAGATCGCGGCCGGTGCGGCGGAATACGACACCGTCATAGCGCTCGGCGGCGACGGCGTGGTGCACGAGGTCGCCTGCGGTCTCATGCGCATCGAGGAGGGCAGGCGCCCCACCCTCGGCGTGATTCCCGTGGGCTCGGGCAACGATTTCGCACGGACGCTTGGCCTCACCGATGTCACGGATGTCTCGGGCACGGATTTCTCCCCGCTTTTGACGAGCTCGGCGGCGCCCATCGACGTACTCGAAATCACCTGCCGCTCCCATACCGGCGGAACGACCCGCACATGGACGGAATACGCGGTGCAGACCATCTCGTTCGGCCTCGACGCCGCCATTGCCATCGACACGCACGCCATGCGCATAATCACGGGCCTGACCGGCGCCCCACTCTACCTGGCAAGCGGCCTAAAGGCATTCGGACGCGACTACCGCGACTTCCCCGCTCATGTCCGCTTCGACGGCGGCGCCGAGAAGCGCGTTCGCGCGATCATATTCGCGATTCAAAACGGCCCGACCTACGGCTCTGGCTTTCGCATCTGCCCGCAGGCGGACCCCTGCGATGGATTGCTCGATGTGTGTTACGCCACCGGCCCGGTGCCGCGCGCGGTGGCATTGCCCGTCTTCCTCTCGGCTAAAAACGGCGGGCACACGCACAACCCGCATGTGCATCTGCAGCGTGCAAAACGCGTCGACCTCGTATTTCCGAGCCCGACCTACCCCATCCAACTCGACGGCGAACAAGTGGGCGCAGCCGAGATGTCAATCGAGGTGCTCCCCTCGGCGCTCAGCGTACTCTGGCCGAGGTAGCCGCCACCTCGATCACTCGCTCCCGTCATAGCGTCTGCGCGCCGCCTTGATCCGTGCCCGATGACGCTTATCGGCGAGTCGCCGGGCCTTGGCCGCCTTGCCGGGCTTCGTCGCCACACGCTTCTTGGAAGGACGCGCCCTGCGGGTGAGTTCCTCTTTGAGCTTCCGCAGGCAGCTCGCCCTATTCTGAAACTGGCTTCGGCTCTCGCGCGCCGTGACCACGATGCCGCTCGGAACATGGCGCATACGCACCGCGGAATCCGTGGTATTCACGCCCTGGCCTCCGGGTCCAGATGCCCGAAAAGCCTGGATATCGCAATCGCGCGCGAGCTCGTCGATCGGCATCGACGCCCATTTGGCATAACGCTCGCGAGAAACCCGCCCATCATCCATTTCGAGCACCCCCTTCCAGCGACGCGGAACGGCCCCATGCGACCGACCCAAAAGGACGGCCTAGAGCCCCTGACGCTCCAGCCAAGCGAGCACGTCGCGATGAACCTCGCCCTTGACGGGCTCGTTCAAAATCTCATGGCGCATGCCGGGGTAAAGCTTCTCGGTCACGCTCTCAACGCCCGCCTTGCGATACATCTCCGCCGCGCGATGAACGCCGGCGCCGCACTCGCCCACCGGGTCCTGATCGCCGGACACGAACAACAGTGGCAGCGCATGTGGGACCCTGCGCGCCAAACGCAGATCCGTGGCGTCGGACACCAAGCTCGTCAGCACGTGATATGCGCCGACGGTGAACTTTTGACCGCACAGAGGGTCGCGCTGGTATTCGGCAACGACCTCGGGGTCGGTGGCGATCCAGTCCAGATCTGTCTCGGCGTCCTTGATGGCCCTGCCATAGCCGCCGGCACCCATTCCGTCAACGAGCTCGCTCACGTAGCGCTCGCCATGCTTTTTGGCCAATGAACTCGTAAGGGCCTTGCCCGCCGTCGAAAGGGGACGGGGCTGATGGCCGGTGCCGCACAGGACGGCGGCGCGCACGCCAAAGGCATGGCGGGTCAAGAACACGCGGGTGATGAAGCTTCCCATGGAGTGACCGAAGATCACGTACGGGATGCCGCTCACCCGCATGTCGCAGCGCTGAGACAGGCGCTCAAGGGCGAGCTCGCGCAGCGTCTGCACATCGGCGACGAGCACGTCCTCGCCGACCTCGAGCGGCATGTGACCCAAGTCCTCGGCGCTCGAGACGCTCTTGCCATGACCTATATGATCGTTCGCGCAGACGGCGAAACCCTGCTCGCAAAGGAAGGAGGCGAAGCCCTCGTAGCGCTCCACGTGCTCGGACATGCCGTGCACGATCTGGACAAGCCCACGGGGCGCCTCGCCCCCCGAGGCGACCTCGTCGGGCTCCCACATGAGGGCGCGCACCGTGGAGGCGTTGTCGCGGCTGGCATAGGTGATGGTCGTGGTCTTCATCGCGTGCTCTCCGGGTCGGGGTATGGTCTCATGGCGCGTGCGCGCATCTCGCTCCTTGTACCCAAAATGAAAGGGAGGGTCGGCGGACGAGGTGAACGGGCGCGGAGACCGACGAGCGGTCGGATGAGCCGGTTAGAGGACGATGCGGAAATCGGACATCGGGATGGTGCGGGCCTCGCGAACGCACTCGCCCGCGATCTCGTCGGCGGCGTAACCCACGGTGAGCATATGCACCGGGTACAGGTCGGCGGGCAACCCAAACTCATCGATGGCCACGCGCGGGTCGAAATGGCAGACCCAGCAGGTGGAAAGCCCGAGGTCCTCGGCCTGCATCATCATCTGGTCGACCACGATGCTCGTGTCGATGTCACCCGAGCCCATCTGGTCGTACTTGCGCACCCAAGCCGTGTCGACCTTCTCGCACACCATCAGGACGACCGGCGCGCCAAACACGCTGCCGTCCTTGGCGAAGTGCTTGGCCGCTTTGGCCGCCTTCTCGCGCAGGGCGTCCGTGTCGCACACGAGCACGCGACTCGGGTGCTTGTTGCAGGCGGACGGGGCGATGCGACCGGCCTCCAAGATCGCTGAGAGCTTCTCGGGCTCGATCGCGCGCTCCTCATAGCTGCGGCAGGCATACCGGGAACGGGTCAGTTCTGCAAAAGACATGCGTCTCTCCTTCGATGGTCGGCGCTACAGGTACTTGCGCCAGTCGTCCTCTTCCCCATCATCCTCTTCGGCGGCAGCGGCGGCCTGCTCGGCGGCACGGCGCTCGGCGAGGGCGTCGGCGAAGCTCACCTGATTCCTCTCGGGGAAGGTCGAGAGCGCGTGCTCGAAGCACGCGAGGTTCTCGTTGAAGCGATCGCGCGGGACGGCGAAGATCGCGAGCTCGATGCCATGGGAAGCCGATGCCAGCTCCTCGCGGAACAACTCGGACACGAGCTCGGCCTCCCAGCCAAAGACCCCACAGCCCCAAGCGCCCAGTACGACCTGCTTGTGACCCAGCGCATCGACGATGTTGAGGGCGAAGTGAATGCGGTCGCGCATGGCGCGCACGAGGGCGGCCTCGTCGACCTTGTACTCCTCGCGGGCGCGGCGGGCGTTGGGCGCGGCCACCACGAGCACATCGGCGTAGGCGTGGATCTTCTCACGGGAGAAGCGCACCTTGGGAACGACGAGTGCGCGATTACGGTAGAGATTGCAGTTGATATTGCGACGGCGATTCTCACCGTACCAGTCGCCCTGTTTCTCGAGCACGTTGTACAGGAACGACTCGGCGCACAAGGCCTCCTCCTGCGCCCAGGAGCCGCGGATGTAGCCGCCGCCCGGGTTGGTGAACGAGGCGAAGTCGAGGACCGCCAAGTCGCAGAACTCGGCGCGGCCACGGCCGTTCTCGAGAATCGCCGCCACGGCGTCGGCGGCCATGACACGGACCTCGGGCACGCGGCCCTCGACCTCGGAGGTGACGGGGGCCTCGAGACGCTGGACGCCGGCGAGGCTGCGCTCGATCTCCTTGCCAAAGCGGGCAGCCATCTGCTCGGCATGGCGCTGCGCCTTCTCCGCACGCGCCTGCTTCTTGGAATTGGGCTTGCGATCTGCCATTCCCGTCTCCTTACAGACCGGCGAGCGCCTGCTCGACATCCGCGATCAGATCATCAGTGCTCTCGATACCGCACGACAGACGCACCATATCGGGGGCGATGCCGCAGGCCTCGAGCTCGGCGTCGTTCATCTGACGGTGCGTGGCATTGGCCGGATGCAGGCAGCAGGTGCGGGCATCGGCCACGTGCGTGGCGATCTGCGCGATCTTGAGGCTCTTCATGAACTGCTCGGCCGCCTCGCGCCCACCGTTGAAGCCGAAGCTCACCACGCCGCAGGAGCCGTTCGGCAGGTACTTCTGCGCGAGGTCGTAGTACTCGTCACCGGGAAGACCGGGGTAGCGCACAAAACGCACGGCGGGGTGCCCGGCGAGGAACTCGGCCATGGCCTGACCGTTCTTGCAGTGCTGGGGCATGCGCACATGCAGGCTCTCCAGACCGAGATTCAGCAGGTAGGCGTTTTGGGGGCTCTGGATGGAGCCGAGGTCGCGCATGAGCTGGGCGGTCGCCTTGGTGATGAAGGCACCCTCGAGACCGAAGCGCTCGGTGTAGACGACGCCGTGATAAGACTCGTCGGGGGTGGTGAGACCGGGGAACTTATCGGCGTGCGCAGTCCAGTCGAAGCGACCGGAGTCCACGATGGCACCGCCCACGGCCGCGCCGTGACCGTCCATGTACTTGGTAGTGGAGTGCGTCACGATATCGGCGCCCCACTCAATGGGACGGCAGTTGACGGGCGTGGGGAACGTGTTGTCCACAATCAGCGGCACGCCATGGGCATGCGCGGCGGCGGCGAAACGCTCGATGTCGAGCACGGCGAGTGCCGGATTGGCGATGGTCTCGCCGAAGACGCACTTGGTGTTGGGGCGGAAGGCCGCCTCGAGCTCCTCATCGGTCGCGTTGGGGGCGACGAAGGTGCACTCCAGGCCCATGCGGCGCATGGTGTGGACGAGCAGATTGTAGCTGCCCCCGTAGATGGCCGAGCTCGCCACCACGTGATCGCCCGCCCCGGCGATATTGAAGACGGCGAAGAAGTTCGCGGCCTGACCGGAGCTCGTCAGCATGGCGGCGGTGCCGCCCTCGAGCTCGCAGATCTTGGCCGCGACGGCATCGTTGGTGGGATTCTGAAGGCGGGTGTAGAAATAACCCGATTCCTCGAGATCGAACAGTTTGCCCATGTGCTCGGAGGTGTCGTACTTCCAGGTGGTGGACTGATAGATGGGCACCTGACGGGGCTCCGCGTCACCGGGGCGGTAGCCGCCCTGCACGCACGTGGTTCCGATATGCTCGGCCATGGGCTCTCCTTCGTTCATACGGGTTCGGCCACTCGGGCCCTCCCCTGCGTTCAGATAGGTAAAATGGTATACCGTTCAGAGCAATCGAAAAGGAAGAACTATGGCAATCAACAAAGATGAAATCTCGCTCGACCGCGAAGCGCTCAAGGCGGCGGCAGCCGACTATCATGCCCAAGGGTTCAACTGCGCGCAATCCGTGATCTGCGCGATGGCGCCGAAACTCGGACTCGATGACCACACCGCCTTCGCACTCGCCGAGGGCTTTGGAGCGGGCATGGGCGGCATGACCGAGACCTGCGGCGCCATTGCAGGCGGCATCATGGCGCTCGGACAGGTGAGAAGCTCGGGTTTCGACGCACCCGGCAGCAAGGGCGCCACCTATCGCATGGCGCGCGCGTACTGCGACGCGTTCCGAGATAAGAACGGCTCCACCGTCTGCCGCGAGCTCAAGGGCGTGGGTACGGACACCGGGGCGCTGCGTAGCTGCGCCGGCTGCATCGACGACGCCATCGACCTGCTCGTCGACACCCTCGAGGCTTAAAACGCCACCATCGCCGCATGCGAAACCGCATGCAAAGCGGGCCCGGACCGAGACACACGCCTCGGTCCGGGCCCGATTCCGTTGCAATCACACACCGGGGCGACTCAGGCGCCTAGAACTCGTCGAAATGCGCCCTCCCGACCTCGACGACCTCCTTGCCGGCCATGAGCTCGGTGAGCAGCGGACGCAGGGCCTCGTGCTCCCCTTCGCGATATATTGCGTGAATCAGCACCTGATCGGTGTAATCGGTGCCGGCGATCTTGCCCCCGGTATCGGCGATCATACGGACCACCTGCTCGTAGAGGGGATACGCCACCGGGACGTCCACATTCACCACGCTTGTCATCTCGACGATATCGCCTGCCGCGCGCGCGGCCTCGACGGCCGCCTGCGCCGCCGCCGTATACGCACGCACGAGACCACCCGGCCCAAGCAGCGTTCCGCCGAAATAGCGCGTGGTCACACAGCACACATCCTTGAGCCCGGCACCGCGCAGCACCTCGAGCGTCGGCATCCCGCTCGTACGCTGCGGTTCCCCGTCATCGCTTGCACGCTCGGTGCCGTCTACCAAAATGAACGCGGGTACATTGTGCCGAGCGTCGTAATGCCTCGCCCGCATGGCCGCCTGATGCGCCTGGGCCTCATCCACTGACTCGACATGCACGAGCTGGGCGATAAACCGGCTCTTGCGGTCCTCGAACTCCCCCGACACCTCGGCGCCGGAACGAACCGTGAAATACGAATCAGCCATAACCCCTCACAACCGGGCCCACATCGGCAAGGGCCACGTGCCAACGACATAATGCAGTCCCGGTATTGCACCGAGATCGTTTGGTCTTGCGAGCGGACGGGGCTTCATCCGCGCGCAGCTTCCGCACGAGCCGAAGGCCCCGTGGGGCCTTCGCGCGAGCCCAGGACTGTTTGAGCACGGGTGAAGCCCCGTCCGCTCGCAAGACCTCCGGCCACATGGTACAATACCTCTTCGCGAAGCGGGCCAGACGATCGCGCGACCAGCCCTCGTGGCAGGCGTGAGGAAAGTCCGGGCTCCATAGGGCAAGAAGCTGGCTAACGGCCAGGCGGGGCAACCCGACGGATTAGCGCCGCAGAAAAGAAGACTCCCGCTGCCCGTCTTATGACGGGTGAGAGAAAAGCTGAAACGGTGGTGTAAGAGACCACCAGCGTCGTGGCAACACGGCGGCTTGGCAAGCCCCTTCCGGAGCAAGCGCGAATAGGAGCGCCATGGGTCGGCCCGGCCCGCGCTCGGGTAGCGTGCGAAGAACTGCACGGTGACGTGCAGGCGAGATAAATGATCGTCCACGACAGAACCCGGCTTATCGGCCCGCTTCGCCTTTTTCATCCAAAAATGCAATAGACGCACACGAACCGGATACCCGTCTCCCTCTTGCCAAACCTTACACGACCATTACAAAGCATTCCGACGTTAAGCCCTGGTAAGCATTGCGTAAGGTATACAATAGGAGGGCTGTGTAAATAGGCGCTGTCATGCGCCGGTATGGGAATGTGGTATCAGTGGACGTATCCTTCTCCTATTTCATTGCGCAAGTCTTTTCCAATCCAATACTTGCCATGACCGTCTTACTCACGCTGGGCGTCATCTTCGTCAACGGCTGGACCGACGCGCCAAACGCGATCGCCACGTGCGTGACCACGCGTTGCCTGCCGCCCAAGGCCGCCATCATCATGAGCGCGATCTTCAACTTCCTGGGTGTCTTCATCATGACGCACATCAACGCGAGCGTCGCCTCGACCATCTCCAACATGGTCGACTTTGGCTCGAACACGCAGATCGCCCTCATCGCCCTGTGCGCGGCGCTCTTCTCGATCGTCGTGTACTCCGTGGGAGCAAGCGTCTTCGGCATCCCCACGAGTGAGAGCCACAGCCTCATCGCCGGACTCACCGGCGCGGCCATCGCCCTGGGCGGTGCCGATGGCGTCAACATGAACGAGTGGGTCAAGGTCCTCTACGGACTCGTCCTCTCCCTCGGCCTGGGCTTCGCCGCCGGCTGGGGCGCGTGCAAGATCGTCACCCTCCTATTCGCCAACACCGACAGGCGTAAATCCAACACGTTTTTCCGTTGGGCGCAGATCGCCGGCGCCGCGGGCATGAGCTTCATGCACGGCGCGCAGGACGGCCAGAAGTTCATCGGCGTCCTGTTCCTGGGTGTGGCTTTCTGCAACGGCCAATCCTCCGTCGAGAACATGATCATCCCCGTGTGGCTCATGCTGCTGTGCTCCGTTGTCATGGGTGTCGGCACGTCCGTGGGCGGCGAGAAGATCATCAAGTCCGTGGGCATGGATATGGTGAAGCTTGAGAAGTACCAGGGTTTCTCCGCCGACCTCTCCAGCTCCCTGTGTCTGCTGCTCGCAACCCTCACTGGCATCCCGGTTTCCACCACGCACGTCAAGACCACGGCCATCATGGGCGTGGGTGCGGTGAAGCGCATCTCCGCCATCAACTTCGGCGTGGTCAAGGATATGCTCCTGACCTGGATCTTCACCTTCCCGGGCTGCGGCCTCATCAGCTTCTGCATGGCCAAGCTCTTCCTGCTGTTCATCTAGTTCGAATCCCGTCACACTCTCTCAAACCATCCTGAAAGGACCCCACCATGGCTAAGAAAAACGACGCGTTCTACTTCGACAGCTTCGCCTCCGCCGCCAAGCTCGCCTGCAAGGCCGCCCAGAAGCTCGATGAGATCATGCACGATTTCGACCCGGCCAAGATCGAAGAGGCCGTGGCCGAGATGCACGCCATCGAGCAGGAGGCCGACGAGATTGTCCATGATGTGAACGACGCCCTCATCAGCGCGTTCATCACCCCCATCGAGCGCGAGGACATCGCCACGCTCGCCGGCGCCATCGACGTCGTCGTCGACCGCATCGAGGGCGTTCTGCACCGCATCTACTTCACCAACATCCAAGAGATGCGCCCCGACGCGCCTGAGATGTCGGCCAAGGTCATGCGCGCCACGGAGCAGATGCACGATCTCGTGCTCGAGCTCCCTCAGTTCAAGCGCTCCAAGAGCCTTCGCGAGCACGTCATCACCGTGAACACCATCGAGAGCGAGTGCGACGACATCTACATCGCCGCCATGCGCGAGCTGCACACCGGCGATTTCGACCCGCTGACCGTCATCTCCTGGCGTGACGTCTACACCTTCCTCGAGTACTGTGCCGACTCCTGCGAGTTTGTCGCCGATACGGTCGAGTCCATCGTGATGAAGAACAGCTAGGCGAACATCCGCCCATCTCCCCTCTTTGCAAAACAGCTCAAGTTCTCACGTCCAATTGCACGGCCGTGAGAACTTGAGCTTTTTCGTATTCGAATTGAGATAAGCCGGATAGACACAATTCAACGCATTTCAAATCCCCAGGTGGAGACTTTGCGAGCTCCCGCCATACATCGGCTTTCCCAGTATCGATACGAAAAAGCTCAACAAGGCGCGAGTGGAGGACGGGGGCACGGCCGTTTGTCCATCCGACCGAGGCGCTTTCCATCCGATGCTGCTTGGAAACGCGCAATTAACCCCGAAAACGACGGACCCGCGTCGATTGACGCGGGTCCGTCTTCAATGACATGTAAAACAGGGCTTTATCGGGTCGACTTCCAATCAAAGTCGAAGTCGCACCTCAATAGCCGCCCAATCGAGATTCAATGCCTAGTCGAGGTCGTCGGCACCGAAGTTCGGGAGCGGGGCGAACGGATCGGCCACGGGCATCGGCTCGGGAGCGGGCGCAGGAGCCGGAGCAGCCGCGGGCTCGGAGCCGGTGGGAGCGCTGACCAGCAGATCGGCCGGGAACTCGTTCTGAGCCTCGTCCATGAAGTGCTGGATGAGCTTGAGGTACTCAGCCTTGAACTCCTCACGAGAGGCCTTCAGGCGGTCGATCTCGGCGAGCTCATTCTGCTTCTCGTTGAGCGCCTGACGGATGACCTCGCGGGCCTTGGCGTCGGCCTCGTTGCGGATGCGGTCGGCATTCTCGCGGGCCTCGGCGACGATGTTGTCGGCAGACTGCTGAGCCGCGATAAGGGCGGCGGAGATCTGGCTGGCGGTAGCGGTGTACTCGGGGCTGGCCACGGGGGCGGGAGCCGGAGCGGGGGCGGCAACGGCGACCTGGGCCTGAGCCTGGGCGGCGGCGAGCTCCTGCTCGGTAGCGGTCAGACGGGTCTTGAGGTCCACGATCTTATTGAGCATGGCGTCGACCTCGGAGGCGAGCTGCTCGAGGAAGACGTCGACCTCAGCGGGGTCGTAACCGCGCTTGGCCTCGGAGAAGGTCTGCGCCTGGATGTCAGCGGGGGTGATGGCCATGATACTTATCCTTTCATACGCGAGGGACGCTCCGGTTTGGAGCGAGGACCGCTCTGCGTCAGTTCCTACAATATTAGCCTGATAATGAAGTTCTCAAGCAGACTCAACACAAGTATCGCAACAACCGGCGACCAGTCGATCATTCCCAACGGGGGGATGAAGCGGCGGAAGAAGTTGAGATACGGGCCGACGAGGCTTTGCAAAACGGCCCCGATGTCGTCCATGAGGCTACCCGGGCGAATCGGGAACCACGACAGCAAGACGTACCCGAGAATCAGATAGTTGTAGAACTCGAATAGGGTTCGAACAAGACGGGCAATGGTGATGGCATTCACGAGATGGCAGCTCCTACTGCTTGAGATAGCCGTCTTTACGCAGCTTGGCAAGGTCGGTCTCCTTGACCTCGCAACCCACCGGCAAGACGATGAACACGCGGTCGCCGAGCTCGCGCACAGAGGCGCCGGAGCCGCAAGCGAACCCATAGCTGAAATCGAGCACACGCTTGGCGACCTCGGTGCGGACACCGGCGAACACCAGAACGACGGGCTGACGGGTGCGCACACGGCGCACGACGGTCTCGACGTCGTCGTAGCTCTCGGGGCGCAGAACGTACGCCGGAAGCTGGGGTGTACCTTCCAAAACGGCGTTCACGCGAGCCTCGGTGCTGCTCACCGGGGCCGTGGTGGGAACGGAGGACAGGGCCGCGCGCTGGCTCTGGGCCTGGGCGTAGCTCGAGGGCGTGTCGTAGGCACCGGGACGATAGGCGGGCTCGGCGGAAGGGCCGTAGGTCGTCGCATGGCGATCGGCCTCCCCAACCAGCTGGCCGGAGCGCGTGTACACGGCAACGGACTCGGCCTCGCCACGGCGCGTCTGGCCGAGCATGCCGTTACCGGGCTCCTGGGGCTCGTAGCCGCGATAGGAGTCCTGGGCCGGCTGGCCGTAACCCTCGGGGTAATCCTCGTAGCCGCCGTCTACGCCCTCGTCATAGTAATCGTCATAGGGCTCGTCGCCGTACGGCTCGGCGGCGGGCTGGGCCATGCCGAGGCGGCTCTTGATGTCATCTAGAAATCCCACGGTTATACCTCTCTTTGCGCCGTGTGCGGGCGTACCTGCCTATAGTACTTCAAAGGATGGGTCAAATACCACACGCCCCAGGCGAACGATGGTGGACCCCTCCTCGAGCGCGATCTCGTAATCCTCGCTCATGCCGCAGGACAGCTCGCGGAGCTCCAACCCGCTCGAGACGCGAAGCTCGTCGCGCAGCTCGCGCAGGCCGGCAAAACACGCACGCGCCCTGGATTTATCCCCACGAGGAGCCATGGTCATAAGTCCCTCGATGCGAATTCCACAAAGGTTCTGCAGTCCGTCCATCGAGCGACGCAGCTCGTCGGGCGAAAAACCGCCTTTGGTCTCCTCGCCGCTGACATTGACCTCGATGAGCACCCTCTGCGGGGCAGCAAGCTCCCCGGCGTCCAAACGACGCGACGCCCGGTTGCTCACGGCCTCGGCCAAATGCATGGTGCCAATCGAGTGGATGAGCTCGACGCGGCCGAGCACGGCGTTGATCTTGTTCGTCTGCAAGTTGCCGATCATGTCGAAGCGCACGGGACGCGTCTCCTGGACGAGCTCGAGACCCTCAAGCTTGCGATGCAGCTCCTGAGGACGGTTCTCGCCAAATACACGATATCCGGCATCGATGGCGGCGAGTACTTGCATAAGACCCACGGTCTTGGAAACGGCGACGAGTTCCACCTCGTCACGAGTGCGGCCGCCCACGGCGAGGGACGCGTCAACGCGCTGCAAAATCTCCGCGCGCCGATCCTCGATGAAGGCGCCGTAATCCTCTTCCATCGCACTTCCTTTCGCATCCACGTACCATGGCCGCAACGCTGCTGGCGCGCGACCATACGCCATAGTAACGCAGGGATGCGGCGGCCATGACGGACGCCGCATCCCTGCCACGAATCATCAAGCAAGCTGCGCGAAACGGTTCGCTTGACCTACTCCGCAAGCTCCGCGATGAGAGTTGCCAGATCGTGACCGACCTCATCGAGCGCGAGGTGGGACACGAAGCGCGCATCGGACTCAGGATCGAGCGTCACGCCCTCGCCGGAGGGGATGCGCAGGCTCTCAAGCTCATCCTCGTCGGCCTCGGCGATATCGTCAGCGCTCCAGCGCTGGCCGGTCAGCAGGAACACGAGGCGGTACGCGCACTCCATGGAAATGCTCGCGACGCGGTCCAGATAGCGAGACACCATGACCGTGCGACGGAAATCGTCCATCTGCGCATCATCGGCGACCTCCATGGTCTCCGTGCGATTGAAGACGCGGAAGAACTCCTGATACGCGCCGTGGACCGCCTCATCCTCTTCGGACAGGGTCAGGACCGTGGCGAGATCGTTGTTCACGAGCGCGGAGGCGGTGGCGCCCAGCACGCGATAGACGCTGGCAGCCTCCTCCTCGATAAGGGCGACCATCTGCGGAGGAAACTCGATGTCGTTGTTGACCTTGCGCTTGGCCGCACGGGCGATGCGACGCACCTTGTCGCTCATGCGCTGAAGGTTGAAGTCGATGTAGATGATCGTCTGGAGCAGACGGAAGTCGGATGCAACCGGGCTCTGGGTGGCGATCAGGTTGTAGCACACGGCCTCGAGGTTGGCGCAGCGGGCGTCGATCTTGAGGGTCTTGTTCTGAGCGCGACGGGCGAGCTCGCGGTCGTCATTCACAAAGGCATCGACGGCGTCGTGGAGGGTCAGGTCGATGGCCTCGAAGATGGACAGCATCTCGTGGCGCGCCTCGATGAGCTGGCTGGAGAAGAGTTTGCGCATATGCGCCTCCTTAACAGATACGCGTGCGGGCGGCGCATATGGCGCGCCGCCCGTTTCTACACATTAACCGAAGCGACCGGTGATGTAGTCCTCGGTGCGCTTGTCCATGGGCGTGGTGAAGATGTCGTTGGTCTGGCCGTACTCGATGAGCGTGGCGGGCTCGCCGGCAACCTCCTGCAGGAAGAATGCGGTGTGGTCGGAGATACGGGCGGCCTGTTGCATGTTGTGGGTGACGATGATGATCGTCATCTCGGGCGCGAGCTCCACCATGAGGTCCTCGACCTTTTGCACGGAGGTGGGGTCGATGGCAGAACAGGGCTCGTCCATGAGCAGCACGTCGGGCTGAACGGCAAGCACGCGCGCGATGCACAGGCGCTGCTGCTGACCGCCGGAGAGGGCGAGACCGTCCTTGGAGAGCTGGTTGGAAACCTCTTTCCAAAGATTGGCGCGCTTGAGGGACTCCTCGACGATGTCGTCCAGGTCGCTCTTGCTGGTCACGCCCTGCAGACGCGGACCGAACGCGACGTTCTCGTAGATGGACTTGGGGAACGGGTTGGGCTGCTGGAAGATCATGCCCACGCGACGGCGCAGGTCGACCGGGTCAACGCCCTCGGCGTAGATGTCCGAGCCGTCGAGCTGCATGGTGCCCTCGATGTGCGTGCCCTCGATAAGGTCGTTCATGCGGTTCATGCAGCGCAGGAAGGTGGACTTGCCGCAGCCGGACGGGCCGATGAAGGCGGTGATCTTGTTCTTGGCGATGTTGAGGTTCACGTCGGTGAGGGCGTGGAAGTCGCCGTACCAGAAGTTGAAGTCGGAAACGGTGATGGCGCTCTGCGCGGCCTCGGGCGCGTTACGGTAAACGGTCACGGGTGCTCCTTACTTGCTTTTGCGGGAAAGCCAGCGGGCGAACAGGTTGAAGGCCAGGATGATGGCCATGAGCAGCAGGGCGGTGCCATATGCCGCATTCATGTTGATGCCGTCGTTGGCCAGCAGGTACAGGTGGACGGTCATGGGACGGCCCGAATCGAGCGGCGTGAAGGGCATGTTGATGGCCTGGCCCATGGTGTAGAGCACCACGGCGGTCTCGCCGATGGCGCGGCCGATGCCGAGCACGATGCCCGTCGCGATGCGACCGAAGGCGGAGGGCAGGACGATCTTGCTCACGACCTGCCACTTGGTGGCACCCAGGCCGTAGGCGCCCCAGCGAATGTAGCGAGGCACGGCACGGATGGCCTCCTCGGTGGTGCGCATGATGATGGGCAGCATGAGCAGAGCGAGGGCGAGGGCGGCCGAGATCATGGAGAGACCCAGACCCATCGCTTCGACGAACAGGGCGTATCCGAACAGACCCATAACGATGGAGGGCACGGAGGCCAGCGTGTCGGCCGCATAGCGGATGATGTGCACCAGGCGGCCCTGCTTGGCGTACTCGGCCAGGTACACGGCGGCAAGCACGGCGATGGGCGTGCAGATGAACATGGCGAGCGCCGTGACGTACACGGTGGACACGATGGTGGGCCAGATGCCGCCCTCGGCGTTGACGCCATGGGGCCAGGTGAAGATGAACGCGGGGCTCACGTGCGGCAGGCCGTTGATCACCACGTAGGCGATGATGGCGACGAGCACGAGGGTCGTGATGGCGGCGGCCACGCGGAACACGCCGAGCATGATCTTGTTGGAGGCATTCTTGGAGATGCGCTCCTTCTTGCCGTTCGCAAGCGCGCGCTTGATGCGCTGGGCCGAGGTCAGAGCCGGGGCGTCGGCTTTGGCGGCCTCATGGATGTCGATGTTGTCTGCCATGGCCTACCCCTTCCTCATCTTCGACAGCAGGCGCACAAAGCCCACCAGGGACGCGGACACGATGAACAGCACCACGCCCATGCCGAACAGGGCGGTGCGGTGCAGGCCGGAGGAATAGCTCATGTCGAGCGCGATCTGACTCGTGAGCGTGGAAACCGGGCTCGAGATGGATTCGGGGATCACGGGCGCGTTGCCGACGACCATGAGGACGGCCATGGTCTCGCCGATGGCGCGGCCCATGCCGAGCACGACGGCATCGACGATGCCGAACTTGGCCGCAGGCAGCACGACCTTGTAGATGGTCTGCCACTTGGTGGCGCCCATCGCGAAGCTCGCCTCACGAATGCCCATGGGGATGGAGTTGAGCGCATCGATGGTGAGGGTGGTGATGGTCGGGACGATCATGATGGCCAGCACGAACCACGCGGTGAGGGCTCCAAATCCCAGTCCGCCGGTGAGGTCGGCCACGAACGGGCGGATAATCACCATGCCGAAAAAGCCGTAGATGATCGAGGGGATGCCCGCGAGCAAGTCAACGGCCGGGCTGATAAGCGCGCGGACACGAGCGGAGGCGATCTCGGTCAGGTAGACGGCGGTGCCCACACCGAGTGGGACGCCGATCACGAGGGCGCCGACCGTCACCAGGGCAGTGCCGGCGGCGAGCGACATGATGCCGTAGTGGCCCTCGGTGGGAGCCCAGGTGAAGCTGAAGAAATTGGCCAGGCCGATGTCGGTGAACACCGGCGCGGCCTGCATCATCGTGAACGCGAAGATGAGCAGGACAGTGACCACGGCCAGGAAGGCGCAGGCGAAGAACAGGTACTGCAGCCCCTTCTCCTTGAGATAGGTGCTACGCGAGACGAGCGCGAGGTCGCGCTTGCGGGCGCCGGTGTTCTCGGCGGGCGTCGTCTCAGAGCTTTTGGCGTCGGTCATCTCACTCCCCCTCCGCGTTGCCCGAGACCGGGATGAAGCCGGCCTCGCGAATCTGATCGTCCATCTCATCGGACAGGACGTAGGCGATGTACTCAGCGGCTGCGCCCGTGGGCTCGCCCTTGGTGAAGAAGTACAGATCGCGGGAAATGGGATAGCCACCGGAGGCGATGGTCTTCTCCTGGGGCTCGACGTGGTTCACGTTGAGGGCGCGGACCTCGGTCTCGGCATAGGCGGACTCCACGAAGCCCATGGAGATGTAGCCGATGGCGCCGCGGGAACGACTGACGACGTCGCGCACCTGGCCGGTGCCGGAGAGAACGGCGGCGCGACGGTCGAAGGGCTCGCCATCCATGACGATGGACTTGAAGGCCTCGCGCGTGCCGGAGGCCTCGTCGCGATTCACGAGCTGGATGGGCAGGTCCTCTCCCCCCACCTCGCTCCAGTTGGAGATCTTGCCTGAGTAGATGCCGCGCAGCTGTTCGATGGAGAGGTTCTGAACGGGGTTGGCAGTGTTCACGATCACGGCGATGCCGTCATGGGCGACGGGGATCGTGGTGAGGCCGAGTTTTTGCTCCTCGGCGTTCAGGCCGCGAGAGGACGTCGCGATCTCTGCGGTGCCGGTGGAGACAGCCTCGATGCCGGCGGAAGAGCCCAGGCCGCTCACGAGGACGCCGGTTCCGGTCTCCTCCTTGAACAGCTCGGCCGCCTGTTCTGCGATCGGCAGGCAGGTCGTCGAGCCCGCGACGGTGATCGACTCCGTCGACGCTCCCGAGCTGCACGACGTCAGGGCGAGCATGGTGGAAAGGGACAGGGCGGCCGTGACAAACAGCCGAGACGCCCTGGACGGCAGGACGCGGTGTGCGCCTCCCGAGCAGCGATGCGCACCCAAGGGATGGGGCGCCGCGCCCGGACAGGCATGACGTGAACGTCGCACGGAGGGACTCCGATCTCTTCGAGCGATAGACGCAAACGCGCGGACGCCCATGCGCCCGCGCAATGTTCGATTCATGGTATCAAATTATAAGCGCGCAACCGCCCAGCGCTGGGATTTCCAGTACGCCTTGCCCCTATTCGCCACCATCCTCGGATTCGACCTCGCGGATGAGCGAGGCAAGCTTACCGCCCACCTCGTCGGGGGCCAGGGACGCCACAGCCCGGGCATCGCGCACCGGGTCGAGCGTCACGCCCTCGCCGGAGGGGATGCGCATGCTCTCGAGCTCGCCCTCATCGGTCTCGATGAGGTCCGCCACGCTCCAGCGCTGACCGGTCAGCAGGAAGGCAATGCGGAACGCGGCGTCGATGGAGATGGCGGCGATGCGATCCAGATAGCGGGAGACCATGATGACGCGGCGCAGGTCGTCCAGGGAGGCGTCGTCGGCGAGTTCCTCGGCGTCCATGCGGTTGTACGTGCGGAAGAAGCGCTCGTACACCTCGTGTACCTCATCGTCGCGCTGCGCGAGGTCCGCCATGGCGGCAAGGTCGTTGTTGACCAGGGCGGAAGCAGAGGCGCCCAGGACGCGGTACACGCACTCGGACTCGCGCTGAATGAGATCGACCAGCTCGGTCGGCAGCTCGATATCGTTGTTGACTTTGCGCTTGGCGGCGCGGGCGATGCGACGAACCTTGTCGCTCATGCGCTGGAGGTTGAAATTGACGTAAATGATCGTCTGGAGCAGGCGAAAGTCGGACGCAACCGGGCTCTGCGTGGCAATGAGGTTGTAGCACACGGCCTCGAGGTTCGCACTGCGGGCGTCGATCGCCAGCGTCGCCTGCTGGGCGCGGCGGGCCAGCTCCTTATCGTCGACCACAAAGGCGTTGACGGCATCGTGCAGGGTGAGGTCGATGGCCTCGAAGATGGAGAGCATCTCGTGGCGGGCCTCGATGAGCTGACGTGAGAAGAGCTTGCGCATAGCGATCCTTTTCGACGGGCGTATCACACACGCAGCTGAGTCTAGCCGCGCGCACCCCTCGGACGCGTAAACGCAATGTCAGGAGAATGAAAAGTTCGTCTGGATGCGATGCGGCGCAAAGTTGCGGTACACGATGGGACCGCGGGGCGCGGCGGGATGGCGGTGCGCCACGAGGCGACGGCGCACGGCGGGGCGCGGCGGGATGGCGGTGCGCCACGAGGATGTTGGGCACGATGACCTTACCGTGCGCCACGAACGCGATTTCTCGGAGCTACACCATGGCCGCGACCGCTGCATGGCGCCCGCACGTCCCCTTCTCCGCGCGATAAGAGAAAAAGCGGTCGTTGCATCGAACGGTTGAGAGACCGAGGTCGCAGATGGTATCCTCAGGTACCCCTGTCTCGACGAGGGCCTGCCTGATCGCACGGCCGAGATCGAGCATGCGGGAATCCCCCACGTTGGCCCACCCGAACTCCGCGCAAAAACGCTCCATGAGCTCTTGGGAGACCTCGTATTCGTCACCGAGGATATGCGGACCGATATATGCCCGAACGGAGCTTGCAGGGCATGCTGCGGTCTCGCACAGGATGCTCGCAGCTTTGGCCGAGATACGGGCGATCGTCCCCTTCCATCCCGAGTGAATGACCGCGAACCCGCCTGGGCAGGTGAGCACAACCGGCACGCAGTCGGCGAAGCACAGCATCACCGGGACATGCGCGGCGACGCACACAATGGCATCGGAACCCTCGGCTATTTGCTCGCGCACGCGGGCGAGCTCATCATCCGAGCCCTCCCGAACGACGGCGACGCAATCGCCGTGCACTTGGTTGGGCACGAGCAGCCGCTCGAAATCGCCGGCGCACCCGAGCGCCGCGAGCACGCGGCGGCGATTCTCCATCACGGCAGCCAGGTCGTCCCCCACATGGGAACCGAGGTTCAAAGAGGCATACGGCGACTCGGAAGCGCCGCCCGTGCGCTCGGTAAACGCCGCAGCAACAGTTCCGTCGCGCACTTCGTTGAGCACAAGGCCGTCGTAGTCGTTGCGGTTGAACTGTCCCATGAGATGCCTTCCTCCTCTGCAAATGATGTTGAAGATTCTACCCCTGCGCCTCCGCAATCCGCGATCCGAACACCGCGTCCCGCAATTGAACAGGGGCCGAGGGGGCCGACCAGGGCTAACCGGATCCAACCCGGGCTGACAGGCCAGCAAAGGCAGACCTGGGCTGACGGGACCGACCTTGCCTGACGAGAGCCGACGGGGGCTGACAGAGCCCGACGGGGGAAATGGTCGAGAATTGCAACGTTGTCACAGCGTGGCAATTCTCGACCATTTCTTGCTGCAAATAGGGGTGTTTTTGGTCGCGATATGCCACTTTGCAACAGCGAAGCACATCGCGACCACTTTCAGACGGCCGGCCAAGCGTCGACGGGTGCTCGGCATCACCTGGGGCGGTTCCAGCCAATCGAAGCGGGGCATGAAAATGGGGCGGGCGGATACACCGCTCACCCCATGACTCAAGCTTGGCGAATGTCGCTGGAAAGCCCGCTTGCCTTAGAAGTTACCGCGCTTGAGGAAGTCAGGCAGCTCGAACTGATCGTTACCGAAGTTCGGGAGCTCGGCGCCGCCGATGTTGCGCATTGCGGCGGGAGCGGCCGTGGGCTCGGAGCCGCGGTCGGAACGCGGAGCCTTGGAAGCGGCGAACAGCTCGTCCTGACGGTTCACGTTGGAATCGGAGAAGCCGGTGGCGATGACGGTGATGCGCACCTGGTCACCGAGGGACTCGTCCACGACGGTACCGAAGATGATGTTGGCGTCGGGATCGACCGCGTTGGCCACGAGATCGGCGGCGTCGTTGATCTCCTGGATGCCGAGGTCCTTGGAGCCGGCGATGGAGAGCAGGACGCGCGTGGCGCCGTCCACGGAGCTCTCGAGCAGCGGGCTGGAAATGGCCTGCTGAGCAGCATCGACGGCACGGGTGTCGCCGGAAGCGACGCCGATGCCCATCATGGCGGTGCCGGCCTGCTTCATGATCGTCTTAACATCGGCGAAGTCGAGGTTGATGACGCCGGGGACGGTGATCAGGTCGGTGATACCCTGGGTGCCCTGGGACAGAACGCCGTCGGCCGTGGTGAAGGCCTCGAGCATGGTGGTCTTCTTCTCGGCGATGTCGAGCAGACGGTCATTCGGGATGACGATCATGGTGTCGACGGACTCGGCGAGCGTCTTGATGCCCTCCTCGGCGGAGTTCTTACGCTTGCGGCCCTCAAAGGTGAACGGCTTGGTAACGACGGCAACGGTCAGCGCGCCCACGTCGTTCATCGCGATGTCGGCAACGATGGGGGCGGCGCCAGTACCGGTGCCACCACCCTCACCGCAGGTGATGAACACCATGTCGGCGCCAGCGAGCGCCTCGGCGATATCGTCACGGCTCTCCTCGGCGGCCTTGCGACCGACCTCGGGGTTGGCACCAGCGCCGAGACCGCGAGTGATGTCGGTGCCGATGTGGACCTTGATGTCCGCATCGGAAATGGCGAGGGCCTGGGCGTCCGTGTTGATGGCGACGAACTCGACGCCGCGGATACCCTCCTCGATCATGCGGTTCACGGCGTTCGTGCCGCCGCCGCCCACGCCGACGACCTTGATGACAGCAAGGTAGTTGTTGATCTCGTTCTCGTGCATGTGCGGTCCTCCGAACACTACTATTGGCAAGCCTGTCTACAGGCGATCGTCACGACGTTAACCCTCAAGTAGAGATTAAAAGTCGAGATAAACCGTGTTATGTTTGCACAAAACACGGATGTAAGTCAAACCGCGCTGGCCAGAATGTGGAACGTTTGCCATTTCCGCAGGTATAGCTACGAGACCGTTCACCGAGCGCAAGCGGTAGCTGCGCGAATGCGGACTGCGCGTCCTACAGCGGTGTGCTGCGGAACGTGTAGGCGCCGGGCTCGCGCACATTGATGTACGTGACCCCCTGATGCTCGGCGAGGAGCTTGGTCACCACGCGCTCCTTCTCCACGATGTTTTGCGGCTTGCCCAGCGAGACCTCCACGCCGGATACGAGATTGGCCGAGATGGCCTCGACCGATGCGACGGAGATGTCCTTGATCTGCGCGACGAACTCGTCGGAGAAGCCATTGGCGTAATCGAGACCGGCGAGGACGACCTTGGCGTTGACCGGCTCTCCCCCCTTGGGCGAGATGTCGCTCGGGACGTCGGTAAGCAGCAGGCTGCCGGAGTCCTGCGCGATGCGCAGCGCCGCCTCGAACGCGGGCAGTTGCGCTGCGCCCTCGGGCACCGAGCCGTCGTCGTTCAGTGCGACCTCGTTGCCCTCGCCATCCACGGCAACGACCAGGCTCAACGGCGCGATCCAGGTGCCGTCCTCGCCGATCGCCCATGCCACCTCGTCGGCGGTTATGAAGGCGATGGCGCGCATCTTGCGCTCGACGGGGGTCACGACGAGGGTGTGCGGCCATTCACGCTTGACATCGACTCCCTTGACCCAGGGAATCGCTTTGAGCGAGTCGTATATCGCCTTCTCGTCGACATTGAACATCGTGGTGCCCTCCGGGACCTCGATGAGGGCGCGCGCTGTCTCAACCTCAACATGGTCGGAACCCTTGACCTGGATGTCCGTTGCGGCGAACAACGCTGAATTGGCGAGGATGAAGCCGGCAAGGAAGAGCACGAACACGACGCCGATGACGATGAGGGCCCTGCCGGGATTGATCTTGGGCCGCGGGATGCGGCCGGCAAGGCCACCCGCAGCGGACACCGCGGAAGCCATGGCGGCCGACACGGCCTTTTTTGGACCCGCAACGGCACCCGCTTTGGGGCTCGCAGTCTTGGGAAGCTTGGAAGCGGGGGTCTTGACAGCGGGGACAGCTTGCTTGAGGAAGGTTTTGGCGATGGGCTTGGCCGCGGCCTTGCCAGCGCCATTGATGCCGGCGACGGTCTTCTCCCCGACTGACTTCAGCGTTTTTGGCGCGGCCTTGGCCGCAGGCGTGGCCTTGACCCCAGGCGCGGCCTTGGCCGCAGGCACCGCCTTGGCCATCGCGCGCGGCTTGGCGGCAGGGCGAGATACGGCCTTTGCGGGCGCGGTCCGCGGACGCGGGGTCTTTGGCGATACAGACGAGGCGGGACGGGCCGAGGCTTGGCCCTTGCCCGCCGCGGATGCGCGACGATACGTGGGCTTCGGCGTCTTAGAAGCCGAGGAACTTGACTTCCGGCTGAAGCTCGACCCCATACGTCTCCCTTACCTTCGCATGCACATGGCGGATGACCGCCTCAACGTCTGCCGCCGTGGCGGCGCCCTTGTTCACGATAAAGTTAGCGTGAACCGACGAGACCTCCGCCCCGCCCTGGCAAAAACCCTTTAATCCGCATTCCTCGATCATGGCGCCGACCGCGCGATCGGGCGGGTTCTTGAAGACCGACCCACATGAGGGAACCCCCAGCGGCTGCGTACGGCGACGACGCGTGAGGGCGCGCTCCATCCGGGCGCGGATATCGTCCTTGGTCGCCTGCTCGAGCTCGAGCGTAGCCTCGAGCACGATCTCGTCGTGGGGAAGACCGCAGAGGCGGTACCCCCACGCGATCTGCTCGCCGGAATAATGACGGATGCCCTCGCCTGGCTTGTACGTGACCACGTCACGGACGAGCGAACCGATCCACTCGGTGCGCGAACCGGCGTTCATGGAGATGGCGCCTCCGACCGTGCCCGGGATGCCCACGGCGAACTCGAGGCCCGTCAACTCGCGCGAGAGCGCCTCGTTCACCAGACGGGCCAGAATCGCGCCGGCGCCGACGGTGATGGTGCAACCGTCCTCCCCGACCACGAAGCGGGAGAACTCGCTGCCGAGTGTGATCACGGCACCGCGATATCCGGCATCCGCGACAAGCAGGTTCGAGCCCTTGCCGATGATGACCCACGGGACGCGTTCGCGGGCCAACACCTCGATCGTGCGGCGCAGCGAATGGTAGCTGTGGCAAGTCACGAAGAGGTCGGCCTTACCACCGATGCGATAGCTGGTGTGGCGTGCGAGCTTCTCGTTCTCGATGACATCCGTGTCGATCATGCCCGAGAGGGCCATCATCGCGTTGAACGCACCCATGGGCTACTCTGCCTCGTTCGCGACGTGCTCGAGATACTCGGGACCGACGGTGGTGATGTCACCGGCGCCCATCGTGATGAGCAGATCGCCGGCCTGGGCGACGTCATCGATGCGAGCCATGAGCGCCGCATGATCGGACACGTAGTAGACGGACTTGCCGGGATGGGCGGCGCGAATCTTATCGGCCAGCATCTTGCTGGTGACACCGGGAATGGGCATTTCGCCCGCGGGGAAGACATCGACGAGAATGACCGTGTCGGCATCGGCGAAGGCGTCCACGAAGTCGTCGCACAGCGCCTGGAGACGCGAGTAGCGATGCGGCTGGAAAACCACATCGACGTGCTGGAAGTCGAGGGACTTGGCCGCGGCGAGCGTGGCGCGGACCTCGGTCGGGTGATGACCGTAATCGTCGACGAGGGTGACACCGCGCACCTCGCCCACCTGGGTGAAACGACGACGGGCGCCCTCGAACGTGGAGAGGGCCTCGGCGGCGCGCTCGGTGTCGAGGCCGAGCACGTAAGCGGCGGTGAGGGCCGCAGTGGCGTTCAGCATGTTATGGCGACCGGGGTTGTTCTTAATGCAGACCTCACGCTTGGAACCGTCAGGAAGGGTGACGGTGAAGTCGGAGCCGAAGGCATGGCGCGTGGCCGCCGGGTTGAGGCACACGTCCATGCCGTCGCCCTCGCCGTAGGTGAACACAGTGCGCCCACAGGAGCGGGCCAACTCGACGAGGCGCGGGTCCTCACCGCAGACGATAACCGTGCCATCCTCGCCCACGAGGCCCATGAACGTGCAGAACGTCTCCTCGATCTGCTCCAAGGAGTCGTAGTGATCCATATGGTCGGCCTCGATGTTGGTCACGATGACCACGTGCGGGTCGAGGTAGAGGAAGGAGCTGTCGGACTCATCGGCCTCGACGACGAAGTACTCGCCGTCGCCGTTCTTGCCGTTGGTGCCGTAACCCTCCACGACACCGCCGATCAAAAAGCTCGGGTCGAGCTCCATACGGTCGAGCATGGTGGCGACCATGGAGGACGTGGTCGTCTTACCGTGGGTGCCGGCGCAGGCGACGGTCGTGCGGCCGTAGCCGAGCGCGGAGAGCATCTTGGCGCGGTGCCACACGGGAATGCCGAGCTCGCGGGCGCGCACGAGCTCGGGGTTGGTCTCGGGGATCGCGGTCGAGACGACCACGACGTCGGGCTGGAACTCATCGATGGTCGAAGCGGCGTGACCGACATGGATCGGAACGCCCGCGCGGGTGAGCTGGCGGATGTAGCGGGAGGTCTTAAGGTCGGAACCGGTAACCCTGCAGCCGCGCTCATGCAAAACGAGCGCGATGCCGCTCATGCCGGCTCCGCCGACGCCAATGAAGTGGGCGCTCTTGAAGGTCGGGGCGGTGGTCGCCTCAGGGACAGCGATGGACGGCATGGCAGCTCCTCGTCGTTTCGTACACATAAACTCATTAAGTATACGCCATCGCCGGCGCACCCGCAGACGGATGCGCACGGTCACAATCCCTTCGCGGACGAATCCAGATGAAGTGCAGCTCGATTGTCGCGCCTACGCGATCCCCTCGAGGAGGTCGGCAAGCATGGCGGCCGCCTTATCCTGTGCCAACCCGCGTGCGGCCTCGCGCATGGAGGCACGGCGCGGCGCATCCCCCAGCAATCCGAGCAGCTCATCGCGGAAGGCGTCTCCGTCGATATCATCATCGGAGAACTTGACCGCAGCGCCGGCATCGGTCAGCAAACGGGCGTTGGTGGTCTGATGATCGGCCGTCGCAAGTGGATACGGAACCAGGATGGACGGGACCGCGAGCGCGGCGATCTCGGCCACCGACGACGCGCCGGCGCGTGAGACCACGAGGTCCGCGGCGGCGAGGGTATCGCCCATATCGTCGATGTAGGGCATCACGCGCCATCGAGAGGCCTCGGCGTCGGTGAGGTCGAGGGCCTGAAGCGTCTCGTCGTAGCCGTTCTTCCCGGTGGAGTGGACCACGTGCAGCCCCTCGATGGCGAGCAGCTCGCGTTTAAGGGAGGCCAGGCGCTCGTTGACGTGGCGCGCGCCGAGGGAGCCGCCGAATACCAGCAGGACCGTGGCGTCTTGCGGGATGCCGAGCGCGACGCGGCCGCGAGATCGGTCGCCCTCGAGCACGCTCGAACGGACGGGATTGCCGGTAAAGACCACTTCGGAGGAACGTCCGGCGCAGGAGCGCATGACGTCCTCGGCGGCGGGCTGCCCCAGCGCTATGAGACGCGCGGACTTGGCCGTGCGCTTGTTCGCGAGACCCGGTACGGAGTTCTGCTCGTGCAAGGCAATCGGAATCCCCAGCTTCGCGGCGGCGCGCATAAGGGGAAGCTCGAGGTAGGCACCAAATCCGATGGCGACATCGGGCATGGGAAGCTCGCCCGAACCGAACTTCTCGATCAAGCGGTGCTCTTCATGTGACAAATGCACGAGCGCGGTCACGAGCGTCCAGGGGCGGCGGCGATCGAAACCGGTGACGTGGACGGGATGGAACGGGAAGCTCTCCTTGGGCACGAGCGTGCCCTCCAAGCGGCGGCTCTCTCCGAAGAAATGGACCTCATGCCCCCGATCGCGGAGCTCGTCGGCAAGGGCCAATGCCGGATTGACGTGGCCCGCGGTACCGCCCGCGGCAATGGCGACGGTGAGTTGACGCTTATCGGTCATAACGACCCCTTTCCCGATCGTTCATCCCCCTGGGCGGGCGCCCGTCACCCGAGCGGCGCGGGGCATTTCCGCCCGTGACACCGCGATAATCGACTCGCGGGCGCTCCTGGCGGGGGCGAAGGCGCTCCCCGGCATCCGACCCAAGGTCGATACGGCCGTAACCGCCCGCGGTGCCGCGCGACTCTCGGCGGGTCGGCGCCGCTTCACCGCGGCCCTGCCGGCCGCCGTCGTAGACGCTCAGCGCTGATCGGCTCGAAACGGCGCGGTCCGCACGAGGAGCCGACCCGTCGCGGCGGGTCGAACGGACGCGGGCCTCGCCGGCGGTACTGCGGCCGATATGGCCCGACACATCGTCACCAGAGCCCGCGGAACGGCGCACAGATGCTCGGGCGGAACGCTCCCCCATCACGGCCATGCCGGAACGGCGGCGATCGGCCGCGGTCTCGACGTTGCTCTCGACCGAGACGCGGAATATCAGCGCAGCGAGCACGAGCGAGGCGATGATCGACGAGCCACCGTAGCTCACGAACGGCAGCGGCTTGCCGGTCATGGGCATGACGCCCAAGATGCCAAAGACGTTGATGAGGAACTGCACGGCGAGGATGATCGTGCAGCCGCTCGCCAACAGCTGCGCGTGAAGCGTCGGCGCCTCGCGACAGATGTAGAACGCGGCGATGATCATGGCGACGAAGACCAACACGAAGATGGCCGTCCCCACAAAACCGAGCTCCTCGCCGATGATGGCGAGGATGTAGTCGTTGTGGGCCTCGGGCAGGTAGTGGTACTTCATCGTCGAGTTGCCGATGCCACGGCCGAACAGGCCGCCCGAGGCAAAGGCCATGATGGCCAGTGTCGCCTGGTAGCCGGTGTCGTACGGGTCGCTCCACGGATCCAAGAAGGCGAGGAAGCGCTTGGCGCGATACGGCGAGGTGACGATGGCGGCGGCGCCGAGCACGAACGCGGCGATGGTGACGAATGCGACCACGCGCCAGGGAAGCCCGCACAGGATCGCGATGGCGAACACCGTCAGCGCGATGATGATCGTGGTGCCCAGATCAGGCTCCTTGAAGATCAAGAACAGCGGGAACGGGAGCATGATGAGCATCTGGATGAGGAACGCACGGGTGTCGATGGTGCCGTCCTCGAAGTAATCGGCGAAGATCTTGGCCGTCAAGACGATGATCACCGGCTTGGCGACCTCGGCAGGCTGCAGGTTGAAGATTCCGAGGTCGATCCAGCGCGAAGCGCCCCACTCCTCGGCGCCCTGGCCGACGAAAAGCACCGCGATGAGCAGCACGAGCACTCCGAACCACACTCCCCAGACGAGCTTGGATCGAAAGAGCGGCCACGGCAGCAACCTACTGCCGATCATGGCGAACAGCACGAAGCCGATGAACATGAAGATCGCCTGGCGGTACAGGAAAAACCACGAGCTGCCGTTCTCCTGCAGGGACTCGACGGAAGATGCCGAGTAGATCATGAGCAAGCCGAACATGCAAATGGCGATGAGGCAGGACAGGAAGACCAAGCGGGGACGCATGATGCGGGCAGGAACACCCGCGATGTACTTCTCGCCCCAGTCGGAATGACTCGTCGCCGTGGCACGGCGGCGGACCTTGGGGCGAGTTGCCGAACGCGCGCCGGCGGACGGGGCCTCGGACTCGGCTGCGCCTTCCTTTGCTTTAGAGAACCACACGATTCCTAGGCCTCCGCCTCGGACAGGGCGGCCAAATCGGCCACATACGAACGAAATGCCTCGCCGCGCTCCTCAAAACCGGAGAACTCGTCAAACGACGCGCAGGCGGGCGAAAGCAGGACCGTGTCGCCGCGCTGCGCGAGCGAACGTGCCACATCGACGGCATCGCGCAGGTCCTCAGCCTCGGCGATATCGATGTCCGCCGCGCCGGGAGCATCCATGAGGGCCGTGCGCAGGCGCTCGCGTGCCTCGCCAAAGCAGACCACGCAGGCGACCCGGGAGGCGACCTCTGCCATGAATTCCTCAAGCGGAGTCCCCTTATCGGAGCCGCCCAGAAGCAGGACGATGCGCGCGCCGTCAAAGGCGGCAAGGGCGGTGAGGACCGCGTCGGTGTTCGTGGCCTTGGAATCGTTCACATACCGCACGCCGTCGACCGTGTCGACGGGCTCAAGTCGATGCGGAAGGGGCTTGAACTCCCTAAGACCGGAGCAAACGCCCGCAACGGAGGCGCCGCACGCAAGCGCCGCAGCGGACGCCGCCAACGCGTTGAGGACGTTATGGACGCCCACGATGCGCAGCTCGTCAACGCCTACAAGCGCATGCTCCTCGCCCGCCATGCGGACCGTGAGCACGCCGTCGCGCACAAACGCGGCGTCCGCGGCGCCGTCGTCGGCCAACCCGAGATGCAAAACGCGACGCCCGACGTCGCAGATACGATCGAGATACGGTGCGAGACCCTCGTCCTCGATGTTGACGATGGCGATATCGCCGTCATCCATGTTTTTGAACATGCGAATTTTCGCCAGGGCGTAGTTCTCATGCGAACGATGCCAGGCGAGATGATCGGGCGAGAGATTCAAAAGCACGGCGACGCGCGGATGGAATGCCTCGGTCGTGGCGAGCTGATAGCTGGAGAGCTCGGCGACGAACCACTCCCCCTCCTCGCGCCGATCCACCTCGTGGATAGGAGCGTTGCCGATGTTGCCGACCGCGACGCTGTCGAGCCCCGAGGCGCGCAGCAGCTCGTCGGTCAGACTCGTGACCGTCGTCTTGCCGTTGGTCCCGGTGATTGCGCACCAACGCTCGGGCGACAGCAGCCATGCGAACTCGGGCTCGCCCATGATCTGGGAGCTGGCGGCACGCGCGCTGCGGAAAAACTCGCAGAACTCGGATATCCCCGGGCTCGCGACGCAGATATCGAATGTTCCGGCGACCTCCTCGGTGCCGTAGACGAAAGCGACACCGGCCGCCTCGAGAGCGGTCGTGCGCTCGGTGGGGGCCGAAGAAGCCCCTCCATACACAGTCACGGACGTCACACGCTCACCAAGATGAGACGCAGCCCACGAGGCGAGCTCGAGACCCGTGCCGCCCTGTCCGAGAACGAGCAGCGTGAATTGTTGCGGCAGGGGCATAGGTATTCCTAACCAAGCTGGAAGAAGAGCGCGAGGCCGAGGGCACCGCACGCAGCGGACACGATCCAGAAGCGGATGACGACCTTTGTCTCTGCCCAGCCCTTCTTCTCGAAGTGATGATGGATGGGGGCCATGAGGAAGACGCGCTTGCCCGTGGCCTTGAAGCTGATGACCTGGATCATCACGGAGAGGGTCTCGGCGATGAACAGGGCGCCCACAACGAGCGAGACGACCTCGGTATTCGTAAGCACGGCGACGGCGGCCAGGGCACCGCCCAGGGCAAGGGAGCCGGTGTCGCCCATGAAAATCTGGGCGGGGTAGGCGTTGTACCACAAGAAGCCGATGCAACCGCCAGCGCAGGCCGCGCAGAAGATGGCGAGATTGACGTCACCGCGCAGGAAGCAGATGGCCGCCATGACCAGCATGGCCATCATAACCGTACCGCCGGCGAGTCCATCGAGACCGTCCGTGAGGTTGACGGCGTTGGACATGCCCGCAAGCAGCAAGAACACAAAGATGAGGTAGAGCCACGGGATCTTGATGACCGTATCGCCGAAGGTGAACGTCGACGTGAGCACGCCCAAGTCGATGGCGAAGCCGCCCGGGAAGCGAATCGCCGCGCTGACATCGCAGAAGTTGACCGCGATGACGAAGAACACGAGCACGATGGCGGTAAGGCCGATCATCTTGCCCGTGGGCGTCAGGCCGAGCGAACGCTTCTGCACGACCTTGGTCACATCGTCGAACAGGCCCAGGGCGCCGGTGGCGAGCATCGCGCCGACGGCCAGAAAAAGCTCGGTCGTGGGCTTGGCCATGATCAGGCAGGTCAGGCACACGGCCAAGAGGATGATGACACCGCCCATGGTGGGGGTGCCGGCCTTCACGAGATGCGACTGCGGGCCGTCGGCACGGATCTGCTGACCGATGCCGTCGATCTTGAGCAGGCGAATCCACAGGGGCATGAGGAGCCCCGCGATGAGTGCAGAGACGAGAATGGCAAGGAACACCTGGTAGGTGGGATAGGCAGGGTTACCGAGCATCGGCACACACCTCTTCCACGAAACGATCGAGCCCGACGAAACGCGAGCCCTTCACCAATACGAGGTCGCGTTCGCCCATGACGCCCGCATAACGCCTGATCAGCGCATCGCAGGAGGGAACGACCTGGACATCACCTTCATCGAGCCCCATGAGACGCGCCGCGTCCGCCATCACCCGGGCGTTTTCGCCGCCCACGCAGATCAACATCGACGGACGCTTGGCCGCGGCATAGGCGCCGACGAGCGCGTGGAGGCGCTCGGCGTCATCACCCAGCTCCCCCATCTCGCCGAGAACGGCGATGCGCGAACCCGTGCAGGGCAGCGTTGAGAACAGGTTGAGGCCGGCGGCCATGGACTCGGGGCTGGCGTTGTACGAGTCGTCGATCACGCGAGCGCCACACGCCGCATGGCGCACCTGGGTGCGGCGACCAGTCATCTGGAGCTCGCCAAAAGCCTCGTCGATCTCAAAGCCGGGCACACCGAGGCGATGGGCAACAGCAGCGGCGAACAACGCGTTGGGAACGGACTGTGCACCGGGAACGGAAAGGCGCGTCTTGAAACTCGAGCCGTCCTCGAACGTGAGGTCGAAAACGGGGCATCCGTCCTCGTCCAGCTCGATATGCGTCGCGCAGACGTCGTCATCGGTCGAGGTGCCGGCAAGCACCACGTCAAGGCCGGCGGGACGGGCGAAGTTCTCGATGATGAACGGCGTGAAGTCGTCCTCGCCGTGCAGGACGAGGGCGGAATGGTTGCCCTCGAAATTCTCGGCGCTGGCGGGCATGCCGGACACGATCTCGGCCTTGGCGCGCGCGATGCCCTCGCGGCTGCCGAGCATGCCGATATGGGAAGTGCCGACCTTGGTGATGATGCCAAAGGTGGGCTGGGCGCACCGAGACAGGCGCTCGATCTCGCCAAAATCGCTCATGCCCATCTCGAGTACGAGCATCTGCGTGTCAGCGGGAGCGGACAGGATGGTAAGGGGCAGTCCGATCAGGCTGTTGAAATTGCCGGCCGTGGCATGCACGCGATAGCGCTTGGCGAGGCATGCGGCGAGCACGTCCTTGGTCGTGGTCTTGCCGATCGAACCCGTGATGCCGATGACCGTGCAGCGCAGGCGCGCGCGATAGCCCTGGGCCAGGCGCAGGAGGAACTCGGTCGGATCGTCGGCGACGAGGATGGAAGAACCATGTTCGAGCGCAAGATCGACAAGCTCACGCGTGGGCTCGCACGTCATGACGACAGCACCCGCGCCGGCCTCGATGGCCGCAGGGGCGAACGCGTTGCCGTCGACGCGCTCACCGGGGAACGCGACGAACACGGCGTCGGGGGCAACCGCGCGCGAATCGATCTCGACACCGCGGCAAACCCGATCCGGATCGCCCGCCACGAAGCGGGCACCCGTGGTGCTTTGAAGGTACTTGACTGCAATCTCCACCATGGGTGGCAACCTTTCTGAAGCGCTTACCGTGCAACCTGGTATGGTACCGCGCCGTCCGCACCAGGTGGTGCAGGGCGTGTGAACCTATCGGGTCGGCTTGATTCCAAGGGCGGGCAGGGCCTCCTCCATGACCTTGCGGAACACCGGCGTGGCCGCATAGGACATGGCCGCCGTGCCGTCGAGAGTCACGTAGCACAGGACGCGCGGATCCTTGGTCGAGACAAATCCCATGAACGAAGCCATGTTGTTGCCCTCCTCGTATCCACCGTCCTTGCCGGCGCGCTCGGCGGTACCGGTCTTGCCCGAAACCTCATAACCGGGCATCTGGGCGTCCATGCCCGTGCCCTCGTCCACGACGGTCAGCATCATGTCTGCGACGCTGGCGGCCGTCTCCTCGGACAGGACGCGATGCTCGCCGTCGGTCCAGTCGACCTCCTCGCCCGCACGGGTCTTGAGGAAATGCGGGGTCGTCATAACTCCCTTGTTGGCGATCGCGCTCATCGCGCGGACCATCTGAACGAGCTCGACGGCCAGCGACTGGCCAAACGACATGGAACCCAGCGACGCACCGTCGTATTCCGAGCGCTTCTTGATGATGCCGAGCGATTCGCCCGGGAAATCGATGCCCGTGGACTTGCCGAATTGAAACCCGTCGATGACATACTCCGAAAACGCATCGGCGCCGAGCTTCTCGCCCACCAGGACCATACCGGTGTTGGAGGAGCGGCGCAGGATCTCGCGCAGGCTCATCGTCATAGCCGCGCCGCGCTTATCGACATCTCGAACGATATCGCTGCCGACAAGGACCTCAGCGGGGACATCGAACGTCGTGTTGGGCGTCAGCCCCTTGTGCTCGATAGCCGCGGCGGAGACAAAGGTCTTGAAGACCGAACCGGGCTCGTAGACGTCGGTCACGACGCGCAGATTCATGGAAGCGTTGGAAGCGGACGAAAGATCCGTGGGGTCGTAGGTCGGATAGGAACACGCGGCGATGATCTCGCCGGTCGTGGGGTCCGTCACGATGATCGACCCGTACGTGGCTCCCACGCGCTCGACCGCCTCTGCGATGGCGTCCTCGGCGACTCGCTGCACGTTGGCGTCGATACCGAGCACGATGTCCATGCCGTCTTGGGCCGGGACTTTCTCGTACGCACCACCGGCGATAAACGAGCCGTCGCGGGCGCGCTCGCGCATGAGCGAGCCGTTCACGCCCGTCAACACTTCGTTGTACTGCTTTTCGAGGCCCGTGATGCCCTCGTTGTCGACGTTCACGACGCCGAGCACCTGGGAGGCGAGGCTTCCGTTGGGATACACGCGCTTGATCGCCGGCTCGAATTCGATGCCCGCGATGCCCTTCTTGGCAAGGAGCTCCGCATCCTCCTCATCGACCTGGCGCTTGACGTACACGAAGGTGCCCTCGCGATCGACGAGGTCCTCGACCACGTCCTCATCCATGCCCAGCACGTCGACGAGGGCGTCGATCGCACGGCGGCGCTGCTTCTTCTTGATGAGCGACGGGTTCAAATAGACATTCTTGCATTCGATGCTCGACACCAACACCGTACCGTTGCGGTCGTAGATCGTGCCGCGCTTCGCGTATAGGGTCTGACTCGACACGCGACGAGCATTTGCCTGTTCGCGATACCAATCGGTGTTGAAGATCTGTATCTCGGAAAGGCGCGCGAGAACGATCGCCGAGGCGGCGAGGAAGCCGCCGGCCAGCAAGCCATGACGGGAGACGAGCTCTGTTGAGAGCCAGCCGGAAGGTGCGTCGGCACCGCGGCGCTCGGAGGCGCGACTCGAGGCGGCGCGGCGCGTCCGGCCGCCCTGCGGGGACCTACGCGCATCACGCGATGAACCGCCCCTGGCAGGGCGGCCCGTGCGGCCGGAGCCGCGTCCGTTGTATCTATCTTGGGGCATGGGTGCTCTCGCCTACTACTGTGCCGCCGCGTCTACGTACTCGGTGAAATCGAGCGTCACGCCACCCTCGGCCGCAACCATGCCGTACCCCTCCGCAAGATCGCGGATGCGCGTGGATGAGCCGTACACGGAGCGCATGACCTCGAGATCGGAGCTCTCCTCCTGCGCGGTGGTGAGGTTGTTCGAAAGAGTCGCGGCGCTGTTGAGCGAGGCGGCGGTGAAACCCGCCACGGTGACGCGGAACAGGCCGAGGACGACGAAGACCGTCATGAGCACGGCGAACACCTTCACACAGTGGGTGAACTGAGGGCTGACGTCCTGGCTCGCCTGACGGCCGGCGCCATGGACGACGTCGAGGCTCGGACGGGCCGGCGCGACGGGCGCCGAGTACGCCTCGGACCGCATATCATAGGCATATGCTGCGTTTGAGGTGGAATAACCCATGATATGCGGCCCTCCTTAAGGCGAAGATAACAAATGACATGCGCCGGGGCCGTGAAGCGCGGTCGAGCTACAAACGCTCGGCGCAGCGGATCTTGGCCGATCTGGCGCGGGGGTTGCGCCCGACCTCTTCGGCCGTGGCAACCAGGGGTTTGCGGGTGGTGACCTTGACTATCGGCACGTTTCCGCACACGCACACCGGAATGTCCGGCGGGCAGGTGCAACCCTTCGAAAGCTCCTGGAACAGGCGTTTCACGATGCGGTCCTCCAGCGAATGGTAGGAGATGACGCAGACGCGGCCACCGGGGTTCAGCCAGCGAATCGCGGCCTCGAGGCCGCGCTCAAGGACATCGAGCTCATGGTTGACCTCGATGCGGATTGCCTGGAAGCTGCGCTTTGCCGGATGGCCTCCGTGCCTGCGGGCAGCCGCCGGGATACCGGCCTTGATGGCATCGACGAAATCTCCCGTGGAGACGAGCGGGCTCTCCTGCCTGCGGCGCACGACCTCGCGCGCGATCTGGCGGGCGAACTTCTCCTCTCCATAGATGCGAAGAATCCGGGCGAGGTCGGCTTCGGTATAGGTGTTCAAGACCTCAGCTGCGTTTAGGGTGTTGGTTCCCGGATCCATACGCATGTCGAGCGGGGCATCCTCGTTGTACGAGAAACCCCTACCAGGGATATCGAGTTGCGGGCTCGAGACGCCCAGGTCGAAGAGGAATCCATCGACGCCCGGCACCTGCGCCGAGCACAGGAGCTCATCCAAATCCCCAAAGTTACCCTTCAGGAGCTTGTGCGGCGTATCGGGGGCCTCAGCGTCAAGTCGCTTCCCCGCTGCCGCGAGCGCCATGTCATCCTGATCGACACCGAGCAGCAGCCCTTCCGAGCCCACGCGCTCGGCCATCCTGACGGAGTGGCCGGCGCCGCCGAGCGTGCAATCGCACACGACCGAGCCGGGCTTGAGCCGAAGCTGCTCGAGCACTTCTTGGAGCATGACGGGTTCATGCCGATATTCAGGTGTCAACGTACCTGCTGCCTTGTTCGCGTCCATGTGGGGGCGTCTCCTTTAGTCGAAGAAGTCCGCGAGGATGTCCTCGGTCTCGGCCTGACGTGCCGCGTAGGTCTCGCGATCCCAGATCACCAGACGGTCATCGCTGCCGACGACCGTGACCTCGCGATCGAGGTGCGCCTTCTTACGGGCGGCTTCGGGAAGGCTGATGCGGGCGGCGGAGTCTATTTCAAGTGTGATTGCCGCGCCGTACAGAGCCTCCTTGACCATGCGATGAGAGCGGTTGGTGGGATCGAACCCGCCCTTCGCCTCAAACACGGAGTCAAGCCAAACCTTGAACGTGTCCTCAGTGAACACGTACAGGGCGTCGACTTCCTTTTCAGGGGCAGGAAGGACGCGCACATGCTCCTCAAGCTGCTTTTTGAAGGCGGGCGGCAGTGACAAACGTCCCTTCGCATCGAGATTTCGATCGTAGGTACCGTTGAAATACACTGGCGCGCACCCCCTTAGGCTTACTCGTGGGCATATGCGGGAGCCACCCCGCCGTCGACGCTTTCAATTCTATGGGGCCTATCCCCCTTTCGCAACACTTTTTCCCACTTTCTCCCCCACACTCCCCCACTATCCCCCACAGACCCCAAACGAGGCAGCGAACAGGTGTTGCCCTGAACACAAGATATTGTGTTTTGGCTGACATGCGGCACCACTACTCGATGCCGTTTCCCCAGGTTAAACCTTCTAGTTGAGGTTGAAGCGATTTTTAAATTGTGCCCGACTTGTGGTCGCAGCCCCCCACCGAGCCCCCGCCGGCGAAGATGCGAAACGCCTCCCGGTCCTAGGCGCGCGGATGCGCCGCCAGATAGACCTCGCGCAGCTGCGTGCGGTCGACATGGGTGTAAATCTGCGTCGTGGCGATATCCGCATGCCCCAAGATCTCCTGCAGGGCACGCAGGTCCGCACCGCCTGCGAGCATATGCGTTGCGAAGGAGTGTCGAAGGGCGTGCGGGTGCAGTCCCTCGATCCCGACCATACGGCCGTAGCGCTCGCAAATCGCATGGACGCTTTGACGCGAAAGGCGCGTGCCCCGCATATTCAAGAACACCGCGGCCGACGCCGAAGCCGATCGCGTGTGGGAGAACAGCTCCGAGCGCGCCTCGGCGAGATAGGTACCGAGAACCCGCCGTGCCGTACCCACAAGCGGGACCAGACGTTCCTTGGAGCCCTTGCCCATCACGCGCACGAATCCCTCATCCAGGTAGACCTCGTTCACGTCCAGGCCGCACAGCTCGCTGGCGCGCAGGCCACATCCATACAGCACCTCGAGCACCGCACGGTCCCTCATGCCGGCGGCCGTTGCGGGAAAATCCTGGTCGAGCAAGCGCTCGGCAGCCTCGATTGAAATCACATCGGGCAGGTGGTCGCCCATTTTGGGAACGCGCAACGTGGCCGTGGGATTGACCGAAGAGAGACCCTCGCGAACCATGAACCGGTGAAACCCCTTGACGGCGGAAAGCGCTCGGTTCACCGATGCATCCGCGGCGTGGTCGGCGCGCTTGGCGGCCACGAAATCCTCCACATCGCGGCGAATCACATCATCCGGGCGGCGCGTTCCGCGCTCTCCAAGAAAGGCAAGGTAGGCTCTGAGGTCGCGCTCGTACGCCGCGATGGTGTTGGCGGCCAAATTGCGCTCGACCGTCAGGTGATTCAAGTATTCGCCTCGACAGCGCTCAAGCTCGGTCACGCCTGTCCGCCTCCTTTCGACTCGACCATTGTAAGACGCCCGCCGGTCCTCGACACCCTGCTCGGGGTCGCGGACCGGCGGGGCGGTCAAGACGCATGTATGCGGACGGGCCTATCGATGGTAATACCCGCTGCGCTCGAACTTGGGCTCGCAGCACACGTTGATGCCGAGCTTCTTGAAAAGCGCCTCATCGGAGCTGGAGATGATCACCGAGAAGAAGGCATCGCAACCGCGCAGCTTGGGCAGGCCGGCGAGCACGCGCTCGGCGATCTCGCTGGACGCGGAGGTGATGGACAGGGCGATCAGCGTCTCCTCGGGGTGCAGGCGCGGGTTGGCACTGCCGAGCTGGCTGGTCTTGAGGCGGCTGATGGGCTCGATGGCATCGTTGGAGATGACCTCGAGCTCCATGTCGACGCCGGTCACGGCCTTGAGCGCATTCATCATGAGTGAGCTCGCCGCGCCCAGGCGCGTGGAGGTCTTGCCCGTGACCACGGAACCGTCGGGCAGGACCATGGCGCCGGCGGGCGCGCCGGTGGTTTGCTCCTTGAGCAACGCGGCGGAACGCGCCGGGGACTGGTCGTTGGTCACGCCTACCTTCTGCATGATGGCCTTGAGCTTGTCCACCTGCTCCTGACCGCTGCCGGTGCGCTTGACATCGGATGCGGCCGTGAAGTAACGACGCACGATCTCCATGCGCGCGGCCTCGCGGCAAGCCTCATCGTCGCAAATGGCGTAACCGACCATGTTGACACCCATGTCGGTGGGGCTCTGATACGGGCTCTCGCCCAGAATCTTCTCCATCAGGGCCTTAACCACGGGGAACGCCTCGACATCGCGGTTGTAGTTGACCGTGGTCTGCCCGTGCGCCTCGAGGTGGAACGGATCGATGATGTTCGCGTCGTCCAAATCGACCGTGGCGGCCTCGTAGGCGATGTTGACGGGATGGTTGAGCGGGAGGTTCCACACGGGGAAAGTCTCGAACTTGGCATAACCGGCGGCAACGCCGCGCTTGTGCTCGTGATAGAGCTGGGACAGGCAGGTGGCGAGCTTGCCGGAACCGGGGCCGGGGGCGGTCACCACGACGAGCGGGCGCGTGGTCTCCACGAACTCGTTCTTGCCGTAACCCTCCTCGCTCACGATAAGGTCGATATCGTGCGGGTACCCCTCGATCGGGTAGTGCAGCTTGCACGTAATGCCCAACATGTTGAGACGACGGCGGAACTGGTCGGCCGCAGGCTGGCCCGAGTACTGGGTCAGCACGACGGCGCCCACAAGGAAACCGCTGGACCGGAAGATGTCGGCCAGGCGCAGGACATCCTCGTCGTAGGTGATGCCGAGGTCGCCGCGGGCCTTGTTCTTCTCGATATGATTCGCGTTGATGGCAATGATGATCTCGACGTCGTCCGCAAGGCTCTTGAGCATGCGAAACTTGCTGTCGGGCTCGAAGCCGGGCAGCACGCGGCTTGCGTGGAAATCGTCGAACAGCTTGCCGCCGAACTCGAGGTAGAGCTTGCCGCCGAACTGGGCGATGCGCTCCTTGATGTGCTCGGCCTGGCTGGCGATGTACATATCGTTATCGAAACCCTGGCGCATGTGGCGGCTCCCTTTTTGTCATGGCGGTACCGAAACAGTCTAGCCGAGATTCGCGCGCATGCGGGGGCGGTCAGGGTTTCTTCACGCAAACGGCCCCGGCCGCGCGGTCTCATACACACGCGGCCAGGGCCGAACACTCATATGGGGAACGGCGCACGAGGCACCCCCCCCCAGGGACGGCGCCCTCCCTATCGATCGAACTCCGCAAGAGCCTCGCCCAACAGATCGAGACCCTTTTTGAGCACGTCCGGCTGGGCGCAGTACCCCAAACGGGCACCACAAGGCAGCTCGAAGCGGCTGCCAGGGACAAGCAAGACGCCGCGCTCCTCGAGCAGACGCAAGCAGAACGCCTCATCGTCCTCGGGGATATCCAGTCGGATGAACGATGTCGACACGCCCTTGGGAGCGACCCAGCTCACACGGGGCTGAGAATCAATCCACGACTGGGCGATCTCGCGATTGCCGAACACGATCTCACGGTTGCGGTCGAGGATCTTGTCGCGATGGCGCAGCACGTAAGTCGCGAGCGCATCGTTGAACACACCTCCGCAAATCATGGTGTAATCGCGATAGGTGCGAATGGCGTCCGAGACCTCATCATCGGCGATCACCCAGCCGCAGCGGGCGGCGGGCACCGAATAGGTCTTGGACACGGAATTGGTGACGATCGCGCGATCGTACACATCGGTCATCGACTTGAATCCCTCGGTGTTCTCGAGCGGCAGATACACCTCGTCGCACAGGACGTAGGCACCCACGCTGTCGGCGATCTCCGCAATCTGCTCGAGCATCTTGGCGTCGAGCACCGCACCCACCGGATTGGAGGCGTTGTTGATGCAGATGAGACGCGTGTTGGGGCGGACCAGCTCGCGCAGCTCGTCGATGTCGGGCATCCAGCCGAGCTCCTCGTGAATCTGCCAATACTCGACCTCGGCGCCAAGCGTGCGCGGGATCTCGTAAAGCGGGGCGTAGGTGGGCCATTCGGCGATCACATGGTCGCCGGGACGCACCACCGCCATGAGCGCGTTCAAGTTCGCACCGGTGCATCCGTTCGTCTGAAGAATGTTCCGATGCTCGACCTTGCGGTCATAGAGCTTGGCGACCTCGTCCTTGAACTCGGGCGAGCCCTCAATCCAACCGTAGTTCATCTTCTGCGCATCGAGCATCTCGTAAAACGAGGCGCCCTCCTGACCGTCGAGCGCGCGCAGCTCCCCCATGGTGAGCGACGAGATGGTCGACTGGGCGATATCCCAGGTCGCGTCCATCTCGTGGACGTTCAGCCAATCCTCGACTCCGATAACCGGAATGTCCATAGCAGACTCCTTTTTCTCAACTCATGAACCTATGAACCCATATGGGTCCGCACCGTCGCCGCTGACGGCGCGGACGGGGCGTCGGCGCGAGAGCGCGTCCGCCCCGTCCTGCGAGGGCCCGCTAGAAAACGGCAATAATGCCGGCGGCAGTCAACGGGATCGACACGACGGCGAACACGGCGAACACGGCGATGAAAACCCAATCGTGCTTGGTCAGGCTCTCCCCCGCCTCCTGACGGGCCTTCTTATAGAAGAAGAAGCCGGGAAGGTAGCCGAGGCAGGCGAGCAGGAGGAAGCCCCAACCTGTCATGAGAACGCCCACGACCTGGAAGGCAAGTGCGATGACACCGAATGCCATCTGCATGGGCTCGCGGCGCTCGCGGGAGAGCTTGATCTGATACGCCGCGGCATAGGCCCACGTAATGGCGATGGTCACCGTGCACATGGAGATGGCGAAGGTGTACGCATCGGCGGCGAACGTCGCCACGATGATGAAGACCTCGGTGAGGACGCCGACGATGAGCAGGGCCATCTGCGGCGCTCCCTTCGCATTCATCTTGTTCCAAGACGCGGGCAGCAGGTGATGCTCGCTCATCATCGATGAGGTCTCGGCCGGAAGCATGGTGAAGGAAAGCCAGGAGCCGCAAACGGAGATGATGATGGCCCAGGAAATGAAGGCGCCGCCCCAACCGGGAGCCATGTACTCGAAGACGGAGATGGTGGCAGGCTTGGGAGCCGCGATGAGGTCGGCGTAATCCATGACACCGTAGGGAATGATGGAGGCGCCGATGTAGAGGGCGAGCAGTACGCCGAGACCGAAAACGGTGGCGCTGCCGACCTCGCTGCGGCGACGAGCGCGACCGGACATGACGGAAGCGCCCTCGACGCCGATAAACGCCCACATGAGGATCAGGACACACTGGACGATCTGGTTGGCAACGCCGCCGAGGCCGGTGCCATTGGCGGCAAGCACAGTAGCATTGCGCTCGACGGTACCCCAGAAATCAGCGGTGAACAGGCCCGCGTTGAAACTGAAGATGGCAAAGGCAATGAACACGAGAATGGACGCGATCTTCACGACCATCACGACGGCGTTGAGGAACGCAGCGCTCTCGACACCGCGGATGACCAGGAACGTGATGGCCCACAAAACGAGCGAGACGATGATGACACCGCCGACGGCGGGATTGCCGGTCACGGGATCGGAGAAGACGCCGGGCAGAAGGCCACCCAGGCAGTAATCGCTGCCGAGTACCTGCGCGACCATCGTGCCGAAGCCGACGTTGCCGAGCCAGGCGGACAGCCAATAGCCCCAACCGGAGACGAATCCGTGGAACGGACCGAAGCCCTCCTCGGCGTACGCGCAGATACCGTCAAGGTCGGGTCGCTTGGCACCCACATTGGAAATGGACAGCGCCAGGAACAGGAAGCCGGCGCCGCAAATGAGCCAAGCGAGCAGCGCCGCACCGGGCGAGGCGACGTTGGCGAGCTGGCCGGTCAGGGCAAAAACACCTGAACCGATGCAGGACGAGACGACGAGGCCAATCAGGCCAAAATAGCCGACACCGTTTGGATTGTCGACATGCGTGTCATGAGACATAAGTACCCCAATTATTAGACACAGCGGAGGTGTTCCCGCAACTTATAAGGACATATGTAGCCGATTTTTAGATCGGTAAAGAAGTGCCCCCTCCGCGCACGGATACGGAAGGGGGCTGAAAGGTAGGTCGCAACCGGGAGGCCTAACGCCGAGCCGGCTGGACGACTCAAAAGCAGCGGGGCGTCATTTCGAAAATACCGATAGGCGCCCGGACCGCGTTGCGCCTGGAAGGCGCTTAGATCATGACGCAGGCGATGGTCAGGATGACCGCGCAGACGATGGTCAGCACCACGATGAGCTTGAGGGCGAACTTGAGCCAGGTCGTCCACTCGATCTTGGCCAGGGCGAGACCGCCCATGATGGCGCCGGAGGTGGGGGTGAACAGGTTCACGACACCGATGGCGGCGGAGAAGATCATGACCATGACCTCAGGAGCGAAGCCGAGCTCAGCGGCCAGGGGCCCCATGATGGGCATGGACACGGTGGCCATACCGGAGGTCGAAGGAATGAGGAAGGACAGGCCGAAGTAGACCAGGAAGCTCATGGGAGCGAAGATCACACCGGACAGGCCGGCGAGCGCGTTGGCAGCAGCGTCGAGGACGTAAACGTCGAGGCCGGTGGCAGCCATGAGGACGGAGATACCACGAGCGAGGGCGATGATCAGGACGACGGACATCATGTCGGCGGCGCCGGTGATGAAGGTGTCGACGATCTTCTTCTCAGACAGGCCACCCACGATACCGATGATGATGGCCATCACGAAGAACCACGTGGAGGCCTCGTCGAAGTACCACTGACCGATGGGCAGGCCGGTGACGACAGCGGACCAAGCCTGGGTAATGACGTTACCCTCGGCATCGTACACGCCGTTGTCGAAGAAGCCAGCCACGCCGGCGTTGAGGTCGGCGAGCGGGATGAAGCCAACGATCATGACAACGAAGGTGAAGGCGAAGATGCCCAGAACGGCCTTCTGGCGACCAGTGAGCTTGACGTCCTTGGTGACCTCAGCGGCGGCAGCGCCGTGAGCCTCCTCGGCGTCCTTGAGCTCCTGCATGGACAGGATGGTGGAACCCTTGTCAGCCTTGACCTTCTTGGCGTAGTTCATCACGAAGGCGATGGAGATCAGGGTGGTCACAGCCCACAGAACGAGGCCGAGGCCGATGATGATGGTCTGGTTGACCTCGATGCCGACGCCGGTGAGGGCGTCAACGGCGGCACCGACGGCGAACGGGTTGACCGTGGAGCCAAGGCAGCCGCAGCCAGCGCCGAGCAGGACGGTGGCGGCGCCGACCAGCGGGTCGAAGCCGGCGGCCATCATGGTGGCGGCGAGCAGGGCGTAGAACGGCACGGTCTCCTCGCACATACCATAGGTGGTACCACCGAGGGAGAAGATGAGCATCAGGACGGGGACCAGCATGATCTCGCGGCCATGGAGCTTCTTGACCAGAACGGCAATGCCGTTATCCAGGGCGCCGGTCTCGGTCATCATGCCGAGGAAGCCGCCGAGAATCATAACGAACAGGCAGACGGGCAGAGCGTCTGCGAAGCCCTTCACCGGGGCGGTGAAGAAGTCGCTCGGACGAGCAGCGGTAACGGCGCCGCCGGACGTACCGGAAATGACGACGGTGATAACCGCAACGATAGCCAACAGGAGCAGAAGAATGGTGAACGATGAAGGCATGCCGCGCTTTTTCTTAGCGGTCTCAGTCATTGTTCTCATCCCCCCTTCTTTAACACGTGTCATTGATCTTGCTTACGCGGCCTTTCCGTGCCGTGCGCACCGCATGGGCAAGATTGTTACCAAGGAACCGCTCGGAGCGCGCAGCGATGCGCTCCGAGCGGACCGACAAATCGCTCTTACTTGAGCGTGGCGTACATAATCGCCTTGATGGTGTGCATGCGGTTCTCGGCCTCGTCGAAGACCTTGGACTGCTTGGACTCGAAGACGGCGTCCTCGACCTCCATCTCGGTGACACCGAACTTCTCGGCGATGTCCTTACCGATGGTGGTGTTGGTGTCGTGGAAGGCCGGCAGGCAGTGCAGGAAGATCGCGGAAGGATCGGCCATGGCCATGAGCTCGGTGGTGACGCGGTAGTCCTGGAGCTGGTTGATGCGCTCGGTCCAGACCTCGTCGGGCTCGCCCATGGAGACCCAAACGTCGGTGTAGATGACATGAGCACCGGTGCAGGCGTCCTTCACGTCGGAGGTCAGCTTGATGGTGCAGCCATTCTCCTCGGCGATGGGCTTGCAGGCCTCGATGACGTCGTCAGCGGGCATGCACTCCTGCGGGCCGCAGGCCACGAAGTTCATGCCGAGCTTGGCGCAAACAACCATGAGGGAACGAGCGACGTTGTTCTTGCAGTCGCCCATGAAGACGAGGGTCTTGCCCTTGATGTCGTAGTTGAAGTTCTCCTGAACGGTCAGGATGTCGGCGAGCATCTGGGTGGGGTGCCACAGATCGGTCAGGCCGTTCCACACCGGAACGCCGGACTTGGCGGCGAGCTCCTCGACGTCCTCCTGGTCGAAGCCACGAAACTCGATGCCGTCATACATACGGCCGAGAACGCGGGCGGTGTCCTCGATGGACTCCTTCTTGCCCATCTGGGACGAACCGGGATCGAGGTAGGTGACGCCCATGCCGAGGTCCATGGCGCCAACCTCGAAGGCGCAGCGGGTGCGCGTGGAGGTCTTCTGGAACAGCAGGACGATATTCTTGCCCTCGAGGTAACGGTGCGGGGTGCCCGCGCGCTTGAGGTCCTTGAAGTTCTTGGAGAGCTTCAGCATGTACTCGATCTCCTCGGTGGTGAAGTCGAGGAGGCGCAGGAAGCTGCGACCGGAGAGATTAACGCCCATGTGGGCTCCTTTCATACATATGAATAGGTCATGCGGATGCCCAATGCACCCGCATCGAAGTACGACGGCGCACCGGAGCCGATGCGCCGCCGAAGAAGATGCTTAGAGATCCTCGCGCCAGAAAGGCATGCTCATGCAGCGCGGGCCGCCACGGCCACGGGACAGCTCAGCGGAGGGAACGACCAGGAGATCCAGGCCCTCCTTGTAGAGCACGTCGTTGGTGACGGTGTTGCGGGCGTACACGCAGATCTTGCCGGGGGCAACAGCCAGCGTGTTGGAGCCGTCGTTCCACTGCTCGCGAGCAGCAGCGATCGGGTCGCCGCCACCGCAGGGGATCAGCTTGATCTGATCGACGCCGGTAGCATCCTCGAGGATGTGCTCGAGCGTGTCGACCATTTCCTTGATGTTGACCTCGCCGGGGTTATTGCCCGGGGTCAGCTCGTACACCTTGAGGGTGCCCATGATGGCCGGGTGGATAGTGAACTTATCCACGTCGATCTGGGTGAAGACGGTGTCGAGGTGCATCATGGCGCGGTTGTTCGGGATGTCGAAAGCGAGGATGCGATCGACCTTGGAGTCGCTGTTCCAGAAGATGTTCTGGGCCATGACGTCGATGGCGGCAGCCTGGGTGCGCTGGGAGATGCCCACTGCCAGGGTATGCTCGTTGATGTTGAGCACGTCGCCACCCTCGGTGTGGTAAGCGGCGTCACGACGGAAGTACAGGGAGACGTCCTTGTAGTCCGGGTGATACTTGAAGATGTACTTGCCGTACAGGGTCTCGCGGTTGCGGGTGACGGAGTACATACGGTTCAGGCAGACGCCGTTGCCGACGACCGCGAACGGGTCACGGGTGAAGTACAGGTTGGGCATCGGGTCGATGATGAGATCGGACTCGGACTCGGTGTTGACCAGGGAGTCAAGCGTGGTGGAGCTCACGAGCGGCATCTCGATCTCGGCCTTGGTGAGACCGGCCATCGTCTTCTGGACGAACTCGAGGTTATCCTTGATGGAATCGAGCTTCTCGCGGACGACCCTGGGCATCTCCTGGCCCTTGATGCCGGCCTCGGCGATGTACTGATCCAGGAACTCCTGGCGTGCATCGGGGTTCAGGTCGAAGACCTCGGCAACGAGCTTCTCAAGATAGAGAACCTCGACACCCTGGTCGCGCAGGATCTGGGCAAAGGTGTCGTGCTCCTCCTGAGCAACCTCGAGGAAAGGAACGTCGTCAAAGAGCAGGCGCTCCAGCTCGAACGGCGGCAGATTCAGAAGCTCCTCGCCGGGCCTGTGCAGGCAGACCTTTTTGAGCTGTCCGATTTCGCTCGGGACATGCAAGCCTTTCGTCATTGCCTCCTACCTTTCTTTTCTGGAACCGCATGTGCGATTCCGGTTCAAGCCCCTCGCGGGGCTCCGTTCAACAGTTACCGTTATATCCAAATTTCAGAGAGGGATACACGAGAACGCCAAACGGACGATATTGAGGAGTGAACGGTATATCTCGATCAATCTCCCAGTTGGCTGCTTTTATCTAATAAAGCGTTTTACGTGCGTAAATATCGTTCCTGGCGGAGTTTACCATGAGGGATAAATGAATAAGAACATACTCAATATTGCATATTTTCGTACTTGTTCTGCATATTGAGAAGTAGCTGGCCTGGGATTTTGCACTGGTAATCAATATGCAGTGCCTGAAAAGATTTATTCAGAATTCTTCCCATAGGGACCGTTTAGCCGCCGAATCCTACCGTCCGCCCCACCCGCGTGTCATCGGCCTGACGATCGCGACGGCCGCGCATGCAGCGGACACGAGACATCCTGTGGCCCCGATGAAGGGCATAATGTCCAAAATCGACCTGAACGGCATGTGCTTGATGCGTTACACGACCTTTGCGCGCCAGAAGAATCCCCGCTTCCGCTATCATGGGTAAGATTGACGCTCAAAGCGTCCCTGTGTTCGATTCGTCTGCAACGGTGGTGCCCTACTTATGGAGCAAGCGATGCCATACATATATGTGGCTGCCGCGGCCTTCATCGCCACGTACCTGTGCGTGCCGCTCACCAAGCGGCTGGCGCACCGACTCGGCGCAATCGACTACCCCTCTAAGCGCCGCATCAACACCAAGCCCATCCCCCGTCTGGGCGGACTCGCCATGTTCGCAGGACTCTGCGTCGCACTCATCGTCGAGATAGCGGGCATCAAAATCTTGGGTTGGCCCCCCATCCTCATCCCTCACCCCAGCATGAGCATCAGCTACCCGATCCTGGGCCTGTCCTTCCTCGTGATCGTGATCACGGGCGCCGTCGACGACGTGCACTCGCTCAGCCCGCGCAGCAAACTCCTCGGACAGATCCTCTCCGCCTGCATCGCCGCCGCCGGCGGTCTGCTCATCGGTCGCGTGGTCAATCCGTTCGCCCCGGGCACCTATATCGAGCTCGGCCTCATCGCCTACCCCATCACCGTCATCTATCTCGTGGCCTTCACGAACATCATCAACCTCATCGATGGTCTGGACGGCCTGGCCGCCGGCATTTCGGGCATCGCGTCGCTTTCCATGTTCTCGTTCGCCGTGCTCTCCGGCCGCCTCGACGCAGCCGCGCTGTCCATCGCGCTGTTCGGCGCCTGCCTCGCCTTTTTGCGCTACAACTTCTACCCCGCGTCGATCTTCATGGGCGACTCCGGCTCGCTGCTTCTCGGCTTTGGACTGGGAACGATCTCGCTTCTCAACGTGAGCCGCACCGCCGCGCTCACCTCCCTCATCATCCCGCTCATCGTGGCCGGCGTGCCCATCCTCGACACGCTCTCGGCGATCGTCCGTCGCAAGCGCGCCCATGTGAGCATCGGCCAGGCGGACACGGGCCACATCCACCACCGTCTCATACGTGAGGGCTACGACCAGCGTCAGGCGGTGCTGCTCATCTACGCATGGTGCCTGCTCCTGTCGCTCGGCGCCGTGGTGATCAACCAGGTGAGCGTGGGCTGGCGCGTCGCCATCTTCCTGGTCCTGCTCGCCTGCTCCGCGCTGTTCGCCACCAGGCTCCACCTGTTCGAACCCGTCCTGCGCCATCACTACAACCCCAAGACGCAGCAGGACGAGATCGTAACCCCCGACGACCCGGCCTTTGCCGCCGAAGAACGAGCCGCAGCTGAGATGCGAGAAGAACGCCTCGAGCACCTCATCCCCGGAAAATCGCCCAAGAGCACCGATTCCCACAAGTAGACGAACGGCATCGCCCGAGCGCACGCGCCTCGTGGCACGCACGACCAGCAAAGGAGAAGTCATGCCCAACGAGCTCAGCTACGAGGTCAGCCTCGAGCGCAGCAACCAGATCCGCGCCGACCTGCCGCAGCACCCCGAGAAGTACACCATGCTCACCGGCGATCGCCCCACCGGCCGCCTGCACCTGGGCCACTACTTTGGCACCCTCAAAAGCCGCGTCGAGCTGCAGGAGCTGGGCGTCCACACCAACGTGCTCATCGCCGACTACCAGGTCATTACCGACCGCGACAGCACGGACAACATCCAGGACAACGTCTACAACATGGTCATCGACTACCTGGCATGCGGCCTGGATCCCGATAAGACCATGATTTACACCCACTCCGCGGTTCCCGCTTGCAACCAGCTCATGCTGCCGTTCCTCTCCCTCGTCTCCGAGGCCCTGCTCCAACGCAACCCCACGGTCAAGGCGGAGATGGAGGCCAGCGGACACGAGCTCACCGGCCTGCTCCTCACCTACCCCGTGCACCAGGCCTGCGACATCCTGTTCTGCAAGGGCAACGTCGTGCCCGTCGGTCGTGACCAGCTGCCCCACATCGAGCTCACCCGCACCATCGCCCGCAAGTTCAACAACCGCTACGGCAACGTGTTCCCCGAGGTCGACGCTTTGCTGTCCGATACGCCGCTGCTCCCCGGCCTCGACGGCCGCAAGATGAGCAAGTCCTACGGCAACGCCATCAACATCTCGATGACCGCCGAGGAGACCGCGAAGCGCATCAAGAAGAGCCAGACCGACGGCGAGCGCATGATCACGTTCGACCCCGAGGCGCGCCCCGGCGTGTCCGGCCTGCTCTCCACCGCCGCCATCTGCACCGGCCGCTCCGAGGTCGAGATCGCCGAAGAGATCGGCATGGGCGGCTCCGGCCAGCTCAAGAAGTACGTCACCGAGAGCGTAAACGAGTACTTCCTCCCCATCCGCGCCCGCCGCGAGGAACTGGTCCAGGATATGGACTACGTCAAGGACGTCCTGCGCGAGGGCAATCGCCGTGCCAACGAGGTCGCCGAGGCGACGCTCGCCGAGGTGCGCGAAGCCATGGGAATGGTGTACTAAGCATCCGCCCCACACACGCGCGCGGCGACACGCGAATGGGCCATCTTCACGTGCCCGCACTTTCGACATAGCCAAGGTCTTACGAGGTGGGCGATAATAAGCCCGCCTCGTTTTTACGTTGTATGGAGGACTGCATGTACCGACTTGTTGCCAGCGATATGGATGAGACGTTTCTCGATGCCGACCACGCCATCCCGGCGTCCAACCTCCGGGCACTCAAACGCATGAGGGAGCTCGGCATGCTGTTTGTCCCTTCGAGCGGGCGATGGTATTCCTCGATCATGGACAACTTCTCGGGGGATGATCGCGAGCTGATCGAAGGCGGCTATGTGCTCTCCTACAACGGCGGCTTCATCAACCGCGTGGGAGACCCCACCCCGCTCACCACCTGCGGGCTTTCCAACGAATGCGCGAACGCGATCTATGCCAAGGGGCTTGAACTCGGACTCTGCATGCACGTCAACGTCGCCGACGGCCACGTCTTCGTGAATGACGCACCCACGCGGGAGCGCGACTATCTGGAATCGATCACCGGGGTCACTCATTTTCGCGGATCCGATCATCCCGACCTCTCATTCCTTGAAGGCCGTGGCATCGTGAAGATCCTGTATGTCGACTGGAACTTCGATGCGCTGCAGGAATTGGGTCGCAAGCTCGCGCCCATGGCCGAGCGCCTCGGTGTTGACATCACCTTCTCCTCCAAGCGCTACCTCGAACTCATGCCCGCAGGCGTTGACAAAGGGGCGGGGCTCACGCGCCTTGCCGATATGCTGGGAATCCCGATGTCCGAGGTCATCGCCGTTGGCGATTCCGCAAACGACCTCTCCATGATCAAGGCGGCGGGACTGGGCGTCGGCGTGGCGAACGTCACCGACGACGTACGGCCGTATTGCGATGTCGTTCTTGAAACGGCCGGGACCGACGGCGCGTTCTCCGAGCTCGTCGAGCGATTCCTCGAGCCCTAACGCCCACATGACGCCGCGTCTTTCTATTTGTAACCCTCGACTAACTTGTGGAGAGGCTATGTGCTCATCGGTCTACGATTTGGGTCTCATAGAATTAGCTATAGTTAACTCAACGAAGGCACAGGCGAATAAAAGACCTTCGACACGAACGTTGCGCCTTCCCTCCCCTCGCGCAACACCTCTTTGGAAAGGCGCCCCGCACATGTGGGGCGCCTTTCTTGACTACAATGGCGGTATCGATCGGAAGTGAGGATGGCATGGCAGACCGGGACACCGACGGATTCTTCAACCGCGTATACGACATGGTGCGCCAGGTGCCCCGCGGCATGGTTGCCACGTACGGTCAGATCGCCAAGCTCGTTGGTGAACCCCGTCGAGCTCGATATGTGGGATACGCCCTGCACGTCAATCCGGAACCCGGGGACATACCTTGTCACCGCATCGTATTCGCGGACGGGCGCCTCGCGGAGGGTTTCGCCTTCGGCGGACCCGAGGTGCAGCGCGCATTGCTCAAGGATGAAGGCGTCGCCTTCCTCGCCAATGGGCATGTCGACCTGCAGGCCTCTCGCTGGCCCGCGGGCCTGGTATGACAAGGGGCGCCGACAGCGCCCCTTCCCGTATTTGAATCCTTGGTAGGCAACCCAATCAGACGGTCGCCTCGAGTGCATCTTCTGCACGGTCGACCGTGCTTCTGGCCTTGGCGCCCTGTTTGAACCACGAGCGCAGGTCCTCGAGCGTGCTGCCGGCTGCATACACCTTGATCTTGCGACCGCCCTTCGTGGTCACCGTGCAGCGGTCGCCGCTCTCACTGTCCTCGTGCGCCGTGACCTTCTTGAGGTAATCGCGGCGGAACGCCACGACGCGGGCGTTGCTGATCTCGATGAACCAATCGTCGTCGACAAACGAAGTGCCCGTGACACCTCGGCTTGCCATCTCCTCGGCAAAGGAGAAACCGAGTTCGCGTTCCTGCCTGCCGATCTCGTAGATACCACGAGCGGGCATGCTGAGCATGAGCAGGGGCAGGAGTCCCCCTATGAACAGGAAGAGGAACGGGACGAGCAAGAGCAGACGAGCGCCGGCATCGGTGAAAACAGCCATGAAGGCGATCACGAGCGAGAAGACGAGTGCCATGCCGTTGAAAACAATCGTCAACGGCTTGATGGCAGACCAACACAGGCCCGCCTTGGTCATGGGGCCGTCGACAGCGTCCGAGATCTCGATGCCCTCCTCCTCCAGGCGGGCGAGGAGGTTGAGCGAGCACACCCCCTCGAGGCTTATCGAGCAAAACTTTCGATCGCCCTCGAACAGGTCGATCCTCATCATCTGCGTGTGAAGCGTTGCACGGGTGATGTTGCCGAACGTCGACTCCCTGCGGACGCCAAAGGCGTTACGCGAGAGAATTCGTTCACCGTCCACGTCGATGCGCGGGATGCTCAGCAGGGCCCAGATGGCCATGCCCGCAAGTGCCATGGCGTGGCCGAACCACACAAGCTCGTGGTCCCACTCGCCCAGCGAAACGCCCTGCCAGACGTAAACACCCAACATGAGCAGCTCGAATGCGACCGCGCAGCAGGCGATGATCGTGCGGATGGCAGCGGGCATGCGCACCGTGAAGCGATCGAGGCTGTCCGTCGCCTCACTGCGCTCGCGCGCGCCGCGACGGGCGACCCATGCAGTGAGCGGACCGACGATGAAGACCACCATCGCCACGCGCAGGAACGATTCGAGCACGTCGCCCATATTAACCACCATCCCAGTAGAGAACTTGAATTGGGGAGACTATAGCAAAGCGAAGCGGTCCGCACGGCATCGTCCGGGTGTTTTCGGCATACGGTGGAAACCAGCGGCAGCATCTCGAACGCTCGCCGACTCGATGATGGCCATGGACTCGACGCCGCGAGAATAAGCGGCCAACGGCGCCCTCGCGGGCACGCCGTCGGCCGTCCTTCGCATCGCAACGACCATGCTAGCCGCTTGGGGCGGGTCGCCCATCCAAAAGCGCTACCCGATCTTCCTGATGCTCGGTATCGTCCAGGTGATACCCGCAAGGATCACCATCGCAGCGCCGATGAGCACGAAGCACGCGCTCACGCCGATGGCGTCGGCGAACAGGGTCGACGCGACGAGCCCCACGGGCATGGCCCAGCTGCAAACCGCCCCGTAAAGGCCGAAGACGCGCCCCATGCACTCGGGATCGATGCGCTCCTGCATGAGCGCCATCTGCGGGGCGCTGTACAGCGGACTCGACAGCCCCATCGCGAACGTGAGGCCCAAAAACACGACGAGGGCCGAGGGCGGCACGAGACCGCTCGCGAGCGTGGCCGCGCCGAAGAGCGCGATTGCGAGCGCGCACGAGAGCGCGTGGTTCCTGAGGCCGCCCGTCACCCCAATCCAGCCGCTCGCCGCGATCATTCCGACCGAGAACGCGATCTCGGCGATAGCCGACTGCGTGGTGGTGCCGCCGAAATGGTCGAACACCATGAGCGGGAACAGCGCGGAGATAGGCGAGAACAGCACGGAGAACGCAAATCCGATCCAGAGCATGGCGAACAGCCCGCGATGGCGCTTGAGCTCGCGGAAACCGTCGGCCGTCTCCGAGAGGAACGCCCGCACCGCACGGCGCGACGCCTCGGCGTTCTCCTCGAGTGCATGGCTCTCGGGCACTGGCGTCTTTATACCGGAGACCGCGACCGCGATGCTCGCGAGCACCGCGCCGGCGACATCGAGCGCGATCATGAAGGTCAGGCCGAACGCCGGATAGATGACTGCCGCGATTGCGTTGCCGATGATGTAGCTGCCCGACTGCATGAACTGGAGCATGCCCGCCAGCTTTCCGAGCGCCTCGGGCGGGGCCATAAGCGGCGTGAGCGCGTTGAACGCAGGCGTGTGGAGCGTGCTACCTAGGGCGCGAACGAACAGCACCGCCGCCACGGCAGTGACGGAGAGATCGCCGCGTAGCGATCCGAAGACGAGCGTGAGACTCACGGCGGCTATGAAGAGGTCCGCGCCGATCATGAGCCGCTTGATGGACGTGCGGTCCACGATGGTGCCCGCGAAGGCGCCGAGGAGCGCCATGGGCAAGAAGGCCGCCAGGCTCACGAACGACAGGGCGCTCGCGGAGCCGGTGGTGAGGGTGACGTGCCAGATGAGGCCCATCTGCAAGATGGAGCTCGTGAGCACGGAGAAGAACTCGCCGATCCAGACGATGGCGAGCGAGCGCTTCCAGGAAGCGCGGGGATTCGGTTGTGTCATGGAATAATCCTTTGTTGCGATCGGTGATATGCAGCGAAGTACCGGTCGCTCACGCGACCGTGGCTAGAGCCAAATCCTCATGGAAGCGAGCATGATACAGCCCCCTTTCCTAAATCCAGGTGCACCTTCAGTCGTGAGTGGGAGCTATTCTAGGGACTTGCCGGCAAAGATGCAACAGAGCGGCCGCGGCGGAGCACAGAAGTGCGCGCGCAGGCACCGATTCTTCTTGACTTGGTCTCAATGTGATATCACAATGCAATCAGCAGCCGCACGGACTGCTCGGGGATTCGCCTCCTCCCCATCGCAATCTGGAGGCGGCGCCGGGGCCGTCACGCAAACGCCGGCGCAGTCGTGAAAGGAACTCACATGAGCGTGGAAAAGCAACTCAAGGCCACGTCGGGCTATGGCATGCTCGCCGCCGTCATCGCGACGCTGCTCGCCATCGTCGGCCTCTTCATCTGGAGCCTCGCCGGCATCGCCGGAACGCCGGACGGCGTCGACGCGCCCGCCGTCTACGGCTGGGGCCTAGGGCTCAGCATCGTCGCCTTTTGTTTTTGGTTTTTGCCGCTGAACGGCTTCTTCTCGCTTCAGCCCGGCCAAGCTCGCGTGTGCATCCTCTTTGGCAAGTACGTGGGCACCGTGCGCGACGAGGGCTTTTTCTGGGCGAACCCGTTCTTTAGCAAGAACATGGGTGTGAGCGACGCCTCCGAGGACGCCATAGCCGCCGCCGCCGTAAAGGCAAGTCTTTCCCTGAGAGAGAGCGTCAAGGCGGCGGGCAACGCCGCCAAGGGTCTGTCCACCACCATCTCCACCCGTGTGCGCACCCTGAACGGCGAGCGCCTGAAGGTCAACGACAAGATGGGCAACCCCATCGAGATCGCCACCGTCGTGGTGTGGCACGTGGCCGACACCGCCAAGGCCCTGTTCGACGTGGACGACTACCAGAGTTACGTGGCCATGCAGGCCGAGACGGCGCTCCGCCACGTGGCCAGCGTGTACGCCTACGACCACCTGGAGGACGAGTCCGACGCCGCCGGCGCCATCACCCTGCGCGCCAACGTTGAGGAGGTCTCCGAGGCCCTGCGCCGCGAACTCGCCTCACGCCTGGCTCCCGCCGGCGTGGAGGTGGACGACGCCCGTCTCACGCACCTCGCCTACTCCCCCGAGATCGCCCAGGCGATGCTGCGCCGTCAGCAAGCGGAGGCCGTCATCGCCGCGCGCAAGAAGATCGTCGAGGGCGCCGTCTCCATGGTCGACATGGCCGTCAAGGAGATGGCAGCGGGCGGCACCATCGAGCTGGACGACGAGCGCAAGGCGCAGATGGCCAGCAACCTCATGGTGGTCCTGTGTGGCGAGTCCGAGGCGCACCCGGTTCTGAACGCAGGCTCCCTGTACTAACCACCCAACCTCAGTTTAGGGACAGTCCCTAAACTGAGGTTTTCCAGCCACACGCACCTCAGCTCGATAAGAAAGCACGTCATGGCACGCAAGCAATACCCCCTTCGCATAGACCCCGCCATATGGGAGGCCGTCCAACGCTGGGCGGACGATGAGATGCGCAGCGCCAACGGCCAGGTAGAGTGGATCTTGCGCGACGCCCTCAAGCGCGCGGGAAGGCTGCCAAAGAAGGAGAAGCCACGCAATGAATCCGAGGGGCAGGTAGACAGCCTGTAACCGCAACCCACCAATCGATGTACACCCCCTCGAAAGCACATCGCTTTCGAGGGGGATTTTTACGTCTCTGAACGATAATGGACGCACCCGAGGCAGACGCGGACGAGGAGACCAACATGACCGCGAACATCCTGGTCGTCGAAGACGACGCCGACATCAACGAGATCATCTCCACCCAGCTCTCGCGGCAAGGGCACACCTGCACGCAGGCGTTCTCCGGGACCGAGGCGCTCATGCGTCTCGACCCCAATGGCGGCCCGCTCCCCTACGACCTCGTCATATGCGACCTCATGCTCCCCGGGGCCACGGGCGAGCAAATCATCGACAGCGTGCGGGGAATCGATTCCGCGCTGCCCGTGATCGTCATATCGGCGAGGACCTCGACCGCCGACCGGGTGGAGCTGCTCAAGCTCGGTGCAGACGACTACCTCACCAAGCCATTCGACCTTGATGAGCTCGCAGCACGCGTCGAGGTACAGCTCCGGCATAGGTCGAAGCAACGCGGACCACGCACGAATAAGAGCAGAACGCCGCACGAGAAAGCCAGCGGCACGCTCGTCTTTCGCGACTGGATGCTCGAACCCTCCTCACGCACCTTCTTGGTGTCGGGCTCCCCACTTCAACTCACCCGCATCGAGTTCAACCTCCTCGAGGCCATGATGCGCCAGCCCAGGCGCGCCTTCTCGAAGCAGGATCTCTTTGAGGCGGCCTGGGGTGAACCCTATGCCGGCGACGACAGCACGGTCACGGTCCATATATCCAACATCCGAGCCAAGCTCAAGCCGTCGGGCACCGACGCGTACATAAAAACCGTCTGGGGCATCGGCTTCAGGCTCGACGAAGATAAACGCTAACCCACCAAGCCGAACTTTACCCTTTCTTTAGGGTTGCTTCGGACTTTATCAAGAGATGGACCGCATCCTTGTAATCAAGTTGATGCTGAACTGCAAGGAGGCACCATGAACATCATCGAAACCCATGCGCTCTCGCGCGTCTACGGCAAGAGGCGCGCCGTCGACAGCCTCGACATGTGCGTCGCTGCCGGCGAAATATACGGATTCGTGGGCAAGAACGGCGCAGGCAAGTCGACCGCAATGAAGATGATCGCAGGGCTCGTGCGCCCGACCTCGGGCTCCGTAGAACTCTTCGGTGCGCAGCGACGAGCGCGCGAGGGGTTCTCCCGCGTCGGCGCACTCATCGAGGACCCCGGCATCCTGCCGACGTTCTCCGCACTCGAGAACCTCATGTGCAAGGCGCTCGCCCTCGGCGTCGTCCGCCCCAATGCGCACTGTCGCGAACTACTGGAGCTTGTCGGCCTTGCCGACACGGGAAGCCTGCGCGTCAAGAAATTCTCCCTGGGCATGAAGCAGCGCCTGGGACTCGCGCTCGCGCTCGTGGGCGGACCGGACCTGCTCCTGCTCGACGAGCCATTCAACGGGCTGGACCCCGAATCGACGAGGGCCATGCGCGGCGCCCTTGTACGTCTCAACCGGGAACGGGGCGTGACCATGGTTATCTCAAGCCACGTCCTCGACCAACTCGACCGCATGGCGACGAGTTTCGGTGTGATCAGGTCGGGCCGCATGGTGCGCGAGCTCTCTATGGACGACCTGCATCGGGAGTGCGGTAACTCCATCCGCATTAGGACGAATGACCCCGCACGAACGCTCGCGATACTGGAGGAAGCGCTGCCGGGAACGGCACTGCGCGCGGAGCCGGACGGGTCGATTCTCGCGAGCGCAGCCGTACGCCACGCCGCCACGAGCTTCGGGGGCGCCGCTATCGCCCCCATGGCGCCCTCCGCGGAGGACGTGGCAAGGGCCCTCAGTGAGCATGGCCTGCTCATCCTCGAGCTCAGCCACGTCGAACGCGACATCGAGGAGTACTTCGTCGAGCTGATGGGCGGGGCGGATGCTTAGTCCAACGCCCCTCGCAAGCGCCTTTGCGCCGTCCGCGCTCATGCCCTCATGGCCGCCGACACTCGGCCGGCTCGCACCGGCCATCAACCTCATCATCGACATCGCGCTCGTCGCGTTCCTCGTCTACATCCTTGTCGCCGCCCGGAAAGGCAGGTAAACCATGTTGAATCTCCTTCGCTCGGATCTCTATCGCTGCACACGCTTCCGCGGGTTACGCGGACCCCTGTGGCAGTATCTCTCCGTCGTCCTCGGCGTCGCGATCCTCGAGGTCGGGCTCAACGCCCTCATCATCTCTCAGGGACTCGGTGAGCTCGAAGCGATCAGCGTGCACGAATCCCTCGCCACGCCCTCAGTGTTTTTGGGCTGGTCCATGTTCGGATCCGTCTCCGTCGTGGGCTTGGCGAGCGCCTACGGCATGGTCGAGTGGATATTCGCCGATCTGAATGACGGCTATGTCAAATCGCTCGTCTCCTCGCTCGCCGGGCGCCTGTCATATTTCACGGAGAAGGTCGTGTTCTCGGGCATTTGGGCGGCCATGATGCTCATCGCGGGCATCGTGTGCCACCTCGTCTGCATGCAGCTGCTCCTCGCCCTTCCCCTGGGCCTCTCCTTCACCTCGTTCGACGGGGCGGCCGAGCTCGCGCTGTGGCTCCTCGGAGGCTGGCTCGCCGTGTGGGCGCTCACGGTGATCCCGCTTTCCGTCGTCCTGCTCTTCCGCAAGAAGCTGCCCGCCTACACCCTCACGTTCATCCTGATCATGGGCGTCGTCCCCGTCGCGCTCATGTTCGCGGCCAATATGGGGGCGCAAGCCGCTCCCGTGTTTGAGCCGCTGTTCTCCGCCCTCAACGGCATCGCGAACTGGATGCCGAGCATGGTCATCGCCGCCTTCAAGCTCGGCGCGGGAGCCATGTTCGATCCAGCGCAGACCTTGCCGCTCATCGGCGCCGTCCCCACGTGGCTGTGGGGTGCGTTGGCGGGCCTCATGTGGACCGCCATCGGCGGCGGCGCGTTTCTCCTCACCGCAAGCAGGCGAGACGTGTAATCCGGGTGCTCGATGAGTCGCCGCTCAGGCCCGCCCTCGAGTCCGCACCGAGACGGCGACGAAACCCGACTATCCTATCTTTAAGCTCCCCGCCGCCCACCTGCTCGTCAGGGGGCGGCACGACATCAAGGAGGCACCGTGTCCCCAGGCGCACTCGCCGTACTCATGCTCGTCATCGGCGTTCTCGCGGGCGCGCTCATCACGACTGCGGCATATGCACCCGAGCTCCGCCGAATATCGCGGCTACTCGACGCGCGTCGGGACGGCAGAGCGTCCGCCAACGCGCGCATAACCATGGGCGCGCACGCCCCAGGGGTCGCCGAACTCGCCGAAGCGATCAACCGGGAGCTCGATTGCGCCATGCGCTCGCATATAGACGGCATGAGAGCCCAGCGGGACTTCCAACGCGACCTCTCCGCGCTCTCGCACGACATACGGACCCCGCTCACCGGGGCAAAGGGCTACCTGCAGCTCGCCGCAGACGAGGCGGACCCCGCGCTCAAACGGCGGCGCATCGACGCCGCGGTCGAGCGCATCAACCGGACCTCCGAGCTCCTTGACGCGCTCTTCTCCTACACCAAGGCGAGCGACCCCGACCTCGTTCTCAATGCCGAGCCCATCGACGTGCGCGAAATCGTCGAGCAATGCCTGCTCGGCCACTATCCGGATTTCGAACGGCTCGGATGGGAGCCGGTCGTAACGGGGACCGGAGCTCCGCGCATCACGGAGGCCGACCGGCAGGCGATGGGGCGCATCGTGGAGAACCTCGTCGCGAACGCGCTGAGGCATGGCAGCGGCGCACCCGAGCTCCGCATCGCAACGGCGCCCGAACAGACCATCCTCTCCATCTCGAACCCTATCGACCGTCCCGATGAGCTGGATGTGGAGCATCTCTTCGATCGGTTCTACAGGGCAGACTCCGCACGGCGCGGCGGGGGATCGGGACTCGGCCTGGCGACGTCCGCGAAGCTGGCCGAGGCCATGGGGATGTCCCTCGAGGCGAAGGTGGATCGCGGCCGCCTCACCATCGAGCTCCGAAGCCACTAAAGCTGATGAACAATGTGAACTGTAAGACCCGCAGCTCAGAAGCGTGTATAAAGCCTTTTGGCAGCGCGATCTGACCCCTCGGGGACGCGGTATAAAGACCTTTGATGGTACGATTTGCCCGTCAATGCCATGGTGACTTTCGACAAGGGTCACCCCGATCTGCAAGGAGCAAGCGCATGGAGCTGGGCTCTCACATCAAGGAGCATCGCACGGAGCTCGGACTGTCCCAAGACGACCTGGCGGAGCGCATCTACGTGTCGCGCCAGACCATCAGCAACTGGGAGTGCGGCCGCACGTATCCTGACGTCCAGAGCCTACTCTTGCTTTCCAACGTGTTCGGGGTGACCGTGGACTCCCTCATCAAAGGAGATGTGGAAACCATGGCACAGGTAATGAACGAAGCGGTCAAGAAGTACAACGCCCTCTCCACGGTCACGGTCGTGAGCGCGGTCGTGTTCCTGGGGCTGAGCGCGTGGGCGGCGTTCCAGTTCGAATGGGGCTGGGGCGCCCACATCGCGCCCACCGCGGCGTTCGCCGCCGTGGCGCTCGTCGTGATGCTCGTGGCGTTCGTGTATATGGAGCGCATGAAGAAGCAGCACGACCTCGTCACGTACCGCGAGGTGCTGGCGTTCAGCCGCGGCGAGCAGGTCGATCGCGACACGCTCGAGGGACACCGCGAGCGCGAGATGAACCCCTGGGTCAAGGGCGCGCGTAACGGCGTGCAGATCATCCTCGGCGCGATCGCCGGCGGCATGGTTGGCGTCGGCATCGGCATGCTCGCCAAGATGTTGAGCTAGGGGCATTCTTCACGCATGCCGAAGCGGCGAGGAAGTTAGACGACCTCGCCGCTTCGGCATAACCGGGGGCCTCGATTTGGAGGCAGGCGCTCGATTGAGATTGCTCTGAATTGAAGCCTCGTGAGACAATCGGCGCAGAGACTTCTTTCCAAGGGAGGCGGGCATGAGCGCGGGCTTGGGCAAGACGGCAGGCGCCGCAATAGCGACCGGCGCTATCTGCTGGCTCATTCCCGCCCTTCTTGTGGGTGTCGTACCGCCCGATGCGGGGATGATTGTTATGATGCTTCATCTCTATGGCATCGCGCCATGCACGGCAGCTGCCCTCGGCGTGCTTGCCGCGACGTCGCCGCGGACGCTCTTTTGGATACCGGCGGCGCCTGGCGTCGCATTCGCCTTGTTGTTCCCGCTCGCGATGGATGGTGCACAGGATATCGCGTTCTACGGCATTGCCTACGCTGCAATCGGATATATCGCCATGGGTGTACGTACCTGTGTGTGCAGATAATTTACGAGATGGTCGCGGGCGCGTCGATTGAGATTGGCACGGCCCCTAAACATTGAAACGAGTGAGCAACGCGAGCGCTGTCGCCAGAACGCCGCCCACCCGCACCGCGTTGAGCATGGTCTTCTTATCTCCCCAAGTGACCCATGCGGGCAGAACGGGATGGAGGACAAAGGCGGCACCGCCGAGCGCAGAGGCGATATTGAAGAGGATGGGGATATCGAACGCGGTGGCGGCGCAATCGCCGACCGCGATGACAACAAAGCAGATGAGCATCTGCGCGCCAAAGGTGATTCGCTTCATCTCGAGCCCCTCCGCTTCTCACGGATACTTAGCCTATATTACCACCATGGAAGACCGGGCAGTGCAGCACGCCAACGCCCATCGATTGCGCCACCTCAATTTGGCGCCTGTCCTCAATTTGATCCCCTGCGGCATCGCCTGCACTGCAACCGGCCATCTCGCTCTGCACATACACGCCCGCACGGCACATGACGGCGCCCGCCTTGAACACGGCGCACGGCGGGCCTCGAAGTGAGTGGAAAAATAGTTGAGCCTCGGTATACAGAACTTGTCGATGCCGCTACCTGCGGTTTTATGAGTGAATATTACCCGAAATACACGGTCTGCTTTGGGGGTCCGGAAAAAGCACTCACCTCGAGGGGGGAGCTTCACCCAATTGAAAGCGCGGCGCACTCGGTCTAGAAGCGCCCGACCCCATACGCCGCTGATTCTCGATTTGCATCGACCAGTGCTTATCGCCGCAGGTAGACATGATGTACAACAGATTTTGCAGAGGCCGGCGGTCCTTGCCGCGTAAGATGTACAACAGATTCGATAGCGCACGCGGCGTGTTCGCGAGACGCTCCTTCACGACCGGGATGTGACGATGGACATCAGCAACCAGATCAAGACGCGGCGCGAGGCGATGGGCCTCTCGCAAGAGCAACTTGCCGAGAAACTCTATGTATCGCGTCAGACGATCAGCAACTGAGAGCGGGACAAGACGTATCCGGACGTCCAGAGCCTGCTCATGCTGAGCGTCCTGTTCGGCACCTCCATAGACACGCTCGTGAAGGGAGACGTGACCGTTATGGAAGAGGCTGTCAAGAGAGACCGCAAGTGCTTGGGAACGCGGATGCTGCGGCTGGCCGTGCTGATGCTCGCGCTGCTCGTATTGCCTTTTGCCCTAATATTCTCACCTGCGTTTGACTGGATGCGGGGGTATTGGGGCGTGGAGATCGCCGCCATAGTAACGCTCATCCCCGCAATGGGCGCCCTTGTTTTGAGTAACACCATAGAGAACATCAAGCAGGAGAACGACTTGGCTACCTATAAGGAGATCCTCGCCTTCATGAACGGCGAGGCGGAGATCGAGCGCGATCCCCGGGCCCTCCCCCGCCGCGGCTGGGCAGCGAAGCATCGTCATGCCTACAACGCGCTGACAATTCTCGCCGGCGGCGTCATCGGCGCGGCAATCGGCTACATCATTTGGGGGTTGCTGAACTAACCAGCCTGCCGGCGGGCCAGGCATCCGTCGATTGCCTATGGCTTCTCCGAAATTACCTATGGGCTCTTGCGGTATCCCCGCGGCTTCCCCGAAATGTCTATGGGCCCCTTGCAATTGTCTATGCTGTTCAGCCAATTCAAGGAGCTCAAACGGAAGGAAGTCATAGGCAATCTTTCGGACGTTAATGCTGGACCTCAGAATAAGAGCTGCGCAAGCCCGTGGCTCTCAATCTAAGACCTGAAGCGGAAATCCAGAAGCGTCCTTTATCAATCTCCGTCGAGCGCTTTAATGACAATTGTCACAATGGCACACAAAATACCCCCAACCATCCAAGGGAGCCAGAAGTAACTGACGGGGGAATCGACCGCAGCATGCCCAGCATCGATGGTATCCCAGGTCGTCCCGGCAAGCGAAGGGCCCATAAAAAGCCATGTAAGTGCAATGATGGTCGCAACGAGCATGATGACGCCGCAAATTGCCTCGATCTTCTTGTGTGTGCGCCTTGCGGAGCGCAGCTCATCGCGCACCGCCTCCGGCACATCGATGCGCGCGATGTCCTCCATCTCGAGCTCCTCCGCCGCACTCCGATTGTAATCAGCAATATCGATGCGATCGTACATCATACCTGCGTATACAATCATCCATACGCCTATAGCGACCAGCAGAAACAATACAGCTGCCGCCGCCCAGCCCGCGCCAGATTCACGCTCGACGAACGCACAGAGCATTACTCCGGCAAAAATCGAGCCCAGGCCCGCAATGACACCTTTGACAAGCAGCCGCCTAGCCTGCAAACGCTCTTCCTCTGTATAGAAATCTTCAATGAAAGGATGGGCCTTTACAAAAGCAGAGTGCTCCATACCGGAAGAGACAAGTATGCCGATTCCAGTAAGAACACCCAAAAACAATGCGCCCAAACCCAAAAGCTCACTCCAGCCCGATGCAATTCCACCGTTGAAAAACCCAGGCGTACCCGATGTCTCCTCAAAGAACACCAGGCCGACGATGCCTAAAACAAACGAGGCAACGCCCGTAGGCACATGTTTGGAGTACTTGCGCATGTGTTCGTCGTAGCCGCACACATCCGTCGCGGGACCGGATGGCACGGTCGCGGCAACGGGCACGGGATCACGGTCAGTGAGATCACCCTGCACCAAATCGTCCAGCGAGCATTCGAAGATCTGGCACATCTTGATGAGCTTGTCCATCTCCGGATAGGACTTCTCGGCCTCCCATTTGGTGACGGATTGGCGGGACACCCCGAGCAACATAGCGAGCTGCTCCTGGGTCATGTGGCGCTCTGCGCGCAGATATTGCAGGTTGGTGCGAAAGCTCATGATGGGTCCTCTCGTTGGCTGGGGCGAGAGTCCGAACAGCGCAATCCAACTCAATGCAGCGCCCGAACTCGACATCCAACGTTTGGCGTTTTTTCCTGCCGGCGACTTACACACTACGGTTGCCGCACGGCGAGAACCACCAACTTGGGGCTTCATTTTACGCAACTTACAGGCATCCTGCGGTTGCAAACCGCAGGTAGATTGGCTAGACGTCAAATGAGGGTTCCCATGGCGAAGTTCACCGCAATGCTGCTCGCAGCTGCCGTGCTCGTTCTATCGATCACGCTACTTGTTCTTGCCGTTTTCTAACGGCCGAGGGGTGAGACTCGCCATATAAGGGAACAGCCGCCCTGGCAGGAGCGGCTGTTCGTGCGGGTTTCACCCCACTGCTTCAACTCCAGGAGGGCGTACGTCTCCCTAGTCGCCACCAGTATACCCGCTTTACGGCGCCCCTGCACGCCTCCGCGGGTTTCTGGGCGGCGCCGGGCTTCGCGAGCTCGGCGCCGTTTTTGCTGTGCCGCGGCCAAGGCGAGTCAATCAATCTAAATAACGAAGAACCTAGCCCTGGTTTCGAAAGCTGCGTACGAGAGCGACCAGATTCAAACCGAACGTCAACACGATGAGCGCGACTGCGCAGGCGACGTAAACATCAATGGTGTCGTACCACGCAGAAGCATTGTCCACGTGAGCGAAATGCTGCAGCTGCATCAACACTCCCAAAAGCGACAACGCTGCAGCAAGCCCACTGGCCCCTATGAGCGCCGGCATCGCTTTCGAACGCGCAGCAACAGCCGCTGCAAGTGCGAGAACGACAGCCACCACGCCCGGAAGAAGCTGGGTTGCAACCAAGACAAAACCAGATCCCCAATCAAAAACGCTCATGGCAGCTCCCTTCTCAATTAGGGTCTTTACCAGCTTGTACCCCCTGTGAAATCAAACAATCTTCGCGTACGTTACAACCCGTTGCTTGCGGCAACGGACCATCTGCGGGCAGCATTGCGGTAACGTAGGAACCAGGCGAGAGAAAGGATTCGCCATGCTGAACGAGAACATCCAGGCCCTCAGGAAATAGAAGGGTCTCTCGCAAGAGGAGCTCGCGCTCAAGCTGAACGTGGTAAGGCAGACGGTATCCAAATGGGAGCGCGGGCTCTCGGTGCCCGACGCTGAGATGCTCGTCGCCATCGGAGAGGTGCTCGGCACCCCGGTGAGCACGCTGCCGGGCGAGACCGTCCCCACATCCGAGCCGGGGGGGGCCTACAGGCGCTCTCCGAAAAACTTGAGGTGCTGAACGACCAGTTCGCACGAGCGCAGGAATCCAAGCGACGCGTGCTGCACGCCCTTTGCATCGCGATCGCCGCCGCCACGACACTCGTCCTTATCGCACTGGCGTCGATCGGCGGCTCGTATCTCGAATGGGATTTCTCCAATCAGGAATACGCGGTGGTGGGAACGATGCTCCATGGATTCGAGTGGATCTTCGCTCGAATGGCACCAATCATACTGGCGGGATCGATCGCGGGCGCAGTTGCGTCCCGCAAATAAGGCCCTTCATCGCTTTCGCGATCGATTTACCATGGACACCGCCTCGCAATGGGCAGCACATTGAACAATGACCACACGAAAAAGAGGTTTTTCGTATTGTTTTTCCGTTCCGCCAAGTACAGAAGCGCAGTAAGGCACAAAAGCGCAGGAAAAATGAGGTGATTAACTTCTTGTACTTGACGATTTCCAAAATCAGTACGAAAAACCTCAAGACCATGAATCCGATTAATGAAATCATGCATTTAAAGAGCTTTACGGTGGGCTTCGACATGGAAAAACCGGATGCAATGCGAATCAGCGCAGAACCGACCACGCCCGCAACAAAGCGTTGCTCGACCATCAAGGTGCATCGCGGGATAATCGCAGGCAAGCGGCGGGATCAAACCCCGCCGCCCAAGGCCCGATCAAAGGAAACCCGCCATGATCCTGCTTAAAGACGCCCTGGCCCAAACCCGACGCGAACGCGGCCTCACCCAAGAAGAACTCGCCGCGCGCCTCTTCATCACGCGCCAGGCGGTCAGCCGCTGGGAGACCGGCGCGACCGAGCCCGGCATAGACATGATCAAACTCATTGCGCGCGAGCTCGACGTCCCCGTGACGCGCCTGCTCGACATGCCCGAGCACTACTGCCAGAGCTGCGGCATGATGTTCACTGAACCCGACCAGCGCGGACATGAGGCGGATGGAACCGAGACCGACGAGTTCTGCCGCTGGTGCTACGACAAGGGCGCGTATACCTACGAGACCACCATGGAAGAGATGATCGAGGACTGCGCACCGCGCATGGCTCAGAACATGGACTGGTCCGTGGACGAGTGCGCGTCGCTTCTGGGCGCCATCCTGCCGACACTCCGCAGGTGGAGGAAGAGCGCCCGACCGAACGAGTAACGGCTATTTCCCGCGGTGCTTGCGGCGTTTCCTTTCACACCGGCCTTCCCAGCGCGAACGCGCTTCATCCTGACGCCGCACTGCTCGCTCGCTTCGCGATTCATCCTTGACGCGCTCCCGCTCGCGGGCGAGCGCAAGTTGCGAAACAGTCGATGGCCCGCGCTGGTGCATCGCCTTGGCCGCCTCGCGCGCACGACGCTTGGGGTTGCCGGGCAGCCGTCCGACACGTGGCCCAACAGGCTCCGCCTCCGCACTCAGGCGCAGGCTCGACCAGCGCTCAAGCACCCACGTATAGACCTCTTCATTCGACGGCTCGGCGCCGAACACCACGCGCTCGACCTTCAACATGTCATTTTCGACATGCTCAACCACGCCCACCCAAAACTGACCGTCGTGATAGACCGTCAGGGTCGATGAGACCTCACTCTTTCGCATAGCCGCGACCTCCTTCTATGTAGGGCTACGCGAAGAAGGGACAACCAAGGAGGCAGGTTACTGGCAGGCGAGCACCCACGGCCCGACTACCCGACGGGCACTGTGTTTTTATCTTCGATGGATATCAGTATAGCGCCACGAAACTCGCCAGTTAAGGGAACAGCCGCCCTGGCAGGAGCGGCTGTTCGTGCGGGTTTTACCCCACCAACTCTGTTCCAGGAGGGCGTACGCCTCCCAAGTCGTTACCAGTATACCCGCTTTACGGCGCCCCCCCCGCACGCCACCCGCGGGTTTCTGGGCGGCGCCAGGCTTCGCGAGCCTGGCGCCGTTTTCTAATAATCGGACCCCAGCATTGCGACAAAACAACTCGGCGCAGCCCCGCCCCGCAAAGAAAGCACGCCTCAAACTGCTCGCTACAGCTTGCGGCATCCAAAACGAAGCGGGTCTCGCCTCGTTGCAATTCGCATCGATGTCACCTACCGTTGAGGAACCTGCATCCGGGCACTCGACACGGCGATCCCAGGGGGGCGCAATGAACAGGAAAACGGCTCTCATCGCGATAGCGGGCGCTTTCGCCGCTCTTGGTATCCTGGCGGCGCTCGTCGGCCCCTCCTGCGGAAACGTGAAATCGGTCGAGCGCATCGCGCGGGCGACCGATCTTTACAGCAAAGGCGACATAGACGATGCGTTCAATGCCGTCGAATCGGAATTCGCCTCAGGTTTTAAGGGATGCACGCTTGATGAGCTTCGCTACGACGACGAGGTTGAGTCCAAATTTCTAGACGAAATGCTCGCGCATGAGCAAAAAGGCAAAGGGGACCTTATCGTCGTGCTATCCGAATTCACGACCGACTGGCGGGCGGCTGACGAGGGCTTCTCGCCGAACGACAGATACGAAGGCTGGCAATGGATTCTCACCAGGCCCTCGCAAGACGCCCCATGGAAGGTTGTCGACTGGGGCTATTGATGAGCCGCGGTGATGCACCACGCGGCCCTCGCCCCGTGCAAACCGGCGCACGCTTGCTAGATCGCATCCGTGTTCAGGCCGTCAAAGCCAAATTCCCCCCGGTCGGAGTCGTAGACGAACAGCGCCTCGATACCCAGGTAGTCATCTTTCTCCCCCGACATGGATCCCTCGGAGCAGCGGCCCAGAAAATGGAGGTAGATCTGGGCCATGACCTCACCGCCCTCGCGCCGCACATCGACAGACGCCAGGTACCACTCCCCCGTCATCTCCCTTACGCAGGGGAAGACGTCCTCGTCCATCCAGTCGTCCGCGTCCAGGTACTCCGCGCACTCCTCAATGGCCGTCTCGATCAAGCCCTTTCGGTGGTCGAGATAAAGCCTTTCCAAACCATCGGATTCGAAATTCATCTCGGGTTGCAGCCTCCGACCGTACGTCACGCATTCGTTTCGCGGGTTCGGATGCGGCATGGCTATTTCCCTGAATGCAAACGGCTTCTCCATGACCCATCGCCCTCCTCTGCGACCGACTCCATTCTTCCGAATCTAGCACAGAAAAGGCCCCGCCCTCGTTATCCAGTCGGACGGCGAGATGGGCGGCAATGACGTCAGCCGGCCTTCACGGCGTAGGTCGCCCAGAAGGTCGGAATGTTCAGGTCGTGCAGACGACCCTCGCCATAGGTGTCCTCGTAGCAGTCGACCAGCCGGAAACCAGCCTGAAGCTGGCCTCGAATCTGCTCCTCAAGCGTATGCGAGAACTGGATGCCGTCCTCCACGGGGTCGAGCGCCGCCATGTGGTTGGGATTCTTCAACGGGTTGAACGGCAGGCTGCACACCGCCCGCTCCTCAGCGTCGTCGAACGCGTACCCGAAGCCGTTGTCCAGGCCCGCCAGCAGGCGCCCGCCGGGCCTCAGGATGCGATGGCACTCTCGCCAGAGCGGCTTGACCTCTTCTATGTAGCAGTTCGAGACGGGATGGAAGACGAGGTCGAACTCCCCGTCCGCAAAGGGAAGCGGCTTCGACATGTCGCCTCGAACGATCTCGATCTCGTAGCCCTCGCGCTCGGCGACCATCCGCTCGGATTCCAGCTGGCTGGGCGTGTAATCGAACACGGTGCACCGTGCCCCGAGAGCGGCGAAGATGGGCATCTGCTGACCTCCGCCGCAGGCGAGCCCCAGTACGCGCAGGCCGGATAGGTCGCTCGGATACCATTCGGGCGGAACGGGCTTGGTGGGGGTCAGCAGCATGCGCCACTCGCCCTGCCGAGCCTCGAGATATTCCTCATGGCTCAAGGGCGTGCCCCACTCCCAGCCCCGTGCGTTCCACCCGTCGATGGCGCGGGCGTTCACATCGGCGTAGTTTTCTGTGGTTATGTCCGTCACAGGCAGGTCCTTTCAATTCGGGACGCCGCATCGATCACGACGCATCGACGCCCTCCATGCGCAGCAGGCCGAGGGGCACGAGCAGCGTCTCGCACGCGCGCAACCCGCAGCGGGCGTAGGCCATCTCCCCCGTCATCGGCGGGCCCTCCGAGCCGGGCCGCCGCGGAGCTCCGCGCAGACGGCCCCCACCAACCGGGAGAGCGCATCGCCGTCATCCGAGTCGACGAGCCGCATCGGACGCGCACCCTCGTAGGGGACGGCGGTCGTGCCCAGCGCCGATGCGGACGCGGGGGTCTCCTTGATGAGCAAACGATCGTCGTAGACGCCGCCGAACAACGTGCCCTCCGAGTAGAGGAGGTACTCCCCCATCATCTTCCTCGTGGTCAAGCCCTCGACACCCGAGAGAAGGTCGAGGACATAATCGAAATAACCTTGCGAAGACGCCATGACAGCCTTCTTTCTTCGAATCCGTTAGCCCCGCTCGACGATCGCGCCGTAGCCCGTGTGCGGCAGGTACTCAATCGCGAGCCTGAAGACGGCGTATTCCATCACCCGCTCACCTCCAGCCCTGACAGAACCTCGGCGCGGAGGCGCACCATGCGGGGCGTGAGCGGCTCAAGTGTAGGATCGCCCGCCAGGCGCGCCGCCTCCTCGGGCGACCCGTGCAGTAGCTCGTACTCGGCGAGATAGAGCTGCCAGTTCGCACGCTGTTGATGGCAATCGGCCAGGGCCATGCGCTCGCGCATGCGCGCGGCGTCGGCGGTGTCCCGCTCGGCGGGCGGGCGCACCAGCACGGCGTAATCGGCAACCTGCAGGTCGGCGGAGGCTCGGTTGCGCGAGCCCTCCTTGAAGTTCTTCCGGAACGCCGAGAGCCTCGCCAGCGCATCGCGCGCGCCTTCGAGGTCGCCCACATCGATCCGGCTCAAAAACTCGATCTGCATGGCTCGGAACCACCTGACGTTGTCCTTGCGCTTGAAGGTGACGGACTCGAGGCGGCGCAGGGCGCCGGCGCTATCGAGCTCAAGGTAGTCGCAGTATGCGAGCTCGATGGCGATGGTGTTCGCGGAGCGGCCGAAGCGGTCGCGGGCGGAAAGCACATCGAGCACCGCACGATAGCGGGCAGGGTCGCAATCCTGGGAGACGACCTCTCCGAGCTTGAGGAACAGTGTGCCCATGCGCACGCGCGCGATGAGCACGATGGCGAACAGGAGGACAAAGCAGACGAGGTAGAGCGCGAAGTGGCCCTCCTCGACAAACCAGATCATCGCAACGAGGTTGGCGAGAATCAGCGCGATGGACTGCGCCTTGATCGCGCGCACCCGCTTGACATACGTGGCAACGGTCTCCAGCGCATCCAAACCCCAGTAGGAGGAGCGCCCGTCACCCGACGGCGAGACGTTGTCGATGCGGTTGGGCTCCGGCGCCGGGGCGGGCGGGGTCGGAAGACTACTCATAACGATCAGCTCCTCGGTAGGTTTTGGGGATTGTACCCCCTCCGGGATTGCAGGCCACCGCGCCGGCGTTCCAGGTCGCAAGACGAACGCGGCCGCCACCTTCAATTGCCGGGCGGGCGGCTCACCTCACAGCTTCAAATGATCGAACCCCGGATACCCGCGCCGCAGGGCCTTGTTGAACTGCCGCTTGAGGCAGCCCGCCTGCAGATACCACGCCGCATACAGGGCAAGGCCCTCGACGACGAGCATCGCGATGAGGACGGGCACGGAGCTCCTGGTCATCACCAACATGGCATCGAAGGCGGTAAAGAGCGCGAGCACGCCGCTCGTCGCCCTCGTCCGCTCCTCGATCTGGCGCCTCAACTTGCAACGCACGCCCTCGATCTCCATCTCGGAATACGCGGAGGATTCCAAGCCTCTCCTGATTTCATCATCAAGCGTGGCCTTATACAGCGAGAAGAGCATGTGAGCCCCTTTCCAAAACGGTCAGTCGACGAACCAGAGCCAGATGAAGAACACGAGGTACGGGACGCTCGCCAGGTACAGGGCTCCCGCGGCGACCGCGAACCCGGGCCGAACGCTGGTCCCTCCCCTCGCGCGGCTGACCTCCCGCACCGTGAGGGCGACGGCGATCGCCAATCCGCCGACGGCCAGCGCGGCCATGCCGAGCGAGAGCGCCGCCAACCCCATCGCGGTGGCCATGACCGGGGCCATGAGTAGGGCGCACCCGCAGCCCCCGGGGCTGTACAGGCGCGCGGACGAGCGGACCGGACGACGGCACCGTTGACACGCGACGAGAGTCGGCCCCGCGGGACAGCTGCTTTTGAGCGTCGACCGGGCGTGAGGGGACTCCGCCACAGGAGCCGTTCTCTCAGTCACGCGCGCCATTGCCGCCCCCTACTCGATCGGGTCGCCCGCGGTGGCAGGACCGTCCACGTCGCGCGCGCCCACGAGGGTGCGGGTCTTGGGGTACCAGCGAACCTCGGCCATCGGCTCATCGAGGACAAGCGCGACCTTGGGCCAGTCGGCCGCGTTCACGCTGAGGCGCGCGTCCACGTGATGGTTCGCCACCGACTCCCCGTCCCTGTAGAGCGAGACCTCGAACGTGGTGGGCGACAGCGCCGCCCCGCGGCCGCGCGGCTTGTTGATCTCGGCCTCGTAGAAGGCGAAGCGCTCCTGCCGCCATCCCCCGTTGAGGTCGTCAAGCATCTCGCTGCAGGAGAACGCGCCGCCGGCGATCGAGATGACGGCGAACACGCCGCAGAACGCCACGATCGCGGCGGACCCGGTGTGCTTGTAGGAGATGGGGTCCTTCTTGCGGTGACGGCGGTAGGCGAAGGGGATCGCGCCGAAGGCGACCATGAGCGCGAGCCCGAACACCCCCGTGGTATCGGCCGAGGAGAGCGCGCCCATGGCGAGGAAGAACGGCACCACGTAGCAGAAAAAGCCGAGCAGGATGCCCTTGAGCTCACGGGCGAGGACGGCGGAGTCGACGTGCCTGCGATGCATGCGCTGCAGGTAGACCATGGGCGTGAAGCACAGCATGGAGATGCCGAACAGGATGAACCCGACGCCGACCGATGCGCGGTTGTACAGCGCCGCCGCCCCGACGCTCGTGGCGAAGCGGCCGTAGACGAGCACGCCGAACGCGGTGAAGAGGAAGACGCAGCCGATGATGGCGACGGCGCCCTGCTTGCGGTCCCTCGCGGTGGTGAAACGTCCCATGCTTCCTCGCTCACGTCAATGCGGCCCAGTCCGTCCCCGGGCCGACGATTCAGTCGAATCTAGCACATGACGGGGCAACCCACGGCGTCGGTTCGGTAAAGAGAGCGGAGGGCTCGCCGTGCGCGGTGCGCGTGCGGCGGGCACTGCGGGGCGTCGTCAATCGACGGGATACATCACAACCGGATTGGCGGGGGTACCGTATGCGGTGAAGTGCGGCTCCGACCCGCGCCACTCGAGCGCGTAGGTCCCGTTGCCCATGGGGCTGTAACCATCGTCGGCGCTGTAGCCGGCGATCTTCCTGCCCACACCAAAGCCTCCCGGGATCAGATACACGTCACCGTAGCCCGCCAGAAGGACGTTGCGCTCCACCACCACGACCCGGTCGCCCGCGGGACCCGTCGGCTCGGCAATATAAGGCGCCGCAAGAAGGCACTCGAAGCCGGCCACCAGAACGGATGCGAACAGGACGAGGACCGTGATGCCGTTCGCGAGCCATCGGACGGCCCGTTTCCCATCTGTCACAGGCCCCTTCGCCGAATCGCCCCCAGATCGACGCGTCATCCAACTCGCGACCGAGAGGAAGACCGAGGCGCATGCGAACAGCAAAGACAACTCATACCCCGCGGGTGCGAGCACCAGCGGGCCGACGAGCAGCACGGCGGCGGCAACGCCGTGAAAGGGAGGCGTAATGAGCAGGAGGGACACCAGGACGCAAACCCGGCGCGCAAACGTCAACCGACGGGCGCGCGGGGACGTGCGCGAAGCGGTTGCAGTTCCATCCATATCCGCTCCTCTCCACGTGCGCGAAGCGGCATCGCGTCACATTCTTCGAACAATTATGCCAACTATCCGCCGCCTCCGCGTATTGTCTATAGAGGGAGATATCACAAACCGGTCCCTCGCACGTCACACCAACTCAGAAAGCGAGGTGAGGATATGGGAGCTTGGAGCACATCCGCCGCCCACGAAGCACGAGATGGGCACCGGCAGCCGTCGCGGGCAAAGGACGACTCGGCTCGCCGCCCAATCGAGGCGGAGGCGAAGCGACTCGTCGAAACGTACGCGGACACGATTCTCCGTGTGAGCTACACCTACCTGCGCAGCACGCAAGACGCCGAGGACATCTGCCAGGACGTCCTCCTCAAAGCGCTCGGTCATGCAGGGAGCTTCGACTCCGCCGAGCACGAGCGCGCGTGGATCATCCGCGTCGCCATCAACGCCGCGAAAGACCTTTTGAGGCGCCGCGACAGGCAGGGCACCGTCGCACTCGACGACATAGCGGAGCCCGTCGCGCCGATGGGCGCCACCGACCGCGAGCTCGAGGCCCGCGCGGAAGGCGTCCTGGAGCTTGTCATGGCCCTGCCCTTGGAATACCGCGAGGCGATCTACCTCCACTACTACGAGGAGTATTCCATCAAGCAGATCGCGGCCATCGTCCACGCATCCGAATCGGCCGTGGCAACGCGACTCAGTCGCGGCCGCTCCAAGCTTCGCCCCACCCTGGAAGGAGCTCGACATGAGTTCGACCTTTGACCCCACTTCCTACCGATCCGACCTGAACCGGCTCTCCTTCTCCGACGAACAGAAGGCACACATGGCGGCACGGCTCGCAGAGACCGCAAGCGACCGCACGGCAGAGGCGAAGGAGGCGCGCGAGAACGGAACGGGCAAGATCTTGGAGCTGCACGGCGCCGGTGCCGCGCATAGCGCGTCAAAGTGCGTGCGTCGCCCCAAAGCTCGTCGCGGCAGGGCGCAGCGCATTGCGGCGGCGCTCGGCATCGCCGCGATGCTCACTATCGGGGGCGGCACCGCCTACGCCACCGGCACGCTCGCCCGTGCGGCGGACTCCCTCGCTGCGGTCTTCGGCGCGGGCCCCGCGCAGACCGAGCTCATCGACCGCATCGGCCGACCAATCGGCGCGAGCTGCACGAGCAACGGCATCACTATCACGGCCGACGCAATCATCGGCATGCGCCACGCCTACGCGGTGGTCTACACCATCGAGAAGGACGACGGGACGGCGTTCGATGAGATCACGATGAACGAGAACGGGCACTACAACCTCTTCCTCGAGGGAGGCGGCAACATCAACGCGCTGACCGCTCTGCGCCTTGGCGTGCAAGGCGGCCACGGCGGCGCCTACACTTTCGACGCAGACCCCTCGGACAACGCCATCCAGCTCATGGAGATGATGAGCCTCACCGGCACCGACGCCTCGCTCTCGGGCGAGACGCTGCACTTCGACGCCAGCAAGCTCCTCTACATGCCCACGAGCGCAGACGGACAGAGGGACCTACCGGTTGAGACCATCGCCACCGGTGACTGGAACATGTCGTTCAAGATCGACTACAACGACCTGTCTGTCGACCTGCCCGCGGGGCAGAGCTTCACCGTGAACGGCCACAACGCTGTCGTGGATGAGCTCGCAATATCCCCACTCGGCGCGACCATCACCTACACGGTCGACGCCGTGGACGGGCCTTCCGAGCCCACCGGCCTCGAGACCAATTCCGAGAGCCGTGCCGGCTACGGCAACTTCAGCGTGACCTTCACCGACGGCACCACCGAGGAAATCGGCAGCGGCTACGGGTCCTGGCGGGAGGGCGGCAAAACCGTCGTGCAGAAGACCCGCCTTTTCGACCAGATCCGCGATGTCGATGACATAGCCAGCATCACCGTCGGCGATCTGACGGTCCCCATCCAGTAGAGACGGCACCCTTTGACCGGGAAAGCCTAACAGTATGAAGACGGCGGGCACCCATTTTGGGCGCCCGCCATTTCCCATTCCGAACCACGCAGGACTTTTCATCGAAACACCCGGACTTCGACATCACCTTTGCCCGCGTAGCCAGCCTCCACGTCTAGGTCAGCTTGGCTTCTTGAGCTTTTTCGTATTCAAATCGGATAATGGCGAGCAGCCCCAACATAAGATGCACCGTCACCTGCGCTTTTGCCGCACGGGAAACCCGCTTTACTTCGCGAGTTCAAAAATGAATACGAAAAAGCTCAACTAAAGGCAATGCACAAGAGATTTGGCAGCACGAACCATCTTACGGCGGTAAGGTGAACTTGGAAAAGGACAAACATGTTCGAATCCGACGAAGGGAGCGTAGATGATTCTCTCGGAACAGATCAAACTATGCCGCAAGCAGCTCGGGATGTCGCAAGCCGATCTCGCCGACGCCATCTGGGTGTCAAGAAACACCGTAAGCAACTGGGAACGAGGCGATACCACACCTGACATTCAAAGCCTCGTGCTGATGGGCGCGCTCTTCGGGCGCTCTCTCGACGAAATTGTGAAGGGCGATGAGCAGGTGATGGCCCAGGTGCTCGAACGCGACAAGAACCACCTCATTATCGCAGGAGAGGCGTCAGACATTGGGGGCGAACAGCCCGACAGCCGAAACCATGCGACTATTCTGAGCCTCTTCGGACTCCGCTCGACGGGCGGGCCCGCGCACGGCAAGTTCGGAGACGCCGATGTCACCGACCCATACGGACTCGCGTATCGCCTGGTACGTGTCGCAACGTTGTTCAGCCGCGGTCTTTACCACATCTTGGATGAACACGGATGCAAAGTGGGATCTATCACGCGCAAACACGCCCTCCAGCACCCCGTCTTCCAGGTACGCATGAAAGGATTCGACCGAGTCCAGCTCCGGCGCGAGACTCGCATCGACAACGGCTACAAAGACGTCATACGGTTCGACGGCGGCGGCATCGGCGTGGAAGGCAACCTCATGGGGGACGAGTTCTCGATAGTACGAAACAACAGCGCAGTCGCTCACATCAACGCACGTCGGGCCCTCAATCGGACCGCATATGGCATCGAAATCATGGACGATGCTTCGGCTCCCCTTGCACTCGGCCTGACATTCGCGATCTTGATGCTCCGCGACTACGACCGCGTATGGGTGCGCGGTGCGGGCAAAGCTTCTATCTAAACCTTTGGATGACCGGGAGACTCGCGAATTGCGGTAAGTTTTCCAGCCATGCGCTCATCTCAACCCAGCTACATCATCTTCCCCTGGCAATGCCCGCGTACAAGCGCGGGCATTGCCTTCCGCAACAAACGCGCTCGATTCAATCATGAGGTAGTTGACGCCTTATACTATGCGCCGTATAGTATCGGTCGAAGGGAGGTATCATGGATGCTCAGATGAAACGCGGCTTCCTCGAGATATGCGTGCTCGCGTCGCTCCAGGGACGGGACTCCTACGGCTATCAGATCGTGAAGGACGTGCCCGACATCCTGGGCCTCACCGAGTCGACGCTCTACCCGCTACTCAAGCGCCTCGAGAAGGCCGAGTGCCTGACCGCCTACTCCGTGGAGCACAACGGGCGACTGCGAAAGTACTACCGACTCACGCCGACCGGCGAGGAACGCATCGCCGAGTTCCTATCCGAGCAGGCGGACATTATGTCGATCTATGACTTTGTAAAGCGAGGTGCGCAACGATGAACAAGCAGGAATTCCTATCCGAACTCGAACGGGCGCTGGGCAAGCTGCCGCACGCCGAAGTCGAGCAGGCGCTCGCGTTCTACGACGAGGCCATCAGCGATCGCATGGAAGACGGTCTTTCCGAAGCCGAAGCGGTGGCAGACCTGGGCCCGATCGACGAGATCACGGCGCAGATCGCCGCGGAGACCCCGCCCATCCCTCGCGCCATCGCCCGCGCGAACACCGGCAGCCGCACCCTCAACATCGTGCTGCTCGCCGTGTTCTCTCCCATCTGGATACCCGTCGTGCTCGCGCTCGCGGCGGCCGCGCTCGCCGTGTACGTCGCAATCTGGGCGGTCATCGCCGCGCTGTGGGCCGTCGACGCGGTCCTCGTGCTCATGCCCTTCGCGGGGCTTGCCGCCCTCGCCTCGACCCTTGGCGGGGGCATGCCGCTGCCCGGCGTGTTCGTATTCGGGCTCTCACTCGTGTCGAGCGGCTTCGGGCTCGTCGCCTCCTTCGCCGTGTTCTGGGCCAGCAAACTGCTCTTCCGGGCAACGCGTTCCTTCGCGCGCTGGATCGCGAGCCTGTTCGTGCGCGTATCCGGTAAAGACGATGACGGTGAGGCGCCCAATCGGGTGAAGGCCAGCGGCACCCCGAACATGCCCGCCCATGCCGAGAACACTCCCTCCAACCACGCCACCCTCCCGGAAGGAGGCACCCGCAATGCGTGAGGCTCCCAAAATCATGCTCATCACCGCCGCGGCGCTCATCGGGACCGGCACCGTGCTCTCGTGCGGCGCGTGGGCGGTGGCTGGATTCGATACAGCCCGCTTGTCCACCGTGAACTACGACTGGCATCAAACGGTGAGCGCGCTCGAGGACGAAGCAACCTCGCCGCACAAGAGCATCGTCATTACGTCCGAATTCGAGAACGTCCTCCTCGAACCCGCCGACGGCGATGCCATCGAACTCGAGTACTGGACGGGAAACTGCCAGAGTGTCTCCGTCGAGGACACGGACGGCGTACTAAAAATCGACGTCGACTCGCAGCCCATGGAGGGCGTCATGATCGACCTCTCCCCTGCTGAGGCCGGCGGCGTCGACGACACTACGACCGTGGTGCGCGTGCCAGCCTCGTTCACCGGTGAGATCGAGGTGCACTCCGATTCGGGCGATGTCGTTGCGACTAACGTGCACGGGCTCGCCGGGCTGCGAGCTTCCAACAGTAACGGGGACGTCGTGGCGAAGAATGTCTCCGCCGCCAAGCTCGACGCGATAAACGAGAACGGCGACACCCTGCTCTCCGGCGTCGAAGCCGAGGCGGTCCTCGCGACCAACTTCAACGGCGACATCTCACTTGGAGGTGCTGCGGCGCGCAAGGCCCAGGTCGTAAACGAAAACGGCGACATCATGCTGATGGACATGGCGCTGCAGGATGACCTGCAGTGCGAATCCGTGAACGGGGACGTCTCGGCGCAGAGGCTCGACATCGTCGCGAGTCGGATCGAGAGCGTGAACGGGGACATCTACCTGTCATATCTGGGGGCAGAGAACTCCTATCATATCGATGCCCACACCACCCAGGGAGACATCGTGGCACCGCGGGGTGCCGACGATGCGGCGCGCACCATCGGCGTCACCAGCAGCCTGGGCGACATCCAGATCAACTTCACCTCGAACTAGGAATCACCCCTCACCTCAATTTAGGGACTGTCCCTAAATTGAGGTGGTGATACCGACCGGGAACAGCGCCAGGACTTAGCGCGCGCACACGACCTCGGCGAAGGTGCGGTGACCCATCAGGGTGACGTCCATGCGCCCGTAAAACCAGAGCGTCCCGACCAGCTGTTTGTTTAACCATGTGAGCCCCCTTCGGTGTGAAATTTGATTGAAGAGCTGTAAAGTGCTCTCGAGACCGGTGCACCCCACCATCGATGAGAGGCAACCCATGAAACTCCAACAACTCAGATACATCGTCGAGGTCGCCTCGTGCGGCAGCGTCACCGAGGCGGCGCGGCGGCTTTTCGTATCGCAACCGAGCGTGACCGCCGCCGTGCGCGACCTGGAGCGCGAGATGGGGATCACCGTGTTCGACCGGACGAGCAAGGGCATGGTGACCACCACCGAGGGCCAGACGTTCCTCGGCTACGCCCGTCAAGTGCTCGAACAGGCGGACCTGCTCGAGGAGCGTTACAAACGCGACACCGAACCCGTGCCCCGCTTCGCTGTCTCCTGCCAGCACTACTCGTTTGCTGTGAATGCCTTCGTCGACGTGATCCGCGCATACGACGCCGCGCGCTACGAGTTCACCCTGCGCGAGGAGCAGACTCACGAGATCATCGAGGACGTCGCCCATATGAAGAGCGAACTCGGCGTGATTTACCTATCTGATGCCAATCGCGACGTGATCGGCCGCATGCTGCGCGCCGAGGAGCTCAAATTCAAGCCCTTGTTCTCATGCGCCGCACACGTGTTCCTCTCCTCGACCCATCCCCTGTCGGGACGTGCCTCGGTCACGCTCGAGGATCTCGCAGACTATCCGTACCTCTCCTACGAGCAGGGGGGTTTCAACTCGTTCTACTTCTCCGAGGAACCACTGTCCACGCTTGGCCGCTCCAAAAACATCCGCGTGCGCGACCGCGCGACCCTGTTCAACCTGCTCATAGGCCTCGATGGTTACACGGTGTGCTCGGGCGTGATCTCGCACGAGCTCAACGGCGAGGACATCATCGCCGTCCCACTCGAGGTCGACGACCGCATGGAAGTCGGCATCGTCACGCGGCGCGACACCCACCTCTCCCGCTATGGGAAGGCGTTCGTCGAGGCTATCCGCACGCATATCCCGTAATGACCTGGGATCGAAAGCCTTCGTTACCCACCTATCTCCATAGGTTTTTCCTATCGATATTAGATTGTTTTAAGTATTTCCCAATCGGATGCGCGTCCCGCATACTCCTTTCATCAGATATCGCATCTATCGAAAGGAACCCATCATGGCCGCCATCGCACCCACCCGATTCGACGTCGTCGGTAGCTTCCTGCGCCCGGAGGCGCTCAAGGAGGCCCGAGCCGCACACGCCGCCGGCAAACTTGACGACGCAGGTCTCATCGCCGTTGAGAATGTCTGCATCACCGAGCTCGTCGCCAAGCAGAAGGACGCCGGTCTGCCGCTGGTCACCGACGGCGAGTTCCGCCGCTCCTACTGGCACCTCGACTTCATGTGGGGACTCGGCGGGATTGAGCACGTGGAGCTCGACCACGGCTATTTCTTCGTGGGCGAGGAGACCACGCACGGCTCGGCCATCCTCACCGGCAAGATCTCCGGCGAGAACCATCCCTTCGTCGAGCACTTCAAGTTCGTGCAGGCGCTCGAGGAGCCGGGGCACACGGCCAAGCAGACCATCCCCGCCCCCGCCCAGCTCCTGCTCGAGCTTTACCGTGACGAGGCGGCGGCCGAGCGCACGCACAGCTTCTACCCGAACGAGGACGAGCTGCTCGAGGATATCGGCGCCGCGTACCGCACCGTGATCGCCGAACTTTACGCCGCGGGCTGCCGCAACCTGCAGCTCGACGACTGCACCTGGGGCGCGCTCGTTGACGAGCACTTCCAGGCGGGCATCCGCGCCGCCGGCTCCACGCCCGAGGCCGAGGCCGAGAAGTACCTGCGCGTGAACAACCTCGCGCTCGAGGGACGCCCCGCCGACATGGCCGTCACCACGCACGTGTGCCGCGGCAACTATCACTCCACCCACGCCTCGAGTGGCCCGTACGACCTGGTGGCCCCCATCCTGTTCGCGCGCGAGAACGTCGACGCCTTCTACCTGGAGTTCGACGACGAGCGCTCCGGCGGCTTCGAGCCGCTCGCGCACGTGGCGCCGGGCAAGAAGGTCGTCCTCGGCCTGGTGACCACCAAGCGCCCCGAGTTGGAGGACCGCGACGCCGTGATCGCGCGCATCCACGAGGCCGCGCGCTTCGTCCCGCTCGAGGACCTCTGCCTCTCCCCGCAGTGCGGCTTTGCCAGCTGCGAGATCGGCAACAAGCTCACCGAGGACGAGCAGTGGGCCAAGATCGCGCTCGTGCGCAGCATCGCCGAGGAGGTCTGGGGCGCATAACTAAAGACTCATCGGCAACGATGGCACATGACACGCCGCCTCAATTAAGGGATAGTCCCTTAATTGAGGCGGCGTTCTCAAAGCGATGCGACGCGCATCAAAAAGGCAGTCGAGATGCATGAGCGCGCTCGACGCGCGGCGTCTCATAGGCGATGAAACTCACGGAATGAGTGCCTGTCCCCTCGTGGAGAACGTGGCGCGCTTACTCCGCAGCCGCGCGGACGAACTCACGGAACAGCGGGTGCGGACGCGTGGGGCGGCTCTTGAACTCGGGATGCGCCTGCGTGGCGACGAACCACGGGTGCAGGTCGCGGCGCAGCTCGACCATCTCGACCAGCTCGCCATCCGGGCTCGTGCCGGACACGACCAAGCCGGCCGCCTCCAGCTCCTCGCGGTACGCGCTGTTGAACTCGTAACGATGACGATGGCGCTCCTGCACCAGCGCCTCGCCGTACGCCTCCGCAGCGAGCGTGCCTGCGACGAGCGCGCACGGATACGCGCCAAGGCGCATGGTGCTGCCCTTCTCGGTCACGCCCTCCTGCTCATCGAGCAGGTCGATCACGGCGTGCGCGCACTGCGGGTCGAACTCGGATGAGCTCGCGTCCGCATAGCCCAGCACGTCGCGCGCGAACTCGCACACGGCGACCTGCATCCCCAGGCAGATGCCCAGATACGGCACCTGGTGCTCGCGCGCGTAGCGGGCAGCGGTGATCTTGCCGTCGAAGGCGCGCTTGCCGAAGCCGCCCGGCACGAGGATGCCCGACGCGTCGCCCAGCACCTGCTCGACGTTGTCATCGGAGAGCGCCTCGCCATCGACGAGTTCGACCTCCACGTGCTTGCCCAGGTGCGTGCCCGCGTGGTGCAGCGCCTCGATGACGGAGAGGTACGCGTCGGGCAGCTGGGTGTACTTGCCGACGAGTGCGATCTTCACGGGGTCGCCCTCGTTTTCCGCATGGTCCTTCGCAGCGAGGAACCCCTCCCAATCCGCCATGTCGCGCTCGTGCGGATCGAGCCCCAGGCGCTCACAGACGCGCAGGTCGAAATCCTGCTCGGCCATCATGCGCGGCACATCGTAGATGGACGGGGCGTCCTCGCAGGTGAACACGCAATCCACGTCCACGTCGGTGAACGAGGCGATCTTGGCGCGCACGTCGTCCTCGATATGATGGTCGCTGCGCAACACGATGATGTCGGGCTGGATGCCAAAGCTCCGCAGCTCCTTGACGGAGTGCTGCGTCGGCTTGGTCTTCACCTCGTGGGCCGCCGCGATATAGGGCACGAGCGAGACGTGGATGTAGCAAACGTTCTCGGCGCCGGCATCCTTCTTGTACTGACGGATGGCCTCGACGAACGGCTGGCCCTCGATGTCGCCGATCGTGCCGCCGAGCTCGGTGATGACCACGTCGGCGTCCGTCTGCTCCTCGACGCCGCGGAACTTGGCCTTAATGGCGTTCGTCACGTGCGGGATGACCTGCACCGTGCCGCCGAGGAAGTCGCCGCGGCGCTCGCGCGCGATGAGGTCCTGGTAGATGGCGCCCGTGGTGAAGTTGGAGTCGCGCGTGAGGTTCTCGTCAATGAAGCGCTCGTAATGGCCGAGGTCGAGATCGCTTTCGTAGCCGTCCTCGGTGACGAACACCTCGCCGTGCTGGAACGGGCTCATGGTGCCCGGGTCCACGTTGAGATACGGATCGGCCTTCTGCATGGTCACCCGATAGCCGCGCGACTTGAGCAGACGCCCCAGCGACGCCGCGGTGATGCCCTTGCCCAGCGAGCTGACCACGCCTCCGGTCACGAATATATGCTTTGTCATGGTGTTTACCTGCACTTCCCGTCGAAATCTGCACCGGAATCCGGCGCTTCCACGGGATTTCAGTGTACTACCCGCCTACCATGACGATGGGGAGCATGGCGAATTCACGCACTGGAAACGATTGCCCCTCTCAACCTCAAATGAGGGACTGTCCCTAATTTGAGGTTGAAGCCCCATGCATTCGAAGCGAAGGCCGCGGTGAAGGCCGGTGCTCCGCGTGGTGCTAGCGTCCGAGTCCGAGCTCCCGCAGCGCCGAGGCGCAACGCCGCGACGCCTCCGCAGACTCCTGCGCGGTCGCATGGTCGCGATCCACCTCGACCATGAGCTCGCGGACCACTTCGCAATCCTCGGCCACCGCAGGATCACCCGTCCCGTTCACCCACTCCCACCAGCGGGCACGGCCGTAGAACTCCACGCCCTCGAACCAGGCGCGAATCTCGTCCAGGCTCACCGGCGCCAGGTCGTTCGCATCCATGCCCACGTCATAGCGCATGAGGCCCTGCTTGCGGTTGAGCTCGTTATACACGCTGCCCGCGCTGTGGATATGCCCATGAAGATGCCAGGACCCGCGCGACATGGACTGCCACTCCATGAGCGGATAGTGCGACAGCACGATCTTCTGCCCATGGATATTGATGCGCACGATGGGCGGCTCGACGATGAACGTCCCCGCCACATCCTTGTGCGTCCAGTCCTTGTCGTGATTGCCCGGCACGATGTGCACCTTGCGGCAATTGATCTTCGAGCGCAGCGCCGCCGCCTCGACCGCGGTCATCTGATACGAGAAATCACCGAGGATGTACAGGTCGTCGGTGGGCGCCACACGCTCGTTGATCGCGTTGATGAGCGCGCGATTCATATGCGCGATATCGCCAAACGGGCGATCGGTGAAATGCAGCACGTTGGCATGGCCAAAGTGCGTGTCCGATGTAAACCAAAGCATGAGACGGACCTCCCGTCACGCAGAGTGACATAGTCCGATAATCATACCCTCGACAGCACCACCCGCTCGACGGCGCGGGCGGTGATCGCCCCGTACGCCGCCATGAGGCCGACCGTGAAGGCGAGCACACCCGCAACGATCGCGAACAGGCCCTCGGCACCGAGCGCGAACGCGAGGAACGCGACGAGGAACAACCCGAATACATCGTGGACGAGAGCCCCGGCGAGCGGCGCGGCGAAGTAGAGCGCGAGCTGCCGGCGCACGGACGCGCGCATAAGGGCGCGGTCGCACCCGAGCTGCCCCAGCACGCCGTACGCGCGCCGTGCATCGACCGCGCCCGAAAGCTGCTGGAGCGCGAGCACCGCGACGGCGCTCAGCAGGAACACCGCCCCGTAGAAGATGCCGATGTAGCCGATCGGCGCCATCGACGCCGCGATGCCGGCCGAGACCATCTCGGGCGCGCGCAACCCGATGCTGAAGACGAACCCCGCGACCATCATGCACACGGCGACGGCGACGAGCACGCATACGCAGGCGAGCGCCATCGAGGTACTGGACACGCGCGCCTCGACCTGCCGCACCGTGAAGGCGGTGAGCCCGTCCCAGTACCGCTCGGAGCGCCCGCGCTCCCGCTCGCCCCATGCGGCCACGCCCAGGCGCTCGACGAGCGACGTGGCGAAGCAGGCCGCGAAGCCCATGGGGATGATGAACGCGATGAAGTACACCGGTTGAAGCAGGCACGCGCCCCATACCACCGCGAGCAGGACCGAGGCCACCACGGCCTGCCCGCCCCGCGCGACCCGGCCGCCGAGGCGCATGCGCTCCGGCGCGCGCTCGGCGGACATGAGCTCGATCAGCGGGCGCCGCGCGATATCGCGCGCGCCGTCCACAGCGTTCACCGCGAACACCACGGCAAAGCATCCGGCGGTCCATGCCGCGGAGTCGGGCGAGAAGGAGAACGCGAGCCGCCAGGGAGCGTCGAACACGAAGGCCGCGACCGCGCCGAACGCGGGCGACAGTGCCGCACCCGCTGCCAAACCGCACGCCAGTGCGCCGGCACCCACGAGCGCCGTCTCGGCCACGAGCACGACCGATACCGCACCGCGCCCCATGCCGCACAGCTCGTAGAGGGCGAACTCGCGCTTGCGCTGGCGGAGCAGGAACCGATTGGCATACCGCACCAGAAAGAGGAACACGAGCACCGTGAAGACGGAGAACGCCTGCAGGATATCGCCCGCGCTCCCCAGCACGCCCAGCTGCTCGGGCGAGAGCCCCATGGCGCGCAGGTAATCGGTCGAGGCGACGAACGAGTACAGCAGGCACGCCGCGAACCCGAGCGTCGCGAAATACACCGAGTAGTCACGGGCACTGCGGCGCACGTTGCCGACGGCGAGCTTGAGATATAGCTGCATGGCGAGTCCTTCCAAGGGTTATTACCGCACCCATTCTCGTGAACTCGTCCCTCCCGTGCCATCGATTCGGCTTACGCGCGGCATACGAAAATGTAAGGCTCTCATCCTCGAAGCGAACCAAAGTAAAGATAACCGCTCCGTTCACGGCCGAAAACACCCGCACTTTGGATGACCGGACCGAATTCCCTACACCGAACCCACGGCCTTCCATTTCTCCACGAACGAACGGTAGGCAGGGACTGCGCGCACAAAAGCATACTCGTCTTCATTCTCGACTTCCGAAAGCAGCAGCGCACCCATCCTGGACGTCAAGTCGGTCAAGTCATTCAGGTCCGAATAGCGGTAAAGCGGACCCTGGAGTGCCGCGGAGTCGCCCCCATGCAACGAGGCCATGACGGCGTCAAGAAGCTCAATCGCCTCACCAGAATCGCCCGATGCCGTCACGGCCGCCAGCCGCGGCATCAGACTCATCCATGCAGGCTGACCAAGTGCCTCGAATGCCAGCTGAGCGCGGTACGCGCACTCGAGCGCATCATCTTTGCGGCCATCCCTCAACGCAATTTCGATCAACCCGACAATCGCCCCCATCAAATCGGCGGCAATGCGAATCACGCGGGCCTCCCAAGTGCGCGCGGCGTCCTCGTCCTTTCCTTCGCGCGCATACAAGATCGCCTGGCGCTCCTCCTTATCCACCGTGCGGTCGGGGATGCCGTCCAGGATACGTTGGGCATCCTCATACCGCTCTTCCTGCATGGCTTTCGCGATGAGCATTGCGGACGCCTGATCCCTCACTGCCGGCACAACGCTCTTCATCAGCTAGCGACCGTCAGCACAATTGACGCGCCCTCATGTTTTCGGCAGGAAATCTAACCGCTGGTTAAAACAATCATGCCCCCGGCGCGACTGCACCGGGGGCATACAAGCATCTCTAGTCGAAAACGCCGCCTACAGCACACCATCCAACATGAGGTTCACCTTGAGCACGTTGACCGTGGGCTCGCCGAAGACGCCCAGGAATCGGCCCTTGGTGCACTGGGCGATGATGTCGCGCACCTCGCCTTCACTCTTGCCCGTGGCCTTTGCCAGACGCGGTACCTGGTACTCGGCGGCATCGGGGGAGATCTCGGGGTCGAGCCCTGAGCCGGAACACGTCACCAGGTCGACGGGCACGGCATCCATGTCGGCGTCGGGATTGGCGGCGCGAATCTTCTCGACGCGCTCGTCCACAAGCTGCCGGTACTCCTCGCTCGCCGGGGAGAGGTTGGACGGAGCGCCGTAGGCCATGAGCCCGCCGTCCTCCCCCTCGACGATAGTCACGTTCTGGATACGGCCCCACATGTGGTCCTCATCCTCAAAGTTCTGACCGATCAGCTCGGAGCCCACGATCTTGTCGTCGACCTTGATGAGCGAACCGTTCGCCTGATACGGGAACGCAACCTGGGCGATGCCGGTCACGACGAGCGTATAGCCCAGGCCGCAGACAACGGTAAACAGCGCGAACACACCCAGTGCACGCGATGCAACACCTTTGAACATACAAACCTCCACTTACATAATGCCGCAGAACGCGAGCAGCATGTCGATGAGCTTGATGAATACGAACGGGGCAACGATGCCGCCCAGACCCCACACGAGCAGGTTGTGGGTCAGCAGCTGTCCGGACGGGACCTCGCGGTACTTAACGCCCTTCAGCGCGGCGGGGATCAGCGCGACGATAACGAGCGCGTTATAGATGATGGCCGAAAGAACCGCGGACAGCGGGCTTGCCAGACCGAGGATGTTGAGCGCGCCAAGGCCCGGGTAGATCGGCGAGAACAGGGCCGGGATGATAGCGAAGTACTTCGCCACATCGTTGGCCACCGAGAAGGTCGTGAGCGAACCGCGGGTCATGAGCAGCTGCTTGCCAATACGCACAACCTCGATGAGCTTGGTGGGGCTGGAGTCGAGGTCGACCATGTTGCCGGCCTCCTTGGCAGCCTGGGTGCCCGTGTTCATGGCCACGGCGACGTCGGCCTGGGCCAGAGCGGGCGCGTCGTTGGTGCCGTCGCCGGTCATGGCGACCAGGTGGCCCTCACGCTGGAACTCGCGGATCTTCTCGAGCTTGCCCTCAGGGGTGGCCTCGGCCAGGAAGTCGTCAACGCCGGCCTCGGCGGCGATTGCCGCGGCGGTGAGCGGGTTGTCGCCCGTCACCATGATGGTCTTGATGCCCATGCGGCGCAGGTCGGCGAACTTCTCCTTAACGCCGGACTTGATGATGTCCTTGAGGTACACAACGCCCAGCACGCGGCAGTTCTTGGTCACGACCAGCGGGGTGCCGCCGGCCTTGGCGATGCGCTCGACGACCTCGTCGCACTCCTGGGAGAACACGCCGCCGGCTGCCTCCACATAGGTGCGCACGGAATCGGCAGCGCCTTTGCGGATCTCATTGCCCTCGTAGTTCACGCCGGACATACGCGTTGCCGCGGTGAACGGGATGAACTCCATACCCTTATCCTCAAGCGTGCGACCGCGCAAACCGAACTGCTCCTTGGCGAGCACGACGATGGAACGGCCCTCGGGAGTCTCGTCGGCCAGCGAGGAAAGCTGAGCGGCATCGGCCAGCTCCGCGGGATCGACACCGTCGACCGGGATGAACTCGGCGGCCTGGCGGTTACCCAGGGTGATGGTGCCGGTCTTGTCGAGCATGAGGATGTCGACGTCGCCGGCGGCCTCGATGGCGCGACCGGACATGGCCAGCACGTTGGCCTCGTTCAGACGGCTCATGCCGGCGATGCCGATGGCGGACAGCAACGCACCGATGGTAGTGGGAGCTAGGCACACGAGCAGCGCCACAAGCGTGGTCACGGCCGTGGGGTTGACCATGTCGTTAAGACCGGCCGAGAAGCAGGAGTAGCAATACAGGGCCAGCGTGACCAGGATAAAGACGATGGAGAGGGCCACCAGGAAGATTTCCAGAGCGATCTCGTTGGGAGTCTTCTTGCGCGCGGCACCCTCGACCATCGCGATCATCTTGTCCAGGAAGCTCTGGCCGGGCTCACTGGAGATCTTGACGACGATCCAGTCGGACAGCACCGTGGTACCGCCGGTAACGGCAGAGCGGTCGCCGCCGGCCTCGCGGACCACGGGAGCGGACTCGCCGGTGATGGCGGACTCGTCAACGGAGGCAGCGCCCTCGATGACGTCGCCGTCGCCGGGGATCTGCTCGCCGGCGCGTACGATCACCAGGTCGCCGCGCGTGAGCTCGGTGCCGGGAACGACGGTGAAGTGCTCCTTATCCTCAACGGACTCGATGCGATGGGCCTCGACATCCTTTTTGGCCGCACGCAGGGAATCGGCCTGAGCCTTACCGCGGCCCTCGGCAAGCGCCTCGGCGAAGTTCGAGAACAGGTCGGTAAGCCACAGGATGACCGCGATGGCGACCACATAGTAGGTGGGCACACCCGCGTCCTGCACACCGAAGATGGAAGCGACGGCCAGGACGGAGGTCATGACGGCGGAAAGCCACACCAGGAACATGACCGGGTTTTGAATCTGGACGCGAGGATCCAGCTTGGCAAACGAGTCGCGGACCGCGCGGCCCATCATGTCTTTTTGCATAGCCATAAATCTGCGCCCTCCTTTACGCAATCATCTGGAAGAACTCGGCAACGGGGCCAAGCGCCAGGGCCGGGAAGAAGCTCAGGGCACCGATCAGCAGAACGATGAACACGAGCAGGAATACGAACATGCCGTTGGTGGTAGACAGGGTGCCGGCGCTCTCGGCGACCTTACCCTTCTTGGACAGCGAGCCGGCGATAGCCAGCGTGCCGATGATGGGCATGAAGCGGGCGAACAGCATCTCGAGGCCGAGCATGACGTTGATCCAGGGAATGTTGCAGTTCATGCCTGCAAACGCCGAGCCGTTGTTACCGCCGCATGAGGTGAAGGCATACAGCACCTCGGAGAAGCCGTGCGCGCCGCCATTGTTGAGTTGGTCGGCAAGACCGGGCACCATGCAAGCGATGGCCGAGCACACCAGAATGGCAAACGGAGTTGCCAGGCACAGGACAACTGCCCAGCGCATCTCGCCCGGCTCGATCTTCTTGCCCAGGAACTCCGGCGTGCGTCCGACCATGAGGCCGGCGATGAACACCGTGAGGATGGCGAAGCCGATCATGCCGTACAGGCCGCAGCCCACGCCGCCGAAGACGACCTCGCCCAGAGCCATCTGAAGCATCTGGACAAAACCACCCAGCGGGGTGTAGGAGTCGTGCATGGAGTTAACCGAGCCGTTGGAAGCGGCGGTGGTGTAAGCCGACCACGTGGAGGAGGCGGCGATACCGAAGCGGCTCTCCTTGCCCTCCATGTTGCCGCCGGCCTGGCCGTCGGTCATCTCGATATTGACCGCTCCGCCATCGGCCAGCTGCGGGGTACCCGCATGCTCGTTGACGGCGATGGTGCCGGTGAAGATCACCAGCAAGATGAACATGGCGGCAAAGATGGCCTTGCCCTGCTTGGCGTTCTTGACGCCGATACCGAAGGTGAAGCAGCAGGCGGCCGGGATCAGCAGCAGGCTGGTCATCTCGATGATGTTGGTGAAGGCACTGGGGTTCTCATACGGATGGGCGGAGTTCACGCCGAAGAAGCCGCCGCCGTTGGTGCCGGACTGCTTGATGGCGACCTGAGGAGCCGCGGGGCCCTGGGGCAGGAACTGCTCGGTGACCACGCGTGCGTCCTCGACGACCTTGCCATCGACCTTGACCGTGTCGCCCTCGATCTGGGCGCCATCGATGACGCTCCAGCCGCCGTCTGCATTAGGCTGGACAGCGACGGGCTCTACGAGCTCAGCCTTCTGAGCCGGCTGGAAGTTGGAGATGACGCCACCGGCAGCCAGGCAGACGCCCAACACGAGGTTCAGCGGGATGAGCACATACAGGACGGTGCGGGTGAGGTCGACCCAGAAGGAACCCAGACCCTGCTCCTTGACCTGACGGAAGCCGCGGATCAGTGCGAACATGACCGCGATACCGGTGCCGGCGGAAACGAAGTTCTGCACGGTGAGACCCATGAACTGCACAAGGTAGGACAGGGCGGTCTCGCCGGAATAGGACTGCCAGTTGGTATTGGTGATAAAGGAGGCCGCCGTGTTGAACGACAGGTCCCAGGGAACGCTGGGCAGGTGCTGCGGGTTGCCCGGCAGGACAGCCTGGAGCATCTGGAGCGCGACGAGCACCACGAGCCCGATACCCGAGAAGGCAAGGACGCTCACCAGGTAACGCTTCCAGCCCATCTGCTCATGCGAGTCAATGCGGAGCAGACGATAGACGCCCCGCTCGACGGGTGCGAGCACGGGTGACAAAAAGGTATGCTCGCCGTCCATGACACGGGCCATGAACCGACCGAGCGGGATGGCCAAAACGACGAGCACGGCGAAGTACAGGATGTACTGAATTGCAGCGCTCATGATTTAAGAATCACTCCTCATCAGAATGTAGATGTAGTAGATCAACAGGCCGATGCACGTGATGCCTATGATCGGGATCAGGACGTTCATGTAACCGCTCCTTCCGAGAATCACGGGTGGCACCCTTCCCCGAGTGCCTGGTAACAGTAAACGGCGAAGCGGATTAAAACGGTGTTAGGGTGATGCCCTCCGGCCTTAAGATGCCGTAAAGATGCAGCTGAGCGGATGCGGCGCCCCGAACGGAGCCCTATACTCATCGCATGCTCGAGGCGGCCCATCCCGCCGCCGCAATCGATCCACACCGGCGAGAAAGGCCTCGCAATGTCATGCGCTGCATCCGACGTACGGGCGAACCCCGACCTCCTGCTCAGAGCGCTCGAACAGGACGCCCACACACAGGAGCGCCGCGAACGCCGAGGGCACCTCAAGATCTTCTTCGGGTACGCCGCGGGCGTGGGCAAAACCTACGCCATGCTCCAGGCCGCGCACGCCGCCAAGAGGCGCGGCGTGGACGTCGTCGCCGGCTATATCGAACCTCATGAGCGCCCCGAGACGGCGCGCCTGTCGCGGGGCATCGAGCGCATCCCGCACATGTCCATCGAGCACAATGGCATCGAACTCGCGGAATTCGACCTCGACGCCGCCCTGGCCCGTGCGCCGCGGCTAATCCTCGTCGACGAACTCGCGCATACCAATGCACCGGGCTGCCGCCATGAAAAGCGCTATCAAGATGTCGAGGAGCTCCTGCGCGCCGGCATAGACGTCTACACCACGGTCAACGTCCAGCACATCGAAAGCCTGAACGACATGGTGGCCTCCATCACGGGCGTCGTCGTGCGCGAGCGCATCCCCGACCGCGTCTTCGATGACGCCGACCAGGTCGAGCTCGTGGATATCGAGCCCGAAGACCTGCTCGAGCGCCTCAAGGCCGGACTCGTGTACCGCGCGGCGCAGGCCGACCGCGCGCAGCGCAATTTCTTCAGCATCGAGAACCTCACGGCATTGCGCGAGATCGCACTGCGCCGCTGCGCCGACCGCACGGGGCGCCTCGCCGACGCCGCGCGCGTGCTCGGCAACCGCGACTACTACACCAGCGAGCGCATCCTGGTCTGCCTCTCCCCCGCCCCCACGAACCCGCGTATCGTGCGGGCGGCCGCGCGGCTGTCGAAGGCCTTCCACGGCGAACTCGTCGCCCTGTTCGTCGAGAGCCCGCGAACCCAGACCATGGACGAGGACGAACGCGCCCGCCTCTCCTCGAACAGCGCCCTCGCCGAGCAGCTCGGCGCGCAGGTGGAAACGGTGTATGGGGACGACATCGCCTTTCAGATCGCCGAGTTCGCGCGACTGTCCGGCATCTCGAAGATCGTCATGGGGCGCACCGGCGAGGCGCACGGCCTGCATCACGCGCTCTTCGGGCGCAAATCGCTCGTGGAGAGGCTGATCGCCATCGCGCCGAACCTCGACATCTACATCATCCCCGATCAGCCGGCGCCGGCCAGGCGGGGCCACGACCGGCAAGCGGCCTCGGGACCCCATCTGCCGAGCAGGCGGGATATGCTGCTCACACTGGGTCTATCCGCCATCGCCACGGCAGTTGGCACCGCATTCCGCGGACTCGGGTTCGCTGACTCGAGCATCATCTCCCTCTACATCCTCACGGCCCTGCTCACGGCCGTCACGACCACGGGGCGCGTCTGCACCATCGTGTCGAGCATCCTCTCGGTGGTGCTCTACAACTTCTGCTTCGTGACACCGCTGTTCTCATTCGACAGCTACGACCGAAGCTACCTCGTGACCTTCGCCATCATGTTCGCGACCGCGATGGTGGCCGCCGAACTCACCGCGCGCCTCACCGACAACGCGCGCGCCTCGGCGAAAAACGCCTTCAGGACCCGCGTGCTCCTCGAAACCAACCAGCTCCTGCAACGGGCCCAGGGACCCCAGGCGCGAGCGCGCGTCGCCATGAGCCAGCTCGTGAAGCTCCTCAGGCTCGACGTCGTCTTCTACCCCGCAGACGGCGACCTGCTCGGGGAGCCGCTGTATGAGAGCGCCGGGGCCGAAGACCACCGCACGTCCCTGTTCACCGAATACGAACGCGCCGTGGCGACGTGGACTTTCAACAACAACAAGCACGCCGGGGCGAGCACTCACACCCTGCCAGAGGCGCAGTGCCTCTACCTTGCGGTGCGCGCGGGCAACGAGGTGTTCGGCGTCGTGGGCATCGATCTGAAGGGACGCGTGCTCGAGGCGTTCGAGCACTCCATCGTCCTGTCGATCGTCGGCGAGTGCGCGCTCGCCCTCGAGAGCGACAAGGCGGCGCGAGAGCGGGAGGAGGCCGCCGTGCTCGCCAAAAATGAACAACTGCGCGCCAACCTGCTTAGATCCATCGGCCATGACCTGAGGACGCCCCTCACCGCGATCTCGGGGTCGGCCGCGGTGCTGCGCGATGGTGGGGAGAAACTCGAGGACGCGAAACGACTCGAGCTCGCGGACGCCATTTATAACGACTCGCTCTGGCTGATCGACACCGTCGAGAACCTCCTCGCCATCACCCGCATCGAAGATGGCGACATGCAACTCAACCTCACGTCGGAACTCATGGACGAGGTCATCGCCGCCGCACTCAGCCACGTCGCCCGCGAATCGCACGGGCACCGCGTGACCATCACGCACACGGACGAGATCCTTTTGGTGAAAATCGATGTCCACCTCATCATGCAGGTGCTCACGAACCTCATCACGAACGCGTTCAAATACACGCCGAAGGGCTCGACCGTGACGATCGGCGCGCGACGGGAGGGTTCATCCGTCGTCGTAGAGGTCGCCGATGACGGCCCGGGTGTCTCCGATCGCGACAAGCCCCGCGTCTTCGACCGCTTCTTCATCGCCGAGGGCCCTCGCCCCGTCGACTCCCATCGAAGCTTCGGCCTCGGTCTGTCGTTGTGCCGCTCCATCATCGAGGCGCACGGGGGTATCATCGAAGTCGCCGACAACAAGCCCCATGGAGCGGTCTTCCGCTTCACCCTTCCCGCCGAGGAGATCGAGATACATGAATGACGCCGCGCACCCAAGCATCCTCGTGGTCGAAGACGACCCGGCGGTCCGTAACCTCGTGACGACCGCTCTCGACCTGCACGGCTACAGCGTCGAGAAGGCGACGGACGGCGAGACCGCCATCATGGACGCGGCATCGCGCAACCCCGACCTGATCATGCTCGACCTCGGCCTGCCGGACATCGACGGCGTCGAAGTCATCAACAAGATCCGCAGCTGGTCGGCCGTTCCCATCATCGTCATCTCGGCGCGCGTCGAGGACTCGGATAAGATCGGCGCGCTCGACGCCGGCGCCGACGACTACCTGACGAAGCCGTTTTCGGTTGAGGAGATGCTCGCCCGCGTCCGCGCCAACCTGCGGCGCTCGACCATGATCACCGCCGAATCCGTCGAGTCGAGCACCTTCGACAACGGAGGCCTGCACATCGATTACGCCGCGGGATACGCCGAGCTCGACGGCGAGCGCCTCTCGCTCACACCCACCGAGTACAAGCTCCTCGTGCTTTTGGCGAAAAACGTCGACAAGGTGCTCACGCACACCTTCATCACGCACGAGATCTGGGGGACGAGCTGGGACAGCGACATCGCGAGCCTACGCGTGTTCATGCGAACCCTGCGCAAGAAGATCGAGGCCGACCCATCGCATCCCGCTATGATCCAGACGCACGTCGGAGTGGGCTACCGCATGCAGCGCCTCGAGCCCCGCTAAGCCTCGTCGCCGAAGGAGATGCCGAGGGCGCGAGCCTCACGCACCAGGTCGCCGGCAGGGTCGACGCGCTTGAGCTTGCCGGCGACCTCCGCCAGCGGTACGCGGCGCATCTCGCCGTCGCGCTGGGCCACCATAAAGCCGTACTCCCCCTCCAAGCAGCCCAACGCCGCCTCGACACCGCACTGTGTGGCGAATACGCGGTCCTGCGCATCGGGCTGACCGCCGCGCTGGGTGTGCCCGGGCACCGCCACGCGGGTCTCGCGCCCGCAGCGCGCCTCGACCTCACGGGCGATGTCGTAGGCGATAGACGGCGACGTGCGCGCCGCCACGAGCTTCTTGTACTCCTTCTTGGACAGCGCCGCCTCCTCGCGAGAAATGGCGCCCTCTGCGACCACGATGATGGTGAAGCGCGCACCCGACTGCATACGGCGGTCGATCGCGGCGATCACGCTATCCATCTCGTAGGGGATCTCGGGGATCAGGCACACATCCGCACCGCCGGCGACAGCGGAATACAGGGGAATCCAACCGACCTTGTGCCCCATGATCTCGATCACAAAGACGCGGCCGTGGCTGCTCGCGGTGGTGTGGATGTCGTCGATGCACTTGGTCGCGATCTCGACCGCACTCGTGAAGCCGAAGGTGATGTCGGTCCCCCATGTGTCATTGTCGATGGTCTTGGGCAGCGCGATCACGTTCAGGCCCTCCTGCGCCAAGCGGTTGGCGGTCTTGGTGGAGCCGTTGCCGCCCAGCATGAACAGGCAGTCGAGGCCGAGTTCGCGATAGGTCCCCTTCATAGCAGCGACCTTGTCCACGCCGTCGGCCTCGGGAATATCGAGGCGCTTGAAGGGTGTGCGGCTCGTGCCCAAGATCGTGCCGCCGCGCGTGAGGATGCCGCTGAAGTCGGCAGGGGTCATCTTGCGGAATCGTTTGTAGATGAGGCCCTGATAGCCATCTTCGAAACCGAAGATCTCGACCGGCTCTCCCGAGCGATGGTCGAGAGTCTTGACGATGCCGCGCATCGTCGCGTTGAGCGCCTGGCAATCGCCACCGCTGGTCAAAAGGCCGATTCGAACCATAGGTACCCCTCACGTTCATGGTGCGCGCCCGCCGATGGGACGGCATCCGAGGTCTTCTCACACGTTCATCAGTGTACGCCCAACGGCGCCTCACGCGGCTCATCCGCGCCCATCGCTTACATTCACGCGAGTCTTTAACACGTTCGAAAGCAGCGTGTAAAGAGCTCATCATGGCTGCGCGCTACACTCGGGTTCAGTCCGGACACGGCGATAACCTTGAGACATTCATGCGACTTCGCAGACATCATCACTTCCAGGTATCGCCGCAACACACGAGGGGGCCATCATGGGCAATGACGGACACGATAAGAAGCGCGACATGACCTACACCCAGAACCGAGAGCTCTCCTGGCTCCGATTCGACGAGCGCGTGCTCGCCGAATCGATGGATGAATCCGTGCCGCTGTTTGAGCGCCTGAAATTCATCGCCATCTTCGAGAGCAACATGCGCGAGTTCCTCATGGTCCGCATGGGTGGCCTCTCGAGCCTGGCGACCCTCAAGCGCCAACCGCGCGACAACAAGAGCGGAATGACCCCCTCCGAGCAGGTCGCCGCCGTGTTCTCCGAACTGCCGGGGCTGTTCTCCAAGGCCTCCGCATCCCTCGACGCCATCGAATCCCTCTTGCGCGCCAAAGGCATCGAACGCATCACGCCCCCGGAGCTCATTGGGACCGAGCGCGACACGGTGCGGAGCTATTTCAACCGCAACGTGCAGCCCATCTTCTCCCCACTCATCATCGACCCGCGCCACCCGTTCCCCAACCTCCGCAACGGGGCCCTCTACGTGGTCTGCACGCTCGCGTCCGCATCCGAGGATGAGCAGGGCCTGCTCGGCATCATCGAGGTACCGACCTCCCTTCCCCGTGTGATCGAGGTCTCCAACGAGAACGGCCTGTTGCGCTACATCCTGCTCGAAGACATCATCCTGGCATGTCTCGATTCATGCTTCGGCGCCTACGCCCCGCAGGACAGCGCCGTGATCCGCGTCACCCGCAACGCCGACCTCGATCCGGACGGCGAGGGAGTCGAGGAGGACGAGGACTACCGCCAGCACATGAAGAAGGTGCTCAAGAAGCGTCTGAGGCTGCAGCCCGTGCTGCTCGCCATTCACGGCGACCTGGGCAGAGATGCCGTCAAATCCATCCGCAAGGCGCTGCACCTGACCCAACAGGCGGTGCTTTCCGTGAATATGCCCCTCGACCTCGGCTTCATCTTCTCCCTTGAGGGCAAGCTCCCCGCAGCGGCACGTGAGAAGCTCCTGTTCCCCCCGTTCGCACCGCAGCCGAGCCCGATGTTCTGCCCGGGCGAACCCATGCGCGAGCAGGTGCTCGCCGGCGACAAACTGCTCTTCTATCCATATGAATCCATGAACACGCTGCTCGACCTCATCAATGAGGCGGCACACGACGACGCCTGCATCTCGCTGCGCATCACCCTCTACCGTGTGGCCCGCCAGTCGCGCTTGTGCGAATCCCTGATTTCGGCCGCCGAGCACGGCAAGGAGGTCACGGTCCTCATGGAGCTGCGCGCGCGGTTCGACGAGGAGAACAACATCGCCTGGGCGGAGCGCCTCGAAGAGGCAGGCTGCACGGTCATCTACGGTGCCGAGGGCTTCAAATGCCATTCCAAAATCTGCCAGCTCACCTATCACAACCAGGGGTGCATCGAGCGCATCACGCTCCTGGGCACAGGCAACTTCAACGAAAAGACGGCGCGCCTGTACTCCGACTTCATGCTCATGACGGCGCATGAAGGCATCGGCGAGGACGCCAATGCGTTCTTCCGCAACCTGACGCTGGGTAACCTGCACGGCGAATACCGTTATCTCGGTGTCGCGCCCGCCGGTCTCAAGCCACTCGTCATGGACGGCCTCGACCGCGAGATCGCCCGTGCACGCGCCGGTATGCCCGCGCACGCCTTCTTCAAGATGAACTCTCTGACCGACCGTGAAGTGATAGACAAAATCGCCGAGGCGAGCCGTGTGGGCGTGCGCGTCGACATGATCATCCGTGGCATCTCATGCATGCTGCCAGGTATCGAGGGCAGCACCGACAACGTGCACATCCGCTCGATCGTCGGGCGCTTCCTGGAGCACGCGCGCGTCTACTCGTTCGGCGAGGAGGCGGATACGGTGTACCTGTCCAGCGCCGACATGATGACGCGCAACACCGAGCACCGTGTCGAGATCGCCTATCCCGTCCTCGACCCCACCTGCCGCGCCATGGTGCGTGACTACATGGCCGACCAGCTGCGCGACAACGTGAAGGCCCGCGAGCTCGACGCACGCGGACGCTGGGTCCCCGTTGCCCGCGCGGAGGGCGAGGCGCCCTTCAACGCGCAGGAGCGCCTCATGGCGCAAGCCATCGAGCGCGCCCGAGCCGCTGAAGAGGAACGCGCGCGGCGAGCCGACGAGGTCGAACGCGCCACGCGCGACAAGATCGTGCGCTTCGCACAAGCCCCGGCCAGCACGAACACATGCGGGCCCGCTCCCGCCAAAGGGGAGATCGTCCAGGCCGAGGCGACCATCATCGCGCCGGCGCCCCATCCCGCCGAGGGCCGCTTCAAGCGCGGCTGGCGCATGATTATGAGTGGCTTCAAGGAGATGCTCTCCTAAGGAACCCCAATATGTAATTGGGGACGGATGCGTTTTACACATCCAGACGAGTGCGCGCCGAGGATTCACCCCTCGGCGCGCTCATTTTCAACCTCAAAAAAGGGACTGTCCCTAAATTGAGGTCTCTAGGCGCTCGCTCGCCTCAAGCCATGCCATCTCGAGCTCGTCGAGCTCGTCGCGAGCGGCAGCGACGGCATCCTGCTGAGCGGTGAGCGCGGCAAAGTCGGTGGGATCGATGCCGAACATCCCCCGCTCCAGCTCCTCGACCTTGGCGCGACGCGTCTCCATCTTGCGCTCGAGGGAGGCGACCTCCTTTTTGAGGCGCTGACGCTCCGCATTCGAGAGCCCGTTCCGAGGACCCTGAGCGCCCGTCTGCGGGACGTTCGAAAGATTGGGGTCACCCCCCTGACCGCCGTTGAATCCAGGGGCCTGAGGACGCGCGGAGCCGCCCGCGCTCAAGCCCTCCGTCAACCGGAGATACTCATCCACGCCACCCGGCACGTGTCGCAGGGTGCCGCCGATGAGCGCCCACTGCTGGTCGGTCACGCGCTCCATGAGGAAGCGGTCGTGCGTGACCAGGATGAGCGTTCCGGGCCAACTGTCCAGCAGGTCCTCCACAAGCGCGAGCATATCCGTATCCAAGTCGTTGCCGGGCTCGTCCAGGATGAGCACGTTAGGCTCCTCCAAAATAGTGAGCAGCAGCGACAGGCGGCGCTTCTGACCACCGGAAAGATCCTTGATGCGGCTCCACATCTGTTGCTGCGTGAAGCCGAGGCGCTCAAGGAGCTTCTCGGGGCTCGTTTCCTTGCCCTCCACCATCACATAGCGCTTGCCACGGGCGAGCACCTCTCGAATCGTATCGTCCTCGACGGGCTTCAGCTCATCGAGCTGCTGGGAGAGGACGCCGAAGCGCACCGTGGACCCGATCTTCACCCGACCGCGGCGAGGGCTGAGCTTGCCCTGGATGACGTTGAGCAGCGTGGTCTTGCCCGCGCCATTCTCGCCCAACAGGCCGTACCGATCGCCGGCGCCGATGAGCCAGGTCACGTCAGAGAGCACGGGACGTGAGGACGCGGGGGCGCCGGACCCGTCCTCCGCCGCACCGTTCTCATAGCCCGCATCGACGTCGATTACATCAATGACCTGCTTGCCCAGGCGGCTCACCGCGAGGCGCTTCAGCTCGAGTTCGTTGCGCATGGGAGGAACGTCGGCAATGAGCTCACGAGCCGCCTCGACGCGAAATTTCGGCTTGGTGCTTCGCGCTTGCGCACCGCGCGAGAGCCATGCAAGCTCCTTGCGCGCCATGTTCCGACGGCGCTCCTCGGTCACGGCGGCCATGCGGTCGCGCTCAACACGCTGCAGGATATAGGCGGAGTAACCGCCCTCGAACGGATCGACGCAGCCGTCGTGCACCTCCCACATGGAGGTGCAGACCTCGTCGAGGAACCAGCGGTCGTGCGTGACGACGAGCATGGCGCCGGATCCGCGCTGCCAGCGGGACTTGAGATGTTCGGCGAGCCAGTTGATGGTGCGCATGTCCAGATGGTTGGTAGGCTCGTCCAGCATCAGGACGTCATAATCCCCGATGAGCAGGCGCGCCAGGTCCACACGGCGGCGCTGACCACCAGACAGCTCCCCCACCAGGCCCTCCCAGGGCACATCCGCGATGAGGCCGTCCAAGATCTGACGGACGCGCGGGCTCGCGGCCCACTCGTACTCGGGAAGGTCACCCACCACGGCCCTATGCACCGTGGAGGCGCTGTCGAGCGCATCGCGCTGCCCGAGCACGCCGACCGTCACATCGCGGCGGCGCGTCACGCGCCCCGCGTCCGGCGGAACCGCCCCGGAAAGCACGCCGAGCAAGCTCGACTTGCCGTCGCCGTTCTTGCCGACGATGCCGATACGGTCACCCTCGTTGACGCCCAGGGTCACGTCCTGGGCGATCAACTTGGTGGGAAACTCCAGATGCACGCTGTCGCAGCCGAGCAGAATGGCCATAATCGCAGCTCCTCGCTTCTCGTATTCACAGCCATTCATCTTAACAGTCCACCCAGATAGCGGACGGGTTGATTGCCCCCTAGGAGAACATGCCCGTAAGGTAATCGTTCAGGCGCTTATCCTTGGGGCGCTGGAAGATCTGATCGGTCTGGCCGCACTCGACCATGTCGCCCATGTAGAAGAAAGCGGTGCGGTTGGACACGCGGCTCGCCTGCTCCATGTTGTGCGTCACAATCACGATGGCGCGCTCTTTGACCACGCTCTGCATGAGCTCCTCGATCGCCAGGGTCGAGATCGGGTCGAGGGCCGAGCAGGGCTCGTCGAACAGGATGACGTCCGGATGCATGGCGAGCGTACGGGCGATGCACAGACGTTGCTGCTGACCACCGGAGAGCGAAAATGCACTCTGGTTCAACTTGTCCTTAACCTCGTCCCACAGGGCGGCGCCGCGCAGAGACTCCTCGACCAAGGCATCGAGATTCTCCTTGCCACGCAGGCCGTGGCGCTTGGGCGCGAACACGATGTTCTCGTAGATCGTCTTATGGAACGGGTTCGGCTGCTGGAACACCATGCCGATCGAACGGCGCAGGTCGTAGAGGTTCTCCTCGCGCGTGTTGATGTTGCGCCCGTCGTAGATGATCTCGCCCTCGACGCGGCAACCCTTGATCTCGCGATTCATGAGGTTCAAGCTGCGCAGGAACGTGGACTTGCCGCAGCCGGACGGGCCGATCAACGCGGTGATCTCACCCTTGTGAAACGCCAGTGAGGTATCGTGCAGCGCATGGTTCGAGCCGTAATAGACGTTGACGCCATGCGTCTCGAGCACGACCTCGGAGGTGGGGGGCATCTCGGCGGCGGCGGTGCCGATGACCACCTGGTCCATGGCGGTCTCGCCCGTAATCACTTCACTCATTCGGCGGTCATCCTTTTTGCCAGGGCCTTGCCCGCAAGGCGGGAGAGCACGTTGAACAGAAGCACGCAGATCATCAGCAAGGCGGCGGTTCCCCACACGATATGCTGGGCCTCGGGGCTGCCCTCGCCGTAGATCTTGTAGATGTGCACCGCGAGCGACTCGCCGGGGCGGAAGATATTCCAGGCGCACGTGGGGCTGGAGAAGTTGAGCGTGAGGAAGTTCAGGCGCACCGGGCTCGACATGCCGGAGGTGAACAGCAAGGCCGCGGCTTCACCGAACACGCGGCCGGCGGAGAGCACGACGCCCGTGACGATGGCGGGCATGGCAGCCGGGATGAGCACGTGAACCGTGGCCTCCCAACGCGTAAGGCCCATGGCCAAGCATGCGTCGCGCTGGTGCTGGGGCACGTCCTCGAGCGCCTGCTGGATAACGCGCACCAGAATCGGGATATTGAACATGGTGAGCGCCACGGCACCGGAAATGATCGAGTACTTCCAACCGAAGTTCACGGAGAACACGAGGAAGCCGAACATGCCAACGACGATGGACGGCAGCGAGGACAGGGTCTCGATGGCCGTGCTCGCAATCGCGGTGATAGGGCCGTCCGGAGCGTACTCGGTGAGGAACACCGCGGCCCCAAGGCTCACCGGCACCGAGATCAGCAGCGTGATGACAAGCAGGTAGAAGGAGTCGAACAGCTGATAGGCAACGCCGCCGGCCGCGCCGTTGGAACGGCTCGGCTGCGTGAGGAAGCCCGGGGTCAGCAGGGTGGAGAGGCCCTCGTAGAGGATATAGGCCACCATCGACACGACGATGAGCATGACGAAGCACGCGATGCCGGTCAAAACGGCGGTGGCGATGCGGTCGCCGCGCTGGGCGCGCAGGATGTGGCCCTCGTCGATGGCGAGCGGGCGGGGTGCACCGGAAGCAGGTGCCTGAGTGGTGGTGCGCTTATCAGCCACGGGACTTCGCCCCCTTCTTGCCAATCATATGGATGATCAGGATAAAGATGAGCGACATGCCCATCAGCAACAGGCCAAGAGACCACAGCACGTCCTTCTGCACCGAGCCGTCGGCGTAGATCGCCATGCTGGTGGTGAGGGTCGTGGTGATGGTCGAGGCCGGAGACAGCAAAGACAGCGGCATGACCTCGGCACCACCGATAACCATGCGGACCGCCAGCGTCTCACCAAAGGCACGCGTCATGCCGAGGATGACTGCGGTCATGAGGGAGGGCATCGCGGACTTGATCACGACGTGGCGAATGGTCTGCCAGCGCGTGTATCCGAGCGCGAGCGAACCCTGACGATAGCCATCGGGCACGGCGCGCAGGGCGTCCATGGAAAGTGTGGTCACCGTCGGCAAGATCATGATGGCCAGCACGACGGCGCCGGGCAGGATGCCCATGCCGGTCTGCGTGCCGAAGATGGCCTTGCAGGCGGCGACGACCACGTGGAAGCCGATGAGGCCGAACACGACGGAGGGAATACCCACGAGCAGCTCGACGAGCGGCTGGAAGATCTTCTTGCCGAAGTCCGGGCGAATCTCGACCGCAAAGATCGCCGACCCGATGGCGATGGGCAGCGCGATGGCGGTCGACAGCAGCGTGACCGCGAACGACGTGACGATGAGCGGCAACGCCCCGGTCTGCGGCAGACCGGTCTCGGGATCTATGTTGGCAAGGCTCCAATCGGTCCCGGTGAAGAAGCCGACGAGGTCCACGCCGTCCTTGAAGAAGGTGGAGAGGCCCTTTTGCGCGACCATGACGATAAGCGCGAGGACCAGCAATGTCACGAGCGCGACGCACGCGCCCGTGACACCAAAACCGACCTTCTCAAGGTTGCGCTTGGGCATCTGTTTTGCCATGACGCACCTTTCGAAAGGATATGTGAAGAGGGTCTTACTTCTCGGTGACGACGCCGTTCGCGTCCTTCACCACGGCCATCTTGGAGACCGGGATGAAGCCCTGCTCGGCAACGAGCTCGCCCTGGACGTCATCGGAGAGCATGTACTCGAGGAAAGCCTTGGTGGCGTCATCGGCGTCCTTGGCGCAGTACATGTGCTCGGTGGCCCAAATCGGGAAGGAGTTGTCAAGGACGTTCTCGCTCGCGGGCTCCACGCCGCCGACCTTGATGGCGGTGAACTTGGAGTCATCGAAGTGGGAGAAGTCGATGTAGGAGATGGCGTTGTCGGTGGAGCCCATCAGGGTCTGGACGTCGCCGGACTTGTCCTGCTCGGGCTGGGCGGGCTTGTAGGTGTTCTTCTCCTCGCCAAAGACGGCGGCCTCGAAGGTGGCGCGGGTGCCGGAGCCCTCCTTGCGGTTGACGACGACGATCTCGGCGTCCTCGCCACCGACCTCGCTCCAGTTGGTGATGGTGCCGCCGAAAATGCCCTTGAGCTGCTCGAGGGTCAGGTCGTCGACGGTGACGTTCTTGGAGACAATCGGGCCCATACCCACGACGGCGACCTCGTGGTCGACGAGCTTGGCGGCGGCATCGGCGTCGAGCTTGGTCTCGGCGAAGACATCGGAGTTGCCGATGGTCACGGTGCCGGAGGACACGGCGGTGAGGCCGGCGCCGGAGCCGTTGCCGGAACCGGAGATCACGCAGTCGGGGTTCTCGTTCATGAACTGCTCGGCCGCAGCCTCGACGAGGGCCTGGAAGGAGGAGGCGCCGTCGTAGGTGACCTCGCCCACGACGCCCGCGGCGGCGTCGGCGGAACCAGCGGCAGGGGCCTCAGAACCACCGCAGCCAGCCAGGCCGAGACCGGCCACGGCGGCGACACCGCCGGCAAGGCCGAGGAAGGAGCGACGAGAGCAGGAATAATCGAACATGGTTCTCCCTTCGAGAGCAACATCGGCGTGATTTCGCGCCGGACGGAAAAACTGGGGTCCATCTTCATCCCCATGAGGCGTGTTCGGGCCCCATCCGTCGTACGGCAAGCACGATACCGCGCGCTCGCCGCCCATCTGCCCTCGTTCGCCGTCTCTTACGGCACTCTGACCGAGCATTACCACGTGCTTTGACCCGCCTTACAAGCGGCTTACATATGAAAAGGCGGTGTCACGCTCGACCGTGACACCGCCTTCAGCGAAATATGATGCTTCTTCCGAGCGGCTCACATTTCAACCGCTCAACGCCCTAGTGCTTCTTTTTCGGGCGCTTCTTCTTGGCGGGCTGATCCGCCTTCTTGGCGCTCGGAGCATCGTGGCGCTTGCGGTACAGATGCCCGCCGAACACCATCGACACGACGATAATGGCGATATAGAAGAGCTGCTCCCAGATATTCGGGGCCTCCATGCTAGAACTCCAATTCGTTCAAGCGTACGAGCGCGATGATGTACATCTTGAGGGCGTCTCGCAGGAGCTGCTCGTTGGCGGCCTCGTTCGGGCCATGCATACTGCCCGCCCATGCGGGGAGCTCCAGGCCGTTGTCCTCGGGACCAAACGAGACGGCGCTCTTGAAGTTGCGCGCATAGGTACCGCCGCCCATGGAGAAGGGCTCTGCGGGCTTGCCCGTGACCTCACGGTACGTGTTGAGCAAGGCGCGAACCGCCGGGCTGTCAGCGGAGACACTGAAGGGCTCCTTGGCGCGACCCGCGATAAACTCCGTGCCAAAGCGCGACGCATGGGCTCCGCAGATCATGGTCATCTCATCGGAGGTGGTGGAGTCGGGATAACGGACGTCGATGGTCTGAAGGATGTGACCGTCCGCGACCTCAATCGTACCGGCGTTGCAGGTGAGGGCGCCAAAGGCATCGCTCTCGGCGGCGATGCCAAGCCCCTCCCCCGCCGTGCCGTCATGCACCACGGAAAGCAGGTCCAGATAGGAGCGCTCCGCGGGATCAAGCAGGTCGGGCTGAGCATCCATAACCTCGTGCAGGTAGCCCGCCACGAGCGCGATGGCGTTGATCGTGCCCTCAGGAAGAGAGGCGTGTCCGCCGATACCCTGGGCGAAGATGCGCGTGCAGCCCTCGCCGGCATCCTCGAGCGTGATGCGATCCGCATTGGCCTGCGGAGCGGGAAGCTCGGACAGGGGCACGGCGATGATGCACTCGGACTGGCTGGGGATGGCGTTGGTCGCCTCGGCGCCGCTCCAAGAGCGAATGATGCCGTTCTCGATCTTCGCGCTCTTGAACGTGCCGCCAAAGCAGCCCTTCTCGGCATTGCACACGGGGAACTCGGCATCGGGAGTAAAGAGGAACAGTGGCTGCTCATGACCGGCCAGGTAGTGCTTGACGTCGGTCATGCCCACCTCCTCGTCGCAGCCGAGCAGCGCACGGAACGTGTAGCGCGGAGTGATGCCCTCACGCAGGAAGAACGCGCCGGCATAGAGCGACAGAACGGCGGGGCCCTTGTCGTCGATCACGCCGCGACCGAGCAGCCAGCCCTCACGACGCTCCATGGAAAACGGGTCCGTGCCCCAACCGGGACCGGCGGGGACCACGTCGACGTGCGCGATGGTGGCGATGTGCTCCTCGCACTCGCCCGGGATGTCTGCGATTCCGACATAGCCGTCATCGTCGGTCACCTCGTACCCCAGGCGCTCGGCGATGCCCAAGCTGCAATCGAGCGCGTCACGCACGGGTCGGCCGAACGGAGCGCCCGGTTCGGCCGCCGAGGCGTCGGCGACGGACGGATATGCCACCAGGGAGGCGATGTCGGAAACGACATCCTCCCAGACTTCATCGACGTATTTCTCAACGCTCTCCATCACATCCGCGCGCATGGGCGCTCCCTTCCCTCAGGTTATTCAGCAATGTGTAATTATGCCCAATAACTCAGGCGGCAGGCGATGGCGCGGACAAATGACCGATCAAAATACCGCCAACGGCAAGCTACACCGGCTACCACACGCCCAAAACGCGACCCACTTCGAGCATGTCCTTACATGCGGCGACCGCGCCAGCCTCCTCGAGCTCGCCAGGGACAGCGGCGCCCGAATAGATGCCGATACAGGGAATCCCGAGCTCGGCGGCACCCCGCACGTCATACATGCGGTCCCCCACCATCACGGCGTCGGCACTAGTCGCACCCAGGGCATCGAGCGCCGCGGCGATTGACTCCGCCTTGGTCTCGCGAAAACCGGGGATGCGCCCCGCAACGGCTTCGAATTGCGTGACGCCGAGGGAATCGAGCAACTTGCACGTCGGCGCCTCGACGCGCGACGTCGCCACAGCCAAACGCTTGCCAAGGGCCGCCAGCGCATCGAGAAGGTCGGCGGTATGCGGGAAAAGCGGGATATCCGCCGGTGTGACCGTTCGCTCAAACAGCGCGCGATACTCGGCGGCAACAACCTGCGCCTCTTGCTCCCCCATGTCCGTGACGAGCTTGATCCCGATCTCAAGCGGCGGCCCAATCAAAGGCAGCATCTGCTCTTCGCTGAGCTCATACCCGTGATTCGAAAGGACCGTTCCCACCGCGCGCATAATGGCCGGCTGAGTATCGGCGACCGTGCCGTCAAAGTCGAACAGCACCACGGGCCTCTCGTGTATCGGCAAGCCGTCGAATTCATGCATGGGCTCCACTCGCACCTTTCCATACTTCCTTTTCTTTATGAAAAAGACCCCGGCGGACACATGCCCGTCGGGGTCTGCAGCGAACCTAGGGTTCAAAGGCGATATGCCGGAGATTTACTCGGCGTCCTCGGCCTTCTCCTCACCCTCGAGCGGGGTGACCTCGATCTCGATGCCGAGGGTCTCGGCAGCGGACTTCATGGACAGGGAGATGCGACGACGGTCGAGGTCGATCTCCATGACCTTGACCTGGACCTTGGAGCCCACAGCGGTGACCTGGGCAGGCTGATCCACGTGCTTGTTGGCCATCTCGGAGATGTGCACGAGACCCTCGATGCCGTCACCGAGGTCGACGAACGCGCCAAAGGGCACGAGCTTGGTGACGGTGCCCTCGACGATGGCGCCCACGGGGTACTTCTTGACCAGGGCACGCCACGGATCCTCGGTGGTCTGCTTGAGACCGAGGGAGATGCGCTCGCGGTTCAGATCGACGTCGAGCACCTCGACCTCGACCTCCTGGCCGACCTTGACGACCTCGGAGGGGTGGTTGACGTGGTTCCAAGAAAGCTCGGAGATGTGGATGAGGCCGTCGATGCCGCCCAGATCCACGAAGGCGCCGAAGTCCACGATGGAGGAAACGGTGCCCTTGAGGCGCATGCCGCTCTTGAGCTTGGAGAGGATCTCGGAGCGCTCGGCCTTGCGGGACTCCTCGAGGACAACGCGGCGGGAGAGCACGACGTTGTTGCGGTTGCGATCCATCTCGATGACGCGAGCCTCGATGCGGGTGCCGAGGTAGGAGGTGAGATCCTTCACGCGGCGAAGGTCAACGAGGGAGGCGGGCAGGAAGCCGCGCAGGCCGATGTCGAGGATAAGACCGCCCTTGACGACCTCGATAACCTCGCCCTCGACGTTCTCGCCGGCGTTGAACTTCTCCTCGATACGGTTCCAGGCACGCTCGTACTCGGCGCGCTTCTTGGAGAGAACCAGACGACCGTCCTTGTCCTCCTTCTGGAGCACGAGCGCCTCAATGGAGTCGCCCAGCGCCACGAGGTCGGCGGGGTTGGCATCCTTGCGGATGGAGAGCTCGCGGACGGGAATGACGCCCTCGGACTTGAAGCCGATGTCGACGAGGACCTCGTCGCGCTCGATCTTCACAACGGTGCCGTTAACCAGGTCGCCCTCATCGAAATCGGTGATGGAGTTGTCGATGAGGTTGTTCATCTCCTCGGTATCGACGTCGTCGAGGGAGAAGATGGACGAGTTCTGAATCTCACTCAAAGGTGGACCCCTTTCGAACTACGGGGCCCCGATTACCTGACCTGCAGATGGTTGCTTGCAAGGAGCGGACGAGCCGCCAGCGCGCGCGCACCGTTTGGAACAATCTCGGGGGCCGACAGATACTGACGTGAACTATAAACATTCACGGTTCATTAGAGTACGTTGAATCCCCATCTATTTCAAGCATAAAGTGCGATTTTTTCGTCCATGGCGGCAAACCGCCCGGGGAGCGGTGGGGATGGTCGAACCCCTCCCCCTTGAACGACTCGTGCGGCGACGAGCCCCTCTGACGCCTTTTGTCTGTTCGTGCGCCTGAATTGCCTCGGTTTGGGCATAATCGGTAGACATGCCGACATGACCAGGAGGGAAACGGCGCCCATGGCGACTCTCAAAGCCGTCGTCTTTGACATGGACGACACGCTGCTCAGCATCAATCTCAGCGCCTTCATCGGCGTGTTCGCGCTCGACGAGGCGAACTTGCTCGCGCAGGTCGCCCGCAAACCCATCGTGTCGCTCTTCTCCCCCCTCGGCTCGGCCATGCTCGCCCTCAACAACGGCGATCGCGCACAGGGGGACACCCGCACCAACCGCCAGTTCTTCGCCGATGAAATCGAGCGCCGCTGCGGTATCCCCATTCTCGAGCCCGCCATCGCCGACATGCTCGACTTCTACGAGCGGGAGGTCCTGCCCAAGAAGAACGACCGGACCATCTCCGCACGCCCTCGCGAGGGAGCCCACGAGGCGGTGCAGACCGTGCTCGACCATGGCTTGCGCATCGCGCTACTCACCAACCCGAGCTTCTCGCGCTCCTGCATCGAATGCCGTATGGGCTGGGGCGACATGCTCGACATGCCCTTCGAACTTGTGACTACGTGGGAGAACTCAACGCGCGTCAAGCCCAGCGCCGATTACTACCGCGATTCGCTCGCCAAGCTCGGCCTCGCCCCCGAGGAGACCCTCATGGTGGGCAACGACCCCAAGCGCGACTTCCCCTCCCCCTCGATCGGCCTCAAAACGGCCTACGTGGGTGCCGGCTACCAACCTCATGCGTTGTGGAACGGCAGCATGGCCGATTTCGCCAAGGACTTCGACCGCATCGAGGAACGGTTCTGCAACGGCGAATAGACCCTCGCGAGGCCCAAACTCCTTACAGCCGGGTCTCGCCCGTCATGAGCTTCAAGATCTCGACATCGGTGTCCTTCATGCCCACGCGGCCGACGTAGCCCATGCTCGCGATGGTCTCCTCCACCGTGCCCATCACGATACCCTCGCCCGCGCGGAAACCGCGACCGGCCTGAGCCATATCTGCACCGAGGATCGCGGCGTCAACAGCTGCCGAGATTTTGGCGGCGCAGCTCGCCTTGGCGCCGTCGCACACGATACCGCCCACATTGCCGAGGGTGTTGACGATGGTGGCGCCAACCTGCTCACGCGACCCGCCGCGCATCCACTCGATGGCAGCACCAGCACCGCATCCTGCGCACACCACGCCGCAAAACGCCGAGAGCGCGCCGATGTAGCTCTTCACATGAATCGCCACCAGATCGGACAGGGCGAGCGCGCGCAACAGGCGATCGCCCTCGATGCCGAGCTCCTCGGCGTAGGTCGCCACGGGCATGGCGCACGTGATGCCCTGGTTGCCCGACCCGCACACGATCGCGACGGGCAGGGCGCAGCCGCTCATACGGGCATCGGAACCGGCCGCAGCACGGGCGCGGGCGCGACAGGCCACATCATCGCCGCGCGTGGCGAGCAGCGTGCGGCCCACCTCGGCGCCCCACTCGTTGACAAGGCCCTCCTCCGAGATGGCCGTGTTGAGCGTGAGCTGGCGCTCGAGAGACTCGCGAGCACCGGAGATATCGCCGCCCTCCACGAAGTCCAGGATGATGTCGAGCGTGAGGCCCTCGAGGGGCTTGGCGGCAGGCGCCTCGGAATCGCCGGCGGACTGCACGGCGCTCATGAGCGCACAGGTGCCGGAGCAGGAATCCTCCACGTCACCGCCGCGGGCGGCGGGGCACAGCTGGTTGGCGGGCACGCCGTCGCGCGTGCAGCGAACCACGTTCGTGTGGTGCTCGGAAATGGCGACCTCGGCCACATGGCCCAGTGCGTGCGCTTTGATCTCGATGTAGAGGTTCGGCACACCCTCGATCAGCGTCACCTCGCAGTAGCCCTCCTGGGCAAGCAGGTCGCGCGTGCGCGCTATGTCCGCCTCGCCCACGCCCTCGAGGGCCTCGAGGGCCGCCGAGGCGTCGCCGCCGACCGCGCCGAGGACCGCCGCGGCCTCGACGCCGCGCATGCCACCGGAATTGGGGACGGTGACGCTCTTGACGTTCTTGATGATGTTGCCGGAGCAACCCACCTCGAGCGATTCGGGCTCGCACCCCAGCACGAGCCGGGCAAGCGCCGCGGCATATGCGACGGCGATGGGCTCAGTGCAGCCCAGCGCGCAGATCAGCTCGGAATTCAACAGGTCGCACAGCGCGCGGTCACGCTGCTCGAGCGACATGTCGGCCACGTTCTTGACATCCACGGCGATCCCCTTTCGATGTGTCATTCAACTGCCTCCAAGTGTAGCAGCCCCATCCGCCCTTCTCACGGAAACGCGGCTCGGCCCGCAAAGGCCGAACCGCGTTGTAGGGGGGCATATTGGACGGTCGTCGCACCTAGCCGAAGAAGCGCTCGATCTCGATGGCCGCGTTTTCCAGGGAATCGGAGCCGTGGATGATGTTCGCGTTCACGTCGTTGGCAAAGTCGCCGCGAATCGTGCCGGGGGCCGCGTCGAGCGGGTTGGTGGCGCCCATGAGGGTGCGCATCTTGGAGACGGCGGAGAGGCCGGACACGACCATCTTCACCACGGGGCCGCTCGTCATGAAATCGACGATGTCGCCGAAGAACGGCTTGTCGGCCAGATGAGCGTAATGCACCTTGACGAGGTCCTCGTCAAGCTCGCACTTCTCCATCTTCTCAATGGTGAGGCCGCAACGCTCGATGCGGTCGATGATGAGGCCCGTCTTGCGGTCACGGACGGCATCGGGCTTGATCATGATGAAGGTCTTCTCGATATCTGCCACGGGTTCCCCTTTCGATGGGAGGGCTGGAAACGCGCCTTGCGCGCTGTATGTTCGCTACGCCATGGTACCCAAAGCGCAAGGGCGGAAACCCACATTTCGACAAAGGGCCCAGCTGAAACGTTTCCCCACGCGAACATACACCGCTCGCCCACGAAACCACCATCATCGAGCCGTCCGATTAGGCGCCCTCCCCCATGGGGACGAGAGACGAAATCCCCTCGAGATGCGCTTCATCCGCGACGAGCGTTGCTCGAACCAGGCGCATCTGCTCCCTCACGGCAGAGGGAGACGTGCCGCCCATCGTCGAGCGCGCACCGACGATGGCGTCGATATCGAGAGACGAGGCGATATCGGGGCCGAACAGGGGGCTCGCTTCCTGGAATACGGCAAGGGGCAGGTCGTCGAGCCGACATCCGCGCTCCTCGCATACAAGCACCAGGCGCCCGACAACCTCATGCGCCTCGCGGAACGGCATGCCCTTCTTGGCGAGGTAGTCGGCGACATCCGTCGCCGCGAGATGCCCGACCTCGCAGGCCGCGCGCATGACATCGGCGTTGAACGTGCAAGTGGAGATCATCCCCGCCATGACGGCGAGGCTCTGGGAGAGCGTGCGGGCGGAATCGAGCATACCGCCCTTGTCCTCTTGCAAGTCCTTGTTGTATGCCAGCGGCAACCCCTTGCACGTCACCAGCAGCTGCAGGAGATTGCCGTAGACGCGACCCGTCTTTCCCCTGATGAGCTCCGCGAAATCGGGATTCTTCTTTTGGGGCATGATCGAGGAGCCCGTGGAATATGCGTCGGAAAGGGTGATATAGCCGAACTCCGAACTGCTCCACAGCACGATCTCCTCGGCGAGGCGGGAGAGGTGCATGGCCATGGTCGAGCATGCGAAATGCAGGTCCAAAATGAAATCTCGATCAGAGACCGCATCGAGCGAATTGCAGATGACGCGAGCGAACCCCATCTCGTACGAGGCTGCGACGCGATCGATCGGATACGTGGTCCCGGCGAGCGCCGCCGCCCCCAGCGGGGATGCATCGGCTGCTTCGAAGGCCGCGGTCAGCCGATGGAAATCGCGCTCGAACATCCAGTAGTACGCGAGCAGATGGTGCGAGAGGAGAACGGGCTGCGCGTGCTGGAGATGCGTCATGCCCGGCAAGACCACGCCCTCGTTGTCGCATGCGGCCCCGATCAGGGCCTCGCGCATATGCAAATTCGCCTGCATGAGGTCGTGGGCGAGCGCCTTCGCGGCAAGCCGTGTGTCGGTGGCGACCTGGTCGTTGCGGGAGCGCCCGGTATGCAGGCGCTTACCCGCTTCGCCAATGCGGCGCGTGAGCTCCCCCTCAATCGCCATGTGGATGTCCTCGTCCTCGATATGGAAGGGGAACGACCCGGCATCGATCTCCCCCTCGATATCGTCGAGGCACCCCACTATGGCATCGCAGTCCCCCTGGGAGATGATGTGCTGCTTGGCGAGCATGCGTGCATGCGCCTTCGAACCAGCGATATCCTGCTTGTACAGGTGTTTGTCGACCGGCAGCGACGCGCCGAACTCCTGCGTGGCCACAGCGACGTCCTCCTTGAACCGTCCACCCCAAAGCGCCATCCTCATCCATCCTTTCCGCGGCAACCCGTCTCGGCCGCATCCGCCGCGCGGAAAACCATCCCCCACGCGGTCCATTCCCTCACGCATCCCGTACGGGCATCAGAAGTTCACCGCGCGGCTCGTGGTGTGGGAACCGGCCGTACCATCCAAGACATCGAAAGACGTGGGCGCGGACGCGCCTTCCTGCATGTGCGTGGCCCCCTTCATCGCCCAGGTCTTGATCGAAAGCCCCTGGATATCGATGAAGCCCTTCGCCGCCTTCTGGTCGAATGCCTCGTCGTTCTCGTAGGTAGCGAGCGCCGGATCGTACAGGGCGCAGGAGCTCTTGCGACCCGCAACCACGCATCCGCCCTTGTAGAGCTTGAGTCTCACCGTGCCGGTCACGTCGTGTTGCGTAGCGGCCATAAATGCGTCGAGCGCCTGCTTGAAGGGGCTGAACCAGCGTCCGTTGTAAACCTGGTCCGCCCAAAGCTGCTCGAGCGCGAGCTTGTGATGGAGCACGTCGCGCTCCAAGCACAGATCCTCGAGCGCCTTGTGCGCCTGGATGAGCGCAAGACCGGCGGGGACCTCATAGCACTCGCGGGATTTCAGCCCGACATAGCGGTTCTCGATCATGTCGATGCGGCCGTACCCGCACGAGCCGGCGATGACATTGAGCTTGGCGATGAGCTCGGGCAGCGGCAGCTCCTCGCCGTCGAGGCTCGTGGGCACTCCCGCAGCGAACCCGACCTCGACGTAGGTCGGGACATCGGGGGCATCGAGCGGATCGACCGTCATCGTCCAGATATCCGCCGGGGGCTCCGCCCACGGATCCTCGAGCACACCGGCCTCGATGGCGCGGCCCCACAGGTTATCATCGATGGAATAAGGCTTCTCGATGCTCTGGGAAACCGGCACGCCGTGCTTCTCCGCATATGCGATCTCGTCGGGACGCATGCCAAGATCCCATTCACGCACGGGAGCGATGACCTTGAGCGACGGATCGAGTGCCGTGATGGATGTCTCGAAGCGCACTTGATCGTTACCCTTGCCCGTGCAACCGTGGGCGACGCAGGTGGCGCCGTACTTATGGGCCGTCTCGACGAGGTGCTTCGAGATCAGCGGGCGGGAAAGCGCGGAGAGCAGGGGGTACTTGTTCTCATACATGGCGTTCGCGGCAATGGCGCAGGTGATGTAGTCGGAGGCGAACTCCTCCGTCATATCGACCACCTCGACGGCGACGCACCCGAGCATCCGCGCTTTTTCCGCGACCTTCTCGAGGCCGTCGTGCTCCTGGCCCACATTGCCCAGCATGGCGATGACGTCGAGGTCCATCTCGTGTTGCAGCCATTTGATGCACACGGAGGTATCCAGGCCTCCGGAGTACGCGAGCACGACCTTTTCCTTGGATTGCTGGTTGTTCATGGACTCATCCTTTCACGATGCCTTAATGCAGTGGAAATGGGTTGAGCCCAACCGATATAGAGGTGCCCGCGGTCGCACCTGTGTCTGCGCGCGTCACGAGTCGCATGCGATGCGCGCATATGAAAAATCCGCCTCTCGGCGGATGCTCCCTTGACGATATCGGTTGGACTCTGCGTGGAGGTCAGGCCTCCATGCGAACAGAGACAACGATCTATCGTCGTCGGGAGATTGCGCGCTGGCGTCGGACGGCAGCGTCGGCGGCGATCTGGCGGGGCGTGATGGCGGCAATCGCCTTCCCCTCGTATGTAGCCAGAAGCTGTGCCACGGTTGCTCGTCCCCTCTAAATCCGGCAGCGCCAATCATTGGTTTGCTATAGTAGCCTAAAGTGCTCGCCTGAACATTCGAATTTTTCGAATATTTCGGCCCTGTTTGCCATATGCATAAGAAACAGGGCCGCATGAATACAATCTCGCTAATCCGAGAGATATCTGGATAGGAATTCCCGAGTGCGGGGGCTCTCGGGCGCGGTGAATATCCGCTCAGGCGCACCCTGCTCGGCGATGATGCCGCGGTCCATGAAGACCACGCGATCCGATACGGTGCGCGCGAACTCCATCTCATGTGTGACGACCACCATCGTCATGCCGTCGCGTGCAAGGGCGCGCATGACCTCGAGCACCTCGCCCACAATCTGCGGGTCGAGCGCGCTGGTGGGCTCGTCGAACAACATGATCTTCGGGCGCATGCACAGGGCGCGCGCGATGGCGACGCGCTGCTTCTGCCCGCCCGAGAGCGTGGAGGGTGCCGCATGGGCGAAGGCCTCGAGTCCCACCGAGCGCAAGTGCCCAAGCGCCACCTCCTCCGCCTCGGCCTTCGACATCTTCTTGCGGGTGACGGGCGCCAACGTGCAGTTGGCGAGCACATCCATGTTGTTGAACAGGTTGAAGCCCTGGAACACCATGCCGATGTCCTCGCGCAGGGCGTTCACATCCACATGATCCGCGGTCAGGTCGCTCCCCTGGAACCACACGTGGCCCGCGTCGGGCGTCTCCAGCAGATTGATGCACCTCAGCAAGGTCGACTTGCCCGAACCGGAGGCGCCGATGATCGTCACGACCTCGCCGGGGGCGACGTCCAGATTGACGTCGCGCAAGACCTCCAGGTCGCCGAAGGACTTGCGCAACCCTTCGATGCGCACCAGGTATTCGCCGGCGGGCGCCGTCGCGATAATGTCACTCGTATGCATGGTTCAGCGCTCCTCGACGTTGATGGGCTGATCGGATGTGCTGCCGAGCTTCACGGACTTGACGTCGAGTCGACTTGCGAGGCGCCCTAGCAGCCACGAGGCGAACATGGTGAGGCACAGGTACATCACGCTCGTCACAAGCGCGGCCTCGAACTTGGCATAGTAGATGCCGCCCACGGTGGTGGTGGCGAACATGAGGTCGAACGTACCGATGACCGAGAGCACCGACGAATCCTTGATGTTGATGACGAGCTCGTTGGAAAGACCGGGGATGGCGAATTTGACACCCTGCGGGAAGACGACCTTGCGCATCGCCTCCCATTGCGAGAGACCGAGCGAGCGGGCCGCCTCCATCTGGCCGGCATCGACCGACTCGATGCCGCCGCGCAGCACCTCCATCATGTAGGCCGTGGAGTTGAGCACGATGGTCACGAGACCGGCGGTGAACGTGCTCCAGATCGCGTTGATCTGCGTAGTGGTAAGGTCGGTCATCTTGAATAGGGAGAAAACGCCGAAGAAGATGATCATAGCCTGGACCATCATGGGCGTGCCGCGCACCACGGTGCTGTACGTGCGGGCGAATCCACTGCCCACGACCTTCCAAAAGCGCACGAAGTCGTTGTCCGAACGGTCGATGACCTGAATGCGCAAAAACACGAGGAGCAGCGCCAGGAAGAACGCGATCACAGTGCCGAACACCGCGAGGGCGACCGTGGTCTTGAGACCCGCGACAAAGATGTCGCGGCCGTTGTAGAGCATGTAGAGCATGCTCTCGAGCGTGGCGGAGGGGCGCGTCGTTGCCGTGGTCGCGACCGCCCAGGCGGAGGCGAGGCCGCAGCCCACGCGGTCGATGGCGAGGACGGCGGTCATGGCGGTGACCGCATAGGAGCCGTAACGCAGGGCGCGAACGACGCCGGGACGCGTGAACGGCGAGGCGTTCGCATAGGCCTTCCACCGCGTGAGCTTGAACACCAAGGCAATGGCGGCGATTACGAGCCAGGCGGCGAGCAGATAGTACACGGCGACCTCAAGCGCATATGCATGGGTCATGAAGCTCAAAGAGGGACGGGGCGAGGCGGACAATGCCATACCCGCGGCGGCGATGGCGCTCGTGCCCAACAGCACGTAGCGATGATCGCTGCGAATAAACGAGACCAAGCGGCCAAGCGGACCCTCGCCCGCCGATACGGTGGTCATAGATCGACTCCTTTAATTGAGTGACGTGATATGGCCGCCGAGCATGAATCGGCGGCACGGCAACATGCACATAGCCTGAGCTCGGACATATTCTCGAAGGGCGTTTTGTGAGGCGAAGCGCAACCACGCCCGAAGAGATTATGTCCGCGCTCAGGCGGCACGATCCGTTAGGCCGGCTGGCGATCCATGCAGGCGGACCACATGTCCTGGCGCTCCTCGTCGTCGATGGAGGCGATGATTTCGTTGACCTTGTCGAGCGCGGCGTCGTTTCCCTTGGCAACGCCCGCGTTATCGGGCATGAGCGAGTCCTCGAAGGCGTCCTCCATGTCGAGTACGACCAAATCGGGATAGACCTCGAGCAGCTTGGGCGCAGAGAGCATGGAATACGTGATGATGTCGCACGTGCCGTTGCGCAGGTTCTCAACAACCATGGGCTGGGTCTCGGCGGGCGTCATGTGGTTGGCGCCCTCGATTTGGGCGATAACATCGTCGTACATGGTTGCGGCCTGGCCCAGGATGGAGGCATCCGCAAGCTCGTCGAACGTGGTGGCGCCGGCATAGGCGGAATCGGCCCTGCAGATCATGACGATGTCATCGTCGACATACGAGTCGGAAAACGCCGCGGCAGCCGCGCGTTCGGGCGTGACGGACATACCGGCGCACACTATGTCGACCTGGCCGTTGTTGAGCGCGTCGATGAGCGAGCCGAACTCGAGCTTGACCGCCACGGGCTCCATGCCAAGGCCATCGGCGATGATCTTCGCAACCTGCACGTCGTAGCCATCGGCGTAAGCGCCGGGAACGTTCTCGATGGGGATGGTGAACTCGGACTCCTCAGAGACCTGCCAGTTGTACGGAGCATAGGCGGCCTCCATGCCGACGCGCAAGGTCTTGCCATCGCCGAGCAGGGTGCCGGACGCAGAAGCACCGCCATCGGCGGCGTCGCCGCTGCCCTGGGGGGCGGGTCCGCAGCCCGCGAGGAACATCATACCTCCCACGCTCAATGCCGCCATGCCCGAGAGCTTCAAGAACTCCCTGCGCGAACGCATGACAGGTTGTACAGATACAGAGACAGTCTCGTGAGTCATGATGATACCTCCGGTTTTTGCCTGAGACCCCTTCCGCACGACGCAACCAGAGGGGGCCCATCCCCCTCTCCCTTGCAACTTAATGCGTGAAAGTTCCGCGTGCTGCAAGGCAGAATACTCCGCTTCAGTGGAGCGCATGGTGGAGGTATGCCAAGAAATACATTGGTTACAAAGAATATTCATTTTGCTGTATGCGATTATGAGGCGCGGTATGGTGCGCGATGCGCGCGTGAATCGGGTTTTTAAACATCGAAGGGGCGCTTCGGACCTCAGCGCTCTACAATAGGCGGGAATCGCACCCCGGAGCCAGCGGCGGCATGCTCGGCCCGGCATCCCGAAAGGAACCCATGCTCCCCTCCTATCTCGAAGACACCGACCTGTCATCCATCAAGCTCGTCGCGACCGACATGGACCTCACCCTGCTGGCCGACGACAAATCGATGCCCGAGGGCATCGACGAGCGCATCGATGCCCTTACCGAGCACGGCATCGTCTTTTGCGCCGCGAGCGGCAGGCCGGCCCTCGCCCTGCGCCAATCCTTCCCCCGCCACCATGCCAACATGGCGATCGTGGCCGACAACGGTGCGTCCGTCTATCTGCGCGACGAGCTCATCTATCGAGACCTGCTCGACAAGGGGCTCTATCATGAGGTCCTCGCGCGGTGCGTCGATTCGGGCCGCGGCATCCCGGTACTTTGCGCCTTCGACGACGCATACGTACTCGAGCGCGACCGCAAGCACGAGGACGTGGTGGGGATCTATTACCGTTCCATCATCTACGTCGACTCATTCGAGGACCTCGACATCGAATCGAACAAGATCTCGATGTACTTCCCGGACTGGGACAGCAAAAAACAGCTCGACGAGGTCTACGGGCCCGAGTTCGGGTCCCGCCTCTACGTCACGTGCGCCGGCGACGAATGGCTCGACTTCATGAACATCGGCATCAACAAAGGTTCGGGCATCCGCCATCTCGCAGAGAACCTTGGGATCGATCTGGCCGACGTCGCCGCGTTGGGAGACACCTACAACGATATCCCCATGCTGGACATCGTGGGACACAGCTATGTGATGGGCAACGCCGCCGAGCACATGCACGCGCACGGCAAGTTCCTCGCGCCGACCAACAACGAGGCGGGCGTGCTCACCGTCATCGACCGCATCGTCGAAGCTGCGAAATAACAGCGCGGCCACTTCGAATGGAACCGCCCCCGACGTACGCGTCGAGGGCGGTTTTCACATATAGGGGCGATTCTGCGACGAGTTACTTAGCCTCTGCCCACGTCTCGCCGGTGCTCGCGTCGGCGATGAGGGGCACGCGCAGCTCGGCGACGCCCTCCATCTCCTCGCGCACCATGGCGATGAGTCGATCGACCTCGCCGACCGGACATTCGAAGTCGAGTTCGTCGTGCACCTGCAGGATCATCTTGGCCGTAAAGCCCTCGGCGCGCAGGCGCTCGGCGACACGCACCATGGCGATCTTGATGATATCGGCAGCGGATCCCTGCATGGGGTGGTTCATCGCCGTGCGCTCACCGAACATGCGCTGCGCAGGGATGCGCAGCTCCGGGATGGGACGACGGCGACCGTACATGGTCTCGGCATAGCCCGTCTGCTTAGCAAAGGTGACCGTTTCGTCCAGATACGTGCGAACGCCGGGGTACGCACGGAAATACGCGTCGATCATCTCACGCGCCTCGGCCATGGGGATATCGAGCGTCTGGGACAGGCCGTATGCCTGCTGGCCGTATACGATGCCGAAGTTCACCGCCTTGGCGCGGCTGCGCAGCTGTGGGGTGACCTCGTCCACGGGGACGCCGAAAACGCGCGCCGCCGTCTCGGCGTGGAAGTCCTCGCCCTCGTTGAAGGCGCTCACCAGGTGTTCGTCGCCAGAGAGGTGCGCCAGCAGCCTGAGCTCGATCTGCGAGTAGTCGATCGCCACGAACACCGACCCCTCCTCGACCGAGAAGGCGCGCTTGACCGCATGGCCCAGCTCGGAGCGGGTGGGGATGTTCTGCAGGTTGGGACTTGAGCTCGAAAGGCGCCCCGTCGCGGTGATGGTCTGATTGTACGTGGTATGCACGCGCCCGTCATGGCGGCGCAACGGCCCCAGCGTGTCGAGGTACGTCGACTTGATCTTGGTTTTCTCGCGGAACTCGAGGATGAGCTGGACGATCTCATGGTCCTTCGCCAAATCCTCGAGCACCTTGGCGTTCGTGGAGTAGTATCCGCGCTGCGTCTTTTTGAGGCCAGCCGTGGGCAGGCCGAGCTTGTCGAACAGGATGCGCGAGAGCTGCATGGGGCTCGAAAGGTTGAACTCCTCGCCGCCGGCGAGCTCGCGAATACGCGCCTCGAGCGCTTGAATCTGACCGACGAGCTCATCGGACTGTGCGGCGAGGCGAGCAGGGTCGACGTACATGCCCGCGCGCTCCATGGAGGCGAGGACGCGTACGAGCGGCATCTCGATCTTGGTGAAGATGGCATCCGCCCCCTGGGCTTCGAGCGCCGAGGCGAGTGGCTCGCGCAGGGTGCGGGCGAGCCAGGCCCCACGTGCGGCGATGCTCACGGCGTCCGCAGGGGCACCGTCCTCCCCCGCCGCAGACGGCAGGGACGCATGCAAGTAGGTCTCGGCCAGGTAGGCGTCGGTGAAGTCAGAGCGCACCGAATCGAGCAGATATGCGGCGACCACGGTATCGAACAGGCGAGTGGAATCCACCGCCAGGGGGTCAAGCAGCTCGGCTTCACTCGAATCGACCGGCGACAGCTCGTGAAGCAGCGCCTTGACATCGAAGGAAGCAACGCGCCCCTCGGTCAAGACGAGCTTGAGAACGCCCGGGATGACACCTGCGGAAAGATCGAAATCGGTCGTGAATATCGCACAGGGGCCGAGGGGCTCCTCGAACGACAGCAGGGCGCGCTCGGTGGCGACCCACAGGCGGCGCGTCATGCCGAAAAGCGCGTCGGCCTCCTTGTCGTCCTCCATGGACACACCGAGCCACTCGCCCGCCTCGAGCGCACGGGACAGCTCGTCGAAACACGCGTCCATCTCCTCGTGCTCGCGAGCGTGCTTGGCCTCATCGAGCGCCGATGACGCATCGAGAGCCACCCGCAGGATCTCGGGCATCTCGAGACTCGCCGCGGCGGGAACCGCTGCAGCGCCCTCGCCTAACAGGGCGAGGAAACGGTTCTGCATGGCCATGATGCCGATTCCGCCCAAAGCGGCGGAGACGGCAGCCGCGTCGAAGGCGGGGAACGCCACCTCGGTCAGGTCGCACTCGATGGGCGCGTCCGTCATGATCGTCGCGATCTTGCGGGAGATGAGCGCATCGTCGATGTGGGCGCGCAGATTCTCGCCCATCTTGCCCTTGACCTCGTCGGCATGGGCGATGACCTCGTCGAGGTTGCCGTACTGCGCGATGAGGGCGCTCGCCTTCTTGGGGCCGATGCCGGGCACGCCGGGGATATTGTCGGAAGAGTCGCCCTTGAGGCCGTAAAAGTCGGGGACGAGCTCGGGCGTGATGCCGTGGTATAGGTCATCGACGCTCTCGGGCGTCATGATGGCGATGTCGGACAGGCCCTTGCGGGTGGACACCACGTGCACGTGGTCGGTCACGAGCTGATACATATCGCGGTCACCGGTGACGAGGTACATGTCGCACCCGGCGGCCTCACCGCGGCGGGCAAGAGTCCCCAGGATGTCGTCGCCCTCCCAGCCCTCGAGCTCCACGACGGGGACGGACAGGCTCGCGAGCAGCTCCTTGATCATGGGGAACTGACTGCGCAGGTTGGGATCCATGGGCGGGCGCTGTGCCTTATACTGCGGCAGCATCTCCATGCGGACCTTCGGACGACCCTTGTCGAAGGCGCAGACCACGCCGTCGGGCGTGAACTCGTCGACCATTTTGAGGAACATGTTGAGGAAGCCGAACACCGCGTTGGTAGGGCGGCCGTCCGGCGCGTTCATGGTAGGCGGCACGGCATGGAAAGCGCGGTGCATGAGCGAGTTGCCGTCGATCACGGCGATGACGCGGCGCTCGCGGGCGGAAGTGCTATCGGTCATGGGGATAACCTCATTTCGTCGTTGAACGACACCAGTCTACCCCACCGCATGGACCTCTTGCCGCGGGTGTGCAAAAGGGGACGGGTGCAAATTGCACATCAGGTTCGATGTGTAATTTGCACCCGTCCCCAATTACACGGCAAGGCGTGAAACTAGTTGAACTTGAAGATCTTGCTCGCCAGGTGGTACATGCCGATGGTGGTCTTCTCCCCCAGCTTGCCGGGAAGGTTCGTCCCGATGCCGATCACGCCGTGACGCGCCTTGCGATACATCTTCTCGTCGTAGGCCTTGAGCTCGGCCCACAGAGCCGCGAGCTCATCCTCGATGCCGGGCTTATCCGACAACTTGGTGAACACCGAGCAAATGGCCATCATCATGGTGAAGTAGCCCATCATGTAAGAGCGCAGTTTCTCCTGAGGAACGTCCTCATACAGGTGATACGCCTGCATCATGATGCGCGTGATGCGGAACTGCTGGTCAAGACGGCCAACCATGATCTCCTCGTTCACGCTCTGGCCCTCGCGGCCGATGAAGTAGCGATAGAGGTCGATATCGGCGTAGTACAGCGTCTCGCAATTGGGCAGCGGCACGTAAGCGTAGATGTTGTCCACGTAGAAGGTATGAGGCGGCATGGGCAGTTCATGCGCGCGCAGGACGTCCGTGCGATAGCACAGCGAGTGCATCAGCAGGTTCTGATCCGGACGGAAGCGACCGATATCGCCCCACGTGAAGACCTTCTTGCGCGGCAGGGCCATACGGTAGCTGATGGTGGTGTGCGTACCCTCGTGGACCTTCTCGTACACGTAGTTGGAGATGAACAGGTCCACGCGCAGGTCGCGCTCCTCAAAGCCACGCAGGAGCTGCAGCATCGTGGCGAGCGCATCCGCGTCGAGCCAGTCATCGGAGTCGACGACCTTGTAGTACGTGCCGCGCGCCTCGCGAAGGCCGGCACGGACGGCCATGCCGTGACCGCCGTTCTCCTGATGCACCACGCGGACGATGCCCGGATAGCGGGCCTCCCACTCGTCGGCCTTGGCGCCGGTCTCGTCCTTGGAGCCATCGTTCACGATGATGATCTCGATATCGGAGGCGCACTTGGAGCCCTCGAGAATCGATGAGATGCAATGGTCCATGTCCTTGGCGGCGTTGTAGCTCGGAATGCCGAAGGAGAGGACCTTGTGGCCCTCCCCCGCCGGGGTCACAGACAGCGTCTTGATGGGAAATGCGGCTCGAGCCGCCTCCACATCATAGGAAGCGGCGAGTGCGGAATAGTCGACATTAGGCATGGCAGGCGATGATTTCGTCCGAAAGGTTGAGGGCAGAGGCGGTCACGGCGTCCATATCGTAATAACGGTACTCAGCCAGGCGACCGACCGGATGGAAGTTCGTGATGTGCGAGACGCGCTCGAGATAGCTCTCGTACAGCTTGCGGTTATCGGGGTCCAGAATCGCGTAGTACGGGGTCTGGCCGCTGCCCGGCTCGTAGGCGTGGCTGTACTCCTTCATGATGGTCGTCTTGCCGGGGACCTCCTGGCCCGTCATGTTCTTGAACTCGGTGATGCGGGTGAAGTCCTCGGAAACGGTGTAGTTCACGGTGCCCACGGGCTGGAACTGATCCATGTCGAGGGTCTCGAACTTCATGTCGAGCGTGCGGTACGGCAGGGCACCCAAATCGAGGTCGAACAGCTCGTCGAGCGGGCCGGTGTAGATCACCTCGCCGCCGTAGACGTTGCCGCAGACCTTCACCGTGGTGTCGGTGAGCTCGAAGATGTCACGGGCGTCCACGTCGCAGAAAACGTCGATGCAATCGTGATCGAGCATGTTCTCGAACAGGGCGGTGTAGCCCTCCGCGGGCATGCCCTGGTAGGGAGCCTGCGGGAAGTAGCGGTCGTCATCGCCGACGAAGATCGGCACGCGGGCAGTGACGGAGGGGTCGATCTCGTCGGGCGTCTGGCCCCACTGCTTCATCGTATAGTGGAGGAACACGTTCTCATACACGTAGTCGGCGATCTCGGCCAGGTCGGGGTCGTTCTTCTCGCGCAGCTGCAAGATGGGGACCTTCACGTCCTTGCCAAACGTCTCCACGAGCTTGGCGTACAGCTCCTCGCCGCGCTCCTCTCCGAACGCGAGCAGCAGGCTCTTGTGGTTGAAGGGAACCGGCATGAGCGTGCCGTGGACGTTGGCGAGTACCTTGTGCTGGTAATCGGTCCACTCGGTGAAGCGGGACAGGAACGTGTGCACGCGCTCGCTGAAGGTGTGGTAGATGTGCGGGCCGTACATGTGAACGAGCACACCGGCCTCATCCAGGTAGTCGTAGGCGTTGCCGGCAATGTGGTTGCGGCGCTCGAGGACGGCGACGCGGAAGCCGACGGTCTCGGCGAGGCGACGGGCGCACACCGCACCCGCATAGCCCGCACCGACGACGATCATGTCGTAGGCGCTTGGGTTGAAATCCTCAGGGAGACCTGAATTGATCTGCATGACAGCTCCTTGCAGGTGGCGACGGCAAATGTTCCCTCTCGCGGCGCGCGGGGCCGTCATGAGCCGCGCATCGCGTTTTCATCCAACCGATTATAACGGTCGGGGCATATAATTACCCCTGTCACACCAATAAAGCTCATCATCAGACAAGGACGATGATGGGCGCGCATGACGAGGAGCGTTTGCATGAGTGATTTCCTGGGCCGCATGAAGGCCGCCGCCAAGGCCGACAAGAAGACCATCGTCCTGCCCGAGGGCGAGGACCCGCGCACCATCGAAGCGGCCAAGAAGATCGTCGAGGAGGACCTTGCCAACCTCGTGATCCTGGGCAACCCCGACGAGATCGACGTCCCCGGCGCCACCGTCATCGACCCCCGCAACGCCGAGAAGCACGAAGAGTACGCAAGCAAGTTCGCCGAGCTCCGCGCTAAGAAGGGCGTGACCATCGAGCAGGCCCGCGCCCAGGTCATGGACGCCACCTACTTCGGCACCATGATGGTCAAGATGGGCGACGCCGACGGCCTGGTCTCCGGCGCCTGCCACTCCACCGCCGACACCCTGCGCCCGGCCCTGCAGATCCTGAAGACGGCCCCCGGCACCAAGCTGGTCTCCGCCTTCATGATCATGTGCACTCAGACCGAGCAGTTCGGTGCCGACGGCACGCTCGTGTTCGCCGACTGCGGCCTGAACATCGCCCCCACCTCCGACGAGCTCTCCGAGATCGCCATCGCGTCGGCCAACTCCTTCAAGACCTTCATGGGCGATGTCGAGCCCAAGGTCGCCATGCTCTCCTACTCCACCATGGGCTCCGCCGGCGGCGACACCGCCAAGAAGGTCCAGGAGGCCACCGCATTCGCCAAGGAGAAGGCCCCCGAGCTCGCCATCGATGGCGACCTGCAGCTCGACGCCGCCATCGTGCCGTCCGTCGCAGAGCTCAAGGCCCCCGAGTCCAAGGTCGCCGGCCACGCCAACGTCCTGGTCTTCCCCAACCTCGAGACCGGCAACATCGGCTACAAGCTGGTACAGCGCTTCGGCGGCGCCGAGGCCTACGGCCCGATCCTGCAGGGCATTGCCAAGCCGGTGAACGACCTGTCCCGCGGCTGCTCCGCCGACGACATCGTGGGCGTCGTGGCCATCACGGCCGTCCAGGCGCAGATGGCCGAGTAGCGCAACCGCCACATATGCAATCCCTGCCCGGGGCTCCCTCAAAGAGCCCCGGGTTTTTTCTTGCGCCAAGCTCGGAGACGAGCGCCCAAACGAAAAAAGAGCGACCCCCTTCTGGAAGCCGCTCCTTGCAAATACACGGTATGTGGCGTGAACCTACTTGGCGAGACGCTCGACGTCGCAGGCGATCATGTACTCCTCGTCGGTGGGGAGCACCATGACGGTGACGGAGGAGCCGGCGGTGGAGATCACGCCGGTCTTGCCGGAGCACATGCTCTTGTTCTTCTCGCGGTCGACGCGCACGCCCATCCACTCGAAGCACTCGCACACGGCCTGACGGGTCGCCCAGTCGTTCTCACCGATACCGCCAGTGAAGGTGATGGTGTCGACGCCGGACATGCTGGCGATCATGGCAGCGCCCTGGGCGACGACCTTGTAGATGAACATATCCAGAGCGAGCAGGCACTTCTCATCGCCGGCGGCGGCGCCGTCGCGGATATCGCGGACATCGCTCGTGTTCTCGGAGATGGCGAGGAAGCCGGACTGCTTGTTCATCATGGTGTCGACCTCATCGCAGGTGTAGCCGCCCTCGCGCTGGAGGTAGCACACAGTCGCCGGGTCGATGGAGCCGCAGCGGGTGCCCATCATGAGGCCGTCGAGCGGGGTGAGGCCCATCGTGGTGTCGCGGACCACGCCATCCTCGATGGCGCACAGCGAGGAACCGTTGCCCAGGTGGCAGGAGAGCACGCGATGGCAGGTCTCGCCCAGGAGCTCCTTGGCCGTCTGCCACTCATAGCGGTGGCTGGTGCCGTGGGCTCCGTACTTGCGGATGTGCAGCTTCTCGCGCACCTCGGTCGGCAGCGCGTAGGTGTAGGCCGCGGGCGGCATGCCCATGTGGAAGGACGTGTCGAACACGGCGACGTTCGGGAGCTCGGGGTAGGTCTCGCGGCAGTGCTCGATGACGCCGGCCTCGGCATAGTTGTGCAGCGGGGCGAGCGGGGCAACCTCGTAGATCTTGGCGAGCACCTCATCGTCGACGAGCGCGGAGTCCTCGAAGTGCCAGCCACCCTGAACGATGCGGTGGCCGAAGGCCCCCATCTCGAAGCCGTGCTCGTTGATGAGCTCGATGACCTTGCGGATGGCAGTGCCGTGATCGGGGAAGTCCACGATCTCCTTGACCTTCTCGCCATCACCCTCGACATGGCCGAAGATGCCGTCGGTCAGGCCGATGCGCTCGCAATTGCCCTTGGTGAAGACCTCGCGAGTCTTGGTGTTCATCAGCTGGAATTTGAGGCTCGAGCTACCGGCGTTGAGAACGAGAACGTTCATGACACTCCTTGGTGGTTCGGTTGCCCGGTCGATCCGGGCAGATTTTACACGTATGTCTCTATCATAGCGTGAACGCGGTCCCTATGGACGGCACAGAAACGCAGCCGACGGCCGCATCCCTTAGATAAGGCCCTCTCCCAGCGGCTTGCCGCCCAGCACATGCAGGTGGAAATGCATGACGGTCTGTCCGGCGGCCTCTCCCTTGTTGGAGATGACGCGGAAACCCTCGTCGAGACCCTTGATACGCGCGACCTCGGCGACGGCATGGGTCATGGCGGCGAGCGTCTCGGCAGGCACGCCGTCGATGATGTTCTCGTGGTGTGCCTTGGGGATCACGAGCGTATGGACGGGGGCCTGGGGGTTCAGATCGTCGAACGCGATGACGAGGTCATCCTCGTACACAACGGTGGCAGGAATCTCGTGCTCTGCGATCTTGCAGAAAATGCAGTCGGACATGGGAAGGCTCCAATCGTCTTGATGTGTAAAAGGGGACGGGCGCGTTTTACACATCTGCACGCGACAAGCTGCGTGCGGTGAGCGCAAGGGCGCATCGGATGTGCAAAACGCACCCGTCCCCTCTTGACACATCGTAGCGAATTTACAGGTTGAGAGCGTCGGAGTCGTCGGCCGGGGAACCCGCTACGAGCTCATCGTTGCCGTCGATATCCTTGAGAAGCACCGAGACCTTCTGCTCGGCGCCGGCAAGACGGGCGCGCAGGCTCTTGAGCAGCTCCACGCCGCGCGTGTAGCTCTCGAGCGATTCCTCGAGCTCCATGTCGCCCGACTCGAGGCTACGGATAATGAGCTCCAACTCGGTGGATGCCTCCTTGTACGTGAGCTCCTCGACGTTCTTGTACTCAGCCATGTTCTTCATCCTTTCACGTCGCCGCGCACGCGCGGCAAGATCTCATGATTCAACGTGCCGCGGCGCGCGCTATTCCCGCGGTGCCGCGGCACACTCAACGGCATCGACCGTTGCCAGCACATCGCCGTCGGCCATGCGCAGGCGCAAAGCATCGCCCACATGGAACGAATCGGCACGCGTGGCGACCGAGCCGTCTCCGTCATACGCGATCGAATAGCCTCGGCCCAGGACCTTGAGCGGCGAAAGCGCATCGAGCGCGGCAGCCGAACGGCCCAGCTCGGCAACAGGGGCGCTCAACAGCTGTGCGCCTTTGGACCTCAGGCGAGAGGCCGCGAGCTCGAGGGCATGGCCCATGCGGTCCATCTGCGCCGTGCTCGAACGCAGCCGGGGCGCCAGGCGATCGAGCTCCATGGCGAAGCGACCCTGCGCGCGCTCGCACGCGGTGCAAAAGCGGTCGACGGTCTGCGCGAGCTCCACCTCGCGGCGGTCCACGATGTTCGCGGGGCTGGTTAGGCAGGGACGCGTTGCGAACGCATCCAGTGACCGGCGCTCGCGCTCGAGCCGCACGTCCATGGCCCGGCCAAGCCGGCCGCCCAGTCCGTCGCAAGCGGAGGCGGCGCGGACGACCTTGCCCTCGAGCACGCGCTGCAAGCGTTGCTCGCGACCGTCCAAGGCGCTCACCAGCTCGGAGAACTCCGGAGCGACGGACTCCGCCGCCGCGGTGGGCGTGGAGCAGCGGCGATCGCTCACCATGTCGCAGATCGAGTTATCGGGTTCATGCCCGATGCCCGTGACCACCGGCACGGGGCACGCGGCCACCGCGCGCGCCAGGCCCTCGTCGTTGAAGGTCATGAGGTCCTCGAAGGAACCGCCGCCTCGCACGAGCAAGATGCAGTCGGGCGCCGGCGTAATCGCAGCGGCGCGGCGCAGGCCCTCCACGAGCTCCGCCGGAGCTCCCTCGCCCTGCACCTTGGCACCCACGCACACAACCTCGACCATGGGGTTGCGGCGGCGCAGGGTGCGCTTCACATCGTTGATGACCGCACCGGACAGCGAGGTCACGACGGCGACGCGGGTGCAGAACACGGGGATGCGGCGCTTGCGCTCGGGCTCCATGAGCCCCTCGCGGCGGAGCTTCTCCGCGAGCTGCGCGACCTGTTGGCGCAGCAGTCCCTCCCCCGCCAGGGTGAAGGAACTCGCCTTGAAACTCATCTTGCCCGTGGGCTTGTACAGGTCGAACGTACCGGTAAACAGCACCTGCAGACCGTCGCGCAAATCGAACGCGCGCTTGTCGTAGGTGCCCTTCCACACGATGCACTCGAGCGCGGCCGACTCGTCCTTGATCTGAAAATAGCAATGGCCGCTACGGGCGTTCGGACCGCGAAACCCGGTCACCTCACCCAAAACGGTGATCTTGGGGACGCCGTGCAGGGCGCCCGCCGCCAACTCGGCAGCTTGCGAAACCGACAGGGCATCCGAATCTGACTCGCCCATATCGGCCACCACCGGTTGATCGGGCGTGGCCCCCGTCAAACTCCAGGCACTCATGCGAACACCTCCTCTTCTCGTCTACCCAACGACACGGTAGCGCGCCGTGCGGACAAAACTAGTTATCGTCGTCACGATGCGTGCGGGCGAGGAGGTACAGCAGCTGGAGGACGCTGGAGAGCGCCGCCGCCACGTACGTGAGCGCCGCGGCGGTGAGCACCTTGCGGGCGCCGCGCACATTCACCTCGCTCATGCCAGAGCCCTCGATGTAGGCCACGGCCCGGCGGCTCGCGTTGATTTCGACAGGCAACGTGACCAGCTGGAACACCACGGAGAACGCGAACATGGCGATGGCGAGCGACGTCAGGCCCGCCATGTCCATCATGAAGCCGAGCAAGAACACGATGGTCCAGATGTTCTGGGTGAAATTGACGACGGGCACGAGGGCGTGGCGCACCTTCATCATGAAATAGCCGCTCTCACGCTGGGCCGCATGACCCGCCTCGTGGCAGGCGACCGCAACACTGGCGACCGAGCCGCCGGAGAGGTTCTCGCGCGAGAGGTAGAGGTTGTTGTCGCGCGGGTCGTAATGGTCGCTCAGATGGCCGGGGGTCCCAAAGATTCCCACGCGGCCGCAACCGGATGCGTCGAGCATACGGCGGGCAACCTGCTCACCGGTCTCCCCGTCCGAGGGAACGCGGGACCAACGACGGTACGTGGAGTTGATATAACTCTGAGCCATGAGGCCGACCACCGTCGTGACCAGCACGATGATCAGATAGAGCGGGTCGTATCCAAAGCCGTAATAGCCGTAGTAGGGCATGGGAATCCTTTCAGATGCTATGTGCACATGTGGGACCTTGTACCCAAAAAGAACGCCCCGACTTTCCAAGTCGGGGCGCCTTCGCACAGATGTGATACGCGCGGCTTTAGAAGTCCACGGCCCCCTCGCCGGCCAGCCACTCGGCCTGGAACTCGGCGTAGCGGCCATCGATGATGGCCTGGCGGGCGCGACGCATGAGGTCGAGCAGGAAATAGATGTTGTGCTGCGACAGCAGGATACCGCCGAGCATCTCCTTCTGCGTGACCATGTGGCGAATGAGCGCACGGGAGTAGCCGCCGGTGCACACCGGGCAGGTGCACTTCTCGTCGATGGGGCGCGGGTCGCGGGCGAACTTGGCGTTCTTGAGGTTCATGCGGCCGGTGCTCGAGAACGCGGTGCCCATGCGGCCGGTGCGGGTGGGCAGCACGCAATCGAACATGTCGACGCCACAGCCAACGCCGCGCACGAGCGTGGTGGGATTGCCCACGCCCATGAGATAGCGGGGCTTGTGACGCGGCATGTGCTCGGACACAAGCGGCTCGAGGGTCTCGAACATGACCTCGTGGGGCTCGCCCACCGAGTAGCCGCCGATGCCGTAGCCGGGGAAGTCGCCAATCTCCTCGAGGTGCTTGAGGGAGCGCAGGCGCAGGTCCAAATGCATGCCGCCCTGCACGATGCCGAACAACGCCTGGTCATCGCGAGTATGGGCCTTGTAGCAACGCTCAGCCCACATGCTGGAGAGCTCGACGGCGCGCTCCACGAACTTGCGCGTGGCGGGGTAACCCGGGCACTGGTCGAGCTGCATGCAGATGTCGCTGCCGAGCTTCATGGCGATCTCCATGTTGTCCTCGGGCGTCCAGAACACATGGCTGCCGTCGTAATCGGTGGCGATGAAGCGCACGCCCTCATCGGTGAGCTTGACCGCGTCGGAATGGGAGAAGATCTGGAAGCCGCCCGAGTCCGTGAGGATGGGACCGTGCCAGTTCATGAAGTCGTGCAAGCCGCCGAGCTCGGCCACCGTATCGGCGCCCGGGCGCATGGCAAGGTGATAGGTGTTGGCGAGAACGATCTGGGCGCCCAGGTCCTTCACGGTCTCGGTGGGAATGCCCTTGACGTTGGCCTTGGTGCCCACGGGCATGAAGATCGGGGTCTCGATATCGCCATGCGGCGTGTGGAGAATGCCGGCGCGCGCATGCGTCTTGGGATCCTCGGCGACGATCTCGTATTTGAACAGGGATTGGTCCATGAAACGGCTCCTCGGTTATTCGGCGCCAGGCGGGCGTGAAATCAATCGGTCCAGCGCGTGGGGACTCCCCCGCGCGAAGGCCTCGCATTCACATGCCGCCAGTGCCATGCAATTTCAGCCGTTTATTGTACTATCGCGCACCGTGCACTGCGCCATTCAGCGGGAAATGAGCTGGAATCCCACCTGGAGCACAATCGCGACGGCGGCCAAGATCCAAAACGCAACCTCCCAATGCTCCCCTGCGAAAACCATGAGGGCGAGGCACGCGACGGCGCTCAGGAGTATAGACAGCTCGAAGCGATGCCGACGGAGAAAGCCCCTCTTTTGAGGCGCCGAGTGGATGTTGCCCACCAGATAGTCGGCGATCTCCCGGTCGGTACTCAAATTGTGCTTGCGAAAGATCATCCCCATGCGAACTATGATCGCGACGATTCCAACAAGCAAAACCGAGTCGACCGCGGCAGCGGGAATATCCGGAGCGGGGACGCCCGACCGCTCCAGCACCATTTCCAGCGGTATGTAGAGCACGCCGATAAAAATGATGCCAAGGGTCAAAAGCAGCAGCTCTCGCTTATCGACGGAAACCCGCTTACCGAGCTCAGGAGCGACTTGATTGACCAAGTCATCCACCGTAACACCAAAGACCTCGGCAAGATACGCCATGCTCTGGACATCCGGAAGGGTCTTGCCCGTCTCCCAGTTCGATATGGTTTGACGCGACACCATACACGCCTGGGCAAGGTCTTGCTGAGACATACCGAGCCGCTCGCGTTGCATCCGAATACCGGTGCCGATTCCAGTGCCTTCCATGGTCCCTCCCTCATAAGCAATTACTTGCCTTCACAGTAGCGAAGAAGAGGTGGCTTGTCTGTCAAAAGTCCTTTACATCGGAGAAATACGCGACGCGCCAAACGCCGATCGACAAGATTGGCGTACGAGACCATCGAAGAAATTGCCTCGTCCCCTACTCGGCCCCAGGCAAACCGTTGCCCGCACCGCGATTGGAACGCCTGAGGGCAAGCAGCTGATCGCGCACGTCTTCGCACTGGGCAATTGCCTGGGCGACGCGCTCACGCGATTCGACGATGCGCTGCTGGACCATGGCGTCCATGAAAACGTTGTCGAACAGCCAATCGGCGGCGAGCAGAAAGTCGCCCACGTCGGGACCGATACCCGAGAATCCCTGGACATCGTTCAACTCGTCCGCCAGGCGGGAAAGCGCGCGCTGCGCCGCATTGAGGTGCTCCTGCGCAGTCTGCATCCTGCCCTGCTTGAACGCGGAGATCAAAAACCCGCCGCCGAACATGTCGAGAAGACCCCAGTTCCGCGCGCTCTTGAGATCTCGCGCGGCAGCGTCGAGACAATCCAGCGCATCCTCGACCGCCGCAAGGGCCTCGTCGAGCTCGATCTCCCGCTGAGCCATGTCAGTCCCCCTGTCCGCTTTCGTTTGCTTCCGCGTGATTCTACCGTGAAAAGTGCACCGAGACCACCGCGCAACCGCAGCGGCAGAAGCCCTATCATAAGGTAGACGAATCGGACGACCACGGGGAGGCGCACCATGTGTGACCAGGACGAATTGCAAGACCAGCCGGTAGGCGTCACCGCAGCCGAACCTCTTACCGCGCCTTCCTGCGATGTTGAGGGCGCCGAGGATGAACCGTCGGGCCAAATCCCGGCATTCCTCGCCCAGAACCAGATGGCGGCCACTCATGCAGCCGAGACCCCAGACGAGTCTGCAGGTGAAAACGCTCGCGACACCGCAGACGCCGATGGCGGTGAGCCCGGGGCCACCGAGCCCACCGAGCCCGAAGGCACGGAGGCCGTCGAGACATCCGCTCCCAGCGGCCTGTTCTCCGAGGGCGTTGCGAGCATGAAGGCCATGAGCAGCGCGCGGCGCGCACATGCCGAGGCCCGCGACGAACTCGAGCGACTTCAGAACACCATCGCCGCCCGCGAGGCCGAACTCGAGCACCGCCGCGATATCGAGGCGAACTACGACGAGATCATCGAACGGGAGCGTGCCCGCAAGAGCGATGCCGAGCAGGCAGCCGAAGACCTGAAAGCTCAACGAGATGTAACGGCCGAGCGCGTAAGCCAGCTCAAGCGCAAGCTCGAGCAGATGCGCGAGGAGGATACGACCACGGAGAAGCGCCTCAAGGTCACCCTCGACGCCGCGACCGACAAAGAGCAATCCGCGCGAGAGTCCGGACGGCGCCTCCAGAACCGCCTCGACGACGCGAAAAGCGACCTCGAACGCCTCAACGAGGAGCGACGCGCCAGCCTGATCGCATCCGAACAGGCCATCGCAAGCGCTGAGAAGCGTCTCGCCACACTCAACGCCGAATACGCAGAACTCCAGCGCAACCCCTCCGCCAACTCCGCAGAGTACTCGGTCAGGACGCGCGAGCTCGAGTTCGAGATCTCCGACGCAGCCGCCGCGCTTCGCAGCGCTCGGGAGGACCTGCCGCAGACCGACCGGGAGACGCAACGCGCCATCGATGAGGCGATCGCCGCCGTCGCAGCGGCCGAGAAACCCATCGCAGCCGCAAAGACCGCTTTCGATGAGGCGGCGGCCGCATCCGACAAGGCCCGTGACGCATACAGCGAGGCAAAAGAGGCCGCTGAGACACGGCAAAAGGAGCTGCGGAAGCGCATCGGGGACGAGGAGAAGTCCCTCAAGTCGCAGGATCGCTCTATAACGGACAAGCTCGACGAGGCGTCGGCGGCGCAGGCCGTCATAGATGAAGCCGAGGATGTCATCGCCCATCCGGAGGTGACCGAGGCGATTGCCCATGCCCTCGAGGCCGACCGCGCCGAGCACGGCGACCGCGTGGCGGAGGTCGAGGAACTTGCGAACACCGAACGCGATGTGCGTGAGCAAACGCGCGCCTCGCGCATTCGGTTCATCGCCGCGATCGCAGGCATCGCCCTGCTGGCCATCCTGGCGATCTGGATGCTCCTGTAGTCTGGGTTTGCACGATTGATTCTGGGCCGTCTACCTGCGTAGACGGCCCGATGTTGGACACACTATTTGTCCTATAACCCTATAACCCCACTTTTTGTCCTATAACCCTAACCTTAGCCCCCCCACGCACGACAAAGGCGGCGGCACCGCTTCTCGCGATGCCGCCGCCTCTCTTATATCCTACGGTGGACTCGCCCACTTTCTTTTACCGAAGGAATGGGGCTATCCAATTTATCGAGCCCGCCGACGCGTTTCCTCTTCGATCGTCCTACCAACCAACCGGTGGAACTAAGAACGGCGCGTGCGCTCGCTTTTGCATCTACCCGATCTCGGTATCGCAGGCGGCGGGCCCGAAAGCTGCTATATCTTCAAAACCCATCGGACACACCTCCCGTCTCGGTCGCGGTAACGTTGCGACTCTTTTGGTACATCCTGCTTATGCCCCGGATGACAGTGGTATTGCACATCGAATGCCAATACCCAGTGAACGGTACGTTATCGCCGGCGAACGGCATTGAGGTTTTACTCGATAAGCATCGCGTCGCCGAAGCTGAAGAACCGGTACTTCTCTCGCACGGCCTCCTCGTATGCATCGATGATCTGATCGCGCGTGGCGAGGGCGGAAACGAGCATCATGAGCGTGGAGCGCGGCACATGGAAGTTCGTGATGAGCGCATCCACCACGTGGAAGGTCGACCCCGGCATGAGGTACAGATTGGTGGTGGCGTCCTCGCGCACGGTGATATCGCCCTCACCGCGAACGTCCGCACCATCCTCGCGCCCCTCAAAGCCGCGCGCCGTAACCGCTGGATCGCTCGCGGGTGCCGCGGCGTCCCACGCGCTCTCGAGGGAACGCACAGCGGTGGTGCCCACGGCGATCACGCGATGGCCGGCCGCCTTGGTGGCGTGCACGGCTTCCACAACCTCGGCAGGAACGTGATAGCGCTCGGTGTGCATGACATGCTCGGTGGGATCGTCCTCCTCCACCAGGCGGAAGGTGTCGATACCCACCTCGAGCTCGACCGTCGCCCAACCGCAGCCCTTGTCCTTGATGCGCTGGATGAGCTCCGGGGTAAAGTGTAGGCCGGCGGTCGGGGCAGCGGCGGAGTGCTCCTCGCTCATGGCATACACGGTCTGGTACTTCTCCGGGTCTCCCTCATAGCCGGTGATATAAGGCGGCAGCGGAACATGGCCCGCGGCGTGAATGGCCTCGTCGAGCGTGCGCGGCACGCCGCCCTCGTTCTCGCCCACGGGCTCGAAGCGCACCAGGCGGCCGCCCTTCGAATCGTCGATGAAATCGAGGATCTCGGCGGTAAGTACCACGGGCGCGCCCTCCGGCGCGAGCAGGCCGCCGGCGCGATACTCGACGACATTGCCCGGCTTGAGACGCTTGCCGGGGTTTACCAGGCACTCCCACACATGCCCGAGGGGATCGACGTCCTCGCGACGACGGAGCAGCAACGTCTCGGCCACACCGCCCGTCGGCTTCTTGCCTATGAGACGCGCGGGCATAACGCGCGTCTGATTGGCGACCAGCAGATCACCGGGCTCGAGATAGTCGACGATATCGTAAAAATGACGGTGCTCGACGGAGCCACCGTGCTCGAGCGCAACGGCATCCGCCGCGCGGACGGGACCGCCCGGAAGCTCGCGGTTCACCACCAAGAGGCGGCAGGAATCACGCGGCTCGGCGGGAGCTTGAGCGATCAGCTCATCGGGCAGGTTGTAATCAAAATCATCGGTGCGCATGGCGCCACCTTTCACTTGAGAGTTCGACAGCCGTCCATGATAGCGCAGGCGCGGTGAGGCATCAGTCCTTGAGGGCGGCCCGGCGGGCCTTCTCCGCCTTGCGTTCATCGCGCATGCGCGCACGGTCGAGCGCGGCCTCGGCGGCCGAAAAACGGCAACCGCAGTAATTCTGGCGGTACATACCCAGTTCGCGCGAGCGCACGGTCGCCTGCGGGTACCACGGCCGGAAATCTCGGATAACCGGGGTCAGTCCATGCGCCGCCGCGAGTTTTTCCAACACGTCATTGCACGTGTCGAACAACTGGTATGGAGAGACCGCGAGCGTCGTGGCGATGTTCGAGAACCCCTCCCGCTCGGCGACCCGACAGGCCTCGGCGAGACGCAAGGCGTAGCACGCGCGGCAGCGGCGCTCTCGATCCGCGCCGAGCCGCGCCACCGACGCATCCCAGCGGTCGCGGTCATCCGCCGCCTCGATCAGGCGAATACCGTTATCGGAACTCCAGCGGCGGAGTTCCTCAAGACGCTTGCCATGCTCTGACACGGGCTGGATATTCGGATTGGTCCAGCATATCGTGGGCTCAAAGCCCTCCTCCACGAGCAAGCGCACCGGCTCAAGCGAACAGGGGGCGCAGCATGCATGCAACAGCAACGGGGTCATAGGCGCTTTCCTCCCTCGACGACGCTGAAACCGGATGTCCCCCGATCGGATTTCGCCGGACGGGGCAAAGCCGACGAACCAAGCCCGTGAGAGCCGTCCGCATCCGCCGCCCGAGGCGTCGCGCGGACATCGGACGGAGAAACGCGGCGCGGCTGAAGGCGGCAAGGGGCGCCATAGAAGGAGACGCCCCACGCGGTGTCCTCGCAATAGGCGATGGTCGGGTCGGAACGAATGGCGCGCACATACCCCCAATCCCCGGTGCACCCCGAGAGATGGGCGGTCGCGACGACGATGGTCCACAGCGGCCACCTAAAACCGATGCCGAGAACGACGACCAGCAGCGTCACGATGACGGAAGGCACCAACGCTATGACAAGGTAGGCGTCACGCGGGTACACAACCCCTTCGGCGCTCGCGTAGATCATGCCCATCTTGAGATTCGAGCCGAACGTGATCTGAGCCCCAGGCGGCGCGTAATGCCTGAAAAACAACGCGTGCACGAGCTCGTGGATGGCAAACGTTGCGGGAATGGCGACGACAAGGGAGATCCACCAGCGGATATCGACGCCGCGCCCGGTGTCCTCGACACCCATGAGACGGTCGCCCAGCGAACCCAGGACGGCACCGAGCTCGAAAGGAGTCACCGGGGCGTCGAAGAACTCGCGAAGCGCCACCATGGTGAGCGCCCACAGGATCGCAGCGAGAACCCCAGCCACCAGCACCGTGGCCGACAAGGAGCGCATGCGAGCCAGGAAGCCCTCGTCCTCGAAAACATGTATGTCGGCTATTTTCCTCATGCGACCAAGTGTAGCGTCTCATGCGGACACCTGTGCGATAATGTGGGATTACTTCGGACAATGATCGAGGCGACGCGACGCCGCGCCCGAATGCGGTGCCGCGTCGCCTCGCACCGTCTTATTCACCACGAAACTCGGAAGAAGGACGCACATGACCGCACACCTCACTCCCGCCGACCGCCCCTCCTGGCCGCGTCGCGCCGTCGTCACCGCCGGCATGCCCTACGGCAACAAGGGTCTGCACTTCGGCCACGTGGGAGGCGTCTTCGTCCCGGCGGACTTCTACGCTCGCTTTCTGCGCGACCGTCTGGGCCGCGAGAACGTGATCTTCGTCTCCGGTACCGACTGCTATGGATCCCCCATCATGGAGGGCTTCCGCAAGCGCCGTGAGGCAGACGGCTACACCAAGCACATCTCCGATTACGTGCGCGAGAACCACGACAGCCAGGAAGCCGACCTGGCCAGCTTCGGCGTGTCCTGCGACCTGTATGCCGGCAGCGCGCTGGAGCCCGCCGTGCACATCCACGAGCGCATGACCGCCGAAATCGTCGAGCGCCTGCACGAGCAGGGCAAGCTCACCAAGATGAGCACCAAGCAGTTCTTTGACCCGGCCGCCGGACAGTTCCTGAACGGCCGCCAGGTCCTCGGCCGCTGCCCCATCCAGGGCTGCAAGTCCGAGAAGGCCTACGCCGACGAGTGTGACCTCGGCCACCAGTTCGAGCCCGAGGAGCTCATCGCCCCCAAGAGCGCGCTCACCGGCGAGACGCCTGAGCTCGTGCCGGTGGACAACCTGTATTTCGACCTGCCCTCCTACACCGAGTACATGCGGGAGCACACCGAGCGCCTGGCCGCCGATCCCACCGTGCGCTCCGTGGTGTCCAAGACCATGCAGGAGTGGCTCGACGCCCCGCGCCTGTTCATCCAGGTGAAGTTCCGCGATGAATTCGAGGCCATCCGCGGCGAGCTGCCCGCGCACGAGGTCATCGAGGCCGAGGGCAACAAGGGCTCCTTCACGGTGGTCTTCCCCACCTGGCGCGAGCGCGACGAGGCCCACGAGGTCCTCAACCGAGCCGGCGTGCGCTTCCGCTCCGGCAAAGCGCTCGTGCCGTTCCGCATCTCGGGCAACGTCGAGTGGGGCGTGCCCCTGCCCGAGGTCGAGGGCTGCCGCGACCTCACGGCCTGGGTCTGGCCCGAGAGCCTGTGGGCGCCCATCAGCTTCACCCGCGCCGTCCTCGCACGCGACGCCGCCAAGCTCGAGGCCGCGGGCACACCTGCCGCCGAGCTCGCCGAGTGCGCCGTCGCCGACGCCCAGCTCGTGGACGATGCCCCGGCCATGATCATGGACGAGCCCACCTACACGCACGCCAGCCTCGACTGGCACGACTGGTGGGCCAGCGAGGATGCCCGCGCCTACCAATTCATCGGCCAGGACAACATCTACTTCTACTGCATCGCGCAATCCGGCATGTGGGAGGCACTCGACTGGAACATGCAGCAGTCCTGCGTGGCTGCCAACTACCATATCCTGTACATGGGCAAGAAGGCGAGCTCCAGCTCCCAGACTCCCCCGCCGCTGGCGCATGAGATGCTCGAGCACTACACCCCCGAGCAGCTGCGCGCGCACTGGCTGTCGCTCGGCTTGGGCGAGAAACCCGTCAGCTTCTCCCCGAAGGCCTTCGACCTGCGCGAGACCGGCAAGGACAAGGACGGCAACCCCATCCTCGCCCGCGATGACAAGCGCGTAATCGACCCCGCCCTCAAGGAGGGCGCGCTGCTCACCGGTGTTTTCAACCGCCTGGCCCGCTCTGCGTTCTACGGCGTGGCCGTCAAGGAGGGCGATGAGGCCGCCTACCGCACCGGGTGCATCCCCGCGGGCGAGCCTTCCGAAGCCGCGCGCAACGCAGCCGAACAGGCAGCGATCGCGTTCGAGCAGGCCATGCACGCCTTCGAGCTGCACCACGCCCTCGGCGTGTGCGATGAGTTCCTGCGCGCCGCCAACAAGCGCTGGAGCGACGCCTCCAAGGCCGCGAAGAACAGCGGGGACGACACCGCCATGAACCAGGCGCTCGTCGACGCGTTCCACGAGCTGCGCGTGGCGACCGTCCTCATGCACGGCATCGTGCCCACGGGCTGCGAGCTGATCTGCGAGCACTTCGCCATCGACCCCGTCGCCTTCTTCTCCTGGGACAACATCTTCAAGACGAATGACGAGCTCACGGCCGAGTTGGGCGAGCAGCCCGGCACGCACGCCATCAAGGCGCTGCCGCCGCGCTTCGATTTCTTCGCGAAGCACCCGTCGCAGTTCTAACGGACCGCCCGCCAGGTCCCGGGGCGGGTCGAAGGTTTTTACTCGGTCAAGTCCTGCTCACGACGAAAGCCCACTGGGCTTTCTGTTCGTGCGGAATCTACAAAAACCTTCGCCCCGCCCCGGGACCTGGCTGCGCAGAAGAATGGTCGGGAGATTCGCTCAGGACGAATTTGACTGGAAGGAACTCGTGCATGAGAGTCGCGATTCGCAAAACCGTTGCCGCCGACGTTGAAGCGGCTGAAAAGTGCCTCGTGGACGGCAAGGTGGCACTTGCGGCACTGGACATCCCCCAGTGGCTGGGCGACTACCCCAATCATCTCGATATCGAGGCCGACATGGCTGAAGATGCCTCATATGTGGCGGTCGGCGAGGACGGCACCGTGCTCGCCGTGATGGCGCTTTCCTTCTCGGGTGAGGAGACCTACGACCAAATCGACGGGGCCTGGCTGACCGAATCGGATTCGCGCGAACCCCGCTATGCCGTCATCCATCGCTGCGCCATCAGCGCCGCCGCCGCCCGCCGCGGCATCATGACGCTCATGTTCGAGGAGGGCGAGCGCATCGCGCGCGAACACGGATCTCAGAGCATCCGCATCGACACCCACGAGCGCAACATCCCCGTGCAGGGACTCGTAAGTAAGCTCGGCTACACCCACTGCGGCACCATCACGCTTCCTTATCCCGGCGAAGTTGATCCTTTGCGCATCGCATTCGAGAAGGTCCTCTAACCTATGGCGCGCCCGGGCGTTCAAAAGCATCTCGACATCGCCGAGCTCCTTCGCTGCCCTTTATGCGGAGCGGAAATGCATGCGCGGCAATCCTCGGTCGCCTGCGAAAGCGGCCACGATTTCGCCATCTCGGCGAAGGGCTTCTTGAACCTCACCCCGCATCAGAAACCCCTCAAGGGCTACGACGAAACGTTCTTCGCGAGCCGCCAGCGCATCATGGAGCATGGTTACTATCGCGAAGTGCATCAGGCCGTCGCCGCCTCTCTAAACGAGCTCGCAAACACGGCGACCGTCATCGATGCTGGGTGCGGCGAAGGATCATACGCCAAGGACGTGGCTCGCGCGCTCCCCCACTCGACCGTCTTGGGCCTCGACATCGCAAAGGACGCGATTCGCGTCGCCGCTCGAGGTGGCGGTCCGGTGCGCTGGCTCGTCGCCGACCTTGCGAACATCCCGCTCTCCGATTCCACGGTCGACGCGATCCTCAACGTGTTCACACCCGCCAACTACGACGAATTCAAACGCGTCCTCAAACCGGGCGGAATGCTCGTCAAGGTCATCCCCGCCCCGCAGCATATGCACGAGCTGCGCGAACTTGCAGGTGAGCAGCTATCCGAGGCCGATTTCGTCGACCACGGCGTTTCCGAGCACCTGATGCGCCATATGAACGTCGTGAGTCGGGCCCGCGTGACCCAAACGTCTCCCGTTCAGGCGGAAGACGCACTCGACCTGGTGCGCATGAGCCCCGTGGCCTTCAGCATCGAGGAGCACGCCCTCGATCTCGGCTCTCTGACGCACATCACCGTCGACGCCGAGATCATCTGCGCTCAGTTCACTTTCCGCCGTGACTGTTGCGCCAAATCTCTCGTCCCAGGCCAAGAGCCAGGAACAAGGCGCTCGCATAACCCAAAAAGCCGATAACGGGGATGCCGAAGATGACCGGCTCGATCTTGGCGTAGTACACGACGGATGAACCGATGAAAAGGCCCGCGATGACGATCGCCATCGACAAGCGGTCCACGATACCGCCGACATGTCGGAGCACCTGCTCGCTGCCGAGCACCTGCATGTTCATCTTGAGCTGACCGCGTGTGAGCATCCTGGAAGCCAAGCCGAGCTGCTCGGCCATCTCCAGATGACCCTTGAGGGCGCGGTACGACGCGTGCGTCAGTTCATCGGCGGCCTCGCGGGCACGGCGATACGAGCTTTTCTCATGCTTGATATGCTCGGTGATGATCTCGATCATGTTGACGTCGGGCATATACTCGGTGAGCAGGCCCTCGAGCGTCACCATGCCGCGGGCGAACATCGTCACCACGCTGGGCAGTTCGACATCATTCTTGCGCGCCAGGCTGATGAGGGAGGTCAGGAACTCGCCGATGTCGAGGTCCTTCAAATCCAGGCCGGCAAAATCGGCGATGATGAAGTCGAGATCGCTGAGGAACGTGGAGTGGTCGAGCTCGGCGGAATCGCCCCTCGTCACGGCGAAGCGCATGAGCGAGTCCTTGAGCTTGGGGACATCGCCCGTCGCGACCGCGTAAATCATATCCTTGACGATACCGCGGTCATGGCTGGACATACGCCCCACCATGCCCATATCGATGAAATAGACGATGCCGTCTCGCACGATGATGTTCCCCGCATGCGGGTCGGCATGGAAAAAGCCATCCTGAAGCACCTGGGTCGCATAGTCATCGACAATGGACGACCCAACCTTCTCAAGATCGTACCCCGCCTCGACCAGACGCTCGGGATCGGCGATGGAGATGCCGTCGACGTAGTCCATGACAACGATGTGCTCGGTGCAATACGCCAAATATGAGCGCGGGCAGGAAATCGCCCCGTCATCCTCGTGCAACCGATGGAACTCGTCAAGGTTGCGAGCCTCCATGAGGAAGTTCGTCTCCTCGCGAAACGACTGCCACAGCTCCTCGACCACGCCCTTGAGATCGATGAACTGGTCGGTTTTCACAAAATGGGACGCCTGGGCCACGATGGAGCGCATGATGTCAATGTCTTGCGCCATGACCTGCTGGGCGCCGGGGCGCTGCACCTTGATGGCCACATCCTCGCCCGTGAGCAGCGTGGCTCGATGCACTTGCGCGAGCGACGCGCTTCCCAGGGGCTTGCGGTCGATATGCGAGAATATCTCTCCGAGCGGCCTGCCGTATTCGGCGACGAGGCAATCGTTCACCACGGCGAACGGAACGGGCTCCACGTTCGAGCGAAGACGACGCAGCTCATTGCAGTACTCCTGCGGCAGGATCTCGGAGCGATTGGCGAGGATCTGCCCCATCTTGACGAACATGGGACCCAAATCCTCGAGCATGCGCCGCAGTCGGCGCGGCGTAAGATTGTGCCATGCCTCGTACTTGCGCACGATCGACAGGATCTCAGCGATGCGCTGGCGACGGCCGCGCGAGGTGAGCTTGACCTCCTCGGAAGGAGCCATTGCCTCCGGTTCCTCCGGGAAGACGTCGACGGCGCGCGGCATACGCCATGATGAGCGGAGCGCCTCCTCAACCCCCTCGAGGTTGACCGTGTCCTCGGGGCTCAGCGGTTTGCGGGCGGCATTCGCCCTATCGTGCGCGCTCGGTGTCGCAGCGCGCTTGTCCTCTGCGTCGATGGTCATGAGCGGTTACTCGACCGCCTGACCGTCCTCGACGGGCTCGGCGTCCACAGGGGCGGCGGGCTCGGCGTCGACGACCACAGTCTCTTCGACCTCGACGGTCACCGTGCCGTCATCGACTGAATCGACCAGGTCTCGCACATGAGCCATGAACGCGACGCGCTCGGACTTGGTCAGCAAACGCACACGGGCGAGAATGAGCTCGTCGAGGATGCGCTCGGCGGCAGTGGCCCCACGCTCGCTCAGACGCTCGGTCACCTCGGAGAACGTGCCGCCGGCATCCATGAAGATATCGGACATGGAGCGCGTGAAATCGGACGAACGGCTGTCGTGACGTGCCTGCTCCCCGCGGTCGTTAAGATCGCGCAGGACCTCCTCGCCGCGCGCGTTCAGCCCATCAAGGAGCTCCTTGCCCTTCTCCGCGGTCACCGCCGCGGCACCGAAGCCGACGTTGACCATACCGTTGACGAGCTCTTCGAATTTCGTGGCCATGGAAGCCTCCTAGACATTCACCGCGCGCCCGTTGCGCGCGCTCCCGTAGAAACACTTGTACCCATCGCCGCGCCTGAAAAGCCGACGGCGGCGAACGGTTTTGCAACCTCGCCGCCGTCGCGATGAATATCGGGTTGGCTGGAGCTTAGCGCTCGTTGTCGGACATCGCGAAGCCGTTCTTCATCGCGCAGCTCGTGATGTAGAGCACCTGCCCGAGCAGCTTGTCCGTTGCGACCTTGAGATCGGCGCACAGCGCATCGTTGGCCTTTGCAAGCAGGGCGGGAATCTGCTCGTCGGCAAGATCGGCAGCGGCCTTATCCGTTTCACGCAGCATCTTGTGACCGAGAGAGCCGATCTTCTCCTGGTAGGACTCGATCTTCGCGGAAGTCTCGTTGAAACGGGCGTCGGCAAGGGCGGCGATGACGCGATTTGCCCAGTAGAAGCTCTCGGTCGTCACGCGCTCGGTGGTGTCGGACAGGTACGCGGGCATCTCGTCGACGTTCGCGTACAGCGCGACCAGGGAGTTGAACGCATTCGAACCAAAGGCCATCCACTGGATGCACTGAAGCGGCTCGGGAACATACGGGCGGATCTGCAGAACGGCGAGCTGGCTGTTGCGGTTGATACCGATGGGACGATACGCGTTGCGCGTGGCATGTGTGCCCTTGTTGCCGTAGCAATCGTACTCGGTTCCCTGGTAATGGGAGGACAGGACATACTTCACATCCTCGATGGTCACCTTGCGCTCAGGCACACGGCTCCAGGGGATGTCATCCGATTCGGGCGTGAACGCGGCATCCGGGCCGTCCCAGCCGTCGTGCGGGTTCAGGCAACGCTGCATATACCAGGCGCGCGGAGTGTTATAGACATGGTCGGAATCGGAATGAGAGCCAAAGGCCTCACGCGGGATGAAAATCTCACCCGAGCGCATGCCCTCGCGGACATCCGCAATCAGATCCATGAGGTCGGCGAGATACTCCTCGTACGCATCGGCCTCCTCGCCCTCAAGATCGTCGAGATCATCCGTGAAGTACTCCTCGTCCAGGATGTCCTCGGGCTCGAGGCGATTCGTATTGGTGAGGTTGAGGTGGTTCTCCGCCATCCACTCGCGCAGATCGGGGCTGGCCATGTGCTCGACCTGCTCGCCCTCGGCGTCCAACAGATCGAAGTAGTCGATGCCAAGCTGGTTGGGCATGGTCACATAGGCGTCGTCGGGAACGCGCTTGGCGATCCAGTGATGGCCGCCGATCGTCTCGAGCCACCAGATCTCATCGGCATCGGAAAATGCGATGCCGTTCATCTCGTAGGTTCCGTATTGCTCGAGAAGCGCACCCAGGCGCTGAACGCCCTCGCGGGCGGAGTGGATATAAGGCAGGACGACGGTGACGAAGTCCTCCTCGGAGAGGCCGCCAGGCACCTCGGGCGTATAGTCGGGATCGCCGGGCTCACCATGGGCGGGAACATACTCGACGAGCGGGTCGGCACCGAGCACGCGCTCGTTTGACGTGATGGTCTCGGTGGCGCTCATGCCGACGTTCGCCTCGTTGAAACCGGCGGCGGCCCAAACACCATGACCCTGAATGACATCGGGAACGCTGGAGTAGCGCATGGGGTTGTCCGGAAGCTCGAAGCTCAGATGAGAGAGCACGCTCGTATAGGTGCGCGGCTGGTCCTCGGGATGGACTACCATCATCTTCTGGGGCTCGAACTTGCCGTTGGGCGAATCCTCATTGCGGGCGACGATGGTCGACCCGTCGTAGCTCGCGTGCTTACCGACCAAGATCGTGGTGCATGCCATGAATCCTCCTTGGGGTCTGTGCGGTCATTGGCCACAGTGTACCCATGGCAACGCAAGGCTACGCCGATGAACTGACGAGCGGCACAGCAAAGCCCCCACCATGAACGGTGCCGGGGCATCGAACACGGTGGGGGCTCAACAAAGAAAACGGGAGCGTGCCACGAGCACGCTGCAGAGAAAAGCGCGGGAGCAGACGCTACGCGAGCTTGGCAGCTTCGGGGTGCTGAAGCTCGGCCGCCAGGCACACGTTGCTCATCAGCATGGCGCGCGTCATGGGGCCCACGCCGCCCGGCACCGGCGTGATGGAACCCGCTACGAGCTCAGCAGATGCAAAGTCGACATCGCCGCAGAGCTTACCGGCCTCGTCGCGGTCCATGCCGACGTCGATGACAGCGGCACCCGGTTTGATCCAGGGGCCCTTGACCATCTTTGGAATGCCACACGCGACCACGAGGATATCGGCGCTCTGGCAGATCCGAGCAAGCTCGCACGGGTCGGTATGGGAATGCGCGACAGAAATCGTGGCATTGCGCGCAAGCAACATGAGCGACATGGGCTTGCCCACGATGGACGAACGCCCCACGATCACCGCGTTCTTACCTGCTGGGTCGATACCATAAGCGTCGAGCATCTCCATGATCCCGGCGGGCGTGCAAGGGCGAAGCCCCGGAAGGCCTCGGACAAGCTTGCCCAGATTCTCCGGGTGAAAGCCGTCGACGTCCTTCTTGGGATCGATCGCGGCGACAACCTGCTCGGCATCGAGATGAGCCGGCAGCGGCATCTGCACCAGGATGCCCGCGATGGAGGGATCGGCGTTCAGCTGCTCGATGAGCGACATGAGCTCACTTTGCGTCGTATCCTCGGAGAGCTTGAAATCCTGGGACGGGATGCCGCACTCCTGGCAGTCACGCAACTTGGCGCGAACATACGTGGCGGAGCCCTGGTCGTCGCCGACCAGCACAACCGCCAGACCACACAGGATATCCCGCGCCATCAATCGCGCAGCGCGCTCGGCAGCGCGACCGCGAACCTCGGCAGCGAGTTTCTTACCGTCGATAATCGTAGCCATACCGATCCTTAGAACAGACCGGTAATGACGCCGTTGTCGTCGACGTCGATGTTCTCGGCCGCGGGAACCTTGGGAAGGCCCGGCATCGTGAGCACGTTGCCCGTGAGAGCGACGACGAAGTGGGCGCCAGCGCTCACCTTGAGCTCGCGCACGGTGATGCGGAAATTCTCGGGGGCGCCAAGCGCGCTCGCCTGATCGGAGAAGGAGTACTGGGTCTTGGCGACGCACACCGGCAGGTTACCGAAGCCGTTTGCGCGCAGCTCAGCGAGCTGGCGCTTGGCCGCAGGCGCGAAGTCGACGCCGTCGGCATGATAGACCTTGGTGGCAATCGCCTCGAGGGCGTCTGCCACATCCGTACCGTCCTCATAGGCGAACTTAAACTCGTGAGGCTCCTCGATAAGGCGCATGACCTCGTCGGCCAGCTCGAGTGCGCCCTCGCCACCCTTGGCCCAGACCTCGGAGAGACGAACGTTCACGCCAACCTTCTCGCACTCGGATGCGATGAGGTCGAGCTCGGCCTCGGTGTCGATCGGGAATCGGTTAATCGCGACAACGCAGGGCAGGCCGAAGACGCTCTGGATGTTCTCGACATGACGGAGCAGGTTGGGCATACCGGCCTTGAGGGCCTCGAGATTCTCGGTGTTGAGATCGGCCTTGGCCACACCGCCGTTGTACTTGAGGGCGCGGGCGGTAGCGACCACCACGACGGCGCTCGGGCGAATCCCGGTCATGCGGCACTTGATGTCGAGGAACTTCTCAGCTCCGAGGTCCGCGCCGAAGCCTGCCTCGGTAATGGCAACATCGCCGAAGCGCATGGCCATCCTCGTGGCCATGACGGAGTTGCAGCCATGCGCGATGTTGGCGAACGGACCGCCGTGCACGAACGCCGGCGTGTGTTCGAGCGTCTGCACGAGATTGGGCTTGAGCGCGTCCTTCAGCAGAGCCGCCATGGCGCCCTGGGCCTTGAGCTGGCTGGCGCGAACGGGCTCGCCGTCGTAGGTGTAGCCGACCACGATCTCCCCGAGGCGCTGCTTGAGGTCGGAGATGGAGGTCGACAGGCACAGGATCGCCATGACCTCAGACGCGACGGTGATGTCGAATCCATCCTCGCGTGGGACGCCCTGGGCCTTGCCGCCGATGCCGTCGATGACATGGCGAAGCTGGCGGTCGTTCATGTCGACGACGCGCTTCCAAGTGATGCGCTTGACGTCGATGCCGAGCGCGTTGCCCTGCTGGATGTGGTTGTCCAGCAGGGCAGCGAGCAGGTTGTTGGCAGCACCGATGGCATGGAAGTCGCCGGTGAAATGAAGGTTGATATCCTCCATGGGGATGACCTGCGCGTATCCGCCGCCGGCGGCACCGCCCTTGACACCGAAGACCGGCCCGAGCGAGGGCTCGCGCAGCGCAACAGCGCTCTTGACGCCGCGGCGACGCAGGGCGTCGGCCAAACCGATGGTCGTCGTGGTCTTGCCCTCGCCCGCGGGCGTGGGGTTGATGGCCGTGACGAGGACAAGCTTGGCCTCGTGGTCGCTCGGCTCGTTGAGCAGTGAGTAATCCACCTTGGCCTTGTCGAAGCCATAGGGAATCAGATGCTTGGCATCCACACCGGCTGCCTCAGCGACCTGCTGAATCGGCCACGGCGCAACAGAGTGGGCGATTTCGATATCAGTCGGCATGAAGGGTCCCTTCTCTTCAATCATGTAACGCCTTCAGAATAGCACGGCCAATCATGAACCACGGGCTTTACAATCCGGGCGCCTCGACTCCCAGATGCTCGAACGCAGCAGGCGTTGCCATGCGCCCCTGCGGCGTACGGACGATCAGACCGCATTGCAGCAGATAGGGCTCGTAGACGTCCTCGAGCGTATTGGCGTCCTCGCCCGTGGCGCTCGCCAGGGTGGACAGACCGACGGCGCGACCGCGGAACGTCTTACACAGCGTCTCGAGGATGCGGATGTCCATCCAATCCAAGCCGAGCTCATCGATTTCGAAGAAACGCATCGCCTCTTGAGCGATACCGAGCTCGATGGACCCCTCACCGCGAACCTGGGCGTAATCACGCACGCGCTTGAGCAGGCGATTCGCAAGGCGAGGCGTACCACGGGAACGCGAGGCGATCTCCTTTGCGGACTCTCGGTCGATCGACACACCGAGGATGCTCGAAGAGCGGCAGACGATATCGGCCAGATCCTCGATGCCGTAATAATCCAAGCGATACGAGATGCCAAAACGATCGCGCAGGGGACCTGTGAGCATGCCAGAGCGCGTGGTGGCGCCCACGAGTGTGAAACGAGGGATATCCAGGCGAATCGAGCGGGCAGCGGGCCCCTTGCCGATGACGATATCGAGGGAGAAGTCCTCCATCGCCGGGTACAAGATCTCCTCGACCTGACGGTTGAGGCGATGAATCTCATCGATGAACAGGACGTCGCCCGGCTGCAGGTTGGTGAGGATCGCCGCGAGGTCGCCCGTGCGTGCGATGGCGGGGCCCGAGGTGGTCTTGATCTGAGCGCCCATCTCGTTTGCAACGACCGCGGCCAGCGTGGTCTTACCCAAGCCCGGGGGCCCGGAAAAGATCACATGATCGAGGCTCTCCCCTCGGCTCTGCGCGGCCTCGATGAGGATGCGCAGGCTTTGCTTGATGTGCTCCTGCCCACAATAGTCCTCAAGGCGCTGCGGACGCAGGCCGCGCTCGACGTCGAGATCGTCGGAGGTGAGCTCCCCCGTCACAAACCGCTCCGTCTCGCCTCCCGCCGCATGGCGGGACGGCGCATCGCCCCACAGGTCAGTCGACTCGTCTACTTCCCACATCACGATTCCATTCCCAGCCGCCTGAGCGCCAGAGCCAAGAGCTCCTCGACGCGCATATCCTTGCCATCATACCCATCGAGTGCCAGCGTGACCTCCGCGGCGGTGAAGCCCATGGAGAGCAGGGCCGCCGTGGCGTCCTCAATCGCCGAAGGGGCCGCGGGCGCGGCGGGGGCAAACGGCAGCGGCGCGGTGGGGACAGCCGAACCGGCGAGCGAACGGTCCTTCTCGAAAACGCCCTTCAGTTCGAGGATCAGGCGCTGTGCGGTCTTTTTGCCCACGCCCGGCACGGTCGCCATTCCCTTGTCGTCCTCCATCATCACCAGCGTATACAGCTCGGGAACCGTAAATGAGGACAAAATCGCGAGGGCGAGCTTGGCACCCACGCCACTTACCGAGACCAACTTGTCGAACATCGTACGCTCGTCCTTTGTGGCGAACCCGAACAGGGTGCACGAATCCTCACGCACAACCATGCGCGTGTACAGGCGAGTGGGCGAGCCGACCTGCGCGAGGCTCGAGGCGGTGGTTGCAGAGATGCCGAGTTCGAAGCCTATGCCGTTCACATCGATGACGGCCGATCCCGCGGTCGCCTCGATGAGCGTGCCATTCAATATCGAGATCATGCGTAGGGGTTTCCCTTCTCTTGCGTGTAGGCACCACCGCTCAATTCCCGCGTTCGATGCAGGTGCGCATGGCACACCGCGCACGCCAGCGCGTCCGCGGCATGGTCGGGCTTTGGGTCGTGATCGAGATGGAGCAACGTGCGAACCATATAGGTGACCTGCGTCTTATCGGCGGCGCCCGTGCCAACAACGGCCTGCTTGATCTGCATGGGGGTGTACTCCCCCACCTCGACCCCGCACAGGGAGCACGCGACGAGAGCAGCGCCGCGGGCATGGGCGGTGGGTATGGCGGAACGGACATTCGCGCCGAAATAGATGCCCTCCACAGCCGCCTCCTGTGGGCGATAGCGATCGACCACGGCGGTGAGCTCGTCGGCGATGCGCCGCAAGCGCGCCGCCAAGTCAGAGCCGGACGAGGTTTCGATGCAACCGTATGCCCGGCAACGCACCTCGCCGCGACGCTCCTCGACGATGCCCCACCCGGTGTTAGCCAAACCCGGGTCGATTCCCAATATGACCAATCCGTCTCCTTGATATCTCGAACGTTTGTTCTACTATACCATGCATGCGGACAGGAGGAGAAGCGATTTTAGTTCAGGGAGAAGAAGCCCGCGCGTCCGGAAGCACCAGCGTCGTCGTCTTGCGACCCAAGCCCGAACGCCTCGGGTCCGAGCCCCTCGGAGGCCATCCGACCCAGCGCCTCCCGGACGGACTGCTCGGCATCCTTGAGCTGCTCGCCCATACGCTCGAGCCCTTCCTCGCCCATGAGCTCGCGGCGTTGCTCCGGCGTGATGCCGAGCAGGTCGGCCAGCATGTCCATAATCTCGCCCCGGGCACGTTCGGCGCGAGCGGCGCCGCGCTTCTCGAGGCGATGGAACTCCGCATCGGCTAAATCAGCCGCACGAAGCCGCTCCTGCCCATGCCTGCCCATGTCCGACCAGCCAAGCATCGACGGCCAGGCGCGCTCCACAAATGAGCGGGACGACACGATCGGGCACGATGGCAGAAGGCGCCGCGACGCCTCTCCCGACCGAACGATCATCAGTATGAGGGCCGCCGACTCCGGATCGGTTGCAAACAGCGGCAGATCGTCCAGGACAGCGTTGCGGTCGACATGTGCCTCGAGCGCACCGTCGATCTGAGAGGGGTCGAGCGCGAGCAGCGAAGACAGCGCTCGATCGGCGATATCGCCGTCGGCGCCAAGCTGGCACACCGCATCCCGCAGGACGGTGGCCATATCGCAGGCGACGGCGTTGAGACCGAGCAGCTCCTCCGGAAGGACCGCTGAAATGCGATTTCGCGCGCGAGCGAGCCACTCCAACGACGTCAGGTACACATCGCCAAAAGGCGCGAGCGTCGCCACATTCGCGCGCGCGCCGACCCGCGGGCGCAACGCGTAATCGGTCTTGGTGAGGGCGCTGAGTGGCATCGCAAGCTCGATTTGGGCGACATCCTCCATCATCAGGGCGTCGACGCGCGCCTGTGCGGTTGGGACGGAGATGCCGGGGTTGCCGGGCTCATCGCCATCCAACAACGGGCGAATATCGGGGGCGACGCGCTCGACCATGCGAATGTGAAGACGCGAGGCCACCTCCCGCGCGAGGCGGGAGCGCAAGGCATGGAGCTCCTGGGCGGTACCATCGGATGCCGCATCATGCTCGACATGTAGCGCGATGACGGACCGAGACCCCAGGGCATCGACGGCCAGACATGCAAGCAGGCTACTCGCCAGGCCGCCGTCCAAGGCGACGAGCACGCGCCCGGCGCACTGCGCTGCGACCGAATCCCGCAGATGCAAGCGCAGGCCATTCCACATCCAGGTGCCGCGATCGAAGCGCGGGATCTTGCGATCCTCAACCGCCTCGCAGGGCACCCCGCGCACCACATCCTGTACCAGCAGGGACTCCTCGAAACACGGTGCAAGGGCGACGACACGTCCCCCGTCGTCCAGCACATAGGAACCACCCGTATAGACCGCATCGTCATAACCGCCGACGGGGGCCATGCACGCCATCCAAATCCCGGCACGCGCGACCCGCTCCGTCATCTGACCCGTTGGAAGCGCGGCGGCCGCCGCAGAATCGCAATCCGTCACATCCAAACCGTTGACGGGGAAATGCAGCAGCAGGTCGCAACCACCGGGAAGGGACGCAAGATCGCGCTGGGCGTCGAACGTCACCGCGATGCGCGTGCCCGCGACGTCGAACACCGGCGGTGACCACGGTGAGACGGGAACGCCCTCCTGATGCCGGATCATGGTCAGACGCAGCGGCACCACACGTCCGCGACGCAGCAAAAACGCCTCGAACAGCTGGCCAACCTCCAAGGAGAGCACGGCGGGGACGATGCACGCCACACCGGCCGCATCGCAGATCGCCGCGAGCCGATCGAGGGCCCTCAGCAGGTCATGTTCGTAGTTCGGATAGTCGACCAGTGCCCCCGGCGTGACACCGCACATCAGGGGCGCGGGTACGCACAAAAGGTCGGCCCCGGCATCTTGTGCCAGGTGCACCTGCTGCTCGACTCGAGAGCAGATGCCGTCGAAATCTCCAAGGCGGGCGCCGATCTGGGCCAGGGCGATTCTCATCGGTGGGGTCAACCTTTCTTGCTCACATTGCACCATGCGACAGCCGTCACGTCGGGAGATGATGCAAATAACGGGTGGCGAGGAGCCGTTACGCCCCTCGCCACCCGCGTAGATACGTTCGCACCACAAGGCACGGGCCGCACGGCCCTTGGCGGGATCTTAGAACTCCGCCTTCCACAGGCCATGGAGGTTGCAGTAGGCGTAGACGATGCCGGTCTTGACGCCGCCCGCGAAGAACGTAGTCGGGGCCTGGCCGGGCTTAAGGTAATGGATCTCCAGGCGACCGGCGGCCTCGAGGGCGATCCACTCGATGTAGTGCGCGTCCTCCATGGGATGCTCGACCTCGCCCACGGTAACGTTCAAGACGTGGCCCTCGCGCTGGAGCTCGACGACGGGAACGTGCTTCTCGACGGCGGCGTCGACGGAGTTGGCGGCAACCTCGGTGTAGCCGGCCGGGGCGAACATGTCGGCGTCGACAGCGGCGAGGAACTTGCCCGTCTCGTCATTCTTGAAAAACGTAGCCATATGTATCAATCCTTTCAGACTTCGCTGCAGATGCAACTATTTCCTAGTATGCCCGAATGGACGCGCATCTTACACGAGACGCGCGTCCACGGTACACATTCCCCGACCTCGGGCCGGCAAGGCTAGATCACCGTCACGCGACCCTTATTGCCCACAATGCCCTTGACCTCGGCGATCAATGGAATCGAGCGGGCGTTGACGCGTGTGGGGATCTCGGCGCGCATGGTCTGGCCATCCGCCTGCTCGATGAACAGCTCCACGCGGTCACCACCGGGGTTGGTGTTCAGGACCGTCGCCAAACGCGCCATGTTGGACTGCGAGAAGCGCGAGCTCGGGACCATAATCTCGAAGACCTTGGGGCGATTGCTCTCCTCGCTCAGCACGAGCGGCTCGATTTCCTGGGCGATGATCTGGTCGCCGCGGTCGGAACGCTCGAGCTTGCCCTTGACACGGATGAAGGCATCGGAGAGCTGCGCGCCCGTCTCGGGGTCGACCTCGCCGTACAGGTAGCCCTCGCACTGCTTGTACGTCTTGGGGAACACGACGACCGTCGCCTCGCCTTCCATGTCCTCGAGCTGCACGATGGCCATGGGGTCGCCGTTCTTGGTGACGCGCTTGCCGACGCCCGAGACCATGCCGGCCCACCAATAGGGCTTGCCCTCGGGAATCTCCTGGTTCACCGCGTTACCAGTGGGACCCATGGTCTCGAAGCCGGTGTCGATCTGGGACAGCGTGAACTCACGGGCCTTGGCGAGTGCGTACTCATACGGGCGCAGGGGGTGATCGGAGACGTAGATGCCCAGCACCTCCTTCTCGAAGGAGAGCTTCATATGTCGATCCCACTCCTGCCCGTCGGGCTCGGGGACGATGACCTCGAAACCGGAGCCCTCGACATCGCCGAACACGTCGAACAGCGAGGTCTGGCCGGCGGCGCGGTCCTTTTGGCGCTTCACCGCGGCATCGATGATGTTCTCGGGATTGTCGCGGTCGACGAAGTGCATGAGCTGACGACGCGGATAACCCGTCGAGTCGAAGGCCCCGCCCTTGATGAGCGCCTCGATGACGCGACGGTTGGCCTGGCTCGAATCCACACGCTCGACGAAGTCGTGCAGGTTCTTGAACGGGCCGCCCTTCTCGCGCTCCCCGATGATCGCCTGGGTCACGCCCTCGCCCACGCCGCGGATGCCGGCCAGGCCGAAGCGCACGCCCTCCGGGGTCGCCGTGAACTCGGTGCCGGACTCGTTGATATCCGGAGGCAGGACCGCGATGCCGTCGTGACGGCAAGCGGAGACGTAGTGCACGATTTTGTCGGTCTTGCCCGTGTAGGAGGTAAGCACGGCCGCCATGTACTCGTTGGGGTAATGGGCCTTGAGCCAGGCTGTCTGCATGACCAGGATCGCATAGCCGGCGGAGTGGGACTTGTTGAACGCGTAGGATGCGAACTCGAGGACGTCGTCCCAGATCTTCTGGGCGACCGAGCGCTTGTACCCGTTCTTCTCCGCTCCGTTCATCCAGTGGTCGTAGATCGTCTCATCCTCGCCGTCAGACCACTTGAAGACCTGGTCGGTGAGCATCTTGATCTTCTTCTTGGCCACGGGCTTGCGGATGCGCGAGTCCGACTCGCCCTTGGAGAAGCCGCACATCTCGACCGAGATGAGCATAACCTGCTCCTGGTAGACCATGGTGCCGTAGGTCTCGCCCAGGATGCCGTCGAGGCGCGGGTCGTAGGAGACCGCGGGCTCCTTGCCGTTCATGCGGTTGATGTAGCTCGTGACCATGCCGGCGCCCAAGGGGCCCGGGCGGTAGAGAGCGATCAGAGCGACGACGTGCTTGTACTCGGTGGGCTTCATGTTCTTGATCGTGGCCGTCATGCCGGCGGACTCGACCTGGAACACGCCGGCGGTACGGCCGGAGCTCATGAGCTCGAAGATCTTGGGGTCGTCGAAGGGGATGGCGTCGACGTCGATATCGATGCCGAAGCTCTTCTTGATGTTGGCCTTGGCCTTGGAAATGACCGTGAGGGTGCGCAGGCCCAGGAAGTCCATCTTGAGCAGGCCCATGTCGGCGACCGTGTGGCCTTCGTACTGGGTGATCTCGACGCCGCCCTTGGTATCGAGCTTGGTGGGCACGTGCTCGTTGACCGCATCGCGGCAGATCAGAACGGCGCAGGCGTGCACGCCCTCGCCGCGCGTGAGGCCCTCGATGGACAGCGCCGTGTCGATGATGCGGCGGGCGTCCTCGTCCTTTTGATACGCCTCGACGAAATCGGGGCTGTACAGGTCCTCCTTGCCCGGCTGCTTCTCGAGCACCTGCTTGAGCTTCACGCCCGGGTCGGCGGAGACCATCTTGGACAGGCGCTGGCCCATGTAGACGGGATAGTCCAACACGCGGGCAGCGTCGTTGATGGCCTGCTTGGCCTTGATGGTGGAGTAGGTGATGACGTGGGTGACCTTCTCGGGGCCATAGAGCTGTCGAACATGCTCGATGACCTCGAGGCGCCGCTCATCGTCGAAGTCCATATCGATATCGGGCATCTCGGTACGTTCGGGAGAGAGGAACCTCTCGAACATGAGGCCGTTCGAGAGCGGGTCGAAGGTGGTGATGTCCATGGCGTAGGCGACCAAGGCGCCCGCAGCCGAGCCACGGCCCGGGCCGACGCCGATGCCGTTTTGCTTGGCCCAACGGACGTACTCGGCGACGATGAGGAAGTACGCGGCGAAGCCCTTGTCGCAGATGACCTTGTACTCGAACTCGAAACGCTCGCGGATGTCGACGCCGCCGATCTCACGCCCGTCCCAATCGTCGCCGTAGCGCTTGGCGAGGCCTTCCTCGCACTCGCGACGGAACTGGCTCTCATGGGTCTCGCCCGGGTCGAGCAGAGGATAGTTCGGCAGGATGATGCTGTCCCAGTCGAGCTCGACGTTGCACTTCTCGGCGATCTCGACGGTGTTGTCGCAGGCCTCGGGGCAATACGGGAACAGGGCCCGCATCTCCTCCTCGGTCTTCATGTAGAACTCCGAACCCTCCATGCGGATGCGGTTCGGGTCGTCGATCTTGGAGTTCGTGCCGATACACATGACGACGTCCTGGACCGGCGCGTCCTCGCGCGTGAGGTAGTGGAAATCGTTGGTTGCGATGACCTTGACGCCCACCTGCTCGGCGATTTGGATGAGGGTACGGGAAAGCTCCTCGTCGGTGATGCCGGAGTCGGTCGTGATGCCGTGCTCCTGGATCTCGATGTAGAAATTGCCCGGCTCGAACGTGTCGCGGAAGGTCTCAGCCCACTCGATGGCGGTCGCCATCTCACCGCGGTCGATGCACTTGGGGATGATGCCGGCGATACACGCGGAGCTGGCGATGAGGCCCTCGCGATGACGGCGCAGGTTGTCCAGCGTCACGCGCGGCTTGTAGTAAAAGCCCTGCACGGCGGCCTCGGAGACCGTCTGCATGAGGTTGACGTAGCCCTTCTCGTTCTGGGCGAAGAGCACCATGTGGTAGAGCTCGGGCTTGCGGTCGCGCGCAAGGGTCTCGTCGGGGGTGAAATACACCTCGCAACCGAAGATGGGCTTGATGACCAGCGGCGGCTTGAGCTCGTCGATATTGCCCTTCTCGTCCCACATCGCGAGGTCCTTCATGTGCTGCTCGTAACCGCGCGGATCGGACTCTTGATCGGGGCACTCGAGCTCGTCGCGACGGCCCTTCTCCAAGAAGGATTTGTCGTGGCTCCAGACCTTGTACTCGGGCGTGCCGTGGTTCACGGCGTCGCAGGCGAGGCCGAGCTCGGGGACACCGTACATGTAGCCGTGGTCGGTGATGGCCACGGCGGGCATGCCCAGCTCGACGGCGCGCGACACCATGTCCTTGATGCGCGTCGCTCCGTCCAGCATGGAATAGACGGTGTGGTTGTGCAGGTGAACGAATGCCATGTGCTGGATCTCCAATGTGATGTGCTAAGAATACGCAACCCCGCTCCGCCCAAAACCTCAATTTAGGGACAGTCCCTGAATTGAGGTTTTGGGATGGGGTCCTTTCGAACGCCTACGATTCTAACCGAGCACGCGGACAGAACGCATGTGCGCACATGCCTCACGCAAAGGTTCACAGCATGTTCGATTCACCTTCGCCGATAAGATCCCCATATCTCTCGTAGACCCCTGCATCGAATTTCTGAAACTCGGGGATATACGTTTCGATAACCACTTGAACCAAACGATTCGCAATTGACTATATCCACATCGAGTAGTGCCTAGAGCTCGTTTTCGACACAATCGGCAAAGCGATTGAACGATGGACGGCCGGCAACCGCGATGTCGGAGTCCCTCTTAAGGCAATTCGTCACGCGCGCCCTCGGCCCAAAGAGCACAAGACGCTCAGCCCCCTCCTCCTCCTCCGCGATGCGACGCAACTGCGCAATTATGTCCTCCATGAGCGCTGGAACCGTTTTCCTCCTTGCCACATGCTTTCAGACCAACACGGCCACACCGATTGTGGCCGCAAGCATCTCTCAGACATCAAAATGCAGCCCGAATGAGCGGCACACGCCCCGGACGCACATGAATGGCCGTTGACAATCCCCCCCGAGGTACTTTGACCCCATGTAGCCATCCACGTGCAAAGGAGCATCCATGAAAGAATATGCGCCCATCAAATGCCCGGTCTGCGGCGAGATGTATGACTGGAAATATGTCGGCTCCGACAAGCAAGGCTTCAGCGCTGGAAAGGCAGCGGTTGGCGCCGTCGCCTTTGGCCCCCTCGGCCTCGCCGCGGGGGCCCTGGGCAAGAAGAAGTCCACCTACTATTGCGGCAAGTGTGGTTTTTCGCGCTCCTACGATGTGAGGTAAGAAGATGAAAGTCGCCATCGACCTCCCTCTCCGTGAATTGCTTCAGACGGCGCTGGACTATTTCGCAACCACGCCGGCACTCGATGTAGTTTCGCTCCAATACACCTCTCGCGATGGAGAGGGTCACGAAAAATACCTGAGAGATGCTTCGAGCTTTCAAATGGGAGGCGCCCTCGATACCTGGCTCCCGGATGGCTTGACTACTAAATTGGAAGTCCAAGTCAGAACGAACCTCATTCCCACAACCCTGCCGGACGACATCGTTGAAATCATTGCGCTGAACTCTTCTCTGTATCCCTCCACCATACGAAACATGATTCTGAGCGACAGAGAGCTTGCCGACGGTGGAAAAAGCGGACGCTTTGGCTCACGCATCCTATCATTTGAGCTAAGGAACGGCAGCAATGAGGGAACCACCGTCTTCACCTTCGATGACTGTCGTTACAACGAGTCATACATCTGGCCCCTCAACTTCAGAGGTTCTGGGATCACAGCGATTTCCCAATCCGTTGGCAAACAGGTCGAATACTCCTATGAACCAGAACCCACCATCAAGGATTATCTTGATTCCCTACGCCAAGACGGCCGCAAGGTGGCTTGCCCCACATGCGGAGAACCCTTTGTCGGCGAAATACCCTGCATGACTCCGCTATGCGTACAGGCTCGCAAACAGGAGGCCGAGGACTATGCTCGCCATAGAAGCGAGGTCCAAGAATGGCTAATCAACGAGACCAGGGAGGGCCGCATCAACTCCGCTGTTGAATTCGAGAAGTGCCAGAAGAAGCTGAAAGCCGAATACCCGGATGCAGCGGTGCTCATCGCCGGAGCCTTCGGAAGAGCGATCAAGCAAGTGATAGCAGCCTACTGGGAAGCCAACCCCGATCTCAAGGCAATTGTGGATGAGGAAGCCGAGAAGTATGCCAATGAGGCAAGCGCATGCGACCGAGAGGCAAAACGTCTTGCGGACGAGCTCGATTCACTCCCTGGCTTCAAGCTGTTCGGTAATGGGGCGCTAAAAGCACAAAAGGACGAACTCGCAAAAGGCATCGAGAAAGCAACTGAAGACGCAAAGAGGCACAGGGAGAAGCGCGACAAAGTCCTCGATCAACTCAAGCGACTTCCCAAGCGGTGACAAAATGAGATCTGCAAATTTCGATGCAATGTTCGGCGAGGCACAGCAAGCGATTGATCAACTTGATCCAAGAACGGCCTTCGAAGTGAAGTCCCTGTTCAAAGGAACTACGTGGAGCGATCTGCAACGTGGGGAGAAGATCAGCTTTGGCGTATTTTTCTCTAAGAAATACCAAAGCGGGGCCCTTCCCTCCATCGAAAAGATCGAACGCGGCAAAAACAACCACACCCGCTATCGCAAACTCTAGTTTCCACGTACGCCGATAAAACTCAGAGCAAGCTCATGTGGCCCAGATTCGCACTGATGCCGAATCTGGGCCACACTCCTGCCGGTGCTGAACGGTGCCGGCGCACCTCAATTTAGGGACAGTCCCTAAATTGAGGTTTTACAGCTCGTACGTGACGACCTGGGGCTGCACGGGATCGGCGGGGTCGGGAACCTCGACGCGGACGAACCTGAGCGTCACTTGCTCGTACCCGGCCTTGTGCAAGACATCGGCGTAGACGCTCGCTTGAAGGGCGTGCTTCTCCTGCAGCTGCTCGGGCGTCTCGAGCGAGCTCCCACCGGTCTTGTAGTCGATCAGCAGAGCACGACCGGGACGGGCGGCATCAGTGCACAGCAAGTCGATGGCACCCTCGGCATAGGGCCCGAAGCGCTCCACAAGCCCATCCATGCCGAGGGAGTAGAACGGCACCTCGGCACGACAACACGGCCAGGCAAGGGCCTCGGCGCGCACGTCGCTGGAAAGCCAGCGCGCAACCGCCTCATCGAAACGCTCGCGCTGGGCGGCCGTGCAGCCCCAGTAGCGACATAGGGCGTCGGCACGCTCGACGGGCAAATCGGCACGGTCGAGCTCGATCAGCCACTGGCAAGCGGCATGGAAGGCGCTGCCGAGCGCCGTCGGGTCCCCCTCGTGCGACGGAACGGCCCGCTCATCGCGCGGCGCCTCAACCCCATCCGACACCGCGGTCTCCCCCGCCGCCTCCGCAATAGGGGCCTCCGCAGGCTCGGGATGGTCCTCGGCTTCCTCGTGCAGCTCCGCCGAGACCGACGAGTAGCTGTAGGAATCGCGTGGGGCACGTTCGGCGGGCACGACGCGCATGTACACGTTCGCGGGCTCCACGAGCGTGAAGGAGTCCATCGGCTCGGGCACGGGGGCATCCGCAACCGGGTCCTCCGCGTCGGCGAGCGCGGCATTCGCCTCATATACGACGCCACCATACGAGAAGTCCCTAAGGGCGATCAGCTCGAAATCGCCCGCTTGTGCGTTGTCGAACACGAGGCGATCGCACGTGAGGGAGGCGCCGGCGTCGGGCAGGATGCGCTCGAGCACGGCGGGCGTGAGGTCCAGCTCGGGCTTGAGCGTGAGGGCCGACCCCTTGCCGCGGCCGACAGGGGCGTCCATCGCGAGCAAGCAAACCTCGCGGGCGCGCGTCATGGCGACGTACAGGAGGCGAGCGCGCTCCTCGAGCGCGAGGCGGTCCTCCTCGTCGCGCATGGACAACCATGCCTCGGCGGCCGACCCGGTCGCGCACACGTCATCGACCAGGCTCGCGTCGAGCCAGGGACCCGTGGCGCCCGAGCCGCTCAGGTACTTCTTGAACTGCTTCTCAACCTCGGCGCCCTCTATCAGCGACCCGAGCGAATCGCGACAGTCCGGGAAACGGCCCGGCAGCGCGACGAGGTCGAGCGTGCCGTCGTCGCGGCGCACCGACTGCATGCGCGCGGAATTGGAGCGGATGCCGAAGCACTCGGACACCGCGACCACGGGGAACTCGAGGCCCTTGGACGCATGCACCGTCATGATGCGGACTGCATTGCCACCCTCCTCGTTGAGGGCTCCCGGCGCCTGCTTACCCGTCAGGAAGCGATCGTAGGCGAGCGCCACCTGACGCGGTGCATTGCCCAGTTCCGCCTCGGCCTCCGCGACCGCGTCGATGGCCTTGAGGACGTTCGCTGCCTGCGCGCGACCCTCCGCCCCGCGCTCGGCGAGACGGACCATCCAGCCGGACTCGTTGACCACGTCGCGCACGATCGAAGCGAGCGGTTCTTTCCCCAGGCGCGAGAGAGCGCGGCGCAGGACCGTGCGGGCGCGGGCGAGCAGCGGAAGGTCGCCGAAGCCCGGGGCGTCGTCGTCAAACAGGATGCCGAGCTCGATATTGCGACGGCGGGTCTCGCCGGTCTGCGCGTCCCACGCCGTTGCCAGCGCGAGGAATTCCTGGACGCCCAACGCGAACAGCGGAGAGGCGAGCACGGGGGCCAAGCCCTGTGCGGTGTCGGCGAGATTGCCGAGCATATGCACGAGTGCGCGGATGGTCTTGGCCTCCTCCGTGGAGGCGAACACCGAACCGCCGCTGATCACGCAGTCGAGGCCCTGTGCGCGAATGGCATCCGCATAGACGCCCGCGCGGGTCATTCCGCCCAACAACAGGACCATGTCGCCTGCGGGTTGACCGGCATCGGCGAGGGCGCGAAACCGCTTGGCGATGGCCTCGGCCTTGGCCGCCGTGCGCTCCTCGGTGGTGCCGCCCGCGACAAGCAGGGCCTGACGACGCGAGGCGCCCGCAACCCGCAGGCCGTCGGCGCGCCCGTCGTGCGGGAGCAGGTTGAGGAAGCTGGGCATGATGCCGCCCTGTCCGTCGTCGAAGACGCGTGCGACATACTCGAGCACCTCGGCGTGGCTGCGGAAGTTCTTGACGAGCTTGACCACGGACCCTTCGGAACCCGCAGCGGCCCCCTGCTCGATGCGGCGCTGGGCGCGGCGGAACACCTCGACCTCGGCGCCGCGAAAGCGGTAGATGGACTGCTGGGCGTCGCCCACGGTGCACAGCGCGCGACCGCCCTCGCCCGTCAGGAAGTTGATGAGGTCGACCTGTTGCTGATCGGTGTCTTGGAACTCGTCGATCATGACCATCGCGAATTTGCCCGCATACGCATCGCGGATACGGGGGTGATCGCGCAGCGCCTCATAGGTGAGGCGGAGCAGGTCGTTGTTGTCGAGTGCCGAGCGCTCCGCCTTGAGCGCGGAGTACTCGTCGCCGACGGAGCGGGCAAGGGCGAGCAACTCGTCGAGGGCGGAGCCTCCGAGAGCCAGATAGGCGTTGATGAAGGCATCGGCGGCCTCAGCCTTGAGCAAAGCCACCTGCTCCTTGGGAAACGCCTTGCTCGGGCGGGGCATGCCGCAGGCGAGCATGCACGCCGCGAGGTCCCCGCGCGTCTGCGGACCGCATCCATAGGCCTCGAGGGCATCCAACGCGATGCGCGCGGTCTCGGCCGCCTTGGCACTCGCGCCGAGACATTGGCGATAGGCGTCCATGAGACCCGAGAAATCCACCGAACCGCGGATGAGGTGCATGTCGTCGAAGCCGTGACGCGAGGCACTTGCGCGCTCGAGCAGGGTGCGTACCAGGCGCTTAGCGCTCGTGCCCGCCTCAAAGCCGCTCGGGTCCAACTCACCGGACAGCGCGTACCACTCCTGCAGCTCGCGCAAGCCGCCGCGCTCCCGCGCAATCACGGCATCGACTGCCCGGTCCATAAGCGGGCCGGAGACGGACTCGTCCAAAACGCTGAATTCGGGGTCGAGGCCGAGCTCGAGCGCATGAGCGCGCAGGATGCGCGAGCACATACCGTGTATCGTCGAGATCCACGCGTCGTCGACCTGCAGGGCGATGTCGCCCATGCCCTCCTCGATGAGGGCCCCGCGGACGCGCTCGCGAATCTCGGCGGCGGCGTCTTTGGTGAACGTGATGGCCAGCACCTGGTCGAGATTACGGATGAAGGGGCCGGACTCGGGCGAGAGCGCCCATAAGATCCTGCGCGTCAGGGTGAAGGTCTTGCCGGAACCGGCGCCCGCCGAGACGAAAAGCGGTCGGTCGAGAGTCGTCACGATATCGCGCTGCTGCGGCATGAGGGTGGAAAGGTCCATTGGTTATGCGTCCCTCCGCTCGAATCCAAGATCATGGTTGAATGCGCACCGTGCGCCCGGCTTCTCCGCCGCCGAGACGTCGCCCGCCTCGAGGGCGTCCAACTTGCGCGCGATGGTCTGCTCGACTCGTTCGAGCAACTCGTCGAAGCCCATGGTGCCTCCGTGCTCGGCGTCGGGGAAACCCGTCCGCAAGCCCGGCACGCGCCCGTCACCAGACTCGACCTCGACGAACTCCTCCGAAACGGCGCCACGCATGGCGGGAGCGCCGCCCTTGGTCGAGAAATAGAGGGCGCCGCGGGCATCGAGCGCGAGCTCGGAATGGCGCAACGCCTGGGCATAGATGAGCGACTGCGCGTGCTCGGGCAGCCAGTCGGGGTCATCGGCGGGAACGGCGCCGTCACGCTTGGCGACCGTTGGGTCCGTCAGCTTGAAGGCGTTGACATCCATGCGGTGCTTATAGTCGATGACCATCGCGCGGCCCTCCGCGTCGACGTCCACGCGGTCGATACGTCCACCGAGCGGACGGCCGGCGTACTCGACCCCAAGGCCGTTGAAGGAGTACTCGAGGTATGCGGGCGCGAAGGGCGCCAACGCCCCCGCCTCGTAACGGACCACCGCCTCGAGCTGCGGCAAGATCTCGTCCACCTGCACATGCTCGAGAGCCGAGTGAGCGACGAGCGCAGCGGAGCTCGAGGTCTTGTTGCGCGCGTGCTCCGCACGGACGCAATCGAACACATCCCGGAGCTTTTCCAGACACGCCTCGAGATTCTCAGGCGTGACACGGGGAACACCCTCCTCGGTAAGCTCGGCGTGCAGGCGATACATGACGTCGTGGACGAAATTGCCCTTCTCCATATTGCCGAATCCCGCATCAAGCGACTGCGGGCGAACTCGTGAGGACATGAACCAGCACAGAGGACAGGTCACGTACCCCTCGATCTGGGAGGCGGACAGCTGACGCGGCACGAGGCGCGATGGGTCGTTTGGATCACGCTGGTAGAGCACCAGGTGGCGGATGGCGTCCTCGCCCAGCTCCTGCGGGGGAAGGCACGCCACACGCCGACGCTTCAGGCCCATGCCGGCGGCGGTGTCGAGATCGGCCGCGATGTCGCCCTCGCCCACCGAGGTCACGGTCACGACACGCCCCGCCGCGCGGACGGCGGCGGTGAGCTCCGTCCACATCGCTGCGGGATAGCGGTCCTTGGCCTGACGGTCGTGTGTCACGCGGGCCAGGACCGCGCGGCTGTGAGCGGCCGCCAGCGCGCGGTCGAACAGGTCGCGCAGACGGGCGGCGGGCTCGAGCTCCATAGGCGCGGCTCCGAGCTTGGCGGCGAGGGTCGAAAGCGCGCCCTCCTCATGCGAAAGCGGGAAGTTGTCGACATCCACGTCGGCGACGAAGACGGCGTCCACGGAACCGGCGGGCAGCAAGGCCGCTTCGGCGAGCGTCATGAACCGCACGCAGGGCATATCCGCATCGCCCTCGTAGCCCGTGTGCGCAAAGTCGGTCGACTCCGTGCGACGGCGGGCGGAGACGGTCAGGCCATCCAACACCGTGACGGCGGCGGATTGGCAAACGTCCAGCTCGTGAGCGACATCGGTCAAGGTCTCGATGGCCTTGGCGGCCATGGACACCTCGACTCCGGCGCGGACCGACCCGTCCCTCCAACCGAATGCGCTGGGGGGCAGGGCGCCGGCGACGGCACACATGGCCTTGAGGGCCGAGACTGGACGCTCCTGCCACAAATAAGAGACGACGCTCGCGCACACGGCGGGCACCTGCGCATAGGGTTTGGACTGGTCGGAGCGCTGACGCTTGGTCGTCGTTTGGCTCTGATAGCTCTGCAACGTGCGCAGGACCGCCTCGGGTGTCAGGGATCGGTTGGATCGGATCTTCTTGTCGAACATCCGGGCGGAATTGGAATCCATGCCGGAAAGCGGCGAGTAAAGCCAATCGGCGAGCTCCGGCGCAGGCCACCACGTCGCCGCGCGCTCGGGGTCCTCCCCCGCATCCTTCATGCGGGCAACCACATCGGACAGGGCAGCGAACTGACGGCCGACTGCGGTCTGGCCGAACCGCGCGGCCAACGTGCATTCCGAGCTGATTCCGCGAGCCGCCAGGCGGGGCGAGACCTCTTCGAACACCTCGGAGGGGCGGGCTGCGGCCACCACCACGTCACGCCCACCCCCCACGAGATCGGCAAGGGCGCTCGCGTAGGCGGCGCCGCGGGCATGCGGGCCTGCGACCTCGAGGAACTCTGGGTCCCCCTGGAAGCGCGACGCGGGGCGGCCGTCATCGAGCCCGACCGTCTCGATGGAGGCGTCGAGCTCCGATGCGAGCGAACGCTGGTCGGGGTTGAGGAGCAAGGCGACCTCGCCCGCACCGGCGACGGCCCTCAAAAGGCGCATCACGTGACCGGGCAGACGGGGAACATCGCGCACGGCGACGAAGCGCGCGCACGCGGGGGCGCCATCCCCGACAAGGCCCGCCAAGATGGACGCAGCCTCCGAAGCCTCGACGAGGCCGCGCGCGGCGAGCATGTCGGCGTAAGCGCGCACCAGGCAAAACACCACCCGCTCCGATTCGCCGTCGGGCTCGGCCTCCCTCCTCCCCAGCACGGCGGGGGCGGCGATCTCGGGCAGCAGGGCCTCGACGATCTGGGAGATGAGGCGCACCGTTCCCGGGTTATCGCGCAGCGGGGCGATCTGGCCGGCATCTCGCCGGTCCATGAGGGCCGAGACGAGCATGCGGCGCTCAAGCGGAGACACCACGCGGCGGCCATCGCCGAAGAGCTCCCACAGCCCCTCGATCCAAGCCTCGGGCGTTGTCACGTCGACGCCCGTGCCGACGCGCGCGTCTGCCAAGGCGCGACGGCACACGTCGCGCTCGGCGAACGAGGGCACCAACAGCGTGGCACGGCCGCACGCGCGTGCGGCATCCTCGAGCAGCGATATCTCGGCACCCGTGAGTGCCGTCACGGATTGCGTCGTATAGACTTTCAGCCCCATGCTCCCCATCCTCGGTAGAAGTTGCATAGCCCTATCCTACACGCCCGCGCGGACACCATCGCGCTCCGAAGAACACGCTCCCGCGCAATCGCGCCAAAGTGCGGGCGCCCTCCCGACACGCAAGAGAAACCGCCCCCCGCAACCTTATGGCCGCGAGGGGCGGAATCTTCTGACCGTGCTGGCCCGCGCTACTGATCGCCGAACTTGACAAGCACCTTGCGGTAGCCGCCGTACTCGCCGTTGAGCGACTTGGAAACACGGCTCACCGTGGTTGAGGAGGCGCCGGTACGGGCCTGGACCTCGACATAGGGCTCGCCCTCATCCAAGTACCGGGCGACCTGCAGGCGCTGGGCGAAATCGCAGATCTCACGCGGGGTACACAGATCGGTCAGGAACGCGCGAATCTCATCGGGGCCCTCGACGAGCTGAAACGCCTCGACGAGCTGGTCCACATCGGGACGCTCGAACATCTTCTCGATATTCAACGGAACCACCAACCTTGCCGCATTGGGCACATAACCGCCCTGGCGATGCGCCGAGGGCATCCATAACGTAAAAATGGCAGCGCGCACGCCACCTTGGCACAGTTTATCACAGTAGCGTGCTAAAGCACTCCATGCGGGCGGACGGGGGCGCACCGTCGGTGAAGGGCGCGTCGGATCCTACCAGCGCGGGAGCGTGGGCACCAAAGAGAGCCTGTCGGCAATGCCCGACGTCCAACGCACCTCGTCCGCATCGCTGATGAACACGCCCTCGACGCCGTCGATCCCCTCGACGAACGCCGGGCCCTCGTCCATGCCCAACATAAGCGCCGCAGTCGAATAGCCGTCGCAGTCGATCGACGCGGACGCGATGATGGTCGCACTCGCCACGTCGGTGCGCGCGGGCATGCCGTCCATGGGATTCAAGATATGGTGGTACGTCCGCCCTCCCCGTGTGAAGCGTCGCTCATGCAGGCCGCTCGTCACGACCGACCCGTCCGAGACATCGACGATGGCGCGGTAATGAGCCGGGTCGCGCGGGTTGACGATGCCGATCTTCCAAGGGGCGCCGGCGTGCACGGGCGGACGGGCCGCGTCATCTCGAGGCCTTCCGCCTCGCACGAGCACATTGCCGCCCAGGTTGATGACGAAACGCTCGACGCCGTGATCCAGGAGAATGCCAGCCAGGTCATCGGCGATATAGCCCTTTGCCACGCCCCCTAAGTCGAGCACCGTCTCGGGGTCGTCTATCGACAACGTCGGCGCGGCGGCGGTACCGCCGAGGTGGATGTGGGAGCACCCCAGGTGCGGCAGCGCGCGTGACAGGGACAACGGACTGGGGACCACACCCTCGTGGAAATCCCACAGACGCGTCACCGTCCCCATCGTGACGTCGAAGGTCCCGCGGCTGCGTTCGCAATACCCCAAAGATCGGCGGATGAGGTCGGCCGTCTCGGGCGCGATGCCGACTTCCGCGGGCGCGCAGGAATGGGCACGGCAGATGTCGGACTCGGGCCTCGTGCGCGACAGACGGTGCTCGAAATACAGGCAGCGGTCCCTGCACGCGGCGAGGGCGGTGTCGAGCCGCCGGCTCACCGCCGGGTCCGAGACGGATTGCCCATCGGACGCATAGGCGTGGAAATGAACCTCGGTGTTAAAGATGAAAAACGAGATGACGCGAGAGGCATCGTCCCCGCGCTCCGCGACGGCCTCCCGGGCGTCGCCGTATTCATAGCGTTGCATGTCGCTCCTCACGCCTGATGGCCCATGCGTGGTATGGGTAGAATGAACGAGGTGGCCGAGCCGGCGCAGGCGCCGATTTGCCCATCATACCCCCGACCGGCGCGCCGAGTCGACGAGCGATCCGCGTCTCGCAGCACCGAACCTACCCGAAAGGCCTCCCATGCGCTTTTTCCTCAATTGGCTCCTGACGTCCATCGCCATCGCCGTCGCCGCGTTCATCGTCCCCGGCATCCAGCCCTTCGGGACCGCGGACCCCTGGCTCAGCTTCGCCTTCGTGGGTCTGTTCCTCGGGCTCGTCAACTCCCTGGTGAAGCCGCTTATCACGGTCATCTCCCTGCCGCTCACCTGCCTCACCGTGGGCCTGTTCCAACTCGTGGTGAACAGCTTCATGCTCGAACTCGCCAGCTGGCTGTCCGTAAACCTTCTTGGTTCCGGTATCTCCATCAGCGGCTTTGGCGCCGCCCTGTTCGGCAGCATCGTCGTGAGCATCGTATGCACGATGCTCGGGGTCGCCACAAACGACTAGGGGCTCAGAGCCTAGGATATGCAGGGGCCCGACGGCTCCTCGAGCGATTCGTCGCGCACCAGGTCCGCCAACGTCACTCCGTTCAGGTAATTCTCGATCAGGGAATCGAGCTCGCGCCACACACGGACGGTCCGACAGTGTTCCGCGCGGTCGCAACCGTCGTGGCCGTGCTCCAAACAGGCAACCGGGCACAGCGAGCCCTCCGTCAAACGCAAGACCTCACCGATGGTGAAATCCTCGGGTTCACGCGTGAGGCAATAACCGCCCCCCTTGCCGCGCAACCCGGACAGCAACCCATGGCGCACCAACGTCGTGAGGATGTTCTCGAGGTATTTCTCAGAGATCCCCTGGCGGGCGGCGATCTTCCTGAGAGGCGTGCGCCCGTCGGATCGATGCTCCGCGAGGTCGATCATCACGCGCAACGCATAGCGTCCTTTTGTCGACACCAGCATGATATCCGCACCTCCGTCTCGTCTGTTCCACTGGCCAAAGCATAGCAGACAACCCCCTGCGGCATATGGGTTATTTCTCGTAAACGGATGAAAGGGAGCTGCTGAATTTTAACTCGACCCCACCAGCCGACATAATTCCTATGTTTTTGGTATGATTTTGTGTGCGCAAACAAACCGACAGCGACGGCTTACAATTACCGACACCGTGCAAAGGAGTAGATATGACCCGCATCCACACCTCCCTCGACGAGCTCGTGGGCAACACGCCCCTGCTTGAACTCGTCCGATTCGAGCGCCAACTCGACCTCAAGGCGCGCGTGCTCGTGAAGTTGGAGCGTCAAAACCCCGCCGGCTCGGTCAAAGACCGCGTCGCCCTCAACATGCTGAACGAGGCGGAGGCCGCCGGTGTCATCGCGCCGGACGCCGGCTACACCATCATCGAGCCGACGAGCGGAAACACCGGCGTCGGTCTGGCAGCCCTGGCGGCGGCGCGCGGATACCGACTCGTGATAACCATGCCGGAGACGATGAGCGCCGAACGGAGGGCCCTTCTCGCCGCCTATGGCGCCGAACTCGTGCTCACCCCGGGCACCGAGGGTATGAAGGGCGCGATCGCCCGAGCCGAGGAGCTCGCGGCGAGCACCCCCAAGAGCTGGGTCGCCGGCCAGTTCACCAATCCATCGAACCCCGCGGCCCATATGGCAACCACCGGCCCCGAGATCTGGCGCGACACCGAAGGAAACGTCGACATCTTCGTGACGGGCGTCGGGACGGGCGGCACCATCACCGGAGTGGGGCGCTATCTCAAGCAGATGAATGAGGGCATCCGTGTGGTCGCCGTCGAGCCCGCCGGCTCGCCCGTGCTCTCAGGCGGATCGGCCGCGCCCCACGCCATCCAGGGAATCGGCGCGGGCTTTGTGCCCGAGGTGCTCGACACCGACGTGTACGATGAGGTCATCCCCGTGAAGGACGAGGATGCACTCGCCTGCGGCCGCGCCCTCGCACGGCAGGCGGGCGTTTTGGCCGGCATCTCATCGGGAGCCGCCACCTGGGCAGCCCTCGAGCTGGCGAAGCGCCCCGAAAACGCCGGAAAAACCATCGTTGCCCTGCTCCCCGATACCGGTGAGCGCTACCTCTCCACCGCCCTCTTCGCCTAGTCGCACGCACCACGCCAAGCACTTACGCAAAGGAGACCCATGACCCGCAAGCGCGTACTCGTCGCCATGAGCGGCGGCGTCGATTCGAGCGTCACCGCCTACCTGCTCACCCAGCAGGGGTACGACTGCCTTGGCGCCACCATGTTGCTGCACGGCGATGCCGCGCCCGGTGCCTGCGGCAGCGGGTCGGACGCCGACGACGCCGCCGCGATCTGTGCACGCCTGGGCTTCCCCCACGAGGTCATCGACATGCGCGAGACCTTCGAGCGCCATGTGGTGGAGAAATTCGTCCGGACCTATGAGACAGGACGCACCCCCAATCCCTGTATCGATTGCAACCGCCACCTCAAGTTCGACGCGCTGCTCTCCTACGCCCGTGAACACGATTGCGATTTCATAGCCACGGGCCATTACGGGCGCATCGGCACGCTCGCCGAGGGCGGAGGCGGCGCGGCTCGGCGCGGCAAAGAGCAGGAGCTCGTCGACAGAATCGCCGGGCGGACGGGCACATCAAACGCCGTCCACACCCTCAGCTGCGCGCTCGACCCCTCAAAAGACCAGAGCTACGTGCTGTATTCGCTTACACAGGAACGCCTTGCGCGCACCCTGTTGCCCCTCGGCGGACTGTTCAAGGAGCGCGACGTGCGCCGAATCGCCCGCGAGCAGGGCTTTGAGAATGCAGGCAAGCGAGACAGCCAGGGCATCTGCTTCGTCCCGGACAACGACTTCGCCACCTACATCGAAAAGCGCAACGGAGCGCCGTTGCCGGAGGGCGATATCGTGAACACGAGCGGTCACGTGCTGGGACGCCATCACGGGGCGATTCGCTACACCGTGGGCCAGCGCAAAGGGCTGGGCGTGGCCTGTGCACATCCCGTCTACGTGACGGGCATCGACGCCGTGGCGAACACGGTCACTCTGGGAGAGGTAGCCGACCTCATGGCGAGCGGCCTCGTGGCCGATGACTGGATTTGGAGCGCGCCGGCAAACGTCATGGAAGAGCTCTTGGACGAGGCGGGCGAGACGGGCCTGCCCGTGAGCGCCAAGATCCGCTACCGTCACCCCGCACAGCCCGCGCGCCTGCGCAGAGCAACGTGCGGCACGACCGGATCGTCGGCGGGAGCGAACGCGATCGCCGAGAACGCGGCGAACGCCTTCGAGCTCATCTTCGACTCGCCCGAACGCGGCATCGCCCCCGGCCAGGCAGTCGTGGCATATGCCGGCGATATCGTCTTGGGCGGCGGCACCGTGGTGAGGGCGATCAAGTAGCCCGTACACCGGGCGAACGAACGCTACTTCCCCGCTGCCTCGCACTCCCCCGCAGCCTCGCGGTCGGAAAACATCATGAAGAACGCCGCGAGCAACAGTAGCGAGCAGATGCCGATGGCCGAGAGCCCGAATCGCTCGAGACTCCAGTTGCCGAGCACGGCACCGCATACGAACACAGTGATCACGCCGAAGTACAAAAGCCCGTTGACCAGGAAGCCGCGCTCATGCGTGATGATGTAGTCGTCGACGTTTTGCAGAGCGCTGCGCAAGTTGCCGATGCACATGGTGGTGGCAATGCCACGCCCGCGGATCTTGCGAAAACTCTCGACCTGCATGCCGCAAGCGAGCGAGGTGAGACCGTTGGCGAGCATGTTGTGCTCAGGGGGCAGCAGGCCGACACCGAGCAAGATGAGAGCCTCGACCAAGACTGTGAGCTGGCGCCAATGCAAGACGCTGACAAACCGTTCATGCACCAAGTCGCTCATCATGATGCCGACGGAAAAGCACAGGACCGGCAAGAGGAAATGCATGGCGAGGGGGATGTTGCCCTCGGAGATGTGCACGCCGACGAGCAAGATGTTGCCCGTCTGCGCGTTGGCGAACACGCCGCCGCGACCGACGTAGGAATACACGTCCATGAAGCCACCGACCAACGCCAGGATGACGCCGAGCTCGATCGACTCGGATACTTGCTTCGCGCGCTCCATGCGCCCTTCCCCCTCACATCGGCCAACGGAAATCTTGTACAGCATATGCCATGCCGAACCTCAATTTTGAGACCGTCTCCCCAAATTGAGGCACTTAACGCCTTCTTTACAAACCTACCCAATTTGTGGATTAGACTGAGATCGCGCTTGACAGCTCCAACGGGCGGTCTACACTAGCGTGCGAATCTCGAAGAAGGCCCCGGCCGCGACCGAAAAGGAGGTGCGTCATGGACCATCCTGCCAGTAGCTGTGCCCAGCAGGCTAGCAAACCCCGATTGCGCCATGACGGCGCCCGCGGACCGCTTTCACACCTTCTGACTGGACGATAAGTCCCCAGGCATAACGGACGCACGGACGCCATCCGCCATCGCGACGCAACTGAATCGATGTCCTCGCGGCGATCGCCGCGATCGACCCATGCCTGCATGGGCGCATCTCCCCCTATTCGACCACACACCCGGCAACGTCGGGGCAACGTCAAGGAGGTGCCTCATGACCTGGATGAAGCACATAGACCGTATCAAGACCACCGGAATCGGAACAGGCCTTCACATGGCCGGAAGCCGCGTGCGCGGCGGTATCCACCGCGTCATCGGCAGCGTGAGCTCGCATGTTCGCCACAACGTGAGCTCGGCTGCAGCGGCGAAGCGGACCTTGGGACTCGACCCCGAGATCGCGCACATCGGATGCCTGGATGCCGCTGAGGTCATGGACCTGCTCGGCACCGGCGAGCACGGCCTCACCGAGCAGCAGGCCCATCGCATCCGCTCGGTGCACGGTGCCAACATCATCGCCCCCGAGCATCACGACCCGCTCTCCGCCCGCCTCTCCCGTGCGTTCCTCACGCCGTTCACCCTCATCCTGCTCGCACTCGCCGCAATCTCGCTGTACACCAACGTCTACCTCGCCGCACCCGGAGAGGCCGACCCCTCCACCGCCATCATCATCGGCGTCATGGTCCTCATCTCCGGAGGCATCTCGTTTTGGCAGGACACCCGCGGAGCCGCCGCGGCTGACGCCCTGAAGGGCCTCGTCTCCATCACCTGCCGCTGCATGCGTGAGGACACCGGAGCTGCAGAGATCCCGCTGGCGGACGTGGTCCCCGGCGACCTGATCGAGCTCGCCGCGGGCGACATCATCCCCGCCGACCTGCGTATCGTCTCGGCCAAGAACCTGTTCCTCACCCAGGCCGCCCTCACCGGCGAATCCGACCCCGTCGAGAAGACCCCCGCCGCCATCGAGGACCCCGTCGGACGGGCACTGCTCATCGACGATTGCGAGAACTTCGCCTTCGCAGGCACCACCGTGCAGAGCGGTTCGGGCACGGGCGTCGTCGTGACCACCGGTGCGCGCACCTACCTGGGCGGCATCGCAAGCGCGCTCGACTCCCGCCCGACCGCCACGAGCTTCGACGCCGGCGTGGCGTCGGTCTCCCGCGTGCTCGTGGGGTTCATGCTCGTCATGTGCCCCATCGTGTTCGTTCTGTGCGGCCTCACCAAGGGCGATTGGCTCGACGCGCTGCTGTTCTCCATCTCCGTCGCCGTGGGCATCACACCGCAGATGCTTCCGGTCATCGTGACGACCTGCCTCGCGCGCGGCGCAGAGGCCATGCGCGCGAAGGACGTCGTGGTCAAGGAGATCTCCTCCATCCAGAACCTGGGCGCCATGGACGTCCTGTGCTGCGATAAGACCGGGACCCTCACGCGCGACAAGATCGTGCTCGAGCGCCATCTCGACGTGCTGGGCGCGCCCAGCGACCGCGTGCTCCGTCACGCATATCTCAACAGCGTCTTCCAGACCGGTCTGCGCAACCTCATGGACGAGGCCATCATCGAGCGCGCCGAGGCCCTTGCCGCCGGCGGCCGCAGCATGGACGCCCGAGCGGGCGAGGGCGGCGTGCGGACCTCCCCCGAGGCCGCAACGATCGCCGGTGCGCGCAACCATTGGCGCCTGGTGGACGAGATTCCCTTCGACTTCGACCGTCGCCGTATGAGCGTGGTGGTCGAAGACGCCGCCGGAAAGCACCAGCTCATCACCAAGGGAGCCGTCGAGGAGATGATCGACGTATGCAGCACGGTCGAGGTCGGGACCGAGGTCCTGCCGCTCACCGATGGACAGGCCGATCAGATTCTCGACCGCGTCCGCGGCCTCAACGAGCGCGGCATGCGCGTGGTCGGCGTGGCCCAGCGAAACGACGTGCCGGCTCGCGACCTCACCGCCGATGACGAACATGACATGACGCTCATCGGCTACCTCGCCTTCCTCGATCCGCCCAAGGCAAGCGCCAAGGCAGCCGTAAAGGAGCTCGGCGATTTGGGTGTGGCCGTGAAGGTGCTCACCGGCGACAACGCCGCCGTGGCCGCGACCGTCTGCGAGCAGGTCGGCATCGACGCCCGCAACATGCTCACCGGGGCCGACGTCGACCTGCTCAGCGACGACGAGCTCGCCGAACAGGTCGAGCGTATGGGGCTCTTCGCCAAGCTCTCCCCGCTGCAGAAGGCCCGCATCGTCGAAGTCCTGCGCACACACGGCAAGCACACCGTGGGCTTCATGGGCGACGGCATCAACGACGCAGCCGCCATGCGCGCCAGCGACTGCGGCATCTCCGTCGACACCGCCGTCGACGTCGCCAAGGAGAGCGCCGACATCATCTTGCTCAAGAAGGATCTCACCGTACTCGCCCACGGCATCGTCGAGGGGCGCCGCACCTACGGCAACACCATCAAGTACATCAAGACCACCGCGAGCTCCAACTTCGGCAATGTGCTCTCCGTGCTCGTCGCCGCCGCGTTCCTGCCGTTTTTGCCCATGAGCGCGCTGCAGCTGCTCCTGCTCGGCATGGCTTACACGGTAAGCTGCACCGCCCTGCCCTGGGACCGCGTCGACGAGTCGTTCCTCGCCCGCCCGCGCACCTGGGACGCACGCGGCATCGTGAGCTTCATGCTCAAAATCGGCCCCGTAAGCTCCATCTTCGACATCCTGACCTTTGCGGCGATGTTCTGGGTCGTGTGCCCGCTCGTGGTGGGCGCACCCTGGGACGCCCTCACCGATCCCGCTCAGCGCGCCCTATTCGCGCTCGTCTTCCAGACCGGCTGGTTCGTCGAGTCCATGTGGACGCAGACCCTCGTGATCCACCTGCTGCGCACCGAGCGCCTGCCCTTTGTGCAGAGCAAGCCCGCCGCGTCCCTCACCGCCCTCACGGTTCTGGGCGTGGGCCTGGTGACCGCCATGCCCTACGTTCCGGGCGTGAACGCGGCTCTCGACCTGGTGCCGCTGCCGGGTGCGTTCTTCGGAGTCCTCGCCGCGACGATGATCGGCTACCTGCTGCTCACGAGCATCGCCAAGGCACTCTACGTCCGCGTCCACGGCGAGCTGCTGTAGGAAGACCCCCTTGCGGAAACGCTCGGAAACCGCGTATCCCGCGGGGAGGGTGAGGTTTTTCGTATCGTTTTCTCATTCTTTGAAATACATCGCCGCTCATGACGGACAAAAGGACTGGTCAGAGCTATGCCCTTTCAAGGTGTACCTGGCTTTTCCAGATTTGAGTACGAAAAACCTCACCCTCCCCGCATCCCGCAGCCGCGGCCACCGCGTATTCGCGCCAAACGTGGACCGCACCCCGTCCTGATACCATGCTGCCAGACAATTTCCCGAAAGGACCCACATATGCAGGCAGTCATCTTCGACATGGACGGCACCCTTATCGACACGGAGCGTGTGAGCCAGGCCGCATGGCGGCGAGCCGCGCAGGATTTCCGCATCGAGATTCCCGAGCGTATCTTGCACGCGTTCGTGGGATGCAGCATCCCCAACGCCATGAAGATGATCGACGATGAATTCGGCGATCCCGCATTCACCGAGCGCCTCTTCAATCGCCGTCACGAGATCTTCGACGCAACCTGGGAAGACGAACTCGAACTCAAGCCCGGAGCCGCCGAGGCGGTCGCCGCGGTGCGCGAGCGGGGGCTCGCCGTGGCGCTCGCAACCTCGAGCGTGCGTGACCGAGCCATCACGAGCATGGAGCGCCTCGGTCTCATGGAGTTGTTCGACGCCGCCGTCTTCGACGAAGACATCGAGCATCACAAACCCGCCCCCGATGTTTACCTCGTCGCCGCCGACCACCTTGGCGTCGAACCCACACGGTGCGTCACCGTGGAGGACTCCTTCAACGGCGTGCGAGCAGGCGCCGCGGCCGGCATGCGCACGATCATGGTCCCCGACTACAACGAGCCCACGCCCGAGATACGCGCCCTGTGCGCAGAGGTACTGACCACCCTCCACGAACTCCCGGCGGCGCTCGATCGTCTCAAGACGCCCAACGTCTAGAACCGCGCTCGAGGCGAAAACGGCCGGCATCCTGCCCACACCGCGCGTGGTTCTGGTTTATAGATTGACGCATGCCGCACGACCGCGACCAATGGCGAGCATGGCGTATGCTTGGACGTGATCAACCACTATGAAAGCGAGCAGCATGCCCAAGCATCCGCCCAAGAATCACGCAGCCCCGAAGGGCCCCAAACCCAAGCACACCTCCACTCCCGCCCGCTGCCCGGGCACCAAGGGGCGCCCCGGCCGCGAGGCCTTCCTCCCCGTCTCGCGCGACGATATGGAGGCACGGGGCTGGGACCAGTGCGACTTCGTCTACATCTGCGGCGACGCCTATGTGGACCACCCGAGCTTCGGCATGGCGATCATCTCCCGCGTGCTCGAGCATGCGGGCTACCGCGTAGGCATCATCTGCCAGCCCGACTGGACCGATCCGGCGAGCATCGCCGCGCTCGGCGAACCGCGCCTGGGCTTTCTCATCTCGGCCGGCAACATGGACTCGATGGTGAACCACTACACCGTCAACAAGAAGCCGCGCCACGAGGACGCATACACCCCCGGCGGACGCGCGGGCGCACGTCCCAACCGCGCCGTCACGGTCTACGGCAACCTCATCCGCCGCACCTTCAAGGACAAGCCCATCATCATCGGCGGCATCGAGGCGAGCCTGCGCCGCCTCGCGCACTACGACTACTGGCAGGACAAGCTCAAGCGCTCCGTCTTGCTCGACTCCGGCGCCGACATCCTGCTCTACGGCATGGGCGAGCACTCGATCGTCGAGGTTGCGGACGCGCTCGACGGCGGACTGCCCGTGGACCAGATCACCTTCGTGAACGGCTCGGTCTACCGCACGAGCGGCGCGGGGGCGCTGGACAACGTCTTCGACTACGAACTGCTCCCCTCCTGGGACGAGCTCGAGCGTGACCGCCTCACTTACGCGCGCTCCTTCAACATCCAACAACAGAACATGGACCCCATCACGGGCGGACGCCTGGTGGAGCCCTATCCCAACGGCGTCTACGTGGTGCAGAACCCACCCTCGGCGCCCCTCACCGAACGTGAGATGGACGAAGTAGCCGAGCTGCCCTACGCGCGCCACTGGCACCCCGACTACGACGTGGCCGGAGGCATTCCGGCCTTCGACGAAATCCGCTTCTCCATCTCCAGCAACCGCGGGTGCTTTGGCGAGTGCTCCTTCTGCGCGCTCGCCTTCCATCAGGGCCGCATGGTGCAGGTGCGCAGCCGCGAGAGCATCATGCGCGAGGCGGAGGCGCTCACGCACGACCCCGAGTTCAAGGGCTATATCAACGATGTGGGCGGCCCCACGGCGAACTTCTTCAAGCCCGCGTGCAAAAAGCAGCTCACCCACGGCGTCTGCAAGAACCGCCGCTGCCTGTGGCCGAACGTCTGCCGCAACATGGACACGAACGAGGATGCCTACGCCGAGCTGCTGCGCGACCTGCGCCAGATCCCCGGCGTGAAGAAGGTCTTCGTGCGCAGCGGCATCCGCTTCGACTACACCATGGCCGATGCGAGCGACAAGTTCCTGGTCGAACTTCTACAGCACCACGTGAGCGGGCAGCTGCGTCTGGCGCCCGAGCACGTGAGCGACGCGGTGCTCTCGGTGATGGGCAAACCGCGCCGTGAGGTCTACGACGCGTTCGTCGAGCGCTTCGAGCGCCTCTCCGCGGAGTACGGCCTCAAGCAATACGTGGTGCCCTACCTCATCTCGAGCCATCCGGGTTCGACCATGAAAGAGGCCGTGGAGCTGGCGGAGGCCGTGCGCGACATGGGCTATATGCCCGAGCAGGTGCAGGACTTCTATCCCACGCCCTCGACCATGAGCACCTGCATGTTCTACACGGGCGTGGACCCGCGCACCATGGAGCCGGTCTACATCCCGCGCGATCCGCACGAGAAGGCCATGCAGCGCGCGCTCATCCAGTACCGCAAGCCCGAGAACTACAAGCTGGTGAAGGAGGCGCTGCGCAAAGCCGGGCGCGAGGACCTCATCGGCTACGGTTCCAAGTGCCTCATCCGTCCCGTGCCGCCCAAGCCGGGCGCAGGCGGCGGAAAGAAGCAGGTCGGATCAGGAGCGGGCAAGCCCGCCAACGGCACGTCCAAAAGAGCGACGAGCAGGCACGAGGACGGCAAAGCCGCCACGCAGCCCCAAAATCGCGCCGAGCGCCGCGCCGCGGCACGCTCCGGAAAGAAGGGCGCAACTATGCCAAGCGGACGGACGGGCGCCAAGCAGAACGGGCGCCCCAACCCCGGCAAGCCAGGCGGACGCGCCACCGGAAAGAGCGCCGCGGGAACGAACCCGCACGCCCGAAACCGCGCCGCACAGGGACGCCAAGGCGCGAACCGGCATTAACGGCGCGGCGACACGGGGGCGCTAACCAAGATATCCGTCGGGCGGAGTCGGGCGGTCCCCGACCTCGCCCTCCACGGGCAAAATGCCCTGTACCGCCGCCACATCCTGTGGCCTCTCAATGGAATCCAGCACATCGGACGAACTCCAGAGCCGGCCGAACCCCCTTATTCCCAATGCGAACATCACGGCGGCGAACACGATGACGAGCCCCGTCGGCACGGCGCTCAGCAAGGGGTACAGGGGCTCGACCAAATACGACGAGGCGTTCATCGCGAAGTGCAGGATGATCGGGTAGCGAAGCTTGCCCGTGCGCCAAAACACCCAGCCCAGGACGGCCCCGAGCACGAAGGCGTAGCCCCCCTGGATGAGATTCATGTGCAGCACGCCGAACGCGAGCGCCTGCAGCGTGTTGGCGATCCAAAACGCCCGTGCTGAGACGGCACGGTAACGTGCGCCGTCGGTCACATTCCAGCCGGGGCTCATCGCCCGCATGGCGTACTCGAACATGACGCCGCGGCATACGATCTCCTCGTTGATGGGCGCGAGCACCGCGATCGACAGCGCAGAGACGATGGCGAAGACCCCGACACTCGTATCCTCCATGAACTCGGAGTACTCTGCCATGGCCTCAGGGAACAGCAATTCGACGATCTCCAGAATGCCACCCACGAAAAACTGCGCCGAGACACCTATCACCAGTAGCAAGGCGAGCGATTTGGCAAACGAGACGTCATTGGTCGCAACCGCTTCGCGCCGGGCGACGAACGAGGCGGGACGCATGCACCGCCACCATGGCAGAAACACGGCGATAACAACAAGCTGGGCCGCGACGCCGAGCATCAGGATGGCGTTATCGAGCGCGGCGCCTTCCATGAACGATTCGGAATCTCCCGAGGCCAACGCGGCGATAACGCCGATCACGGTTCCGCCAAAACCCGCCACCACGACCTGGATAAACATGTAAATAGCAAAGACGAACGCTAAAGCAAGCATCCATTTCAGAAAAGAGTATGCATAAGATTTCAGCCCCATATCGCAATGCCCCATTTTTCCCACAGCTTGATATAGCCAATAGCGGCCCCAAAAGACTGACCAAATTTGATTATCACAAAAGATAGGTAGACCGCTTCCATTCCTGCAATTGCTTCCCGTCTATAAAAAAATGGGAGCCACAAAAGTGGCTCCCACTCATGCCCATAGGGCAGACGTCGGCACGAACTAGTGCTTACGACGCTTGGAGGAGAAGTAACCGGCAGCGGAAAGAACGGCACCGGAAGCAGCAGCGAAGCCCATGGCGACCATGGAAGCATCACCAGTCTGGGGCAAACCGGCATTCTTATCGCTGGGAGTGACAGGCTTCTGCTCGTCCTTAGGCGCCTCAGCAGTCTTCGACCACTTAGCATAAAGAACCATATCGCCATTCACAGGAGCAGAGAAGTCATAGGCCTCTTTAAGGGCCTTATCAACAAACCAGCCCTCGAACTTAAAGCCTTCGCACGCGGGATCAGTCGGAGCAGCAACAGTCTTGCCCTCTTCAACCTCGACAACAGCGTCCTCGGTCCAGGTGAGACCGTCCCAGAAGGTAACCTTGAAAACCTTGGCCTGCGGGGCGTCCTTCTTGACGTAGGACGCGTAGACGTGCCAGTCGCCGGTCACGACGTCATCGGCCTTGACGGGGGTGTGGGCGTCGTCGCCGTAGGTCCAGCCGGCGAACTCGTAGCCGTCCTTCTCGGGGGCGATGCCCTCGGAGAACAGGCCGAAGGCCTGGTCGGACTTGTACTCGACGGTCTGGAGGAAGGTGCCGTCCTCGGCGTGGAAGGTCACGGCATGGGAGGCGACGGGGGCGTCCTTCTTGACGTAGGACGCGTAGACGTGCCAGTCGCCGGTCACGACGTCATCGGCCTTGACGGGGGTGTGGGCGTCGTCGCCGTAGGTCCAGCCGGCGAACTCGTAGCCGTCCTTCTCGGGGGCGATGCCCTCGGAGAACAGGCCGAAGGCCTGGTCGGACTTGTACTCGACGGTCTGGAGGAAGGTGCCGTCCTCGGCGTGGAAGGTCACGGCATGGGAGGCGACGGGGGCGTCCTTCTTGACGTAGGACGCGTAGACGTGCCAGTCGCCGGTCACGACGTCATCGGCCTTGACGGGGGTGTGGGCGTCGTCGCCGTAGGTCCAGCCGGCGAACTCGTAGCCGTCCTTCTCGGGGGCGATGCCCTCGGAGAACAGGCCGAAGGCCTGGTCGGACTTGTACTCGACGGTCTGGAGGAAGGTGCCGTCCTCGGCGTGGAAGGTCACGGCATGGGAGGCGACATCAACTGCGGCGTCGGCGAAGACGGCCTCGACGTTCGCGGACTCGCCCTCGACCTTGTAGTCGCCGGGGATGAGGTTCTTGTCGGAGTCGCCGGTCCACTTCCAGCCGGCGAGGACCTTGCCCGCGGGCAGCT
>NZ_CABWIC010000008.1:0-1361 GCF_902501455.1 Collinsella intestinalis
TCAACGAGGTGCTCGATTATCTGGATTCGGGCCATTCCGTCCGCGAGGCCGAGCGACGCTTCGGCGTCGGCCACGAGAGCGCTGCCAGATGGAGGCGCCTCCGCGACGGCAACCTCAGGGCCAACAGGCCGCACCCTGTAAAATACCCCCAGGATACGGTGAGGCTCGCGTTGGGGCTTGCCTATGGCGGCCATGGGTTCGGGCTGGACGAGGTCGCCGTGATGGTGGGCGTCTCCGCGCCCACGATATCCAATTGGAAGAGGCGATACGTCGAAGGCGGCCACATGGACATCCCGGAGATCGATCCCGACGAGATCAAGCACCTGAGCCCCGACGGGAGGGCCCGCATGACCGACGAGGAGCTCGAGGAGTACATCCACAAGCTGGAGCTCAAGGCCGCTGTGCTCGAGGGCACGGTGAAGGTTTTAAAAGCAGAGGGCATCGACGATCTGAGCAATGACGAGAAGGCCGCGATCGTCGATGCCCTGCCCGCCAGCTTCACCGTGACGGAGGCCCTGCCGGAGGTCGGGCTCTCGTCGTCGAGCTACTACTACTGCAAGGCGAAGCCGGAGCGGCCCGATCGCCACGGGCGCGCGCGTGCCGCCATCAGGGAGGAGTTCGCGCTGGTCGGGGGCAAGAGGGGCTACCGCTACATCCGGCAGCGCCTGCGCGAGCGGGAGGACCCGATAGTCGTGTCGGGCAAGACCGTGCGGCGCCTCATGGCCGAAGAGGGCTGCCGCGTGAGCTACGCGAAGAAGAGGCGCTCCTACAGCTCGTATGCGGGCGAGATAAGCGCGGCCCCCGACAACCTCGTCGCGCGCGACTTCCACGCCGAGGCCCCGAACGAGAAGTGGCTCACCGACATCACGCAGTTCTCCATCCCCGCCGGCAAGGTGTACCTGAGTCCCGTGATCGACTGCTTCGACGGGATGCCCGTCGCGTGGAGCATCGGGGAGAGCCCGAACGCGGAGCTGGCGAACTCCATGCTGGAAGAGGCCTGCGGGCAGCTGGCGGACGGAGAGCATCCCGTATGCCACAGCGACCGAGGCTGCCACTACCGATGGCCCGGATGGATCGGCATCTGCGCAGAGCGCGGCGTCGTCCGGTCGATGTCCAGGAAGGGGTGCTCGCCCGACAACTCCGCTTGCGAGGGATTCTTCGGAAGGCTGAAGAACGAGTTCTTCTACGACCGCGACTGGGAGGGAGTGACGACAGAGGACTTCATCGGCCAGCTGGAGCAATACATGAGATACTATCGCGACGAGCGCATCAAGGAGTCATTGGGCTGGATGAGTCCAATGCAGTACAGGAAATCGCTTGGCTTGGCGGCCTAGCGTCTCCAGAGTTTGGGGCGCATCCCC
>NZ_CABWIC010000009.1:0-1071 GCF_902501455.1 Collinsella intestinalis
ACCCGCGGCGGGTACCTTGAGAACCGGATACCGCGAAGAGACGGAACAAGTGGAGACACCATTTAGAAGGTGTCAGCAGTGATGTACTTTTCAAGAACAGTTGTGTAAGGTCTGACTTAGTCAGGCCCCGTTCAACTTTTCCTTAACCAGTTTACAGAACGCTAATACATCGAATGGAATCCGATCCAGCGAGAAGCTGGTCGGGACGGGCACTCCGCGCCAACCATGATCGCGACCGGGCCTCCTGGCCCGGCCATCATATTGGACGGAGAGTTCGATCCTGGCTCAGGATGAACGCTGGCGGCGCGCCTAACACATGCAAGTCGAACGGCACCCACCCTCGGGTGGAAGCGAGTGGCGAACGGCTGAGTAACACGTGGAGAACCCGCCCCCTCCTCCGGGATAGCCTCGGGAAACCGTGGGTAATACCGGATGACCCCGCAGGGCCGCATGGCCCCGCGGGCAAAGCCCAGACGGGAGGGGATGGCTCCGCGGCCCATCAGGTAGACGGCGGGGTGACGGCCCACCGTGCCGACGACGGGTAGCCGGGTTGAGAGACCGACCGGCCAGATTGGGACTGAGACACGGCCCAGACTCCTACGGGAGGCAGCAGTGGGGAATCTTGCGCAATGGGGGGAACCCTGACGCAGCGACGCCGCGTGCGGGACGAAGGCCCTCGGGTCGTAAACCGCTTTCAGCAGGGATGAGACAAGACGGTACCTGCAGAAGAAGCCCCGGCTAACTACGTGCCAGCAGCCGCGGTAATACGTAGGGGGCGAGCGTTATCCGGATTCATTGGGCGTAAAGCGCGCGTAGGCGGCCCGGCAGGCAGGGGGTCAAATGGCGGGGCTCAACCCCGTCCCGCCCCCTGAACCGCCGGGCTCGGGTCCGGTAGGGGAGGGTGGAACACCCGGTGTAGCGGTGGAATGCGCAGATATCGGGTGGAACACCGGTGGCGAAGGCGGCCCTCTGGGCCGAGACCGACGCTGAGGCGCGAAAGCTGGGGGAGCGAACAGGATTAGATACCCTGGTAGTCCCAGCCGTAAACGATGGACGCTAGGTGTGGGGGGG
>NZ_CABWIC010000010.1:0-984 GCF_902501455.1 Collinsella intestinalis
ATAGCAAAAGAGGGCCCCCGAGGGGACCCCCTTGCGCTCCCGCGCCGGGAAAGCGCGAAAGCCGTCCACCGGTCAGCGGCGCCCTGCTCTCCCACGGGCTGACCCCGCAGTACCATCGGCGCGGTGCGGCTTAGCTTCCGGGTTCGGAATGGGACCGGGCGTGCCCCGCACGCAATGGCCGCTGACCGGTGGGCGGCTTTCATACCTCCCACCCGGGATCCTCACGTGCCCTGAGGGCCGCACAGCGACTTCCAGACGGGACCGTGTCGACCTGACCTTCTGACGACGCGACACCTCGATACGTTAAGTATGGCGTCCCGCCGGTCGGATGCGGGTAAGAGCTCGGGCTATTAGTACCGCTCGGCTGAGCACGTCGCCGTGCTTGCACCTGCGGCCTATCGACCAGGTAGTCTACCTGGGCCCTTACCGAAAGGAGAACTGATCTCGGGAACGGCTTCCCGCTTAGATGCCTTCAGCGGTTATCCGCGCCGCACGTGGCTACCCGGCCGTGCCGTTGGTCGACAACCGGTTCACCAGAGGTGCGTCCACCCCGGTCCTCTCGTACTAGGGGCAGCCTCCCTCGATTCTCCTGCGCCCGCGGAGGATAGGGACCGAACTGTCTCACGACGTTCTGAACCCAGCTCGCGTACCGCTTTAAACGGCGAACAGCCGTACCCTTGGGACCTGCTCCAGCCCCAGGATGCGATGAGCCGACATCGAGGTGCCAAACCTTGCCGTCGATGTGGACTCTTGGGCAAGATCAGCCTGTTATCCCCGGAGTACCTTTTATCCGTTGAGCGACGGCCCACCCACGCGGGGCCGCCGGATCACTAGAGCCTGCTTTCGCACCTGCTCGGCTTGTAGGCCTCGCAGTCAAGCCCGCTTATGCTCTTGCACTCAAGAGGACGGTTGCCGACCGTCCCGAGCGGACCTTCGCGCGCCTCCGTTACCCTTTAGGAGGCGACCGCCCCAGTCAAACTACCC